>DXFW01000036.1 GCA_019114225.1 Candidatus Allofournierella pullicola | reverse complement strand
CCCAGGATTTTGGATGAAAAAAGCACAAAGAGCGGCCCCTCAAGCCTTGGTGGCTTGGGGGGCCGCTCTGCGTGTTTTATGCGCCAAAATCCTACGGCAGAACCGCCGTTTTCTTATGCCACCCCGGCGTTGTGCCGGGGGCTTTTTTTAGTGATCTCACAGCCGGGCGGTGATGGCGTCGCCCATCTCCGAACAGCTGACCGGGGTGCAGCCCCCGGCCATCATGTCGGCGGTGCGCAGGCCGTCGTTCAGCGCCTGCTCCACCGCGGCTTCAATGGCGGCGGCCTCCGCGTCCATGCCAAAGCTGTACTTCAACATCATGGCGGCAGAGAGGATGGTGCCGATGGGATTGGCCTTGTTTTGGCCGGCGATGTCCGGCGCGGAGCCGTGGATGGGCTCGTACATGCCCCGGGTGCCGTCGCCCAGGCTGGAGGAGGGGATCATGCCGATGGTGCCGGTGAGCATGCTGGCCTCGTCCGAGAGGATGTCGCCGAACATGTTGCCGGTCACGATGACGTCAAACTGGCTGGGGTCTTTCACCAGCTGCATGGAGGCGTTGTCCACGAACATCTCGCCGTACTCCACCTCCGGGTACTCCTCCTTCACCCGGTGCAGCACCGCCCGCCACAGGCGGCTGGTGTCCAGAACGTTCGCCTTGTCCACACAGGTGACCTTTTTGCGGCGTTTCATGGCTGTTTCAAAGGCAATGCGTCCGATACGCTCGATCTCGTGCTCGGCATAAAGCATTACATCGGTGGCCACCTTTTCGCCGTTTTGCTCCACCGTCTTGTGCTCACCGAAGTAAATGCCACTGATGAGCTCCCGCACCACGAGAAAATCAATGCCCTTTTCCACAATGGAAGGCTTTAAGGGGCTGGCGTCGGCCAGCTGGGGCCACAGCTTTGCAGGGCGGAGGTTCGAATAAAGCCCCATGCCCGCCCGCAGGCGCAAAAGACCTTTTTCCGGGCGCTGGGGTCCGGGCAGGCCCTCCCATTTGGGGCCGCCCACCGCGCCCAGCAGCACGCTGTCGGCGGCAAGGCACTTGTCCAGCATGGCCTGGGGCAGCGGGTCGCCCCACTTGTCGATGGCAACGCCGCCCATGTCCACGTCGTCGTAGGTGAAGGTGTGGCCGTATTTTTCCGCGATCTTATCCAGCACCTTGATGGCTTCGTTTACAATTTCCGGGCCAATGCCGTCGCCCCGGATCACCGCGATGGTCTTGTTCATTTCACTTTGCCCCTTTCTGCCGAAGGCTGTTCATCAGCCCGCCGGCGCGGATGATGTCCTGAATGAAAGCGGGGAAGGGCTGGGCCTGGAAGGTCTTTCCGGTGGTCACGTCGGTGATGACGCCGGTGTCAAAATCCACCGCCACTTCATCCCCCACGTTGATGGCCTCGGCCGCCGCTTCGCATTCCAGAATGGGCAGGCCGATGTTGATGGCGTTGCGGTAGAAGATACGGGCGAAGCTCTTGGCGATGACGCAGGCGGTGCCGCTGGCCTTGATGACCAGGGGCGCGTGCTCCCGGCTGGAGCCGCAGCCGAAGTTCCAGCCACCCACCATGATGTCGCCGGGTTTTACCTTGTTCACGAACTCCGGGTCGATGTCCTCCATGCAGTGGCGGGCCAGCTCCGCCGCGTCCTGGCTGTTCAGGTAGCGGGCGGGGATGATGACGTCGGTGTCCACATTGTCGGGGTATTTGAAAACCTTGCCCTGTGCGTTCATTTACTCCACCTCCCGAGGGTCGGTAATGTGCCCGGTCAGCGCGCTGGCGGCGGCGGTGGCGGGGCTTGCCAGATACACTTCGCTCTTCACATGGCCCATGCGGCCCACGAAGTTGCGGTTGGTGGTGGAAATGCACCGTTCGCCCTCCGCCAGAATGCCCATGTAGCCGCCGAGGCACGGCCCGCAGGTGGGGGTGGACACGATGCATCCCGCGTCGATGAAAGCTTCCAGCCAGCCGTTCTGCAAACAGGCTTTGTACACAGCCATGGTGCCGGGGATGATGATACCACGCACGCCGGGGGCGATGGTCTTGCCTTTCAAAATCTCATAGGCGGCCTCCATGTCCTCCAGACGGCCGTTGGTGCAGCTGCCGATGACCACCTGGTCGATGGCAACGCCCTCGCTCTCTTTGGCGGTGTGGGTGTTCTCCGGCAGATGGGGCCAGGAGACGGTGGGCTCGATGGCCGAGAGGTCGATGTGGATGGTCTTTTCGTACTCCGCGTCCGGGTCGGCCTCATAGACCGTCCACGCCCGGCGGCTGCGGCCGGTGAGATAGCGGATGGTCACTTCGTCCACCGGGAAAATGCCGTTCTTTGCACCCGCCTCAATGGCCATGTTGCAAATGCAAAGGCGGTCATCCATGGAAAGGGTGGCCACGCCCGGGCCGGTGAATTCCATGCTTTTGTAGAGCGCGCCGTCCACGCCGATCATGCCGATGATGTGCAGAATCACGTCCTTGCCGCTCACCCGGGGGCCCAGCTTGCCGGTGAGGTCAAAGCGGATGGCGGCGGGCACCTTGAACCAGGCCATGCCGGTGGCCATGCCCGCGGCCATGTCGGTGCTGCCCACGCCGGTGGAGAAAGCGCCCACCGCGCCGTAGGTGCAGGTGTGGCTGTCCGCTCCGATGATACAGTCGCCGGCGGTCACAATGCCCTGTTCGGGCAGCAGCGCGTGCTCAATGCCCATTTTGCCCACGTCGAAGAAGTTCACGATGTCGTATTTTGCGGCAAACTGGCGGCACTGCTTGGACTGCTGGGCGCTCTTGATGTCCTTGTTGGGCACAAAGTGGTCCAGCACGATGTTGATACGGGCATTGTCGAACACACCGGTAAATCCTGCCTTTTCAAACTCGTTGATGGCCACCGGGGTGGTGATGTCGTTGCCCAGCACCTGGTCCAGCCTGGCATTGATGAGCTGGCCGGGCTTGACCTCGGCCAGCCCCGCGTGGGCGGCCAGGATCTTCTGGGTCATGGTCATTCCCATGGTCTTTCCCTCCTCTTGTTTGTGTGTCACTTGTTGTTGACGGCGCTCACCAGCGCCTTGATACCGGCGCGGATGATGTCGGTGTCGGTGCCCGCGCCCCAGGTGGTGGAGCCGTCGCCCCAGGCAAGGCCCACATAGCTGGCGGCCTGGCTGGTGGAGCCGTGCTCCAGGCTGTGCTCGGAGTAGGTGCTGATGGTGAAGTCGAGGCCGGTGGCAGCCTTGACGGCGTTGCACACCGCGTCCAGACGGCCGTTGCCCTGAGCGGAGGCTTCCCGCACCTTGCCGCCCTCCTCCAGGGTGACCACGGCGAAGATACCGCTCTTCTGGATGAAGTGAGCCTCGGCGATGTTCAAAGGACTGGTCTTGTTGAGGTAGGTCTTTTCAAAGATGTCCAGCACCTCGGCGCTGGAAAGTTCCTTGTGGGCGTGGTCGGACACGCCTTTGACGGTGTAGCCGAAGTGCTCCCGCATTTTGGGCGGCAGGTCGTAGCCGTGGTCCTGGGCCAGCAGATAGCCAATGCCGCCCTTGCCGCTCTGGCTGTTGATACGGATGACGTCCGCCTCATAGCGGCGGCCGATGTCGGTGGGGTCCAGGGGGATATAGGGCACCGTCCACTCGTGGAGGTTCTTCTCTTTGCGCCAGGTCAGGCCCTTGGCGATGGCGTCCTGATGGCTGCCGGAGAAGGCGGCGAACACCAGCGCGCCGGCGTAGGGGGTGCGCTCGTAGACGTGCATGCGGGTCACCCGCTCGTAGAGCTCCACGATGGCGGGCATGTCGGAGAAGTCCAGATGGGGGTCAACGCCGTGGGTGTACATGTTCATGGCCAGGGTGATGATGTCCACGTTGCCGGTGCGCTCGCCGTTGCCGAACAGGGTGCCCTCCACCCGGTCCGCGCCCGCCAGCAGGGCCAGCTCGGTGTCGGCCACGCCGCAGCCCCGGTCGTTGTGGGGGTGCAGGCTCAGCACAACGCTGTCGCGGTATTTCAGGTTGTCGCTCATGTACTCGATCTGATTCGCGTAAATGTGGCTCATGCTCATGGCCACCGTCACCGGCAGGTTGATGATCATGGGCTTCTCCGGGGTGGGCTGCATGATGTCCAGCACCGCGTTGCAAACTTCCAGGGCGTATTCCGGCTCGGTGCCGGTGAAGCTCTCGGGGCTGTATTCAAAGCGGAAGTTGCCCTCGTATTCTTCGGCTAATTTTTTCACCAGCGCCGCGCCGTCGGTGGCGATCTTTTTGATCTCGTCCTTCGATTTCTTGAACACCTGCTCCCGCTGGGCCACGCTGGTGGAGTTGTAGAAATGGATGACCGCGCTGGGCGCGCCCTTCACCGCGTCGAAGGTCTTGCGGATGATGTGGTCGCGGCACTGGGTCAGCACCTGCACCGTCACGTCGGCGGGAATGCGGTTTTGCTCGATGAGGGTGCGCAAAAATTCGTATTCCGTCTCGCTGGCGGCGGGGAAGCCCACCTCAATTTCTTTGAAGCCGATTTTCACCAGCAGGTCGAAAAACTCCAGCTTTTCTTCCAGGCTCATGGGCACGATCAGGCTCTGGTTGCCGTCCCGCAGGTCCACGCTGCACCAGGCGGGCGCCTTCTCGATGTGGTCCTTGTGCACCCAGCGGTATTCGCACTTGGGGGGATTGTAATAGCCCACGCTGTACTTGGTCACGTCCATCATTGCAACAGTTCCTCCTTCTGTCTGCTTTGAAGAACGAAAAAAGCCCCCGTCCCTCAAAGCATTGCTTTGAGAGACGAGGGCTTTCAGAAGTTTTTGAAAAGCACCCGCGGTACCACTCTCATTGCCGCCCGAAAAGGCGGCCTCTTGTACGGTCGGCATTGCTGCGAACCGCGCCCGTGTAACGGCGGGTAGCCGCCCGGGCCTACAGGGCGGAACCGCCGTTGAGTCCGGGTGCTCCGGGGCCAGTATACCCGCACCGCGCTGCCGCCTCGCACCAACCGGCGGCTCTCTGAAAAACGCTTTGCCCGGGCTTTCTCCCCATCTGCGCATCGTTTATAATGCTACCATTTTACCTTGGGAAAGCGGGTTTGTCAAGCGGCAATTTTCAAAAAAACCGGGGCCTTTTGGCCCCGGAAAAATGTGATTCAAAAACCCGACACGGCCGCCTCGGCTTTGGCAAGCCATTCCTCGTCCACCACCACGCACCCGGCGTCGTAGCCGATGAGGGCGTTCGCGCTGTTTTGGGTGTCGCCGTAGGTCTCAAGATACAGCTGTTCGTAGGCGGTCTGCTCGCCTGCCAGCGCCTTTTCAACACCGGGGAACATCAGCCGCAGAGCCTCGGGCTTGCAGTGCAGCCCGTCAAAGAACATGCTTTCCTGAATGCCCACCCGGCCGGCGTGGTAGCTGCCGTACACCGGGATGTCGTTCATGGAGGCAAATTCCCGCACCCAGGGCTCCACCTCAAAGAAACCGGTGAAGCCTTCGGGGTTGTTGTAGACATGCAGGGCGATGAAGGGGTGATAGGGGGTCATCAGGAACACCACGTTCACGCCCTTTGCCTGCACATGCTCGATGAAGCGGGTGAACAGGTCGGTCCAGTAAGGATCCATCTGGTCAAAGCCGTGGAGGGCGTTCAGGGTACCCGCCTGGGCCAGCACCTCCGCCATCACCTGGTCGTAGTTCCAGCTGCGGAAGTTCACAGGGTACTGAATGCTGCCGTCCGAGCGCTTCACCGCGTAGTCCAGCGACTCAATGCTGCCGGTGACTGCATTGAAGGGGATGTCATCCCCGTCCTCTGTGAGCACTGCGCCGGTCTTTTGCTGTTTGAGGTAGTAGGTCACGTTGCCCTGGAAGTAGGCCGGGTCCACCAGCGCCTTCCACAGTTCCACCGTGTCCGGCTCTTCGTAATCGGCGTTCATGCCCAGGCCCTTCTCCAAAAACTCGGCGAACAGCTCCGAGTCGGAGTTGCGGTTGATGTCCGGGTCGGGGTTGAACAGCCAGGCGTCCACTTCCAGAATAAGAGTCTTGGGAAGCTTATCCTCCCGTTCAAAGAGGTACCAGATGTTCATCACATCCATGGGGCCCGCGCCGCTGATACCGGCGTTGAAAAAGCTGCCGCCGCCCACCAGATCCTCGCTGAGCTGCAGCACCCGGCTGGAGCCCAAGGCCAGCGTGTCGGGGGCCTCGGTCAGATTCTGGGCGTACACTTCCAGCACCTGCCGCTCGTCCATCTGGTCATAGCCGGAGACGGTGCTGCCCTCCAGCAGAAGGTTCGCCACCTGGCGGGGGGCCAGCTCGCCCTGGAACAGGCCGCTCACGTCCACTTTGTAGTTGAACCATACCATGAACAGCAGGATGGGCAAAAACAGGCAGAACTTGAGGCCGATCTCGGCAAAGGTCAACAGGCGCACCGCGAGAAAGCGCAGGGGAGAATTTCGTTTTTTCATGTCTGCGCCTCCCTCAATACTGCTGGTAGATGAAAGCGGACTGGCCAAAAGCCGCAAAGAAGAGGATGGCCAGCGCCAGCAGATAGTACAGCGGCCAGCGGATGACGAACCACTGGCGGCGGATCCATTCCGCCACCGGGCCGCGCCACTCCACCAGCTCCACCAGGGCGCAGCCGCCCATGAGCACCGCGATGAGCCGCAGCGTCAGCCCCCGGTCCAGCACACCGGCAAAGAAAGCGCTCCAGCCGATGTCCCAGCCCCGGAACATGCCGGCGAACACCGTGCCCGCCGCCGCGCCGTAGAGGTCGGCGGCGAAGAACACGATACAGATGGTGAACAGCAGGTAAACGATGGCCCGCTGGATGAAGTTTTTGACGGGCTTTATCCGGTAAAGGGGATTGTGCTTGGCCAGTTTGCGCCGCTTTTTCGCGGTGGCCTTGCCCACCACCAGGAACAAACCATTCAGCACGCCCCAGATCACATAGCCCCAGCTGGCCCCGTGCCACAGGCCGCTGATGGGGAAGATGATGAACACGTTGAACCAGCCCTGCAGCTTGCCCCAAATGCCGGGCAGGCCACGGTTGTAGAAGGCGAGAGGGGTGAAAATATAGTCCCGGAACCAGTTGGTCAGGCTCATGTGCCAGCGGTTCCACAGTTCGGTGTAGCTGGTGGCCGCAAAGGGGCGGTTGAAGTTTTCCAGAAGGTCCACGCCCAGAATGCGCGCGCCGCCGATGGCGATGTCGCAGCAGCCGGAGAAGTCCAGGTAGATCTGGTAGCTGAACAAAAGGCTCGCCGCCACCAGATAAGGGCCGGCGGCGGTGTTCGCTCCGCCGTACACGGCGCTGACAAACTGGCCAATGCCGTCCGCCAGCACCATCTTTTTGAAGTAGCCCCACAGCATGCGGAAGGCGCCCCCCGCCATGCGGGAATAGTTGAAGGGCTTGGGGTTTTCCAGCTGGGGCATTAGATGCTCGGCCCGCTCGATGGGGCCGGTGAAAATGCAGGCAAAGAAGCTGACGAACAGCGCGTATTTGAAAAGGTTGAGCTGGGGATTCGCTTTGTGCTGGTAGACGTCGATGACGTAGCCCAGGCTTTGGAAGGTGAAGTAAGAAAGCCCCAGCGGCGCAATGAGATCCAGACTGACGAATTTGCCGCTGCCGCCGAAAATGGCGCCCACGTCCGCCGCCAGCTGGCCGAAGAAATCAAAATATTTGTAGAAGAACAAAATTCCCAGGCACACCGCCAGCGCCAGCCACAAAAAGGCCCGGCGGGCCCAGACGTTCCGCAGCTTGCGGCTGCCCAGGGCAACGCCGGCGCACCAGGTGACCACCGTGGCGCTCACCAGCAGAGCCACCAGCCGGGCGTTCTCCGGCTTGTACATGTAAAATACATAGCTGGCGACCAGCAGCAGATAGGGCTTCAGCCGCCGGGGCACACAATAGGTCAGAAGGGCCACTGCCGCAAAGAAGCCCAGAAAGATGGGGGTATTGAAATCCATCGCGCGTCACACCTCACCGCGTTTGATTCTGCCGGAACTCCGGCCCGCTGTTTGCCAGTATAGAGCGGAAATGTATCCGACCCGTCACTGGCTGTCGGAAGGCTTGTCCGCGCTGCCTTGGGCCTCGCGGGTCTTCAGGGCCTCTTCCAGCTGCCGCACCCGGTGCTCCAGAATGGCGCTTTGCTGGGTGAGACGCTTGATCTCCTCGGTCTGGGTGCTGGCGGTGGCGGAAAGGATGAGCAGCACCAGCAGCACAAAGCCGAACAGCATGGTGAACACCATGTTGGAGACCACTTCAAAGCGCAGCAGCCCCCGCAGCATTTTGGCCACCAGCGGGAAGGCCGCAAACACCAGCAGCACGCCCCCCAGGGCGAACCAGGCCAGGCTGAACCGCACACTCAGGCGGCCATGCTTGACAAAGAGGAAGATGAGGAACAGAAAAACAAGGTCTCCCACTGCCAGCAGGGGATAGAGCAGGTCGTTCATGCCTCGTTCCTCCTTTTGTCTTTTTTGGTGAAGCACAGCCGGTAGATGACCAGCGAAAGGCTCACCTTCACCATGTAGTAAACGCTCTTCAAAGCGTTGATACTGGATTTGCCGCCCTGGCGCTCGGCCATGACCACGGGCACCTCGCCCACCTTGTAGCCCTCGCACACCGCCCGCAGAATGGCCTCCGGTTCGGGGTAGTCCTGGGCGTAGCGCTGGGCAAAACGGGCGGTGAGGGCCTTGCCGCAGGCCCGGTAGCCGCTGGTCACGTCCAGCACCTTGCAGCCGGTGAGCACATGGAGCAGGCTGCTCAGAAAGCGAATGCCCACCCGGCGCATAAAGCTGGTCTGAAAGCCTTCTTTGGTGATGAAGCGGCTGCCAATGCACATGTCCAGGTGCCCTGCAAGCACCGGCGCGATGACCGCCTGCAGATAGGCGGGGTCGTGCTGGCCGTCGCCGTCCATCTGCACCGTCACGTCGTAGCCGTGCTCCACCGCGTAGCGGTAGCCGCACTGCACGCCGCCGCCAATGCCCAGGTTCACGGGCAGATCCAGATAGTTGCAGCCCTCGGCTTTCAGCACCTGAATGCTTTGGTCGGTGGAGCAGTCGTTCACCACCACATAGTCTGCCGACGGGCAGGCTTCGCGCAGCCGGCGCACCACTTTGGCGATGTTCTCTGCCTCATTGTAGCAGGGAATGATGACCAGGATCTTCACTCTTGGTTACCTCGCAGGATAAATTCCTCCAGCCGGTCCAGAACGGCCCGGCGGCGGTAATGTGTTTCGTAATAGGCAAAGGCCCTTCGGCCCATTTCCGTCCGCTGTTCGTCCGAAGCGGCGCAGAGAGCGGCCATGTTGGCCGCCAGCGCGTCCACATCTTCGGCGGCGCTCACAAGGCCGCAGCCGGCCTCGGCCACCGCGGCGGCGCCCTCGCCGTCCATGCTGGCAAGCAGAGGCTTTGCCGCCGCCATATAGCTGGCGATCTTGGCGGGCACCGTCATGCCCAGATCCGGGCTGGCGGAAAGACTGGCCACCAGCACGTCCGCCAGCGCCGTGTAGGCGGGCACCTGCTCCGGGCGCACACTGGGCAGAAACTCCACCGTGCCGCCGGCGTCCAGTTCCTTCGCCAGCGCCTTGAGGGCGTCGGCGCTCATGCCGTCGCCCACCAGCACCAGGCGCAGGGCGTCCGCCCCCTGCCGCCGGGCCTTCACCGCCGCTTTGATGACGGTCTCAAGGCTCTGGGCAGGGCTGAAGTTGCCGGTGAATAC
This sequence comes from Candidatus Allofournierella pullicola, assembly GCA_019114225.1. GTDB lineage: Bacteria > Bacillota > Clostridia > Oscillospirales > Ruminococcaceae > Allofournierella_A > Allofournierella_A pullicola. The sequence goes on along the minus strand of DXFW01000036.1, from coordinate 32,805 downwards.
CAGATTGAACCGCCCGGCAAAGCGGGCGGCCAGTGCTTCGTCGTGGATGGGCACGGCGTAAAAGTCTTCGCAGTGCTGGGGGATGACCGCCACCGCCGCTTCGGGCTTTTTCGTCCGCTCGCAAAGGCGGCGGCGCAGGCTTTCGCTCATGGCGATGAGCCGGTCGCACCGGCGGTAGTGCCAGTCGCTCACCCAGTGGGCGACGCCCCGCAAAAAACGGTTTTTCACCGGAAGCACACTGTAGAGGTTTTCCGGCCAGATGTCCAGCACATAGCTGGTCAGGGGCACCCGGTGGGTCTTGGCATAGAGGATGGCGGGCAGGTTCATCAGCACCGGGCTGGTGTTGTAGCACAGCACCGCCGCGTAGGGGCCCTTCAGCCGCCAGAGATTCGCCACCGCGCACACCGGCCAGCTGACGTAGTTGAGAAAAATGCGCAGGCCCGTGTTGCCCTTGCGGCGGATCTCCCCCGCCCGGATGATGTTCACTCCGTCGTGGGTCTCCCGCCGGGGGCCGGTGTAGCGGTAGCCACTGAACCACTCCCCCTTGGGGTAGTTGGGCAGCCCGCAGAGCACGTCCACCTCATAGCCGCGTTCGATGAAACCGGCGGCCAGGTCGTTCACGCGAAAAGCCTCCGGCCAGAAGTGCTGGGTGACGATGAGAAGTTTTTTTCTGCCTTCCATATCAGCCCTTGCGCCAGACCATTTTGTTGACCACGCCCACATAGCTCTGGATGATCTTGACCACCTTGGTGGACACATCCTCGGTGTAATAGGGCACGGGGATCCCCAGATCGCCGTTCTCGTTCATGGCCACGGCGGTCTCCACCGCCTGCTCCACGCCGCCGGCGGCAATGCCCGCCAGGATGAAGCAGCCCTTGTCCAGCGCTTCGGGGCGCTCGGTGGAGGTGCGGATACACACGGCGGGGAAGGGATGGCCCACGCTGGTGAAGAAGCTGGATTCCTCCGGCAGGGTGCCGGAGTCGGAGATGACGCAGTAGGCGTTCATCTGCAGGTGGTTGTAGTCATGGAAGCCCAGGGGCTCGTGCAGGCGCACCCGCTCGTCCAGCTTGAAGCCCATGGCTTCCAGCCGTTTGCGGCTGCGGGGATGGCAGGAGTAGAGAATGGGCATGTCGTATTTTTCTGCCAGCGCATTGATGGAGGTGAACAGGTCCAGGAAGTTCTTCTCGGTGTCGATGTTCTCCTCCCGGTGAGCGCTGAGCAGCATATACTTGTGAGGCTCCAGGCCCAGCCGCTCCAGCACGTCGGAAGCTTCGATGGCTTCCAGGTTCGCGTGCAGCACCTCCGCCATGGGGCTGCCGGTGACATAGGTGCGCTCCTTGGCGGTGCCCTCGGCGTTCAGATAACGGCGGGCGTGCTCGGAATAGCACAGGTTCACATCGGCGATGTGGTCCACGATACGGCGGTTGGTCTCCTCCGGCAGGCACTCGTCAAAGCAGCGGTTGCCCGCCTCCATGTGGAAGATGGGGATGTGCAGCCGCTTTGCCGAAATGGCGGAAAGGCAGCTGTTGGTGTCGCCCAAAATCAGCAAAGCGTCGGGCTTTTGCTCCACCATCAGCTTGTAGCTTTTGGCGATGATGTTGCCGATGGTCTCGCCCAAATCGCCGCCCACCGCGTCCAGATAAAAGTCCGGCGCGCGCAGGCCCAGATCCTCGAAGAAGATGCCGTTGAGGGTGTAATCGTAGTTCTGGCCGGTGTGGACCAGGATCTGATCAAAGTATTTGTCGCACTTTTTGATCACCGCCGCCAGCCGGATGATCTCCGGCCGGGTACCCACGATGGTCATCAGCTTCAGCTTGTTCATCGGCGTTTACTCCTTTTTCATCGCGCGTTCATGGCGCTTGTAGTAAAAGTCCAGCATGCCTTCATCGGGCTCGGGCACAAGGCCGGGCAAAAACCGCCGCAGCAGTTTCTGCCCCCAGTACCGGCGCTGGCGCCAGCGGGTGGCGCGCTTTTCGTCCCGGTCCAGCCGGCGGGCATAAGGCTTGAGAAGCGCGAAATATTCGTTCATGCCGGCCGGCATGAAGCAGGTCGGCCGGCGCAGGGCCGCCTTGGGCTCCTGCGAGACGATATGGGCCAGAAAGGCCTCAAAGGAATCCAAAAAGTCAGCGTAGTCAAAGCCTTCCGCAAAGGGCGGCTGGGCCAGCATGGTCTGATAAGCCTTTTCGTCAGCGTCCAGCTGTTTGACGAAGGCGGCCGCTTCCTCGAAAGAGGCGAAATCGTGCATGTTCACAAAGGCTTTGGGGTTAAAGATCTCTGTGACAGTCTTGTCGCCGTAATAGATGGGCACGCTGTGGTTTTTAAAAGCCTCCCAGATCTTTTCGGTGACAAAGCCCGGCTGACTGGTGCTCTCACAGCAGATGGTGAAGCGGCTGGCCGCCACCACCTCCGCTTTTTCCTGGCGGGATATACGGCGGGGCCCCTCGGGCGTGTTGTTCAAAAAGGGGCCGAAGCAGTCCACGGTTTTGTAGTCGCTCAAAAGGCGGACCATGGCCTCCCGCGCGCCGCTTTCCGACTGGTGGCTGAAGCAGAAATTGCAAAAACGGGTCTTGGAAGCGGCAAAAGCGGCCGGATCCTCCAAGGGCTGCCAGTCAGACAGGTCACAGTCGAACAGAAGGTTCGGGCAGCGGAAATACCGGTCCGGATAGGTGATGCGCTCAAAGCCGATGTAATAGTCGAAAGAGGAAAAGTCAGCGTTGTCGTTTTCACCGGTGTAACCGATCCGCACGCACTCCAGTTTGTTCAAATCAAACCGGTGAGCGCCGTACCAGAAATCGGCGCAGAACATGAAGTCCGGATCATCGCACACCTGCACCTCGAAGCGGCGGCGCAGCAAATCGGTGATGGGGTTGTGCTGTGTATCGAACTCACCGTGGAAAGCGGTAAAACCGATCCGCACAGCGGGCATGGCCTGCCCGGAGGAAGCCTGGGCCATTTGTCAAACCTCCAGATAGATGGTGTCGGGGTTCTCAGGGTCAAAGGCTTCGTTGGCCCACATCAGGGTCACCATGTCGCCCTCGCCCAGATTTTCGATGTTGTGCGTGTAGCCCGTGGGGATATCCACCACTTCCAGCTTGTCGCCGGAAACGTAGTATTCATACACCGTCTCCTCGTCCGGCTTGCGGAAGCGGATGACCCCGCGGCCGCTCACCACCAGGAACTTCTCGTTCTTGGAGTGGTGCCAGTGGTTGCCCTTCACAATGCCGGGTTTCGAGATGTTCACGCTCACCTGGCCCCGCTCGGGGGTGCGCAGGAATTCGGTGAAGCTGCCCCGGGCGTCGCAGTGCATGTTCAGCGGATAGGAGAACTGGTCGGTAGGCAGGTAGGAGAGCCAGGTGGAATACAGCTTTTTCTCAAGGCTGCCCGCCGCGAGGTACGGCGCTTCCAGCGTTTTGCGGTTCTCGGCAAAGCCGCCGATGACCCCGGCCAGGTGGCCCAGGGTGGTCACATGCTCCGGTTCCACCCGGCAGTGGGCAGGCGTTTCGCCGTCGGACACGGTCTCGCCGTCCATGGCGGCGATAAAGGCGCGCACCACGTCGTCGATGTAAACGAGAGGCAGGGAATAGGCCGGGTCCCGCACCTCCAGGGGCAGGCCGTGGGCCGCGTTGTGGCAGAAGGTGGCCACCACACTGTTGTAGTTGGGGCGGCACCACTTGCCGAACACCCCCGGCAGCCGGAACACATACACCGGTGCGCCGGTGGCTTCGCCGTAGGCGTACACCGCCGCCTCCGCCATGGCTTTGCTCTTGCCGTAGTCGTTGTCCAGCGCGGCCTGGGTGCTGCTGGTCACCAGAACGGGAGCGGGTCTTTCCGCTTTGGCCAACAGTTCCAGCAGCACGTCGGTGAGGCCGGAGTTCCCGGCATAGAATTCGCTGGGGTCCTTCGGGCGGTTGATCCCCGCCAGATGGAACACAAAGCCGGCCCTGGCGGCATACTCCGCCAGGGTCTCGGGGGTGTCGTTCTTTTCAAACAGCAACAGGTCGGTATATCCCTGGGCTTTGAGAGTGGCCACAAGATTTTTTCCGATGAAGCCGCCCGCGCCGGTGATGAGGATGGGAGTGTTTTTCTCCATGATCTTGCCGTCCTTTTTCAAAAATGCGAGGACCTTATTTGCCCCAGTTGGCCAGCTCGTTCTGCACGTAGTCGGTGGTCATGATCTTGGCCACTGTCTCGTCCACGGTCAACAGGCGGGTGTTGTGGCTGGTGTAGCTCTCGTCCGCCTGGGTGTGCACCTCGCCCTGCACCACAAACTTGTCGTAGTTCAGGTCGCGGCCGTCGGCGGACACGCGGAAGTAGCCGCCCATGTCCTCGCTGCGCACCCGTTCCTCCTTGGTCATCAGCGTCTCATAGAGCTTCTCGCCGTGGCGGGTGCCGATGATCTGGGTGCCGGTGTCGCCGAACAGCTGCTGCACCGCCTTGGCCAGCACGCCGATGGTGGATGCGTCGCTCTTCTGCACGAACAGGTCGCCGGGGTGAGCGTGCTCAAAGGCAAACTGCACCAGATCCACCGCTTCGTCCAGGTTCATCAGGAAACGGGTCATGTCCGGGTCGGTGATGGTGATGGGCTTGCCCGCCTTGATCTGGTCGATGAACAGGGGGATGACGCTGCCCCGGCTGCACATCACGTTGCCGTAGCGGGTGCAGCAGATGGTGGTGTCCTCCGCTTTCACGGTGCGGGCCTTTGCGCCGATGACCTTTTCCATCATCGCCTTGGAAATGCCCATGGCATTGATGGGGTAGGCGGCCTTGTCGGTGGACAGGCACACCACCTTCTTCACCCCCGCGTCGATGGCAGCGGTGAGCACGTTGTCGGTGCCGATGATGTTGGTGCGCACGGCCTCCATGGGGAAAAACTCACAGGAGGGCACCTGCTTCAGGGCCGCGGCATGGAAGATGTAGTCCACGCCGCGCACGGCGCTGCGCACGCTGGAGATGTCCCGCACGTCGCCGATGTAAAAGCGCAGCTTGCCCGCCAGTTCCGGGTGTTTCTGCTGCACCTCGTGGCGCATGTCATCCTGCTTTTTTTCGTCCCGGCTGAAGATGCGGATCTCGCCGATGTCGCTTGCCAGAAAATGCTTGAGCACCGTGTTGCCGAAGCTGCCGGTGCCGCCGGTGATGAGCAGGGTCTTGCCGCCAAAATAGCTGCTGTTCATTCTTTTTAAACCTCCCAAAAGGTATATCCTTGTGCGCACGTGCGCGTACCTTGCCATATACGGTAACAATCATATCATAAAAGTAACAATTTTCCAAGGGGAAGGCATGATTTCGACACGGGCGCCGCCCCTTTCTATTTTGCCCGCCCTGTGCTACAATACAAGCAAAGTGAAAAGAAGGAGGGCGAAGCCCATGCGCGCTTATGAACGATTCCTTGACTATGTGAAGATCCACACCACCTCCGACGAGAACTGCGACGCCCATCCCAGCTCCCAGTGTCAGTTCGATCTGGCCCGCCTGCTGGAAAAACAGATGAAAGAATTGGGCCTTCAGAACGTGCGGCTGGACGAGTTCTGCTATGTCTACGGCACCCTGCCCGCCACTCCCGGGAACGAAGCGAAGCCGGCCATCGGCCTCATTGCCCACATGGACACCGCCCCCGACGCGTCCGGCGAAAACGTGAAGCCGCAGGTCATTGAAAACTATGACGGCGGCGATGTTCTGCTGGCCGGCACCGGCGAGTATATGCGGGTGGCCACCTTCCCCGAACTGGCGAACTGGAAGGGCCAGACCCTCATCACCGCCGACGGCACCACCCTGCTGGGCGCGGACGACAAGGCGGGCATCGCCGAGATCCTCACCGCCGTGGAGCGGCTGCAGAAGGAGGACATCGCCCACGGCAAGGTCTGCGTGGCCTTCACTCCCGATGAGGAGGTGGGCGCGGGCCCCGACCTGTTCGACGTGAAGGGCTTCGGGGCGGACTATGCCTACACGGTGGACGGCGGCGATGTGGGGGAACTGGAGTATCAGAACTTCAACGCAGCGTCGGCGGAGATCGCCATCCGGGGCTTCTCGGTCCATCCCGGCAGCGCCAAGGGCCTGATGAAGAACGCCCTGAACATCGCCATGGAGCTGCACGCCATGCTGCCCGCCGATGAGCGCCCCGAGACCACCGAGGGCACCGAAGGCTTCTACCATCTGGACGGCATGAGAGGCACTGTGAGTGAAGCGCGCATGGGCTACATCATCCGGGACCATGACGCCGAAAAATTCGCTGCCCGCAAGGCCACGATGACCGCCGCGGCCGAGGCCATCAACAAAAAATACGGCCCCGGCACGGTGGACCTGAAGCTCATCGACAGCTATTCCAACATGGAACAGCAGATCCTGCCCCACTTCCACCTGATCGAGAACGCCCAGCTGGCGGTCAAGCAGGCGGGCCTGGAGCCGAAGATCGTGCCCATCCGGGGCGGCACCGACGGGGCGCGCCTGTCGTTCATGGGGCTGCCCTGCCCGAACCTCGGCACCGGCGGATTCAACTTCCACGGCCCCTGCGAGTATATCACTGCCGAAAAGATGGACAAGAGCGTGGAGATCCTGCTGAACATCCTGGAGATTTACGCCCGGTGAACTGCGCCCACGCCCGAAAGGAGGCTGCGCATGAAATTCCTGGCAGGTTTTTTCCGAAGACGGCTGGTCCTGTCCAGCTACGACGCGGTCCAGGTGGCGGCGGCCCGCATGGCGCTGCAGGAGGGCGGCGTGAAGTTTTGGGTAAGCCAGCACACCGACGATCTCATGCCCCGTTCCGTGAGCGGGCAGGTCCTTCCCTTCCTCACCCGTGCGGCCACAGAGTACAGCGTCTATGTGGATAAGGACGATCTGGAACTGGCGGAATATCTCATCAACGGCGGAACACTGTGAATAAGACCAAGGCCCCGCGGGCAGCTGCCCGCGGGGCCTCGGTTTTTCTGTCAGATGTCCGGGATCTCTCCGGTCTCAAAAGCGGTATTGGTCTTGCCGGGGAAGGGATAGGTACGGGCTTCATCCGCCGAAAGGCTGTCCAGCCCGTAATACTTTGCGGTGTCGGCGCAGACCCAGTCATCGGGGTCCTGCCGCAGGTCAGGCAGGCCCCAGCCGGAGCACCAGCGGGTGTAAGGTTCGATGGCATAGGTCACCACTTCGGCCTCGCCCGCCGCGGCGCGGGCCGCAAGTTCGCTGGCGCGGGTCTGCTTCATGGCAAAAAAGCTGGCAATGTCGTATCCCGCCCAGACGAACTGGACCGCCGCGGCCATGGTGAGGCCGGCGGCCCCCGCCGCCAGCACCCGGCGCACTTCCCGGCCTTCCAGCTGCACCGCGCAGGCGGCACAGGCGGCGGTGAGGAAGGTGAACACGCCGTGGGTGGAGCGGTCATAATACACCGGCGAGAGGATCATTGCGAAGTTTGCGCCCAGCGCTGCGGCAAAGAGCACCAGAGGCCAGAGCAGGCCGGAAGCCTTCGGCTTCTGCAGTGCCAGCAGGCAGAAGAGAGCGGCGAAAAGCACCAGCAGCACCAGCCCGCCGCCGCTTACCAGCTTGTCCAGGGCAGTGAGAAAACGTACCGCCAGAACGGTCAAAGGCCCGCGGGGATCGGCTGCGGCGTCCTGCCGCTGATAGTTGCCCGGCGCCAGAATGAGCAGCGCAAACCCCGCCAACGCCCCCAGAAGGCCGAGCCAGGCCCAGAGCGGCGCTTTTTTGTCCCGCCAGAGGAAAAAGCCCACACAGAGCACCAGCGCCACCAGAAGTCCGGCGCTGGTGTTCTCACTGGCCCAGCCGGCAACGAGCCCGCCCAGCAGGCAGGCCGGCGCCAGCCAGCGGCGGGGCGAAAGGGGCCGGTGAAAGTGCAGCGCATAGGGCAGAAGAGCCGCAGCGCAGAAAAAGGTGGCCCAAAGGTAATTGAAGGAGCCGCACATCCACAGGTTCGTTTGGCCGAATACCGGCGAGACCATCCAGAGACTCAGGTAGATGAGGGCCAGCACCACCGGGGCAAAACGCTGCCGCTGCCCCTGCGCCAGCCGGTGCAGCACAAGGCCGAGCCCGGCGTACACCGCGGCGTTCAGCAGATCGAACACGCCTTTGGGCAGCACGGTGAAAAACTGGGCGAGGCATTTGATGATGAAGCGGCCGCTCCAGTGAAAATAGTGGTACCACTGGCTTTGCAAAACGTCCCACAGGCCGGTCAGGCGTTCGCCGGTGGCGTAGCTGAAGGAAAAGGTATAGTCGTCCGCCACATAGGGGGTCAGACAATTGAGCGCCAGCATGGCCAGAAACACAAGGGCGGCCATGGCCGCCGCCAGTTTTGCGGGCAGCGGGGCGGCTTTCCATTTTGCTTTCAGAGCGGTCTCCTCCTTTTCCAAATCGGCTGTAACTTCAAACAGATCCAAAGCCCTGAGGGCATAAAGTCATTATACCATGGCGCGGGACAAGACCGCAACGTGCGGCTGCCGGACCGATTGGACGAAACACCCTTACGGGAGCGGTGCTTTGAGGCGGATCATTCCAGAGCCAGGCTCATCTCTTTGTCCACCGTGAGAGAAAAATCATCGTATCCGGGGAAGGGATAATAGTGCTGCTCCACCGCGCGAATGCTGTCCGCGCCCAAATAGATCGCCATGTTGGTGTTCACCCAGTTGCTGGGATCCAGGCGGATATCCGGCTGGCCCCAGGCGCCGCAAAAACGGGTGTAGGGGAATACGGCGTAGGTTTCCACATCCGGTTCTCCGGCCTGCACGGTTGCGACGATACCGTTGTCCCGGACAAGGCGCATGGTGAAATAATTCAGGATGTCGTATCCGCCGACCAGCAGATCATAGGCGAGCACCACTCCAAGGGCTCCGGCGAGAGCGCCGCGCAAAAGGCGCGCCGTGGCCGCCCGCGTCTGCGCCAGCGCGGCGACACAGCTGGCGTTGGCACACACCAGCATGGCCAGAACAGGATAGAACGACCGGACGTAATACACCGGAGAAAGAACCAGCGCATAGTTTGCGGCGATGGCCAAAAAGCAGAACACGGCCGGCAGCACAAGCGATTTTCTTTCCGGCTTTGTGAGAAGGAGCAGGCCATACAGAGCGCCGAAAGCGATCAGCAGCCAGGAACCATAGAGAAGCAGCGAGTGGGTCGCGTTCATAATACGGGTGGAATACACGGTAAGAAATCCCCGGGGATCAGAGCCGGCGAATTCAAAACGGACCCATTGGCCGGGAGCGCACATCAGCAGCAAAAAGCCGGCGAGGCTGCCCGCTGCCCCGGCCGCCGCCCAGAGAGGTGTGCGCCGGACAAATACACGCAGAAGCACCAGAAACACCAGGGCTGCCAGCACGGCCATGCCGCTGGTGTTCTCGTTGCCCCAGCCGGCGGCGAGGCCGAGAAGGAACATGCCCGCAGTGGCTTTGATCCCGCTCAGTTCCAGCCCGTCCAGTGCGAGGCGGTAGGGGAGCAGGAAGAACAGGCACAGCGCAAGGGGCCAAAGGTAGACACAGGAGCCGCAAAGCCACAGGTTTACCGCCCCGAAGCAGGGGTTGAAATGGACCAGCGCGGCCAGAACCACCACCAGCAGCAGCGGGTGAATGGGCCGCCGGCCAACAGACAGCTTGGCACAAGCCCAGACTGCGCCGCAGAACACGATGGCATTGCACAGATTGAAAAAGCCTTTGCCGATCCAAAGAAAGATCTGTGTCAGACCAATGGCGATGGTCCGCCCGCCCCACTGCATATAGTGGCCGATCTGAGACTCAACGATGTCTCCAAAGGTTTCCACCGGCTGATCGGTGGGAAAACGGAGGAGATACGAGTAATCGTCCGAGATCAAAGGGGTGAGGATGTTGAACAGAAGCATTGCCAAAAAGGCCGCGGCTAACACAGCCGCACAGCCCCACCATCCGGCGGAACGGGTTTTCAGAGTCCTCAATTGCACCAGAAGTCACCTCCAAAGAGTTGCCCTTGCTATTTTGTTATTATAAAACTCCCCATGGGGCATTTGCAATGGACTTTTCATAAAATTGCGCTACAATACAATAGAACAAAATCATGCAGGGGGAAAAACAATGAGACGCAGTACCGTTGGCGTTCTGGCCCATGTGGACGCGGGCAAGACGACCCTGAGCGAGGCGCTGCTTTACCAGGGCGGCCGGCTGAAAAAGCCCGGCCGGGTGGACCACGGCGACGCCTTTCTGGATACCGACGAGCTGGAACGCCGCCGGGGCATTACCATCTTTGCAAAGCAGGCGGTGCTGCCGCTGCCGGGCGCAGTGCTCACCCTGCTGGACACCCCAGGCCACGTGGACTTTGCCGCCGAGGCGGAGCGCACCCTTTCGGTGCTGGACTGCGCCGTGCTGGTCATCAGCGGCCCGGCAGGCGTGCAGAGCCACACCCGTACCCTCTGGCAGCTGCTTGCGCGTCACCAGGTGCCCACCTTTGTGTTCGTGAACAAGATGGATCTGCCGGGCGCGGAAAAAAGCGAAGTCCTGGCGGCGCTGAACAGCGCGCTGGGCGGCGGATTTGTGGATTTTTCACTGCCGCCCGAAGCCCTTGGCGAGGAACTGGCCGGCCTGGACGAGGCCGCCTTGGAAGAATACATCGACACCGGCACGGTGAGCGAACAGAGCACCGCCGGGCTCATTGCGGCCCGGCGGGCTTTCCCGTGCTATTTTGGCTCCGCGCTCAAACTTCAGGGAATAGATGAACTGCTGGCGGGTCTGGAACACTGGGCTCCGGTGCCGGTGTACCCCGCCGCGTTCGGCGCGCGGGTGTTCAAGATCTCCCGCGATGAGCAGGGCGTGCGCCTCACCCACATCAAAGTCACCGGCGGCAGCCTGAAGGCGAAGACTCTGCTGGAAGGCGTCAACGCAGCGGGCGAGCCCTGGCAGCAAAAGGCGGACGCGCTGCGGCTTTATTCGGGGGCAAAGTTTGCCCCCCTTGCCGAGGCGGAGGCGGGCACCGTCTGCGCCGTCACCGGCCTGGAGCACACCTGGCCCGGCGAAGGGCTGGGCGCCGAACAGAATGGAGAAGATCCGGCGCTGGAGCCGGTGCTGGCCTGCGAGGTGCTGGCGCCGGAGAAGACGGACGCCTCTGACCTGTTGGCAAAGCTGCGCCTGCTGGAGCAGGAAGACCCGCTCCTGCAGGTGGAATGGAACGAGGCGGCGGGCCGGGTGCAGGTCCGGCTGATGGGCGAGGTGCAGCAGCAGGTGCTGGCCCATCTGATGAAGAGCCGTTTCGGGCTGGAGATATCCTTTGGCCCGGGCAGCATTGTCTACAAGGAGACCATTGCCGCCCCCGTGGTGGGAAAGGGGCACTTTGAACCGCTGCGGCACTATGCCGAGGTCCATCTGCTGCTGGAGCCGGGGCCGCGGGGCAGCGGCCTTGTGCTGGCCAGCAGCGTCAGCGAGGATGAGCTGGACGGCAACTGGCAGCGGCTGATCCTGAGCCATCTGGCGGAGCGCCGCCATCCCGGCGTGCTCACCGGCAGTTCCGTCACCGATATGAAGATCACCCTGGCGGCGGGCAAAGCCCACCTGAAACACACCGAAGGCGGCGACTTCCGTCAGGCCACCTTCCGGGCGCTGCGCCAGGGGCTGATGCAGGCGGAGAATATCCTTCTGGAACCCTGGTATTCCTTCCGCCTGGAGGTGCCTGCCGGGAATCTGGGGCGTGCCATGGCGGATGTGCAGCGGATGGGCGGCCGGTTTGACCCGCCCGAGACGACGGGGGAGGCCGCGCTGCTCACCGGCGAGGCGCCGGTGTCGGAGATGACCGGTTACGCCGCCCAGGTGGCGGCCTATACCAAAGGCGAAGGACGTCTTGCGGTGACAGTGAAAGGCTACGAGCCCTGCCACAACGCAGAACAGGTGATCGCCGCGTCGGGATACGATCCGGAACGGGACACCGAAAACCCCGCCGACTCGGTGTTTTGCAGCCACGGCGCGGGCGTGGTGGTGCCCTGGCGGGAGGCGGCGTCCCGCATGCATGTGGAGGACCACGTGCGGCTGAGGGAAGACGCGCCGTCCGACCCCTCGCCGGTCCCGGCCCGCGCCGCCCGCCCGGCGGCGGGCAGCCTGGAAGAGGACGCCCAGCTGGCAGCCATCTTCGAGCGCACCTACGGCCCGGCGCAGCGGCGTGAACTGCTGTTCCGCAGCCCAAAAGATGAGAAAAACACAGCGCCTTCCGGGCCGTGGAAAAAAACGCCGGAGTATCTTCTGGTGGACGGCTACAACGTCATTTTTGACTGGCCGGACCTGAAGGCGCTGGCTGCGCAGGATCTTTCCACCGCCCGCGAGGCACTCATCCAGATCCTCTGCAACTACCAGGGCTATCACCAGTGCACCCTGATCGTGGTGTTCGACGCCTACCGGGTGACCGGCGGCGCAGGCGGCGTGCAGCGGGAGGGCGGGGTCTGGGCGGTCTACACCAAAGAGGCCGAGACCGCCGACGCCTACATCGAAAAAGTGACCTATGAACTGGGCAAGCTGGAAAAGGAGCGCCGGGTGCGTGCCGTCACCAGCGACGGCGCCGAGCAGCTCATCCTGCTGGGCCACGGAACGCTGCGGGTCTCCTCCCGGATGTTCCGCCGGGAGATGGAGGCCACCGAGCGGGAGATCGCCCAGATCATTGCGCAGCACAACGCAAAGCGGCGGTGAAAAACAACAGAAAAACAAACCGGGGCGGCCCCGTGCGTTGAACAGCGGGCATGGTTTATGGTATACTTGTCCCGTAACGGAAAAGAAACGAAAAAGGCGTGAAAGACGATGAGAAAGCACCAGTGGCTTGTGAATACGGTCAACTTTACCGCGGACGTGGTGTTGATCCTCGTCGCATATGCATTGGCCACCTGGCTTCGAAACGGATATATGACCGGTTCGCAGGTAGACTTTTTCCAACTCTTCAACAAGCAGTACGCGCTGGTGGCCTGTGTCTACGCGGTGTGTATCGGTGTCGCTTACGTGGCCTGCAGGCTCTATGGCTCCTTCCGGTTCCGGAACTTCTTCCATGAAGCCCGCACCATTGCCATGATCAACGGCGTTGGCATTCTGGGTGTGGGCGCGGTGCTGTACATTGCCCGGCTCACGGACTTTTCCCGTCTGGTGCTGGGCTTCTTCTATGTGTTCAGCGTGGGGTTCGTGCTGGCCAAACGGCTCATCCTTCGCGGGATCCTCCGCCGCAGCCGTTCCCTGGGCTATACCCAGCGCGATCTGATCGTGGTGGGAGAAGGAGACCTGGCTGCCCGGTATATCCGCTTCGTGGAGGCAAACGCCCGCTATGGCTACCGGCTAAAGGGCTATGTTTCAACAAAACCTCATCCCGAATATACCTGTCCCCGCTTGTGCGGCTATGATGAATTTTCCCCCATGCTCAGCAACCAGCGGGTGGATCAGGTGGTGTTTGCGCTGTCCGGGGCGGACCTGGATCACTTGGGCAGCATGATCGCCGCCTGCGGCCGATACGGAGCAAAAGCGTCGGTCATCCCTCAGTACAACGATTTCATCCCGGCCACCCCCACGGTGGAGGCGGCGGGCAGTCTGAAACTCATCAACGTGCGCAGCACACCGGACAAAGGGCCTGTGTGGGCCTTTGTCAAACGGGCCATGGACCTTGCCGGCGCAAGCGTTGGCCTGGTGCTGGCAAGTCCCATCATACTTGTCACCGCCATCGCGGTGAAGCGGTGCGACGGCGGGCCGGCCATCTTCGCCCAGGAGCGCATGGGGAAAAACGGCGTCCGTTTCAAGATGTACAAATTCCGCAGCATGTATATGGACGCTGAAGAACGTTTGGCGGAGCTGCAGAAATTCAATCAGGTGGACGGGCCGGCTTTCAAGATGGAGAACGACCCGCGTATCACGCCGGTGGGGCGGTTCATCCGCAAGACCAGCATTGACGAACTGCCGCAGCTCATCAACATCCTGAAAGGAGAAATGAGCATTGTCGGTCCCCGGCCGCCCATTCCCCGTGAGGTGGAGCAGTATACCGACTGGGACTGGGGACGCCTGGCGGTGAAGCCTGGGCTTACTTGTTACTGGCAGGTGAGCGGGCGCAGCAACCTGAGTTTTGACGAGTGGATGAAGCTGGATCTGAAATATGTGGAGGAACAGGGCTTCCTCACGGATATGAAGATCCTGTTCAAAACCGTGGGCGTGGTTCTGCGGGGCGATGGAGCCTATTGATTGGATAGTGGGGTGTGTATGATGATAGACAGAGTGGATATTCTGGGCACACGTATCTCAGCAACTAATTTGGATGAATGCCTTGAAATGCTGCAAAGCAAAAAGGCTGAGATCAGAGGCCAGTATATCTGTGCGGCTAATGTCCATACGACTGTTTATGCAAAAGAACATCCCGCGTATCAAAAAATACAGAATAATTCGTTGATGACGCTTCCGGATGGGAAACCTTTGTCAATAGTGGGGCGAAAAAAGGGATTCCCTCATATGGAGCGAATCACAGGTCCCGATTTTATGGAAGCAGTCCTTTCGGTTTCAGAGAAGAATCAGTGGTCTCATTATTTTTATGGTAACACGAGCGAAAACATCCAGCTCCTTTGCGCAAACATCAAAACAAAATATCCGAATTTGAAAATTGTAGGGTGTGAACCGTCGGTGTATCGTCCGTTGACGGAAGAAGAAGAAAAGGCGTTGATCCACAGAATCAACGCGGCCGCTCCCGATTTCGTTTGGGTGGGCTTGGGAGCACCCATTCAAGAACAGTTCTGCGCCAAGCTGGCATGCGAAACAAAATCGTTATGGATCGGAGTGGGCGGCGCATTCAATATTATTGCAGGGGTGATCCCCAGGGCGCCTGAATGGATGCAACGTTGTTGCCTGGAGTGGCTTTATCGATTGCTGAAGGAGCCTCGGCGTTTGTTCAAGCGTTATCTCATCAGTAATTCAAAATTTGTGTGGTATTTGGTGAATGAAAAAAGGAGCCAATAAACGGAATAGGATCTGCATGATCATCCCCAGCTTTAGCGCCAGGGGAGGCATTGCAACTGTAGTGAGTGGCTACAAAGGCTCACTCTTGGAGCAGGAGTATGAGATCCGATATATTGAAACATATGTGGATGGCGGAAAAACTGCAAAGCTGAGAAAAGCGCTTTCTGCATATGGAAAGTATCTACGAATGCTGCTCAAGTGGCGTCCCGAACTGGTGCATGTGCATGTGGCATTTGGACCCAGTTTTTATAGAAAAACCCCTTTCATTTGGGGGGCGTATATAAGGAAAATTCCCGTAGTAGTGCATATACACGGCTCTGAACTGGACAAATTCTACAGCCATGCAAGCAAAGCAAAACAACGGTTTGTGCGCAAAACGTTTGCTGCCTGCCAGCGAGTGATCGTGCTCTCAGATGAGTGGAAAAGAAAGTTCGCCAACATCACTGATCCAGAAAAAGTGGTTGTGGTTCAAAACTATGGAATTCCGTCTGCAGAACATGCTCGCAGTGCAAAATCTAAAATGGTTTTATTTCTCGGTTTTTTGAGCAAGGCAAAAGGCTGCTTGGATATCCCGGATGTGGCAAAAATAGTGAATCTTCAGTTTCCGGAAACATACTGGGTGCTGGCTGGCAGTGCAACTCCGGAAGAACAGAGGCTGCTGAAAGAAAAAATTTCCGAGAATAAATTGCAGAACAGGTTTGTACTCCCAGGATGGGTACAGGATGAGGAAAAAACTGCATTGTTGCAATCAGCGTCTGTCTTTTTCCTTCCTTCTTATAGCGAGGCAATGCCCATGTCGGTGCTGGAAGCTATGAGTTGGGGATTGCCGATCATAAGCACAACAGTGGGAGGAATTCCTCAACTTGTAAAGCAGAAAATCAATGGATACTTGATTGAACCGGGAGACATAGACGGGTTCGCTGACAGACTGAAAGAGTTGCTGTCAAATGATACACTGCGGCAAACGATGGGAGAACAAAGCCTTAGATTCATTAAAGAATACTACTCTTTTGATGGCCATCTGCAAAAAATCATGGCTATTTACCGGCAGATACTTGAAAACGAAAAGATGTGAAAACAGACTATGCGTAAAATAGTGCAGCAGTTCTTTGATCTGCAGGAAAAAGTGATGAAGATACCGTTTAAACTGTTCCGTGAGCCGCTTATAAAACGTGCGTTTGCCAAATGCGGCACAAATGTACATGTGGCACAAGGATGCAGCATAAAGGGAATAGAAAATATCTTTGTTGGAGATGGCTGCACAATTGGGCCTGGCGCCGTGTTGTGGAGCACACGTGCAAAGATATTCATTGGTGAAAAGGTGATTACGGGACCCAACATCACAATTATTACTGGCGACCACAGAATTGATTTGCCGGAGAGATTTTTGGCTGATGTAACAGACGAGGAAAAACTGCCGGAGAATGATCAGGATGTCCGGATAGAAGATGATGTGTGGATCGGTGCGAACGCGATCATCTTAAAAGGCATTACCATAGCACAGGGATGTGTGATCGCCGCTGGGGCAGTGGTTACAAAAAGCACAGAGCCTTTCGGAGTTTATGCCGGGGTACCGGCAAGGCGTATCAAAGACCGTTTTTCTTCGGAAGACCTAAGGCGGCACTTGATGTGGACTGACCGCAATCGAAAGGCAGGAGAAGCCCCATGAAAGGGATTTATGTGACGGATATTTTGGAGGCAACAGAAGCCGTTCCAACAACAGGCGTGGGGAAAAAGATCCAAGGACAAATCAAAGCTTTAAAAGACAGCTCTATCGAATGCACATTACACTGCCTTCGTACACGCGAGAATTCTTTTGCTCAAAAAATCCTTATCCGGTTTGCGGTGTTTGGTGACGGTTTGGACTGGACTGTTACAGACGAAATGCGGGGAGCAGACTTTCTTTATATTCGACGGCCTTGCTTTTGCTCACATGGAATGATTCGATTCTTGCGAGAGATCCGAAAGGTAAATCCCACATGCAGACTCTTGCTCGAAATTCCGACATACCCATATGATTCAGAGTATAAAACCAGCCTTTTTTGGATTCCCTTGCTTTGGCAAGAGAGGTACTGGCGTAGAAAACTGAAAAAATACATTGACAAAACCGTTATCCTTTGCAATGACCAGGAGGTCTTTGGAATCCCTGCGATCCACATAAAAAATGGTGTGGATTTGAGTCAGCTTCCGGTGAAAAAGCAGAACAAATCGGACTGCATAAATTTATGCTGTGCAGCCCAATTCGCCACATGGCACGGTATCGATCGTTTGCTTTTGGGGCTTGCTGAATACGAAAGCAACCGGGAAAATAAGAGAAAAGTCCATTTGTATCTTGCGGGAGAGGGCCCCCAGTCAGCCGAACTGAGAAAAATCGCGGAGATGCGGCACTTGCAAAATGTGGTCACCTTTTGCGGGCGGCTCAATAGTGATCAACTTTATGAGCAGCTTTATGATCAGTGCGACATCGGGGTTGAATGTCTCGGAAATTTCAGACATGGACCGGATGCATTGTCTTCTTCACTAAAGTCAAGGGAATATTTGGCAGCGGGACTTCCGATCCTTTTTGCAGGGCGACTTGACGTGATAGAAGATGAACAGGCCGATTTTTGTCTTCAAATTCCATCAGATGAATCATCGGTCGATGTAGCTTCTCTGGTATCCTTTTATGAGAAGCTTTTACAAAATGAAACGAAAGAACAGTTGTCGGCCAGGATCCGCTTGTATGCCGAACGGCATGTCGGTTGGGACCGGACATTCAAGACTGTGATTCAATGGTTGAAAGAACAAACAGATCAAATACCTTAAAGAAAGTGTGTGCACTATGAGAGAAAAGCTTTTGGAAAAAATCGAAAAGAAAACCATCCGAGTAGGCGTTGTTGGCCTTGGCTATGTCGGCTTGCCTTTGGCAGTGGAAAAAGCAAAAGCCGGATTCGTGACCACAGGATTTGATGTGCAGCCGGCCAAAGTTGATATGGTGAACAAAGGCCACAACTATATCGGTGACGTGGTGGACAGCGACTTATCTGATCTCGTCAAAACAGGAATGCTGCGTGCGACCACGGACTTCAGCTTTATCAAAGACGTGGATTTTGTGGCGATCTGTGTGCCCACTCCGCTGGATGCCCATCAGGAGCCGGATATCAGCTATGTAAGAGACTCCGCTGCTGCAGTGGCAAAGTATCTCAAGCCGGAGACAATGGTCGTTTTGGAATCCACCACCTATCCCGGTACCACCGAAGAGTTGATTCGGCCTATCCTGGAAGAGGGCAGCGGCCTTGTTTGCGGAAAAGATTTTTATCTCGGGTTCAGTCCTGAGCGGGTAGATCCGGGCAATCTGATTTACAAAACCAAGAACACACCCAAGGTAGTGGGGGCAATTGGAAAAGATGCCACTCAGGTCATCGCCGCTATGTATCGTGCTGTGCTGGATGGTGACGTGAAGGAGGTTTCCAGTCCGGCTGTGGCCGAAATGGAAAAAATTCTGGAAAACACCTATCGCAACATCAACATTGGCCTGGTGAATGAGCTGGCGCGGCTGTGCAATCGAATGGGTATTTCCATCTGGGAAGTGGTGGATGCAGCTAAAACCAAACCCTATGGATTCCAAGCGTTTTATCCGGGCCCCGGCCTGGGCGGTCACTGCATTCCGCTGGACCCCTATTACCTGACTTGGAAAGCCCGGGAATATGGTTTCCATACCACGCTGATCGAGAACAGTATGGTTATCAATGACAGCCAGCCCGAGTACTGCGTGGAGAGGGCCATGCACGTCCTCAACCAGCATAAAAAGGCCATCAATGGTGCCAAGGTGTTGGTCTTGGGTGTGGCCTATAAGCAGGATATCGACGACTACCGTGAGAGTCCGGCTCTGCGGGTGATCGACGAGTTGAAGAAGGTAGGAGCTGAGGTTAGTTACTTTGACCCCTGGATCGCTGAGTGCCGTCACGGTGGCGAGGTGCTGCACAGTATCCCGGCTCTAACCCCCCAGGCGGTTCAGCAAGCGGATCTGGTCATGGTTACTTGTGCCCATAGTGATGTGGACTATGCCATGGTGCAGCAGAATGCAAAAGCAATCTTCGACACAAAAAACGTGATGAAGGATATCCTGCCGCGGGATAACATCGAAGTGCTGTGATTGAAGATCACCACAAATATTGGTACTTGTCCGCAGATCCGCAAGACGGCAGTTGTGTCACGCGCCTTATGTTAAACTGTTGCTTCAGCATAATTGACAGTAATTATGCTGGAATGACAGACAAGCGGATGATCCTCAAAAATCAAATGTGCAAGCGCGCATAAAGGTTCTTTTAATGTTATATTCGAAACGAAATCCTGAAAGATGAGGAAGCGGAAAACCTTACAAGGCGCTCTGGGCTTGGGGAATAGACTTCTCTCTTAGCTCATACAAAACGGAAAACATTGACCGATTTTTCCTACCAAGAGGGGATGAATAGACTTCCCACCAAAGGCTTTGCTTTGTACGCCGCAGAAAAAACATGTTAAATGATGGGGGTTCCAGAGGCCCTGTTCCTCTATCCTTCGACAGGGCCTGCAGGCTGGCAGATCCCTGTGTGTTTGGCAAACTGTGCAAAAAACAATCACAGACTCCGAACTACTGCAAAGAGAGCGTTCCATCGAGAGAAGAAAATGCACTTCGATTTTCGGCTTTGAAATTTGGCGGGAACGATAGCTGGTGTCTGCAGCGAAATTTGCAAACCGAACAAGAATGCGATACTATGTGCATTGGAATATCTACTCCGCAGTAATCAATTTGTATCATTGCTCGGTGATGAGGGTGCAGCCTCAAAATGGTGAGAGTTTGTGCCGTTTGCAAGGAGTTGACTTTATGAAAGAATTTCATCGCTGCACTCGCTGCGTTATGGACGACTGTTCAGACCCGTTTATCCGGTTTGATGAAAACGGCGTGTGCAATTACTGTACGGAGGCACTGGATAAACGCCCGAACTGGTACTATCCGAACGAAGAGGGCCACCGCAAGCTGGAGCAGATGATCCAAATGCTCAAAAAAGAGGGCGAGGGAAAGGAATACGATTGCCTGATGGGGCTTTCGGGTGGGCTGGACAGTTCGTATTTGGCCTATCTCGGCGCAAGCAAATGGGGCCTGCGCATTGCGGCGGTCCATGTGGATGATGGTTACGATACCGAGATCTCCCGCGAGAACATTCGCAAGCTGTGTGATAAAAGCGGTATCCGACTGATCACCATCACCCCGGATGCTGAGCAGTTCAATGCCCTGACAAAGGCATACATGAAGGCGGGTGTACCGAACCTGGCGGCCCCGCAAGACAATGTGCTGTTTGCCTTTTTGTACCGATTTGCTCGTGAGCATAAAATCAAATACTTTTTGTCTGGCGCAAACTATGCGCTGGAGTGTATCCTGCAAAAAGGAAATACATGGTCCGCCTATGACCTGACCAATCTGCGAGATATCCACCGGCGCTTCGGCGAAAAACCTATCGATAAGCTGCAGTTTATTTCCACGCTGCGGCGTATGCTCGACCAGCGTTTGCTGGGGCTGAAAACGCTGTGTCCGCTCAACTATCTTGAATATAATCGGGACCGGGCGTTTGCGGAGCTCAAGGAATACTGCGGATTTGAATACTATGGGCGCAAGCATTTGGAAAATTATCTGACGGCCTTTATCCAGTTGTACTGGTTCCCTCAAAAATTCCATGTGGACAAGCGTACCTCGCACTTGTCCAGCATGATCGTGTCGGACCAAATGACGCGTGAGCAGGCGCTGTGTGAAATGGAGCAGCCTTTGTATGAAGAAGAATACATGGAAAAGGTGAAAGCTCTGATTTGCCGCAGCATGGATATGACCCTGGATGAGTTGGAGGCGCTGGTGGCAGCGCCGGGACATCAACATACTGAATACCGGACCGAGGTTTTGATTCCGATGCTCAAAAAAGTATATCATCTGTTTAAGTAAGGAATGAGTGCGAGATGAAATATGCCCTGATCGGCTGTGGCCGGATCGCGACCAACCATATCAAAGCGGTGCTGAACAATGGCCTTGAGATGGTTGCTGTTTGTGATATCTTGCCCGAGCGCATGCAACAATTGCTGGAAAAACATGACCTGGCGGATGATACGTCGATTCAACGTTACACGGATTACCGACGCCTGTTGGCGGAACATCCCGACTTGGAACTTGCTGCCATTGCTACTGAAAGTGGACTGCATGCTCAGATTGCTCTGGATTGCATTGACGCAGGGGTGAATGTGATCATTGAAAAGCCTATCGCTATGAGCATGGCCGATGCAGAGGAGATCATCCGCCGCAGCGAGACAAGGGGCGTCGCAGTCTGTGCCTGCCATCAGAATCGTTTCAATGTGGCGGTTCAGAAGACCCGCCGCGCGCTAGAAGCAGGTCGATTCGGCACACTGAGTCATGGCAGCATCCATGTGCGCTGGAACCGTAACAGGGCTTATTATGAGCAGGCACCCTGGCGAGGGACTTGGGCACAGGACGGCGGCTGCCTGATGAACCAGTGTATCCACGGGATCGATTTGCTGCGCTGGATGATGAACGATGACGCGGTGGAAGTGTATGGCGTTACGCGTCAACGCTTTCACGATTACCTGGAGGCTGAGGACTTGGGTATGGCGCTTATTCGATTTGCTAACGGCGCAGTGGCGACTGTGGAGGGAACCACGAATGTCTTTCCTCAGAATCTGGAGGAAACATTGTATTTGTTCGGCAGCACCGGCACAGTGAAAATAGGTGGAAAGTCCACCAATAATCTGGATGTTTGGGAGTTTGCCGATCAGACCGACGAGGACGCGGCGAACAAGGGATTGAAAGAGCAAACCAGCAATGTATACGGTAACGGTCATACTAGCTTATATGCCGACATGATCGATGCGATTCGTACCGGGCGCAGACCCTATGTGGACGCTTGGGCTGGACGCAATGCACTCGAAATCGTGCTGGCAATTTACAAAAGCAGTAAAACCGGCTGCCCGGTCAAGCTCCCGTTGAAGGATTTTTCCAGCGAGGATATGAAAGGGATGTTCGGGGATGGAAGCTTACATTCATGAGAGCAGTATCGTGGACGAGGGCGCACTCGTCGGGCCGGGAACGAAGATCTGGCATTTCTGTCATGTGCAGCGGGGGGCGAAGATCGGTCGTAATTGCTCGCTGGGCCAGAATGTGAACATCGGACCAAATGTGCACATAGGTAATGGCGTGAAGATACAGAATAATGTGTCAGTCTACGAGGGAGTAGAGTTGGAGGACTTTGTGTTCTGTGGTCCCTCGGCGGTGTTCACCAACGATCTGACGCCGCGGGCTCGTTACCCCAAAGGAGCGGCTGCCTACAAAAAAACGCTGGTCCATCACGATGCAAGCTTGGGGGCCAATTGCACGATTATCTGCGGGCATATCATTGGTGAATATGCTACCATTGCAGCCGGTGCTGTAGTGACAAAGGATGTGCCTGCCCATGCATTGATGGCGGGGGTGCCGGCGTCTCAAATAGGTTGGGTGTGTGAATGTGGTCAGGTTCTTGACAATGAACTGCACTGCCCGGATTGCGGACGCAGTTATCGCCCAGAGAGCAAGACCATAACGGAAGTGAAGGAAGGTTGACTATGCAGTTTCGGGATCTCCCAAAACAGTATGAAACGCTTCGCCCCGACATTGACGCAGCAGTGCAGCGGGTGTGCAGCCAAGGCAATTTCATTTCCGGCGGCGAAGTCACCGAACTGGAAGCTCAACTGGCGGAATATGTGGGCGTCCGGCACTGCATTACCTGCGCCAACGGGACCGATGCACTGAGCCTCATTCTGATGGCTTGGGGAATTGGACCCAAAGACGCGGTGCTGGTGCCGGATTTCACCTTTTTCGCTAGCGGAGAAACGGTTGCGTTTGGGGGCGCAACACCTCTTTTTGTGGATGTGGACGAACGCACCTTTAACCTTGACCCGGATAAACTGGAAGAAAGAATTGAGCAAATCAAGGCCCAGGGCGAGTATAATTTGCGGGCGGTGGTGTCGGTGGATCTGTTCGGATTGCCGGCCGACTATCCCCGCATTGAAGCCATCTGCAAAGAACGCGGCCTGCTCTTGCTGGAAGATGGAGCACAAGGGTTTGGTGGTACTGCGAATGGACGGCGGGTTTGCGGCTTTGGCGACGCGGCGGCCACCAGTTTTTTTCCGGCCAAACCTTTGGGCTGCTACGGCGACGGTGGTGCAGTTTTTACCAACAATGACGAGTGGGCGGCCCTTATACGCAGCTACGCAGTTCACGGTAAGGGCAGCATGAAGTATGATAATGTGCGCTTGGGTATGAACAGCCGGCTGGATACCATTCAGGCAGCGATTTTACAGGTGAAGCTCAAAGCGTTTAAGGAGTATGAACTGGATGCAGCGGAGCAAGTCTCCCGCTGGTATGACGAGGCGCTGAAGGACAGCGGTCTTGTGCTGCCCTATCGGCCGGAAGGATTTACCAGCAGCTGGGCGCAGTATACTGTGCAGCTTCCTACCGGGATCAGCAGGGATGCTTTGCAGGCGAAGCTGAAGGAACTGGGGGTTCCTACCATGGTGTATTATCCGAAGCCTATGCACAAACAAACGGCTTTTGCAGGCACATCCAGTGCGCAGGCCTGCTGCCCGGTGACCGAGCGACTGTGCAAAACGGTGTTGAGCTTGCCAATGCATCCATATATGGACAAAGCGGCGGTGGAGACCGTCAGCGCACTGCTGCACCAATGGGCTGTACCGTGCGAATGAGCAGGAAAGAAGGGGAGCGGAATGCCGGGCTTTTTGGTTGCGAACACGCCCCAAATGCCGCAATTGGTCAACTACGCACAGGAACGCTGTGTGCGCGGCGAAATGCGATGCGGTGAATGGACGATTCGATGGAACGTTTTGAACAAATATCAGGACGATAAAATTTTTGAACAGACGGATACCCATGTCATTGTGCTGGACGGGGTGATCTTGAATAAAAACGAGTTGATCCGCCGCCTGGGAGGTCTGTCCTGGGTGGAGACGGTGCAAAGTATGATTCGGCAGAAGCGCACCTTCTTCGAGGATTTTCGCGGGGCATTCTCCGGGGCAGTATATGACAAGGAAAACGGCGAGTGGATACTGTTCACCGATCAGTTGAATATGCACCTGCTTCTCAAGTGTGCGGACAGGGGCCGTTTCGCCTTTGGCTCGCAGATGAACTATTTGGCAGACTGGATGCACTGTAACAACATTCATCGTGACATGGATCCAATGTGGCAGGAAGATGTTCTGACTTACGGATACATGTTGGATGTACATACTGCCCTGCAGGGTGTTGAACGTGTGTTTCCCGGGTGCTATTTCACATGCAATGCAAACGGTTTTGGCGTTGAACATACCTATTACCGGGTTACAAAACAACATCGTCAGGACATGTCGATGCAGAAGGCCATTGAATTGCTGGACGAAGCATTTGACAATGCAGTGCGTCGCGTGTTGGACAAAGACCGAGAGTACGGCTACAAAACAGTCGTGGATATCAGTGGCGGGCTGGACAGCCGCATGATTTTGTGTTCGGCGCAAAAGCAAGCGCCCGGGCAGATCTTCTGTATCAATTACGCCCAGAGCCGTTCCGACGATCGAAAACTCGCTGAAACTGCGGTGCACGCAGCAGGCGTGCAGGGAATGTTCTTTTCAATGGACGATGGGCGCTGCCTGCTGGAGGTTGATGATCTTGTTCTGATGAATCAGGGTCTAAGCTACTATTCTGGTATCACTGGAGGAAAGCAGGTGCTGGAATCCCTTGACCCCTCGGAATACGGTGCAGAGCTGTTCGGCATTCTGGGAGATGTTTATGAAGGCGCCATGATCAGTCAGGAATTGAGGGATAAACCGGACTGGAGCGCGCAACGGTTCATGGATTCGCTGATGCTTGCAGGAGAACGCAAATACTGCGATGCGCGCCGGGAATATGAGGATAATGAGCTTCTTTGGTTCTATGTGCGCGGTATGTTTGCCGGAATGAACACGGCTTTTATCCGCCAGAATTTCTGCGAGGCGATCACCCCGTTTGGGGATGTTGAGTTTATGGATCTGTGTTTTTCTCTGTCGGAGGACATGCGTGTGAAACATCATGTTTACCGTCGCTGGATGATGCAGAAATACCCCAAGATGGCCAGAATCTCCTATGCGCGGACTGGTCTGCCCGTGATGACACAGGATAGACTGGAAAAACTTCTGACCCTGTTTCGCCGTGCTTATCGTAAGCTGTACTATAAGCTGCGCGGCAGTGCTCCTTGGGAGATGAACCCTCTGGACAGCTGGTATAAATCGCCTCAGATCGGCGAATACTTGAGAGAGTATTACTGCCAGAACATCGATGTGCTTCAGCAAGATCCTGACTTCCGTCATCGGGTGGAATTGCTGTTCGATCAGGGCAATGCACAGGAGAAAACGATGGCGCTGACGGCAATTTCGGCGGTCAAACAGTATGTGAACAGCGGGAGTTGAATGCAGTGAAAAAGAATCTGCTGTTGATCACCGAAAGCTTTCCGTTTGATGAGGCGGAACTGGGTTTTTTAGAAACGGAGTTCCAGGAGCTTACGGAATGTTTCCAGGTCACAGTCCTAACAAGCAGTAAAAAGCAGACACCAGTCTGTACAGTACCGCAGGATGTGGCGTTTTATCGCTTTGAAGACATCCGTCTCGACCCGCTGCAGTTGCTTGGGCAGGTGCGTCATGCCGAGGTAAGAAGTGAAATGCACCGGCTGCTGCCCAAAGTATGGCGGCATGCGACACTTCGCCAGCTGCTGGATGCAGTAGCATTCAGTGCGCGCGCGGATAAAATTGCCAAGCAGATGTGCAAAATCGTGGAGGAACGGAATATACAGCTGATTTATACCTATTGGTGCACAGAAGCAACTCTGGCAGCATTGCGCATGAAAAACAAGCTGCCCCGGCAACTGAAGGTCGTTACCCGCTTCCATGGCTATGATTTGTACAATGAACGCCGTCAAAGCGGACGTCAGCCGTTGCGTGCCTATATAGCGCAAAACGCAGATCGGCTTTTTTTCGCGTGTGAAAGGGCAAGAAAATATTTCCTTCGGTGTTGGCCAGGTGAATGGGAGCAGCGCTGTAGAGTAGCTTATCTTGGTTCACAACCTATGCCTCTTAAAACCCAAATTCATGGGGAGCGACTGATAATTGCGAGTTGTTCCAATATGATCCCCCTGAAACGAATCGAGTGCATTATCCAGTCACTTGCCCTTCTGCCTGACAATGTTCAAGCCGAGTGGCATCATTTCGGTGATGGTACCAGCAGGCAGATATTGGAAAAACTGGCCAAGTGTTTGCTGCAGGACAAACAGAACGTTAGTTGGCATTTTTGGGGTGCGGTGGCTCACGCGAATCTTGTGCAAAGATATGCCATGTTGCAGCCAGATGTATTTTTGACCACTTCGTCCACCGAGGGAGGAGCACCTGTATCGGTACAGGAGGCAATGGCCATGGGGGTGCCTGCCATCGGCACGGATGTAGGCGGCATGGCCGAACTGATTCGAGATGGCGTGAATGGTTATCTTCTCCCGGAGGATGTCTCAGCGCAGCAGGTGTGCGACGCGATTGTGCGCTTTGCTCGGCTCAAGCCTGTGCAGCGCCAGGCGTTTTCACGGGCTGCGGTTGAGTTGTGGGAGAAACGATTCGATGCAAGGCGTTGCGCAGCACATTTTGTAGAACAGATGAAAGGGCTTGAGGATGGCGGAAAGACGTGAAGTACCCCGGGTCAGTGTCGTTGTAGCGGCGTACAATGTGGAGCAATACATCGAGCAGTGCATTGAAAGCCTTTGTAGCCAGACGCTGCATGAAATCGAGATCATTTTGGTGGATGACGGCTCCACCGACCAAACACCTGCGATTTGTGAACGATTCGCACAGATGGATGAGCGAATCAGGGTCATTCACAAGCCAAACGGCGGACTGGTGAGCGCACGAAAAGCCGGTGCTGCGGTGGCGAAGGGGCAGTTCATTGGCTGTGTGGACGGCGACGATTTTGTGGAGCCGGAGATGTATGAAGCGTTGGCAGATGCTGCTGAATACAGTGCAGCCTCAATGGCAGAATGCCAGTTTTTTCACTACATTCAGGAGAGCGGTGAAAAGCAGGAGAACCGAGGGGTTTTGAAGCAGGGGGTCTATGACCGGGACGCCTTGCGTCAGGTCCTTTATCCGACTCTGCTTACCGAGATGCGTGAGCCGCCTTCATCCTGCAACAAAATTTACGCAACGGAGCTCTATCGCAGGCACATCGGGACGATCAGTGACCGAATCGTCCAGGGGGAAGACTTTTGCCTGACCTATCCCATGTTGATGGAAAAGGATGTCCGCCTGGCGGTGGTGGATCGCCCGTTGTATGATTACCGCATTCTGAAACGTTCAATGAGCCATGGTTACCGCAGAGGCCTCATTGACAGCTACACGTTGCTGTTGGAACATGTAGAGGCGGCGGTCATGCAATCGGCTGAACCAGTGCTGATCGGCCAGATGGATGTGCTGCGGCCGAGCTATATGATGTCCTGTGTGTTCAATGAGATGCTGCCGGACGCGCCGCGGCCATATGCTGCGAGCCATAGCATTGTACGGCAGGCGGCGCTCAGCTGTACGCCACAGCAATGGCGGAGCCTGATTCAATCGGATAAGGGACGACCTAAAACAGAAAGGCTGGTCGCCCAGCTGTGTGAGTCAAGGAACTTCGCATTGTTGGACGTGCTGATCCGACTCAAGCGGGTACAGTTGACACTGCGTGAAAAGAAGGAAAATAGAAACAATGATTGAAACAACCAAACCAGTGGTCAGCGTGCTGTGCGTGTGTTATAACCACGCACGGTACCTTCGCCAGGCGCTGGATAGCGTACTGTGTCAGAAAACAGATTTCCCTTTTGAAATCCTGATACACGATGATGCGTCCACAGATGGATCACAAGAAATCATCCGCGAGTATGAAAAGCGCTATCCAGATCTTATTGTGCCGATTCTTCAGACCGAGAATCAATACTCAAAAGGCGTTCCCATCCGCAATGAGTTCTTGGTCCCCCGCATGCGCGGAGAATTTGCAATT
Source organism: Candidatus Allofournierella pullicola (assembly GCA_019114225.1). Classification (GTDB taxonomy): domain Bacteria; phylum Bacillota; class Clostridia; order Oscillospirales; family Ruminococcaceae; genus Allofournierella_A; species Allofournierella_A pullicola. The sequence continues at coordinate 4,812 of DXFW01000036.1, read as the reverse complement.
ATTCTGGAATGTGATGATTTTTGGTGTGATGACCACAAGTTGCAAAAGCAAGTCGATGCATTGCTGCAACATCCCGAGTGTACCGTTTGCGTACATACGTCAAAAGTATGTGACGAGGGCGGAACGGTTCGGGAAGACTACTTTTTCCCGAATGTCATGCACGAAGGAGTTTTGGATGGCGATGAAGCGATTCGGATGGTTGTACAGCATGGCCAATTTCATACCAGCAGCAGGTTGATACGCGCACCGATTCTTCGTGCAATCAAGGCGGATCCTCCGGAGTGGATGTGTGTGGCAAAGTCGTTCGGAGACCTGCCAATGCTACTGTTTTGTGCGACACAGGGAAGTGTTTTTTGCTACACAGAGCCTATGACCTGCTACCGTCTGCAAAGTGTCGGTTCCTATTCGGAGCGATTAGAGCAGGATATGCGTTTTTTCCGCCGAGAAAAAGAACAACTGGCGCAGATGTGGGCGCTTTTTGAAGAAGGGTACCCCCCACTGCAGGACATCGCCGCACAGGAAAAGGAGCATAATCGCCAAAGAGTGGTGGAGCTGTCCTTGCAGATGTTCGATCCGCAGGAATTTCGACGGATGCGGCGGGCGCCTTATCGAGAATACTATCGCCGGGTCAACCCCGGTCTGCGGCTGAAAGCATGGCTGAACGTGCTGCTGCCATGGCTCCGGCCGGCAGTGCGCACACTACGGTCGGCAGACCGCAAAGGAGAAACATGACGAGAAAAACAGTCCTTACGAATTTGTTCTGGCGCTTCGCTGAGCGCTGCGGAGCCCAAGGTGTAAGTTTTGTTGTGCAGCTTGTGCTGGCGCGGCTGCTTATGCCGGAGGATTACGGTACGGTGGCCATCGTGGCGGTCATCATCAATATCTTGAGCGTCTTTGTAGACAGTGGCCTGGGCAACGCCCTGATCCAAAAAAAAGACGCTGACGATGTGGACTTTTCTACGGTGTTTTATACCAATGTGCTGTTCTGTTTGGTGCTGTATGGGCTTTTGTTCGCGACCGCACCGCTGGTCAGCGCTTTTTACCGGGAGCCCCAGCTTACGGCACTGATTCGGGTATTGGGACTGACGCTGGTGATCTCCGGTGTCAAAAACGTCCAGCAGGCATATGTGTCCCGCAACATGCTCTTCAAGCGCTTTTTCTTCGCTACGCTGGGAGGTACACTGGGGGCCGCACTCATCGGCATCGGCATGGCACTGGCCGGCCTCGGTGTCTGGGCGCTGGTCGCACAGCAGACTTTCAATATTACCATGGACACACTGATCCTGTGGCTGAGCGTAAAGTGGAGGCCGACCCGTGCGTTTTCTCTTGAGCGTCTGCAGGGCCTCTTTTCCTATGGCTGGAAATTTGTTGTGTCCGGTCTGCTTGATACAGTCTACACAGACCTGCGCCAGATGATCATCGGTAAGATGTATTCTGCCGGCGATCTGGCGTTCTACAACCGAGGCGAAAAATTTCCGCAGTTTATTATCCAGAACGTCAACAATTCCATTGACAGCGTTCTTCTGCCCACCATGTCTGCGGAGCAGAGCAACGTGGAGCGGGTGCGGGCGATGACCCGCCGCTCCATCAAGACAAGCGTGTACATTATGGCACCGCTGATGGTGGGCCTGGCGGTGACAGCCCCTGTATTCATCCGGTTGCTGCTGACCGAGAAGTGGCTTCCTTGCGTGCCATATCTTCGAATCTTCTGTATCACATATCTGTTCTACCCCATACACTCGGCCAACCTGAATGCGATTAAAGCTATGGGGCGCAGCGACCTGTTCCTGAAGCTGGAGATACAGAAAAAAATCATCGGCATGGTGTTGCTGCTCTCCTCCATGTGGTTCGGTGTGATGGCTATGGCTTACAGCATGTTGGTCAGTTGTGCGGCTGGCCAGTTGATCAACTCATGGCCGAACCGTCGTCTACTGGGCTATAGCTATCGCAGTCAGATAGCAGATATTTTGCCCTCAGTCATTTTGGCGCTTGCCATGGGGGTACCGGTGCTTGCGGTGCCTTTTGCCGGCTGGAACGGTTTGTTCACGCTGACGGTGCAGATTCTTCTCGGAGGTGTAATCTACATTGGCGGTTCGGCACTTCTAAGGCTGGAACCGTTTATGTACTTGCTGGAAACGGCAAAACAACTGCTGCACAGGAAGCGCGCGGCGGATGCGGACGCGCAGGCCTGAGACAGCCTGCATGAGACGAAGATAACAATAATGAGGTGTATCCATGGACAAAATACTGGTCACACGCTCCTCGATCCCACCGCTGGAAGAGTATGTAGAGGAGATTAAGCCACTGTGGGAGTCGCACTGGCTTACCAATATGGGTGAAAAACATAAGGCTTTGCAGGCAGAACTGAAAAAGTATCTTGAGGTGCCGGAAATTGAGCTGTTCACGAATGGACATATGGCACTGGAAATGGCACTGCAAGCCTTGGAATTGCCCGAAGGCGGCGAAGTGATCACTACTCCGTTCACCTTTGCGTCCACTACTCACGCCATCGTGCGCAACGGGCTGGAGCCGGTGTTTTGTGACATTGATCCCGAAACCTTTACGATGGACCCGGGCAAGATCGAAGCGTTGATCACCCCCAAAACCTGTGCGATCCTGCCGGTGCATGTATACGGAAATATCTGTGACGTGGATGCCATCGGCGCTATTGCAAAGCGGCATGGCCTCAGGGTAGTCTACGATGCAGCACATGCGTTTGGTGAAACCTATAAGGGGGTTGGAGTGGGTAACTTCGGGGATATTTCCTGCTTCAGTTTCCATGCCACCAAGGTGTTCAACACCATCGAGGGCGGCGCCGCGACGTATCGGGACCCGGAGCTGGGCAAGCGTTTGTACGAACTGAAGAACTTCGGCATCCGAGGGCCGGAGTCGGTGGTTAGTGTGGGAGCAAATGCCAAGATGAACGAGTTTTGCGCAGCGATGGGGCTGTGCAATCTGCGGCACCTTGAAGTAGAAATCAAAAAGCGACAGGCGGTGGTGGAGAGGTATCGCGAACATCTGGAAGGCATTCCTGGAATACAGTTGAATGCTGTCCAGGCAGAAGTGCAGTACAACTACGCCTATTTTCCGGTGCTTTTCGACGAAAGAGAATTTGGTGCAAACCGGGATCAAGTGATGGAGCGCCTTGCGGAAAATGGAATTGGAGCCAGAAAATATTTTTACCCACTGACAAATGCGTTTGGATGTTTTCAAGGTAAATATGACATGAGCGATACACCAATTGCTGCTGAACTTGCTGATAAGGTTTTAACATTGCCATTATATGCAGACTTGCTGCTGGAGACAGTAGATAGTATTTGTGATATTATAATGGAACTAAAACGCTGAATATCGTATTGCGTTATGTGCGCAAAAAGCAAACACAATGGAGATAAGAAATACTATGAAAATACTTGTGCTCCCAGGTACGGTTTGGCAGATCCCTTTGATGAGAAAAATCAAATCATTAGGGCTCGAAGTGTATGTTGCCAATCCAGTGAAAAATGAAGAAGTGTATCAGATTGCAAATGGTTTCTGTCAGAGCGATATTTTTGACTTCGACAGGATTCTAAGTTACTGCCGAGATAATGGTATTCGGGCGGTCATGTCTGAAGAGTGTGATATCGCTACGGATGTAGTTGCGAAACTTAATGCTGACTTGGGGACAAGATGTATTACACCAGAACTGGCTTCGTTATTTACTAATAAGTACCAAATGAGAGAATTCTGTGGCGTACACAACATATGCCCAGTGCCTCATAGATTGTGCAAAAATATTCGAGAAACACAAGAAGCGTTCAGAGAACTTGGCCCGTGCGCGATTTTAAAGCCGTTGGATAGTAATGCAAGCCATGGTGTGTTTACAATTAGGTCATCTACGGATATCGAGACTCACTTTGAAGAGTCTATGGGATTTTCAAGAAATAGCAAAGCAGTTTTACTGGAAAAGTACATCTCAGGAACAGAATTCACTGTTGACGGGATCATGACACCTCACGGACATGTAACACTGGCTATTTCACAGAAGAGTCATTATAAGCATAACGATAATATTGCGAATTCTTTGTATTTTACTCAGCGGAACGATAAATATGATTACGATTTGCTTCGAGCAACGAATGATCATCTTTTGAATACAACACATCTGCCCTTTGGTTTAACACATGTTGAATATAAATTCTGCGAAGGAAAGTACTATTTGATTGAGATGGCGGCAAGGGGGGGAGGAAATTTAATTTCCGCGATTATCGCACCGTTTATGTCCGGAGTCGATAATTATGATTACCTGATTCGCAGTACTTTAACCCCCAATTATGATAAAAAGGTCATTGCAGACACCCATAATGATAGAACAGCGATCCTTAAGTTCTTTGATTTGCCTTGCGAAGGAGGCATAGTGACAGAAATTCGAGGGGAAGAGTATCTGCGCAGCGAGCCGTCGATTAAAAGTTACAAATTAAATTTTCAGGTTGGAGACTATATTTATCAACCTCGAAATGACTCAGTTCGAATTGGTTACTATATCATTTGTGCTGAAACAAAAGAGAAGTTCGATAAAGTGATGAAGGAAATCAACGAAAAATTTGAAATCGTGATTAAAGAGCAGGTAACGAATACCTAAAAAGATTGTAGAGAAAAGCTTTGGAGCGGACGAAACAAACAATAGTGAAACAGAGCGTTTGACTTCTGGAATTCTGAAAATACAACAAGGAGAGTTAAATAATGGAAATTAGAGAAGAAATAATTGATTTCCTGGTTAGGAACAGAGTGAGCACTACCGAAGTAGCGGATGCTTTGGGAAAGACAGGAGTT
>DXFW01000035.1 GCA_019114225.1 Candidatus Allofournierella pullicola | reverse complement strand
TGCTGCAGTCCTGCGTGGGATTGTCTGAGCAGGGAAAAGAGCGGGCCATGACCGCTGTGATGGATCGAATCGTACAATATCTGGAAAACGAGCTTTTGATGAATAATCGCGCTGCTATAATAATGCCGCAGGAGGATAAATATGGATAAGAAACGTGCAGGAGTACGGTCATGAAAGCGATCCCCTTCGAAAGCTATGAGGTTTTCAGGAGTCTCTGTTCGAGTCAGGCGCCGGCTTTTGATGTAGACCTGTGTTCTATAGTTGTGAATGCGACCCGATATTCGCTTGGTCGGCGGACTTATATGCCGAGCGTTGTATCCGATTTCATCAAACGACACATTTCCCAGCTTGATGATGAGACTCTGAATAGAGTCATTTCTATCGTCCGGGAATACCTTAACGGAGAGCCTCAGGATCCCGAGATTTCAGTGTGGTATAGCCTTTTGCACACGTTGTCCAGATGGATTCTCGAGAAAAGCTCAAGGAGTGATTCAGCCATGATGACTTTGCCTAAAATTGAAACATTGGAACGAATCGATCAGAAGTATTTGGCAGAGCATTTAGATGAAACGCTCGACAGGGTACGAAAAGAAAACATTGCGCTTGTGATCACCAAGGATGGAAAAGACGATCTTGTTCTTTGTCCACAGTCTTGGGTCAGCCCAATGGTTGATGATGAATTCGGGTGCGTTGTCAACAGCGCCATTCGTCACGCCTTGCGCTCAGATGACTCTGACAGCTCCGGCGTGCTCCACTTCGTTCTCAAGAACTATAAATTGTTCGATGAACGGACACTGGCGGTTGCGATTTCTGATATCGAGAGGGACCTGGACTATCCGCTCTTCCCAGTGAGCAGCTCAGAATCCTGGCTGGAAATCAAAGAACTTCTGTCTGTATGGCTGAAGGATCTTCAAGCAGCGAAATATCGGAAAGGAGTCCAGAACGATGGCGAACAAAGATGAAGACCTCATTGAAATACAAGTTGATTCCGAGCTGCTCGACCAGGTAAAAGCACTCATTGCACCATTGGGTTTGTCGCCGGAAGAATTGGTTGTCAGGTTCATGGAGTACTGTGCGAATCCTGAGACCCAAGGCGAGGCTATGGCCAATTTGCGGCGCTGGCAGGGCGAAATAAAGCCCGTACAGAAGCTTCAGAAGGATGGACAGCAATGATTACCAAAGAGACCTTTTGTGCGGCGTTGGGCCAGATTCTGGAGCAACGGGAGATCGACGCGAAGGTCGGTGCGGCGCTCGAATCTGTAGGTGACGGTCACTTTGTATTTGGATGTAAGAACCGATACCTGACTGCGCTCCTTCTAGTTTTGAAAGAGGCTGTCAACGACCAGTATGATTACATCGACTGGTGGCTATATGATGCCTCTCCAGACTATAAGGTCTGGACTGAGGATGGGACAAAAGAATGGTGCCTGAAGGAGCCAGGAGCCCTATATGACTTCATTGTGGCCGGCACCTGAAAAGAAGGTGAAAAATAATATGGATCAAGCGGAAACCCTGCGGCAGCTCCTGAAAGAAATCGAGGAACTGCTGGAACGTAACATAAACGAAGACGGCGAGTGCCAATTCAGTTATCTCAAGGAAAAGATTGTACTTGAGATGGCCAAGGAAATAATCACAGACGGAGTTCCCGACCCTCCGATGTGCTTTACATCTTGCTGAATGAAAAACATCATAGATGGGAAAGGATGATTGCGAATATCGGATGAAGTGCTGAAGCAAGTGGTCTTTGATTCGGGCGATTGGGGCTCGATGCGTGAACTGTGTAAGAATCACGAGCAGTACCCTGTACCGCTCCTTGGGAAAACATCAATCGGAGAGGATATCATTATTGAGGTTCTATCCGATCGTATCATTACGGAAGTCTACCAAGAAAACGGCTGGGTGCGAAAAAACTTCTATTACCCTGAAGAATGTACTACCGAAGAACTCTTCCAAGGGAAGTGGAAGCAGAGTCAGCAGCCCAGCAAAAAAAGGGCTCGTGGAGAACGATAACTTGAAGTAAAAGTGTTGTGTTTTCTCCTTGTGCATGCTATAATCTAGATGAAAAGAATAGGTATTTTGGCAGAGGATCTGGCCGGAGGATGCCTGGTAACAGTTGATTACTCCAAAAAGGCCGGTTTTCCAAGAATTGCCAAATGTATCTATTCTGTTAACCCATGCCAAGTTGCCTTAACAAAAAAGATATAAGGCCGAAAAAGCCCGCAAACAAGCCGTTTGCGGGCTTTTTTCGTACCCAAAATTAGGCCCCAGTTTGAAAGATATTTTTCGCCCATTTTGGGCTTTGGTGAGGACTTGAACTATTTTCTTCCCATTTACGAGAAAAAGGCCACCTTCCGGTGACCTTTTTCGACAGTCTGAAGTACAGGCAATTGGCTGTACTTCTTTTTGGTATTCCTATACGAACATTTAGGTTTCGCCACCGCGGTTGAGGGTGCGCCGGTTGTTGGGGAACCAAATGGCCGGAGTGAACACCGCCAACCCCACCGCTGTGGTATCCCCAGGGTTGGAAACAATGTGGGGCAGGTTGGACTGCACCACCGTGGTATCCCCGGCGTTCAGGCGGATGGTCTCGGACTCCACCAGTACATCCAGCTGCCCCTGTTCCAGCAGCAGGATTTCCTCACTAGGATGGATCACCGGCAGGTCGCCGTCCTTGCAGTGGGGTTCCAGTTCAAAGCGTATGACCAACGACTGAGGTACAAAATCTCCGTTGGGCATGGGTGTAAGCAGATGATACCGTATATTGGAATTGGGCTGGGAGAGGATCATCATATCCGCCTGACGGGTCGTCAGGCCAGTGCTGCTCTCACCACCCATGAACAGATAGGTGGGGATGTCCAGAGCGGCGCTGAGTTTGCGCAGGGTGGACAGGGACGGGTCGGTGAGATTGCGCTCGATTTGGGAGATATACCCGATGGACAAACCAGTCTTTTCGGCCAGTTCCTTGAGGGTGATTCCCCGCTTTTTCCGAATATTTCGAACCTGTTCGCCCAGCATAAAACCTCCCGCTTTTTCGTAAAAAATTTATTTACAGTATATCACAAAATATCCTGTACGTAAATAAGCGAGAAAATATTCGATATTTATAAAATTTTTACAAAGAAAATCAGATGATTTCTTGCTTATTCTCTGAAAAATGTGAAAAAAGAGGAAAGCTCTTGACAAAAATTTTAGAAATAGTAAAATTTTATAAAAATTATTGCGCAGGAGGAACCTTATGAAAATCACAGATGTAAAGGTGGAAACCATCCGTATCCCCATGAAAAAGCCCTTCCGTATTGCCTTTGCGGTACAGGATCATTCGGTGAATGTGCTGGTGAAAATCTCCACCGACGAAGGTCTGTGGGGCATCGGTGAGGCCGCGCCCTTTGAACCGGTGACCGGCGAGAGCGCGGCCACCGTTCTGGAAGCGCTGAAACTGTTCCGCACCGGATTGATCGGCATGGATCCGCTGGATGTTGAGGGCATCCATTGCATGATGGACCGCCTGCTGTCAGGCAACACCTCGGCAAAGGCCGCGGTGGATATTGCCCTGTACGATATCAAGGGCAAGCTGATGGGTCAGCCTCTGTACAAGGTGCTGGGTGGCAGCGTGAACCAGATCGTCACTGACATGACGGTGGGCATTGACACACCGGAAGCCATGGCCGCCGAAGCCCGGGAACGGGTGGAAAAGGATGGCTTCACCATTCTGAAAATCAAAGCCGGCATCAACCCGGCAGAGGACATCCAGGCATTGACCCTGATCCGTCAGGCGGTGGGCCCCAACATCCGCCTGCGTGTGGACGCCAACCAGGGTTACACTGTCAGCGATGCGGTGCGCACCCTGAAAGCCTTTGAAAAGGTGGGCGTGGAAGCGGTGGAACAGTGCCTGCCCAGCTGGGATCTGGACGGTATGCGCTTTGTGCGTTCCAAGGTGGACCTGAAGGTCATGCTGGATGAGTCGGTCCACTCTCCCATTGACGCAGCGAAAGCCTGCAAGATCGATGCTGCAGACATCATCAACATCAAGCTGATGAAGTGCGGCGGCCTGTACCCGGCGGAAAAGATCAACGCCATTGCCGAGGCGAACCATGTACAGTGCATGGTGGGCTGCATGCTGGAGACCAAGGTAGCCATTGCCGCCGGTGTGAGTCTGGTCGCTGCCAAGCAGAACATCACTGAGGCGGACTGCGACAGCTTTATGTACGCCGTGGACCCCGAGATGGGCATGCCCGGTGGTTTTGCCGTGAACGGCGGCGTCTACACCCTGTCCGACAAACCGGGCCTTGGCATCGATATTGATTTTTAAGCGGGACCCCGCAGAGAGAGGTACATTATGCCGAATACAATTTTTTCCTCCGAAGGCGCGCTCCTGTTCATCATGGTCGCCACGGTCGCACTGGGATTCTGGCTGCAGCGGTTCAAGGCGTTCAAAACGCTGGGCCCGGCCCTGACGGTTATCGTCATGGGCATCGTGATGTCCAACCTGCGGATCGTGCCCACCTCCAGCGCCACCTATGATGCCATCAGCAGCTACTGTGTGCCGCTGTCCGTTTCCATCTGCCTGCTGAGCCTGGACCTGAAACAGATGCGCAAGCTGTCCAAAGAGCCGGTCATTGCGCTGGCATCGGCAGTGTTCAGCGTCTGCGTGGCGGCCCTGGTGTTCGGCGTACTGTTCGCCGGCAAGATCGACGAAGGCTGGAAGGTGGCCGGCATGTTCGTGGGCACCTACACCGGCGGCAGCTCCAACCTGACCGCCATCGCCGTGGGCCTGGAGGCCAGCAAGACCACCATCGCCTCGGCCAACGCCGCCGACTATGTGGTGGGTATCCCCACGCTGATCCTGATGTTCGCCGCCCCCGCCCTGTACAAGAATTCCAAACGGCTGAAAAAGCTGTGGCCCTATGAAATGAGCGAGCCGGAACTGCTGGGCGACGGCGACCACGAGGAACTGATGGCCTCCAAGGAATGGTCCATCCAGGAAATCGCCTGGCTGCTGGCCATCGGTTTCGGCACCGTGTGGGCCGCCACCGGCATCTCCTCGGTAGTATTCGGAGAAGGATTCCGCAGTGCGGGCCGCATCCTGCTCATCACCACCTTCTCCATCATCCTGGCACAGGTACCTGCCATCCGCAAGCTGCGCGGCAACTTTGACCTGGGCCTCTTTGTGGCGCTGCTGTTCCTGGTGACCATCGGCTTTGCGGTGGACCTGCAGCAGTTCTTCGGCTCCACCTTCTACATCACCCTGTTCTGCTTCTGCGTCATCGCCTGTTCCATCCTGCTGCACCTGCTCATCACCCGGTTACTGAAAGTCCGCTTTGAGTATGTGCTGCTGTCCATCGTAGGCTGCATCTCAGATGGCCCCACCGCTGCCCTCATCGCCTCCAGCGCCCAGTGGAAGACCCTTATCAACATCGGTCTGCTCATGGGCGTACTGGCCGGTGCCCTGGGCAACTATGTGGGCATCGGTGTAGCCTATGCCATCCGTGCCTTGATCGGCGCCTGACCGGAAAACGGGAGAAACGGAAATGCGCAATTTCGACTTATATGTTTCGGGCATCCTGTACGGCAGGCTGCGCCTGGGCGACGGCACACCCCAGATCCAGAAACTGGACGTGCACACCGGCGCGCTGCTGGACTGGCAGGACCTGACCGACCAGGACCGGGATTTTTACCGTTCTTTTGTAAAGATGGACTTTGCCGCCCTGGGGCAGAACCTGTCCCGCTACGAGGCGGGCCTGCAGGGTACCGGGGAAGTTTCCCTGTGCGGCGAGCGCTACACCAGCGAGGACGGTTGCAGCTACCTGCAGCGGGATGTAAAATTTCCCAACAACAAACAGATGAAAGAGGGGCGGCTGATCGCCGTCACCTGCCCTGCCCGGGAGATGGTCACAGTGCTGGTGGAACCCGGCGCCGAGGAGGAGACCATCCTGCGCCTGTGGCGCTCGACCTGGCCGGAGGAACAATTGTTCCCGGTAGAGCATGCGGGGACATTCCCGGTGCCCATGCGGGACGGGGTACATCTTTCCACCGACGTATACCTGCCCAAAGGCTGCAGTGCCCCGGTGCCTGCAGTGCTGGTACGCACTCCCTACGGCAAGGAGGACGGCTGTGAGGTCTACTACCGCTACGTCCAGCGCGGCTACGCGGTGGTGGTACAGGATGTACGCGGCCGCAACGCCAGTGAAGGCGAATGGCTGCCCAACTACCACGAAGTGGAGGACGGCGACGATACTCTGAACTGGATCGCCTCCCAGCCATGGTGCAGCGGACGCATCGGTATGGTGGGCGGGTCCTACCTGGGTTATGTACAGTGGGCGGCCGCTGCCAGCGGCAACCCCCACCTGAAAGCTTTGATCAGCGTGGTCTGCGCGGGCAGCTCCTTTGTGGATCTGCCCCGCCGGGGCGGGTCCTTCACCTCGGGCATGCTGGCCTGGGCCTTTGCGGTGTCTCAGAAAACCTTCCACCCCGAACTGATGGAGCGCGACGACTGGGAGGAAGTGTTGAACATCCGCCCCCTGACCGACCTGCCCAAAAAGGCCCTGGGATACGATGTACCTTTCATCACCCGGTGGCTGGAGCCCAGCGATTACAATGATTTCTGGCGTCAGTCCAACTGGCAGGAGCGTTCCGCCGGGGCGCAGATTCCGGCGCTGATCCAGTCCGGCTGGTTTGACGACAACGGCATGGGCACCACCGAGGCCCTGGAACTGGTTCACGACTTCCCCCGGGGTATGCGCAAGGTCATTCTGGGGCCCTGGCAGCACAGCGGCAACAGCAAATACGACATGCACGGGGTATCCTTCGGCAGCCAGGCGCTGCGCTTTGATCTGGACTGGCTGTATTTCCGCTGGTTCGAGCATCACCTCAAGGAAGTAGACAACGGCATCGACCAGACCGCCCCGGTGGAATACTACACCCTGGGCCAGGAGGTATGGAAGACCGCCGAAAACTGGCCGGTGCCCGAGACCCGGGTCACCCAACTGTACCTGGACAGCGACGGCCACGCCAACACCTCCGCCGGGGACGGGCGACTGACCTTTGCCAAGCCGGAACAGGAGAACAGCGACGGCTATGCCTATGACCCCGAGCATCCTTCCCTGCACATCATCGATATGTCGGAGAACGAGATCGAGGTTTCGGAGGACTACACCCAGGAGGAACTGCGCCAGGATCTGCTGTGCTACACCTCCCCCGTGTTGGAGGAGGACCTGGTCCTGACCGGCGATATGACAGCGGAGTTGTACATTTCTTCCGACGCGCCGGACACCGACTTTGTGGTGCGTGTTACCGATGTGGACGAGAACGGCCGGTCCATCAAGCTGGCGGACGGCCTGCTCAGCGCCCGCTACCGCAACGGCTTTGCCCGGTCGGAATTTTTGCAGGAAGGAGAGATCGTCTGCCTGAAGATCCGCACCACCAAGCTGTCCAACTGTTTCCGGAAAGGTCACCGCATCCGGGTGACCATCACCTCCAGCGCCAAGAATTTCATCTTCCCCAACAGCAACACACGGGAGGGGTTTGCTTCCGCCCGGACCGTGGTGGCCCATAACCGGGTATACCACGGTGGGGTGCACGCCTCCCGCCTGACGGTGCGGGTGGAGCCCTGAGGCATTGATGGTTCTCCCTGGCGGCAGAGGCGAAATATCCCTCAAGCGGCCTGTTCCGGAGGGCTACATAAAATCCTGAATCCGTACCCATCCCGACCGAGCCTTGGGTGTTGTTCCTAATGCAATTCTGATACCACGCCGCCGCCCTCCCGGCAGGGACCGGGCGCGGCGGTTTTGTATAACGAAAACCACTCGCTGGGCGAGTGGTTCCAAAGAAGACTATAGTCGATATTGCAGAAAGAAAAACTCCCTTTGCCAAAATAAAGGTGCAGTCTGCAACTGCACAAGTATAGCCCCGCGCAAGCGGGGCTATTTGATATTTATATCCCGGAAGCGAACAGGTTACATTCTGCCCCACACCTACCAAGCCCTGGCCTGAAAAGGCCGGAACTTTTCTTATTGTAGGCGTCAGAGATATAAGCTCTTATTTCAGCTGGAAAACCGGCTGTTCCAGGCCTTGACGATTGCTGCAAAGTACTTACGATGGAAATGAAAAAAGGAAAATGCCGTCGTGCATCCGGAAAGACGATGTCAAGTGTTACAGCAAGAAAAAGTGCCGTTTTAAAGTACACCAATAATAACAAAGGGGAGAAAAGCCGTCAAATGATAACAAGCAGGGACTTGTTAAATCAGTATGTGATGACTTTTCTCAAAATATCTTTTTTGTTAAGACACGCCATGATAAGTGGACCGATTCCGAATGGAGTCTGTCCACTTTTTATATCTAAAAAACAGCGAAAAGCCGCAGGATATCCTGCGGCTTTTTCCTTGGTTCATGATTCGTCGATTTCCTTTAATCTCCCCAGCCAGCGGTCAACTGCACCAGATCGAACAAAAGAAGCAAACGCGCCGTCACAAAATCTTTCCGCACGAACTGCACCGGTCAGCAGTGCCAGAACAGCTTCGGCATCGAATCCCGAAACATCCGCATTGCCCATTTCCATTCCCCATCGAAGATCGTTCCGTTTTAGCACCTCTTGATAATTGTAGACCATGAAAGCATCCATTTCCGAAAGGAATTTCATAATGGCCTTGGAATATGACATATAAGGCATTTGGATCGGATGTTCTTTGGAACCGTCATTTTCACGGTCGATGATCCAGGTGCCCACATCTTCAAACTGCCCGATATACTTTGTTAAGGCTTCATACATGGCTGTCACCTCATTGCCATTGCTTATATCTCATGCTTCTTCAGAAAGCGAGCCGCTTTTTTTGCGACTGATTTCCGGGAACTGTTCAACTGGGAACGCGCAAAACAGATCATTGCCTGCTGGTTTTTCGACAGATCAAAATAGTGGTCAAAGCAATCCAGGACATGGCCGCACATGACTCTGTTGCATTCGGCAGAAGGCTCTCCGTGGTGCAGGTAAACGATCTGCGGAACTTCCAGAAGCCGCCGCGTGATATCGGATTCCCATTCAGGCACAGCCTGCACGATTTTCCAGGCGTTCCCCGCTGCATTGGCAGCTGTGACCATTTTTGAATCGCGGATCAGCCCGAAATACTCTTCATAAACAGAGGCGAAGCGGCGCTGCGCGTCCACCGACGCGAGGTTTGCCAGTGTCAGGATACCGTCCCATTTGACAAAGCTGTTGGAATCTCGCAGCCAGTTTGCCACATCGTCAAAATACGGATAAATTTTGTCCGGCTGCCGTTCGCTCAACATACGGAGGATCTTGGTGCAGCTGTACCGTACTGCGGAATGCTCGCTCCGGACGATCTCAAACAGCGCATCCAGAAACTGCGGGTCGTTTCCGGCTTTTGTGAGCAGCTGCTCCAAATCCGGGGCTTCTTTCAGACACTGCAACAAATCCTTTTTGTCCATGAGCCGTTTGCCAGTTGGGACCAGGTCCCTTTCGGAAAGCGAAGCGCAAACGGGAACATACGAATTGGGGGAACCCTCTGCGCAGGCCTGTCAGCTCCTTTCAATTCGTATCAAAGGCTTTTTTGTGCTATAATTTTCTTGATGTCCATGCCGCCCTGCCGCTCCAGCTCCATGAGCTGCCGGAGGATCTGGTCGTATTGGCGTCAGGAACCGCCGCTTGCCTGCTCCATCTGAGCCGACAGCGGGCCGCAGACGGGGCAGCTGAAATTCGCCTGTTCCATCGGGATCCCTCTCTGCTTTACAAATTGCTTTTCGTATTCATAATAGCATGGTCCGCGCACAATTACAGCCCGGCCTTTTGGAAAAAGGAGAGAATTTATGACGCTGCAGCAGCTTGTGGCACCCTGCGGTATGAATTGCGCTTTGTGCCAGGCGTATCAGGGGAAGGGGCTTGCCTGCAATGGCTGCGGCCATGGCGGCGAAAGAAAAGCCTGCCAGAATTGTTCGATCCGAAACTGTGAGAACAAAAAAGCGTTTTGCTTCGAATGCGCAAACTATCCCTGCAGCAGGCTGAAAGCATTGAATAAACGCTACAGAACAAAATACCGTATGAGCATGCTGGAGAACCTTGCCTTCATTCAGGCAAAGGGGCTGGAGGAATTTGTGCGGCAGCAGGAGGAGCGGTACAGGTGCAGCCGGTGCGGAAAACTGAGGACGGTGCACCAGGATTACTGTATCCATTGTGCGGAAAAAGACAAGGCGCGCCGCTGAATTTGCCCCGGCGGGGCGAGCCCGGCCTGCGATTTGGGCCGCTGAAAAATGGCAATTCTCTGGGCGGGCCACCCGGAACAAGTGCCGGGCAAAGCAGAGGCCTTGCGGGATATCCGCGCTGGCCTTTTGAAACGGCAGGCGCGCAGACCCCGTTCGGGGCCGGAGGGCGCGTCAATCGTTGACATTGAAGCGCAAAGCAACTAAGATGGACTTAATAAGGGACATTGCCGCCGCGGTTGGAAGCCGTTTCCTGCGAAGATCTTCAAAAGTGAGGGATAACAGATGGCGCGATCTCTCGACAGAGACCAAAAGATTCAGACAGTCAGGGAATTGACCAGCTTTTTGTTTCACAAGCACTATTGCGAAAACGATGTGGAAGCCATTATCGGGCTGTTTGACGACAAGCTGAGCTGGTTTGGCGCAGGGGAAAATGAATACAGCGTGGGCACCGAAACCATCACCGGGATTTTCCGGCAGTTTGAGAGCATGGTTCCCAAATGCAACATCTGGGACGAGAAATACGACGTGATCGATATTTCGCCGGATGTGTATATTTGCTCCGGCAGAGCATGGATCGCCACCGACCCTTCCACAAAGATCTACCTGCGCGTCCACCAGCGTATAACCGCTGTTTTTCATTGGGTGGATGATACGCCCCGCTGCTGTCATATCCATATCTCCAACCCCTATTCCGAAATGACGCAGGAGGATGTGGGCTTTCCCACACAGGTGGGGCAGTACACATACGAATACCTTCAAAAATGCATTGATGAGCACAAACGAAAGATCGAGGAACAGACGAAACTTCTGGAAAAACTGAGCTTTGAGGACTCGCTGACCGGCCTGTTCAACCGGAACAAATTCAACCTCGATGTGCAGAAGCTGGAAAAGGAGCCTCTTTCCAGGCTGGGTGTGGCGGCCATCGACTTGAACGGGCTGAAACCAATCAATGACCGCATGGGCCACAGCGCCGGAGACAGCCTCATCCGCAGCACGGCGAACCACATCATCGGCATGTTTGCGGGGGAATGCTACCGCATAGGCGGCGATGAGTTCGCGGTCATCGATACGAAACTGGACGAAGAGGCGTTTCGGAACGCGGTCGCGGCAGTGAAAGAAAACATGGAACAAGACGGGATCAGCGTTTCCGTCGGCGTGTCCTGGCGGGGCGTCGATTGCAGCATAAAAGAGCAGCTTGACGAAGCGGACCGGCAAATGTATCGGGCAAAAGCCGAATTTTACAGTTCGCGCAATCACGACCGGAGAAAAAGAGGGCAGCCGTAAGGCCCGCCGGCGTTTGAACATCCAAAAACAAAAAAGGCCGCAGGACTCCTGCGGCCTTTTGCTTTTCCTCCGGGCGCGGGCGTATTCCGGCGGGCGGGCATTTGCCGGCGGCCCCGTGCAATCTGCCCGCCCGTATGCTATACTGAAGGCAGAAAGACACACCGCGGCAGAGCATTTCCGAAAAGGAGGAGCGAGCATGCAGGAACAACACATCACAGCCCCCGGCCCGGTGCTGGACCGGCATGGCGTCATCACCCCAGGCTATTCGGAGCGGTCGGTGCTGACCTACCGGCGCAGCGACATCAAAGCGCCTTTTTACCGTATCAAGGAGTGGGACTTCTACCAGGTGTCGGACGGCGAAAAGTGCCTGCAGTTCACCTACGGCCACGCCTCCTACGCGGGGCAGGTGGGCATTATGCTGTTCGACTTCAAAAAGGGCGAGATGATCGCGGACATCAACAAGCTGCTGGCGCTGCCCTTC
Source organism: Candidatus Allofournierella pullicola (assembly GCA_019114225.1). Classification (GTDB taxonomy): domain Bacteria; phylum Bacillota; class Clostridia; order Oscillospirales; family Ruminococcaceae; genus Allofournierella_A; species Allofournierella_A pullicola. Next base: position 69,088 of record DXFW01000035.1, on the reverse strand, counting down.
GGCAGCCTGCACCTGCCCGAGAACGCCGAGGCGGACAGCGACGTGCGCTACGACAAGGGGGACATCCACCTGCGCTTTCAGGTGGAGGGCGCGGTGCGGCGGCTGACCTTCTCCGCGCCGGAGTTTGAGGCGGATGTGACGCTGGAGCGCAAAAACCCCTATTCGCTGGTCATCAACATCCCCTTCGACGAGTACAAGACCGCCTTTTACTACAACCACAAGATCAACTGCATGACCGCCCGGGGCCGGGCCGTCTGCCGCGGAAAGGAATACCGCTTCGGCGAGGACGCCTTCGGCCTGCTGGACTGGGGGCGGGGCGTGTGGCCCTTCCACAACGAGTGGTACTGGTCCAACGGGACGGGCATGGTGAACGGAAAAATTTTCGGCTTCAATCTGGGAACGGGCTTCGGCAACACCAGCCGGGCCACCGAGAACATGCTGTTTTACGACGGCGGTTTTTCCAAGCTGGGGCCGGTGCGCTTTGAGCGGGGCGAGGACTATATGCAGCCGTGGCATTTGCGGGACGAGGAGGGCCGGCTGGACCTGACCCTTGCCCCCAGCTACGACCGCACCACCCGCACCAAGGTGCTGTTTGTGGACAACTGCTGCCACCAGATGTTCGGCGCTTTCTCCGGCCGGGCGGTGCTGGACGACGGCACGGTGCTGGAGATCGACGGCCTGCCCGCCTTTGCGGAGCACGCCGTGAACAACTGGTGAGCACACGGAAGAAAAGAAAAACGCCGCGGAAAGGAGCGGTGTTCATAAGACAGTTAACAGCCACCGTAGTTTGAACTGCGGTGGCTGTTCTTGTATTTTATCCCCGTTATGTGATAGCATGGAACCGAACAGACCTACAAATCGGTATTTAGGGAGCAAGTTGATATGAAAATTAAAGAAATCAAGGAGAATAAAAAACAATTTCTTCCGTTGCTGCTATTAGCAGATGAGCAAGAGGATATGATAGACAGGTATATTAATAAGGGGACAATGTATGTTTTGGACGATGATGGAGTTAAGTGCGAATGTGTGATAACAGACGAGGGGAAGGGTGTCCTTGAAATCAAAAACATTGCAACTGAACCAGAATATCAGGGAAAGGGTTACGGTAAAGCACTAATTGACTTCGTTGCTACGACATACAAAGGGAAGTATTCTATATTGCAAGTTGGCACAGGGGATAGTCCGTTGACAATTCCTTTTTATGAGAAGTGTGGATTTATTCGTTCGCATAGCATTAAAAACTTCTTCACGGATAATTATGACCATTCAATATATGAAGCAGGTACTCAACTGGTAGATATGATTTATTTGCAGAAAAAAATATAAATTCTGATTTGTCGAACAGATACTAAGGGCGCACTTCTATACAGGGTAATCCCCATATGTGCGCTCGGTGAGACCGAACACCCCGGACACCTGAATGTCCGGGGTGTTTTGCGTCACTATGTTCCGAGCAAGGGACTGCATCCCTTGCGCCTCGAAAGCGGCTATCCACATAAGGCAAAAGGCGCGACCACTTTCATCACGCCTTTTGCTTTTGTTACTGTCTTACGAACACCCCGCTAATGCCCCGCGGCGTTTCTTTCTTATATAAAGATGTAAGAAAAGGGCGCAAAAAGGCCCCCGGCCCGGAGTGAAGGAGCGGGCCGGAGGCTTTTTGCGTCAGGAATGAAGGAGAAGGGATCAGCCCTTGACGAAGGCGCCTTCCTTCATGATGACCTTCATGTTGTCCACGGCGATGGCGCGGATGTTCTCCAGGGGGTTGCCCTCGATGACCAGCAGGTCAGCGGACTTGCCGGCCTCCAGGGTACCGGTCACGTCGTCGACCTTCAGCATTTCGGCGCCCACCTTGGTGGCGGCCACGATGGTGTCCATCTCGGAAATGCCGGCGCACTCCACGAAGGAGTACATCTCGCCGATGGCGGTGGTGCCGTAGGGGGTCAGGCTGCTGCAGAAGGAGTCGGAACCGATGGTCAGGCCGATACCCTTGGCCTTGGCCTTGCGCAGGTTGGCGTAGATCCGGTTCAGCTCCTTCTCAACAACGGTCTCACCCGGCTGAGAGTCGTGCATTTCGGGGATGTACACGGGGGGATAGGTCTTGAACCACTCATGCAGGAACTGGATGGTGGGGCAGAAGTAAATGCCCTTCTCGGCCATGATGTCCAGGCACTCGTCGTTCAGGGCCTGGCCGTGGATGATCAGGTGCACGCCGGCCTTGGCAGAGTCCAGAGCGCCGCCGAAGCCCTCGGCGTGGCTCCACACGGGGATACCCACCATGTTGCACTCGTCCACAACGGCCTTGATCTCTTCGTAGGTGTAGTGCTGGTCGGTCTTTTTGTCCCAGCGCCAGATACCGCCGCCGGTGGACCAGATCTTGATGGCGTCAGGGCTCTGACGCAGACGGCGGCGCACCGCCTTGCGCAGCTCCCAGGGACCGTCAACGCGCTCGGCCCAGGGATGGCTCTCGTCGTTGTACCAGCTGGGCAGCTTGTGGCTGTCGCCGTGGCCGCAGGTGCGGGCAAAGCCCAGGCCGGTGCCCACAACGCGGGGGCCGGTCATCACGCCGCGCTCGATCATGTCGCGGATCTGCAGGCCGCTGCGGCTGATCTCGCCGACGGTGGTCAGGCCGTGCTCCAGGCACTCGTGAGCCTGCTGAACAGCCACGACGGTCTTCTGGATGGGATCTTCCAGCACCCAGTCGGTGTCGTCGTCGGTCAGGTTGCCGGAGAAGTGCAGATGGGTGTCGATCAGGCCGGGCATGATGGTCTTGCCGGTGATGTCCCGGGTCTCATAGTCGGGGCCGTACTCCTTCTTGGCGCCGGCGTAGACGATCTTCTTGTCTTCCACCAGGACCAGAGAGTCCTTGACCGGCTCGGCGCCGGTGCCGTCGATCAGCAGACCGCCGACAAATGCTACTTTGCTCATGTTGAAAACCTCCCGTTGTTTTGTTTATGTACCGAGGCGGTTTTGCCCGCCTTTGTGGTCATGGAAAAGCGCTTATTTCTTGCTCTTGGAGCTCTTGGTGATGGCCATCAGGATGAGGCCGATGACCAGCCAGCCCAGCACAATGCCCCATTCCACAGCGTTCAGGGCGGCGGGGCTGAAGGGAACGACCATCAGCAGGATGACGATGGTGCCGGCAGCGATGGCGGCAACAATGCCCAGTTTGCCGCCGGGCACCTTGTAGGGCCGGGGCAGGTCAGGCTCGGTGTAGCGCATGCGCAGGCAGGCCAGGCTGACCATGGTGCAGCTGAAGATGAAGGCCAGCGCGGAGACGTTGGTCAGGCTCAGCAGCATGTTCTTGCCCAGGAAGGGGCCCACCACGGTGATGACGCCCAGAATGGTGCAGGCCATCTTGGGGCAGCCGGACTTGGCGTCCAGCACGGCGAAGGAAGCGGGCAGCTGACCCTTGCGGCCCATGGCCAGCATAATGCGGCTGGTGGCGCCGAAGAAGGAGTTCATGGGGCCCATGGGTCCGAGGGTGGCGATGACCAGCATCACCACGTAGAAGATCATGCTGATGTCCTTCAGGCAGGCCAGAGCGGGCACGTCCTTGGTGATGAACTCGGTCCAGGGAACGATGGTGCCGAAGGAGTAAATGCAGATGATGTAGAAGCCGCCCGCGGCCAGCAGAGCCAGGCTGATGATCTTGCCGAACTTGTTCCAGTCCAGACCCTCGGCGGCCTCCTCGGCCTGCTGGGGAATGGTGTCAAAACCGGCGTAGAAGAACGGAGTCATCACCAGCACGGACACGATACCGGCGAACATGTTGGTGCCGGCGGTCTGGGTGGTGCTGCTCTGCACCTGCTGGAAGGAGGGCAGGATGTTGGCGGGGCCGCCCTTGAAGAAGGAAATGCCCATGGCCAGCAGCATGCCGGCCAGCAGTGCCTTGGTCAGGAAGGCCTGCAGCTTGGCGGCGCTGGAAGCGCCCTTGAAGTTCAGCCAGATCACGTAGAAGGCAAAGCCCAGCGCGATGATGGTGGGGAAGAGGTAAACATCCGCGCCCAGAATGTTGTACAGCTTGACCGCCCGCAGAATGGGGAACAGGTCGCCGAACATCTGGCTCACCAGAGTGGAGATGGCGATGGCTTCCCAGGGGCACAGGATACCGTTGCCCAGAACCAGGAACCAGCCGGTGATGTAGCTGAGGGTGTGGCCGAAGGTGCGGTCCACATATTCCACGATACCGCCGGAGATGGGGATGGCGGCGGTGAGTTCGCCGAACACGGCGCCGATGGGCACCAGGAACAGCGCGCCAATGCCAAAAGCGATCATGGCAGCGATGGGGCCGCCGCCCGTGACCATCCAGTCACCAACCTGAAGCACCCAGCCGGTGCCGATGATGGCGCCGAAGCCGATGGTGAAGAAGTTCCACAGCGACAGAGTTTTTTTCATTCCGCCCTGGTCGGGCGCCGCTGTTTGGGGAGAATTTGCCATGTAGAGTTCCTCCTTTTGCAGGGGCTTTGCGTATGTCCGCCTTTGGCCAAAGACGAAACTTTCACCCTTTTTGCGTCTTTCTTTTGCTCCGCCGGAAGCCGGCATCCGGCGGCCAGGCAACACTATAGCAATTTTCACACAAACTGTGTACAGCTCACGCACAATCTGCATTTTTATCATCAAAATCTGCAAAAACGGTTGATTTTGCAGCACGAACCCCATATTATATATACTAAATCACCAAAAAAAGTTCAAAATTTCTACATGCGCTGTCAGAGCCTTTGTTTGAGCCATTTTTCACGATCCAGGAGGCCCCACTGGCTTATGATCCGTTACATCGCACTGTGCGGCCGCGACCGGCAGGAAAATTCCCATCTGCTGCGCGGGCTCGCCCCGCTGAAAAAGCGCGGCGGGCTGGAATTTGTGTGCTTTGAATCCCGGCGCACGCTGCTGGAGGAATACGCCCGGGGGCGGCGGTTCGACCTGATTTTGCTGGACGTGGGCGAGGACGGCGCGGGCCTTGCCGACGCCACCCAGCTGCACCGGGTGCACCCGGCCATGAGCCTGATCTTGCTGGCGGGCAGCGGCGAGTGGGCCATCCCCGGCTACCGCACCCGGGCCTGCGGCTATCTGGTGCGCCCCTTTTCCGGCGCCCTTCTGCAGGAAGAGGTGTGGCAGGCGCTGACCCACTGCGAAACGCCGGATTTTTACTACAGCTTTTCCAGCGAAGAGGGCACCGTGCAGATCAAGCACAGCGAAATTTATTATTTCGAGTCCAACGTGCGGCGGATCACCCTGGTGGGCGAGAGCGCCAGCTACCAGTTCAACGGCCAGATCAGCCAGATCGCCCGCCAGATGGAGCCCTTCGGCTTTGCCCGCACCCACAAAAGCTATGTGGTCAATCTGCTCCATGTGGAGAACCTCTTCCGGGACGTGCTCACCCTGACCAACGGCAGCCAGGTGCCCTGCAGCCGCCTGCAGCACCAGGAAGTGGACCGCCGTATCCGGGGCCGCCAGCCGCCCAGCGAGCTGTGGACGCCGCCCCGGGTCTGAAACGCGAACAAGGGAGCCTGCTTTGCGGCAAACGCCGCGGGCAGGCTCCCTTTTCTGTGCCGGCGGATAAAAAGTTGACAATTCAACTTTGTATGATTATACTGGAGAAGTTGAGTTTTCAATTTCTTGCAGGAAAGGAGGGATCCGGATGGTGGAGCGGTTCGAGCGGTTCTCGGTGGCCATCTCGGAGATTTCCCGCTGCTGGCACAAGCTGGCAGGGGAGGAGATGAAGGCCTACGGCCTGAAGGGGGCTCACGCCACCTACCTGGTCATCATCGGGCGCCATCCCCAGGGGATCACGGTGCCGGAACTGTGCGAGCAGTGCATGAAGGACAAATCCGACGCCTCCCGCATGCTGGCCATTCTGGAAGAGAAGGGGCTGGTGCGCAAGGAAGGCCCGCACAAAAGCGGCTACGGCGGCACCCTCTATCTCACGGAGGCGGGCAGGCAGGCAGCGGAGCATGTGCGCCGCCGGGCCAGCCGGGCGGTGGAGATCGCCGGCAAAGACCTGACCGATCCCCAGCGGGAGGCCTTTTACAAGGCGCTGGATTCGGTGGTGGGCAACCTGCGGGAGCTCACCCGGAACGGGATCCCCGAATAAGCGGCAAAACCGAAAGGAGACAACGGAATGAACGAACGCTACGAAGCTCTGTTCACCCCCTGGAAGATCGGCAATGTGGAAATAAAAAACCGCATTGTCCTGTGCCCCATGGGCGGCACTTCGCTCTTCGGCTGGATGGAGCCAAACCACTTTGACAAAGAGGCGGCCAACTTCTTTCTGGAGCGGGCCAAAAGCGATGTGGGCCTCATCATCCCCGGCATTGCCCCCATCCGGGACACTCTGGGCGGGCGCTGGCTCTACCAGAACAAGAAGATGTTCCGCCAGCTGAAGGATTACATGGAGGAGATCCACGCCACCGGCGCGAAGCTGTTCGTGCAGCTCACCGCGGGCATGGGCCGCTCCTGGGGCATTTCCGACGAAGTGATGATCCTCCACAAAAACCCGGTGCTGAAGGTGCTGGCAAAGCCCATCCTGGACACCGACTACCAGCTGGCCAGCCCCAGCCCGCTGCCCTCCCGCTGGGCGGAGGGCGTCACCTGCCCCCAGATGACCGTGGCCCAGATCGAGGAGATCGTGGAGGCCTTTGCCAAAACGGCGGTCCTGTGCAAGGAGGCCGGGGTGGACGGCGTGGAGGTGCACGCGGTGCACGAGGGCTATCTGCTGGACCAGTTTGCCCTCAAGTACACCAACCACCGCACCGACAACTACGGCGGCAGCTTTGAAAACCGCTACCGCTTCGCCGTGGACATCGTCAAGGCCATCAAGGCCGCCTGCGGGGCGGATTACCCTGTCTCCATCCGCTACAGCGCCGTCTCCAAGGTGAAGGACTTCTGCTACGGCGCGCTGCCCGGCGAGGAGTACGACGAGATCGGCCGCGACCTGGAGGAAGGCCGCGTGGCCGCCAAGTACCTGCAGGACGCGGGTTACGACATGCTGGACGCAGACAACGGCACCTACGATTCCTGGTACTGGGCCCACCCGCCCATGTACATGCCCCTGAACTGCAACCTGGAGGACGTGGCCGCCATCCGCGAGGCGGTGGACATCCCCGTGGTCTGCGCCGGACGGATGGAGCCGGACGCGGCCGCCCGCGCCATCGAAGCGGGCCGTATCGACGCCATGGGCGTGGCCCGGCAGTTTTTGGCGGACGGCGAATGGGTCACAAAGCTGCTGGAGGACCGTCTGGAGGACGTGCGCCCCTGCATTTGCTGCCACAACGGCTGCTTCAACCTGTCTCACTTCAAGGGCCACGCCAACGCCCAGTCCCTGCCGGACACCCGGGGCATGGCCCGCTGCGCTTTGGACCCCCGCACCATGCAGACCCGCAAATATCACATCGAGCCCGCCGCCCGGCCCAAAAACATCGCGGTCATCGGCGGCGGGATCGGCGGCATGGAGACCGCTCTGGTCTGCGCCAAGCGGGGCCACAGCGTCACCCTGTATGAAAAGAGCGGCCAGCTGGGCGGCGTGTTCAACGCCGCCGCCGCGCCTTCCTTCAAGGAGAAGGACCGCCAGCTGCTGGCCTGGTACGCCCGGGAACTCACCAAGTATCCGAACCTGACCATCCGGCTGAACACCGAAGTGCACGACCCGGCCGCCCTGGACGCGGACGAGGTGGTGGTGGCCACCGGCGCAAAGCCGGTGCAGCTGCCGGTGCCCGGCGCGGACAAGGCGGTGGAGGCGGTGGACTACCTGCTGGGCCGCAAACCCGTGGGCCAGAAGGTGGTCATCGTGGGCGGCGGCCTCACCGGCTGCGAAATTGCCTATGACCTCTACCTCCAGGGCAGGGAGCCGGTCATCGTGGAGATGAAGAACGACCTCATCGCCGTGGCCGGGGTGTGCCTGGCCAACGCCAGCTATCTGCGGGACTTCTTCCGCACCAACAAGGTGCCGGTGTATCTGGAGAGCACCGTGGCCGAGATCCGGGAAGACGGCGTGACCATCACCGGCAAAAACGGCAAAAAGCAGGACATCGGGGCCGATTCCGTCATCCTGTCGGCGGGCTACCGCCCGGCGCCCGCGGCGGCCAAAGGCCGGCACGTGCACATCGTGGGCGACGCCGCCAAGGTGGGCAACCTGCGCACCGTCATCTGGCAGGCGTGGGATGTGGCCATGAAGCTGTGAGGGAGGAAACAAAATGAAACTGACACAGGAACAGCAGGCCCTTTTGAACGGCGAAAAGGGCGCGGCCATGGCCAAGGTGATGAAGACCCTGGTCATGTACGGCGAAATTTTCGGCGCCGAGAAGATGGTGCCCGTCACCAGCCGCTACAACCATCTGGTCACCTCCTTCGGCCTCAAGGCCCTGGGCCCGGTCTACGACCTGATGGACCAGCTCATCGCCGCGGGGGCGGTGTCCGGCCAGAAGTTCTCGGCGGACCCCCGGCCCCTGGACCCGGGTGTGCCCGCGAACTTCCTGCAGAACCTGGTCTTTAAGAAGTTCATGTACAGCAAGCAGGACTTCTACGAGGGCCAGCTGAAGGCCCTGGGCCTGAAGGACGAGGACGCCTTCAGCTGCGCCTGCTACCTGGATGAACAGGGCAACCGCCCCGCCCAGGGCGAGGTGCTCAGCTGGGCCGAGAGCTCGGCGGTGGTCTACGCCAACTCCGTGCTGGGCGCCCGGTGCAACCGCAACTCCGGCATTATGGACCTGATGGGCTCCATCGCCGGCTTCGTGCCTTATTTCGGCCTGCTCACCGACGAGGGCCGCAAGGCCACCTGGGTGGTGAAGGTGGAAACCACCGAAAAGCCCGAGGCCCAGCTGCTGGGCTCCGCCATCGGCATGAAGGTGATGGAGGACGTGCCCTATGTGGTGGGTCTGGACCGCTGGCTGGGCAGCGAGCTGGACGATTCCGCCTGCGCCTATCTGAAGGACTTCGGCGCGGCCACCGCCTCCAACGGCGCGGTGGGCCTTTATCACATCGACGGCCTCACCCCCGAGGCAAAACAGCAGGGCAAAGACCTCATCGTCCCCGGCGCGAAGGAATACGTCATCGACGACGCCGAGCTGCGCCGGGTGAAGGAGAACTACCCGCTGGTGTGGAAAAACCCCGGCGCAAAGCCCAAGCTCTGCTTCGTGGGCTGCCCCCATCTGAGCCTGCAGCAGCTGAAGGACTGGACCGAGGCGCTGGAACAGGGCCTCAAGGCGGCGGGCCGCAAAAAGCTGGCCGTGCCCACCGTGTTCACCACCGCCCCCGGCGTGAAAAAGGCCTTTGAAGCCACCGGATACGCCGCCCGCCTGGCGGCCACCGGGGCCATCCTCTCCTGTATCTGCCCGCTGATGTACATGAACAACCCCCTGTGCGGGCCCATGCCGGTCATCACCTGCTCCAACAAGCTGCGCACCTACACCACCGCCCGGTACTACACCGAGGCGGAAATTCTGGACATCATCACGAAAGGAGCGGCAGGCAAATGAAAGAATTTCACGGACGCGTGGTGGCTCCCGGCTGCGTGAGCGCACCCGCCCTCGTCTCCCACGGGGGGCTGAACACCCTGGCCTCCTTCCAGAAGGCGCTGCAGTTCGGCGACAAGACCGCCACCTGCGGCGACCAGAACAACCCCGACCTCTACGGCAAGCCCATGGCGGGCAAGGCCCTGTGCCTGCCCCAGACCATCGGCTCTACCACCGGCGGGCTGGTGCTCTACTGCGCCTGCTCCATGAACCGCCAGCCGGCGTGCCTTTTGTTCTCGAACCCCATTGACTCCCTGGCCGCCGCCGGCTCGGTGCTGGCCGCCGTCTGGCTGGACAATGCCCAAATGCCGGTCGTGGACTGCCTGGGCGAGGAGTTTCTGAACTATGTGCAGGACGGCATGACCATCACCATCAAGGAAAACGGCGTGGTCCAGGTGGACGGGCCGTCGCTGTAAGCGGCCCCAAAAACCGTTACTTTGCCGGGAAAATGCGGCGCGGATTCAGCGAAGCGACGAAAACAGCGCCGCCCGCCGCGGGCCGCCCCGGCGCCCCTTGACAACCAAAACCGGGCAGGGTATAGTGATTCTGGTTGGATATCCTGCAGCATTGCGTACAACAGAAAGGAGGCGGGCAGAATGACCGAAAAGCGTTTCAGCGATCATGCGATCTCTCTGAGCCGTTGGAAAGAACTGTCCGCGCCCCTGCTTTGCCCTGTGTGACGGGCAGGCTTTTGTGCGATACATTCCGCGCCTCCGGCTCCTGAGCCGGGGGCGTTTTGTTTTGGAAAAGGGAGGGAACGGTTTGAAACAAAGAAAACGGGCGCTGATCTGGCGCTTTTTGCGGCCCCATGTGGGGATTTTTGCGCTCACGCTGGCGTTTTCCATGGGCAACACGGTGTTCAGTTCGCTCACGCCCCAGGTGGTGCGCGTGGCGGTGGACTCCATCCTGGGCGGAGAGCCGTTCCCCAAAGCGGTGACGGCCCTTGCCCCCGCCCGGCTTTTGGCGGCCCCGCCCATGACCCAGCTTTTTGCGGCGGCGGGGTTCCTGCTCGCCGTGGCGGTGCTGGCGGGCCTGTGCACCTACGGCAGCCGCATGGGCACGGCAAAGGGCTCCGAGAATTTTGTCAAATCGCTGCGGGACGCGCTGTACCGGCACATCCAGCGCCTGCCCTATGCGTGGCATGTCCGCCACAGCACGGGCGAGATCATCCAGCGCTGCACGTCGGACGTGGAGGTGGTGCGCAACTTCGTCACGAATCAGCTGCTGGAGGTGTTCCGCATTGTCTTTCTTGTGGCCTTTTCGCTGGCGGTGATGTTTTCGATGAACGCCAGGATGAGCCTCATCGCCGTCGGCTTTCTGCCGGTCATCCTGATTTATTCGGCTTTTTTCTATTCCAAGATCGCCAAGCGCTTTTTGACGGCGGACGAAGCCGAGGGCGAACTGTCCGCCACGGTGCAGGAAAACCTGGCCGGGGTGCGGGTGGTGCGCGCCTTCGGCCGCGAAAAGTTCGAGGTGGAGCGCTTTGACAAAAAGAACGAGCGGTTCGCTTCGCTGTGGATCCGCCTGGGGCGGCTGCTGAGCGCCTACTGGGGCGTGGGCGACTTTATCACCGGCCTGCAGATCCTCACGGTCATCTGCGTCGGCGTTCAGCAAACGGTGGACGGGGCGATCACGCTGGGCGAGTTTCTGGCCTTCGTGTCCTACAACCAGGCGCTGGTCTGGCCGGTGCGCGGCCTCGGGCGCATTCTCTCGGAGATGAGCAAGGCGGGCGTTTCCATCGAGCGCCTTGCCTACATTCTGGATTCCGAACCGGAACAGGAGCCGGAGAACGCCCTGACCCCGCCGATGGACGGGGACATCGTGTTCGACCATGTTTCCTTCGCCTACGGCGGGCAGCCAGTGCTGCGGGATGTGAGCTTCACCATCCCCGCCGGCAAGACCTTTGCCGTGCTGGGCGCCACCGGCAGCGGCAAGTCCACCATGGTGCACCTGCTGGACCGGCTCTACGACCTGCCGCCGGAGAACGGCCGGATCACCGTGGGCGGCGTGGATGTTTCCCGGATCAGCCTGCCCTATCTGCGGCGGAACATCGGCATTGTGCTGCAGGAGCCGTTTCTCTTCTCCCGCACCATCCGCGAAAACATCGCCGCCGTGCGGCCCGAGGCCCCGCTGGAGGAGGTCCGCCGCCAGGCGGCCACGGCCCATGTGGACGACGCCATTCTGGAATTCGGCGACGGCTACGACACCATCGTGGGCGAGCGGGGCGTGACCCTCTCGGGCGGGCAGAAGCAGCGGGTCGCCATCGCCCGCACGCTCATGCAGGACGCGCCCATCCTCATTTTTGACGACTCCCTCTCCGCCGTGGACGCCGAGACCGACGCCGAGATACGCGCCTCGCTCCAGCAGGCAAAGGGGGCGGCAACGGTCATCCTCATCTCCCACCGGATCACCACCCTCATGCAGGCGGACCTCATCCTCGTGCTGCAGGAGGGCCGTGCCGCGGAGCTGGGCAGCCACGAGGAGCTGATGGCAAAAAAAGGCCTGTACCGGGAGATCTACGACCTGCAGATGACCGGGGAGGACAGGGACCTGCTGTTCCCGGAGGAAGGAGGCGGACGGGATGGGATTTGACGAACAGGAGTATACCCGCTCCTTTGACATCCGCTCGTGGAAAAAGCTGCTGCCCTTTCTGTGGCCCTACCGCGGCCTCATTGCCGTGGTGCTGGCGCTCAACGTGGTGTGCGCCGTCATCGACATCGCGCTGCCGCTGTTCCAGCGGTACGCCATCAACGCCTTCATCGAGACGGGGGATGTGTCCGGCCTGCCGGGCTTTGCTTTGTTCTACGGCTGTATCATCGGCCTGCAGGCGCTTGCGGTCATCCTCTTCACCCGGCGCTCCATGCGCATTGAAATGCAGCTTGGCCGCGACATGAAGCGGGCCTGCTTTGTGCACCTGCAAACGCTCTCCCTCTCTTACTACAACGTCACGCCCGTGGGCTATCTGCTCTCGCGCATTATGAGCGACACCAACCGGATCGCCGGCACCCTTGCCTGGAACGCGGTGGACATTCTGTGGGCGGTGTTTTATGTGCTGGGCGTGTTTGTGATGATGTTCCTGCTTGACCCCGGCCTCGCCGCGGCGGTGATCCTCATCGTGCCGGCCATGGCGCTGCTCACCGCCTGGTTCCAGGACAAGATCCTGCGCTGGAACCGGCGGGTGCGCAAGATGAACTCCCGGATCACCAGCGCCTACAACGAGGGGATCATGGGGGCGCGCACCTCCAAAACGCTGGTCATCGAGGAGCAGAACAGCCGCGAGTTCGAAGCGGTCACCCAGGACATGCGCCTGTCGTCCGTGCGGGCGGCCCGGCTCTCCGCCGTCTATATCCCGCTGGTGATGTTTTTCAGCTCGCTGACCACGGCCATCGTTTTGGTGCGGGGCGGCGCGCTGGCGCTGGAGCACCTCATGCTCATCGGAACGCTGTCGGCCTTCACCTCCTATGCGGTGGGCATTTTTGAACCCATCCAGCAGATCGCCCGCAACATCGCGGACATCCTTTCGCTGCAGGCGAACATCGAGCGGGTGATGGGCCTGCTGGAGCAGGAGCCCCTCGTCACCGACACGCCCGAAGTCATTGAAAAATACGGCACCGCCTTTGCGCCCAGGCGGGAGAACTGGGAGCCCATCCGGGGCGACATCGAGTTCCGGGACGTAAGCTTCCGCTACCCGGACGGCGGCGAGGACGTGCTTTCCCATTTCGATCTGAAAATACCCGCCGGGTCCACCATTGCCATCGTGGGCGAAACGGGCGCGGGCAAAAGCACGCTGGTCAATCTGGCCTGCCGCTTTTTTGAGCCCACCTCCGGCCAGGTGCTCATCGACGGCAAAGACTACCGCGAGCGCAGCCAGCTCTGGCTGCACAGCAGCATTGGCTACGTTCTGCAAAGCCCCCACCTGTTCTCCGGCACGGTGATGGAAAACATCCGCTACGGCCGCCTGGACGCCACCGATGAAGAAGTCATCGCGGCGGCAAAGGCCGTCTCGGCGGACCAGGTGGCCATGAAGCTGGAAAAAGGCTATGCCAGCGACGTGGGCGAGGGAGGCGACCGCCTTTCCACCGGCGAAAAGCAGCTCATCTCCTTTGCCCGGGCCGTTCTGGCGGACCCGCGTATCTTTGTGCTGGACGAGGCCACCAGCTCCATCGACACCAAGACCGAGCGCCTCATCCAGGAGGCCACGGAGTTTTTGCTCAAGGGCCGCACCTCCTTCCTCATCGCCCACCGCCTTTCCACCATCCGCCGCGCCGACCTCATTCTGGTGGTGCGGGACGGCGCCATCGTGGAGCAGGGCACCCACGACGAGCTCATCCGCCAAAAGGGCTATTACCGGGACTTGTACCGCCGTCAGTTCGAGCAGGAGAAACTGCAGAGAATGTGAGGCGCGCCCGTCCGGGCCTGCAAAACATGCCAGGGCCGCAGGTTTTTCCTGCGGCCTTTTTTTGCCTTTTCGCCGCAGAAATTTTTCCACCGCTTGCAAACGGGCGGAAAACAGTGTATTATGATAAATAAATAACAGGTGTTATTTATAACCGGAAGGGGGAAAAAACGCCATGCCGCCGCAAAAACGCATTTTCCGGGAGGATATTCTGGAGGCAGCGGCCGACCTGGTCCGCCAGGAGGGGCCGGCGGCGCTTTCGGTGCGGAACATCGCAAAAAAACTGGGCTGCTCCACCCAGCCGGTCTACTCCGAGTTTGAGAACATGGAGACCCTGCGGGAAGAGCTGACAGCCCGCGTCCGGGAGCGCTGTCTGCGGGAGGACGCCGGCAGCTACAAGCAGGTGGCCCTTTCCTTTCTGCAGTTTGCCCGGCGGGAGAAAAACCTCTTTCAGCTGGTCTATCTGCGCCGCCGGGTGGAGGGGGAGCGGTTCTTTGAGGACCCCAACGAAGCCCAGACCATCCGCAAGCTGCAGGTGAATCTGGAACTAACCGCCCGCCAGGCGGCGGAAATGCACCGGCGAATGCAGTATTACTGCTATTCCATGGCGGTGATGATGGCCACCGGCTATCTGAATTTCAGCGAAGAAGAGGTGAGCCGGGAGCTCACCGAGTATTACCGCATTATCCTGAGCTATTATAAGCAGACGAAAAGCGAGCAGGAACTGCAGCACTGGCTGGAACGCTCGCGGAATCTGCTGGTATAAAACAAAGGAGGCACACTATGGCAACGAAAGGCAACAAAGCCTATGACGTGGTCGTTATAGGCGCGGGCAACGGCGGTCTGGTCGCCGCCATCCGCGTTTTGCAGGCGGGGTATTCCTGCCTGCTTGTGGAAAAGCACAACCTGCCCGGCGGGTTCGCCACCAGCTTCAAGCGGGGGCGCTTTGAGTTTGAGGCGAGCCTGCATGAACTGAACGATTTTGGCTCCCCGGAAGAACCCGGCGATGTGCGCAAGCTGTTCCGGGACCTGGGCGTGGAGGACAAGATCGACTGGGTGCGCATTCCCGAAGCCTATCACCTCATCACCACCGACAAAAAATACGACTGCGTCATGCCCTTCGGCCAGCAGGCGTTCATCGACAAAATGGTGGAATACTGCCCGGAGTCCCGCAAGTCCATCACCGAGTTTTTTGAGCTGTGCAACGAAGTGCGCGACGCCCAGACCTATTCCAACTCGGTGAACGGCAACACCGACTCCGCCTACATGAAAAAGACCTTCCCCAACTTTGTCAAGGCCGGCAGCTACTCGGTGAACCAGGTGCTGGACGCGCTGAAAATGCCCCAAAAGGCAAAGGACATCCTCAACGCCTACTGGTGCTATCTGGGCGTGGACTGCGACCGCATGAGCTTCTTGCACTATGGCTCCATGGTCATCCGCTACATCACCCGGGACGCCTGGATGCCCAAAATGCGCTCCCACGAGATCAGCCTGGCGCTGGACACCCGGATCCGGGAACTGGGGGGCGACATCTGGTATCAGACCGAGGCGGAGACCATCCTGGCGGACGATGAGGGCCGGGTGCGGGGCGTGCGGATGGCCGGCGGCAAGACCGTCGAGACCCGCCACGTCATCGCCAACTGCTCGCCCCATCTGGTGTATGGCAAAATGCTGGAGAAGAAGGCGGTCACCGGGCAGATGGTGCGGGCCGCCAACAGCCGCAAGTTTGCCGGCCGCGGCTTCACGCTGTTCCTGGGGCTCAACAAATCCGCCCGGGAGCTGGGCATTACCAGCCACAACTACTTCATTTACGACACCGCCGACACCGTCAAGCAGTATGACCTGATGAAAAAGGTGAGCACCAACCACGTGCAGGCCACGGTCTGCCTCAACAACGCCTGGCCCGAATGCTCGCCCGAGGGCACCTGCATGATGTACTTCACCACCATGTTCATGTCCGACGACTGGGGCAATGTGTCCGAGGAAGAGTATTTCAAAAAGAAGGACGAAGTGGCGCAGGACATGATCCGTGTGTTCGAGCGGGAGACCGGCTGCCAGATCCGCGACGCCATCGAGGAGATCGCCGTGGCCAGCCCCACCACCTATGCCCGTTACTGCGGCCATCCGGAAGGTGTGATCTACGGCTATGAGACCGCTGAGTGGGACAGCCTTATGCCCCGCATGATGATGATGAAGGAGGACGCCCTGATCAACCCGGGGATCCGCTTCGCCGGCGGCTACGCCATGCGCTCCAGCGGGTATTCCAGCGCCTATATCTCCGGCGACCTCTCCGGCCGCCAGACCGTGGGCGATTTGAAGAAGGAGGCACAGGGAGAATGAATTTCAAAAAACAGCCCTTTGGCTTTATGGATATGCTGCGGTTCAAAAAGATGGTGCCCACCCGCCGCAAAATGCTGGCGGAAGGCCCCGACACCCCGCTGCCCCAGGAGTACCGTACCAACACGCTTGCAAAAAAGCTGCACCCCGGCTACATGCAGGTGGAGCTCATCGCCGCGCGGCCCCTCACCGATTCCATCCGGGAGCTGACCTTCAAACGGGTGGACGTCGGGGCGTTCCCCTTCTTCCGCGCCGGGCAGTATGTGTCCATCCAGGCGAAGATCGGCGACAGCCTGGTCAGCCGCCCCTATTCCATCGTTTCCACGCCCCGTCAGGCGCTGAACGGCCAGCTGGTGCTGGCGGTGGAAAACGCGGGCTTTGTGTCCGGCTATCTCACCGGACAGGCCAAGCCCGGCGACCGGTTCGTGATGACCGAGCCCTCCGGCGAATTCCACTATGAGACCCTGCGGGACAGCCGCAATATCGTCTGTATCGCGGGCGGCAGCGGGATCACGCCGTTCCTGTCCATGGCGGGCAGCCTGGCAGAGGGGGACGAGGAGTACTGCATGACCCTGTTCTACGGTGCGCGCACGGCGGCGCAGCTGGCCTACAAAGCCGAGCTGGACGCGCTG
Organism: Candidatus Allofournierella pullicola; assembly: GCA_019114225.1. Taxonomy (GTDB): domain Bacteria; phylum Bacillota; class Clostridia; order Oscillospirales; family Ruminococcaceae; genus Allofournierella_A; species Allofournierella_A pullicola. The sequence continues at coordinate 52,217 of DXFW01000035.1, read as the reverse complement.
GCCGCCCGCTGCGGGAAGCTGAAGGTGGTGTATGTCCTCAGCGACGAAGAGCAGCCCGGCTGCGAAAAGGGCTTTGTCTCCGCCGCGCTGATGGAACGCTACACCAGCCTGGAGGGCAGCACCTTCTTCCTGTGCGGGCCCCAGGCCATGTACGAGTTTGTGGAAAAGGAGCTGGCGCCTCTGGGCCTGCCCCAAAAGGCGGTGCACCGGGACGCGGGCTGCTGCGGCGATCTGCCGCTGGAGCGCCCCGGCGAATACAAGCTCACCGTCCACATGCGGGACGAGGTGTTTGAGATCCCCGCAAAAGAAAACGAAACGCTGCTCACCGCCATGGAGCGGGCCGGCCTCAACGCCCCCAACAAGTGCCGCGCCGGCGGCTGCGGTTTCTGCCACAGCAAATGGCTCGCCGGCAGCTACCGTGTGGCGGAAGGCCGCGACGGCCGCCGGGAAGCGGACCGCAAGTTCGGCTTCATCCACCCCTGCGTGACCTATCCGCTGGAGGACATGGAGATCGACGTGCCGGTGGCCTACTGAGCCGGACCGGCCAAAACAAAAAAGCCGCGGGTTTTCCTGCGGCTTTTTTGCTATAATGAAGAAAAAAGCGGGCGCGGTTTGCCGCCGGGAACAGGAGAAGCAGATGGAGTACATCACACTGAACAACGGGGTGCAAATGCCCATGGTGGGCTTCGGCACCTGGCAGATCCGGGGCGAAGCGGGCGAGCGGGCCATTCTGGAGGCGCTGGAGCTGGGCTATCGTTTGCTGGACACCGCCCGCATGTATGAAAACGAGGAGACCGTGGGCCGGGCCGTGCGGCAAAGCGGCGTGCCCCGGCGGGAGATCTTTCTCACCACAAAACTTTTCAGCCCCAGCGCCGGATACCGGAAGGCGAAAGAGGACATCGTCCGCTCGCTGGAAGCGCTGCAGACCGACTACATCGACCTGTTGCTGCTGCACGAACCCTATGAGGCCGCGCCGGAGATGTACGAAGCGCTGAAAGAGGCCCTTGCGGCGGGCACGGTGCGGGCGGTGGGCATTTCCAACTTCAGCGGGGAGGAGTACCTGCGGTTCCTTCGCCGCTGCGGGGTGACGCCGGCGGTGGACCAGGTGGAGGCGCATGTGTACCACCCCCAGCTGGAACTGAAGGAGCTGCTGGCGGAAAACGGCACCTGCATGCAGGCGTGGTCCTCCTTCACCCAGGGCGTGCGGAACATCTTTGCCGATCCGGTGCTGGCCGAAGCGGGCCGCCGGCACGGCAAGACCGCCGCCCAGGTCGCGCTGCGCTATCTGGTGGAAAAGGGCATACCCGTGCTGCCGCGCTCCGCCCGCCGGGAGCATATGCGGGAAAATCTCGACATCTTTGATTTCCGGCTCACCGACGGGGACCGCCGCGCCATCGCCGCGCTGGACGAGGGGCGCTCCCTCTTCGGCTGGTTCTGAACGAAAAAAACAGGCCCCGGAGCCGTTGGCTCCGGGGCCTGCGCGCGTTTTTCAGCGTTCGGCAAGAAGGGTCAGGGTGTCGCCCGCGATCCGGTACACCGTCCAGTCGGACATGGGCTCGGCGCCCAGGGAAAGATAAAAGTCTATGCTGGGGCGGTTCCAGTCCAGGCACCACCATTCCAGCCGCCCGCAGCCCCGCTCCACGGCGATCTGCGCCAGCTTTTTCAAAATGGCTTTGCCGTAGCCCTGGCCCCGGTATTCCGGCTTTACGTACAGGTCCTCAAGATACAGCCCCGCCCGGCCCAGAAAGGTGGAAAAGTTGTGGAAGAACAGGGCAAAGCCCGCTTCCTTTCCGTCCGCCATCACAAAAAGGACCTCCGCCTTCTGCTTGTCGAAGAGCCACTCTTCCAGGGTGGCCTCGTCGGCCACCACCTGGTCCAGCATTTTTTCATAATCGGCAAGTTCCCGGATGAACTGCAGGATCAGCCCGGTGTCCTCACGGCGGGCAAATCGAAAATCCGGTCCGTTTTTCATTCTTGCTGCCTCCTGTTTTTTGCGGTTCAATCGCCGTTCACCACCGGGTGCTCCGGCTGTGCCAGCGCCCGGTCCTTGTTTTCCCAATAGCGCAAAAAGCGGCCCGCGCCCCGGCGGGGGCCCGCCTGCTGCGCCGCGGGGGCCCACTGCGCGAAGAAGGCCGCCGCCTCTTCCCGGGCGCGGCGGGTGCGCTGGGGCCCGGCGGGCAGAGCCAGCCAGCTGTGTTCCAGTTCGTCGCGCCGGGCATAGAACTCCGGCGGCGGGGTGCGTCCGATCCAGGCGCGGGCAAACTCCTCCCGCTGCCGCCACCAGCCGGCCGCTTCCACGGCCCGGCCCGCGGGGAACACCGGCGCTTCCGGCTCGGCCCCGAACTCCCAGGGCACAAAGAGGGAAAGGCAGGGGGTGGAGCTGCCGGTGAGCCAGACGGTGATGTCCTCGCCCAGCTCCACCACCATGGAGGAGGTGGTGTGGTCGCCCACAAGGCCGCCGGCGTGCATGCAGACGCTGGCCACGTCCCCCTTGGTCAGCGGGTCCGCCCCCGCCCGGTGGGTGCGCAGGGCGGCCATCATATCCGCCGCGCTTTCGGCCTTTGCGGCCAGCGGGGCCGTCTGGGCAAGGCGCTGCTTCGAGCCGGAAAAATGGGAGTAGAGCGGCTCGCGGAAGCGGCGCGCAAAGTCAAAGGGCGCGGCGGCGCTGTATTCGTCGCCCTCGGCGCCGATGGAAAGCCGGTTGGAGATACTGCCCGCGCTCACTTTGCGGCAGACCCACTGTTTGCCGGCCGTCTCCAGCAGCCAGATCTCCCGGCGGTCCAGGATGAGGAAGGCGTTGTCGTAGAAAAAGGAGTGGTCATAGCCGCAGTTGCCGCCCTGGCCGTACCGTTCCAGCAGTTCCAGAATGAGGTCCGCCGCCTGCCGTGCGCTGGCCGAGCGCTCCAGCGCCAGCCGCACCAGGTCCATGCCGGTGAGGCCGGTGGGGGAGTAGCGGCCCTTGGTGAACACCGCCTCGTTGCCAATGCACACCCCGTGCTCGTTCACCCCCATCTCCGCGCCCCACATCCAGGCGGGGCGGCTGAGCAGGGTGGCATAGGTGTGGGGGGCCTGCCCGATGGTCATGTAGGTGGCGTGCAGCTCCTTCTCCCGCGGGTCCCGGGCAGGCCGGTATTCGATGACCTGGGGTTCGTTGGGGCTTCGGTCGCTGTTTTTGGCGAACAGCGCGAGATCAGGGCGCAGGATACGGCCCAGCGTGTCGCACATGAACGGTCCCTCCCTTGCGCCGCGTGCGGCGCAGTATATTTTTTTCTTTATTATACGCCTCGGGACGGGGACGGGCAAGGCGCGCCCCCGTGAGAAAACGGCCCGGCATGCCGCGAAAAAACAGCATGCCGGGCCGGTGTTTGTTGTCTCAGAGCTTTTTGATGAGCCGCGGCTTTTCGGGCGCGCCGCCGCCCTGGGAAAGGGTGGCGTTCAGCCGCTCCAGCGCGGCGGTGAAGGTCTCCAGCTGCTCGTCGCTCAAGCCGTCCAGATCCTCGAAAAAGGCGCCGAACATCTCCCGCCCGACCGTGGCGGTCTGCTGGCGGTAAAGGTCCACTCCGTCGGCGGAGGGGCGCAGGATGATGTTCTTGCGGTTGGTCTCGGTCTGGTATTTGTCCACCAGGCCCTGCTCACAGAGATACTTGGTGATCTTGGAGAAGGTGCTCTGGGCAATGCCCAGCCGCTCGGAGATGTGGTTCATGCAGGAGTCGTCGTCCTGATGTTCCAGAATGTATTCAAAGACCTGCCATTCCTGGGTCGACAGGCTCACCTCTTCGGAGAGACGGACGGTCCGGCCTGCGGCGCGCTGCACCACATTGGTGTGCTTCACAAGGGCAGCCACCAACGGCCGGTACCGGCCCATCCATTCGGTTCCCACGGGATAAACGCCTCCTTTGCCCGCGTGATGTGTCATGCTATGATACTATCACAGCGGGAAAGGGACTGTCAATGTGCGCGGCGCACGGGGGGCAGGGTCACAGAACGGCCATGCCCACCGACAGGATGAGGATGTGGAGCACCAGCATGGCGGCCAGCGGCTTCCAGATGTATTTCACCCAGGTGGTGTACTCGATCCGGCTGATGGCGATGGCGCCCATCAGCGTGCCGCTGGTGGGGGTGATGCCGTTCACCAGGGCGCAGGCGCCGCTGAGCACGCAGACCATGATCTCGGGCACAAGGCCCAGATTCTGGGCCAGCGGCCCCATGATGGGCATGGACACGGTGGCCAGGCCCGAAGAGGAGGGAATGAGCACCGACAGCAGCAGATACACCACATAGGAGCAGGCGGTGAACAGCAGGGAAGAGGTGCCCTGCAGCGCCTCGGACGCCTTTTCCAGAATGTACATGTCCAGGCCGGTGTTGCTCATAATGACCGAAACGCCCCGGGATACGGCGATGACCAGCGCCACGCCGATCAGGTCCCCCGCGCCCGTCAGGAAGGAGTTCACGATCTCCCGCTCCTTCAGGCCGTAGACCAGGCCGATCACGACGCCCATCAGCAAAAACCAGGCCGTCAGCTCGCTGAAGTACCAGTCGCCCAGATTCTTGCGGGTCAAAAAGCCGGTGTGGTCAAACAGAGGGATGCCGAAGGAGCTCCAGGGCACCATGCCCACGATCATCACAACGAAGGAAAGGCCGAACAGCACCATCACGATCTTCTGGCGCAGGGTGAAAACGGAATCGGCCTGAGGCTTCTTTTCGCCGCCGTATTCCTTTTCCACCTCGGCCCACTCCTCGGCGGTCAGCAGCGAGGCGGCCTTGTTTCCCTTCACCTTGTGGGCATAGCGCAGCACAAAGGTCACGCCCACCACATAGCACAAGATCCAGGACAGTCCCCCCACCACGATGATGATGGTCTGGTTGGTCTCAATGCCGGCGGCGTTCAGCGCCGCCACGCTGGCGGAAATGCTGAAGGGGTTCACCGTGGAGCCCAGCACGCCGGCGGTGGAACCCAGCAGGATGGTGGAGGCCGCGGTGAGGGAGTCAAAGCCCGCCGCCACCATGGTGGAGGTCACCAGGGCATAGAAGGCGATGGTCTCCTCCGCCATGCCGTAGGTGGTGCCGCCCAGGCTGATGAGAAACATCAGAACGGGGATCATCCAGGTCTCTTTGCCGTTCAGCTTTTTCGCCACGGCGGTGATCCCGGCGTTCAGCGCGCCGGTCTTCATCACCACGCCCAGAAAACCGCCCAGAATGAGCACAAACAGGGCAACGCCCATTGCGCTGGCAAAGCCGTCGATGGGGGCCATGATCACGTCGGCCGCCGTTGCCGGGGTGATGGCCGGGATGAACTGGGTGATGACCGCCACCACGATGGTGAGCAGGATCAGCACCGTGAAGGCGGTGGGCATGCGAAATTGCTTCTTTTGCTTTTTCACAAGAATTGCTCCTTTCGATCATTCGGGGGGCCTTTTTTCGCGGCGGGCGAAGAAGGCGGTTGACAGCGGGGAAGAATTTTTGTAGAATGAATTCATCGAATTGATTCAATGAACAGATTCTATCACGTGAAACCGCAAAAAACAACCCTTTTCAACAAAAAGTTTTCGCGCCGTGGAAAAAGGCGCGGAGCACATCCGCTGGGAGGCGAAGTTGTGATGAATAAACTGTTGGAACGCGCAAAAGAGCTGCAGCCGGAGCTGGTGGCAGACCGCCGCTGGCTGCACAGCCACGCCGAGGTGGGCTTTGAACTGGAAGGCACCTGCGCCTTTGTGGAAGAAAAACTGCGGGCGCTGGGCTATGAGCCCCGGCGCATGAGCGGGGCGGGCGTGGTGGCCACCCTGGGCAAGCCGGGCGGCAAGACCATCCTGCTGCGGGCGGACATGGACGCTCTGCCCATGAAGGAGGAGTCCGGCCTTGCCTTTGCCGCCCAGGGCGACGCGGCCCACACCTGCGGCCACGACCTGCACACCGCCATGCTGCTGGGGGCGGCAAAGCTGCTCAAGGAGCATGAGGCGGAACTGAACGGCTGCGTGAAGCTGATGTTCCAGCCGGACGAGGAGGGCACCAACCCCCTGGGCTTCTCCGGCAGCCAGGCCATGCTGAAGGACGGCATTCTGGACGGCCCCCGCGTGGACGCGGCCTTCTCCATGCACGTCTGGTCCAACGCGCCCTACCCCACGGGCACCTTTTTCTCCCGCAGCGGGGCGCTGATGTCCTCCTGCGACACGGTCACCGTCACCATCACCGGCAAGGGCACCCACGGCAGCATGCCCCAGGACGGCGTGGACCCCATCAATGTTGGGGTGCACATCTACCAGGCGTTTGAAAACCTCATTGCCCGGGAAACCCCTCCCTTTGAGCAGTGCACGCTGACCATCGGCCAGTTCGAGAGCGGTTCCGCCGCCAACGTGCTGCCCGAGACCGCCCGGCTGGTGGGCACCCTGCGCACCGTGTGCGAGGACACCCGCACCCGGATGAAAAAACGGATCGAGGCCATCTGCGCCGGGGTGGGCCAGGCATTTGGCGCGCGGGTGGAGGTCACCTTCACCCAGGGCATTCCCAGCGTCTACAACGCCCCGGCCCTGACGGAACAGGCGGTGGAAAGCGTGCGGCAGCTCACCGGGCGGCCGGTGGAGGTCATGGACGTGCCTCTCTCCGGCTCCGATGACTGGAGCGAAATTTCCCAAAAGGTGGACGCCTGCTATCTGCTGCTCTCCGCCGGCTCTGCCGGGGAGGGCTATCCCTGGTCTCAGCACAACCCCAAGGTCTGCTTCAACGAGGACGCGATGAGCGAAGGCGCCGCAGCCTTCTGCGCCGTCGCGCTGGACTGGCTGCGCAACAACGGCTGACCCGCCGGACGCAGCAGGAGCAGGGCCAGCCCGCACCCTTTTGAAGAGGGGCGCGGGCGGGCCTTTTTGGCGGGGCGGTTGAGAACGGTGCGGGAACTTGTTATAATGGACCCAAGCACGCTGTGAGCATACGAGGTGGCGCCGATGGAAAAGAAAATGACCAAGCGAGCCCTGCAGGCCCAGGAGACGAAACAAAAGATCTACCGCTGCGGGGCGGAGCTGTTCCGCAAACACGGCTACCAGAACGTGAGCGTGGAGCAGATCGCCCAGGCCGCGGGGGTGGGGATCGGAACGCTGTATCACTACTATCCCTCCAAGGCCGACCTGTACGGCGAGGTGTTCATCCGGGCCGATGACTTTTTCCGCGCCTTTGAGGACCCCGCGGTGCTGAAACAGCCGCCCAAACAGGCGCTGATGGACTATTTCCGCCAGTATGCCCGGCTGAACGAGGGCATGGGGGCGGAATACGTGCAGCTGCTGGCCATCCCCAAAAACCGGGAGATCTTTGAAGGCAACCAGGATTTTGAGCTGATCCTGGAGCAGCTGCTGGCCGGCTATCAGCAGGCGGGAAAGGTGAGTCTGCGCTGCACGCCGGCCCAGTGGCGGGCCTATCTGATGACCTGCGCCCGGGGCGTGATCTTTGACTGGGTCATCCACAACGCCCCGGATTACGATTTCGGCGCACGGATGGAGTTCGTGATGGGCGAGGTGCTCAAACCTCTGCTGGAAACGCAAGAATAAAAAAAGGAACGCCCTGGCCGGGCGTTCCTTTTTTTGTGTGCATGCGGTGCGGCGCGTCACAGCGCGTCCATGTCTCGGCTGGCCACCAGGTCGGCCCCGGTGCCCAGCAGATCGGGCAGGATGACCTGGCCCCGGCGCACCGGGGCGGTCAGGCGCACCTTGGCCACCTCGGCCATGGCGTCCATCAAAAGGCCCTTGGGAATGGCCCGGCTGGTCTTCACCGGGATACGGGGATAGAGCCCGCCCTCCACGCAGACGGTGGTGGTCAGCACCCGGGTGGGGTTTTGCAGCTCGGTGCGGCCGTATTCCGCGCCCTTGGGGCAGGAGTTGCCGGAAACGGCCCAGCCGTTCTCCTCGTCCACCTTCAGGTGGCAGCCCTTGGGGCAGACAATGCAGATCAGTTCTTTCATGGCGTCACACCTCCCGAATGCTCAGGGTCAGGGGGCCCCGGGCCTGTTTCAAAAGCTGGGGCGGCAGCGCCACCTGCTCCATCTCGCCGGGGGCCATGTGCTCCCGCTTGAAGCGGGCGATGGTCTTGCCGTCGGCGTCGGTGGCCAGGATCTGCGCGTCGCGGGTCACCCGGTTCACCCGGAAGAACACCTGGGCGGGCTTTTCCAGCGCTTCCAGCCGCAGGTGCTGGGGCACGGTGTAGCTCACACCGTCGCCGTTCACCAGCTCCAGCGTCTCGCCCGCGGCGTGTTTGCCCTGCACCCAGGCGGCGGCCGCCGCCCCCGCCCGCTCGCTCTCGGCGGAGACATAGTCCACCAGGTCGTGGACGTGCACCACGTTGCCGCAGGCGAAAATGCCCGGCACGCCGGTCTCCATGTTCTCAAAGACCACCGCGCCGCTGGTGCGTTTGTCCATGGCAATGCCCGCCTGTCGCGTCAGCTCGTTTTCGGGGATGAGGCCCACGCTCAGCAGCACTGTGTCGCAGTCGAACACCATCTCGGTGCCGGGGATGGGCCGCCGGTCGGGGCCCACCTTGCTCACCGTCACCTGCTCCACCCGCTCGTGGCCCTTGATGTCGGTGATGGTGTGGGAGAGATAAAGGGGAATGCCGTAGTCCTCCAGACACTGGACGATGTTGCGGGTGAGGCCCCCGGAGTAGGGCATGAGCTCCACGCAGGCCAGCACCTTGGCCCCTTCCAGGGTCATGCGGCGGGCCATGATGAGGCCGATGTCGCCGGAGCCCAGAATGACCACCCGGCGGCCCACCATGTAACCCTCCATGTTGAGGAAACGCTGGGCCGCCCCGGCGGTGAACACGCCGGCGCACCGCTCGCCGGGGGTGCTGATGGCGCCCCGGGTGCGCTCCCGGCAGCCCATGGCCAGCACGATGGTCTTTGTCTCCAGCACCATGTAGCCGTCGGCGCCGTTGATGGCGTGCACCTGGTGGGGCGCGCCGTCTTCGCCCGGGACCACCTGCAGCACCATGGTGTCCAGCTTGACCTGCACGCCGGTGGCCTTCAGCATGTCGATGTAACGCCCGGCGTATTCCGGGCCGGTGAGCTCTTCCTTGAAGCGCTGCAGGCCGAAGCCGTTGTGAATGCACTGGTTCAGAATGCCGCCCAGTTCCTTGTCCCGCTCCAGCACAAGGATGTTCTTTACGCCCTCGTCCCAGGCTTTGCAGGCGGCGGCAAGGCCCGCAGGCCCGCCGCCCACCACGATCAGATCATACATGTTCGTTCCCTCCCGTTTTGGTCCTGCCCGTCAGGATGGTGCTGCCCGCCTGTTCCAGCAGCACTTCGGCCTGGTCCAGCCCCAGCTCCCGGGCGATGATCTCCTGCACCCGAGGCCCGCAGAAGCCGCCCTGGCAGCGGCCCATGCCCGCGTTGCACCGGCGCTTGACGCCGTTGATGGAACGGGGCGGGATGGGGCTGTGCAGCGCCGCCACGATCTCGCCTTCGGTGATGGTCTCACACCGGCAGACCACCCGGCCGTAGCGGGGGTCGCGGCGGATGAGCTCGTTTTTCTCCTCGGCGGAAAGCTCTTTGAACACGATGTGCTCCCGTTTGTCCACAAAATCCGGGTCCGGCTCCAGGGCGAGGCCGTCCGCTTTCAGCATTTCCACCGCCATTTTTGCGATGGCCGGGGCGCTGGAAAGGCCCGGGCTTTTGATCCCCGCCAGATCGATGAAACCGGGATACGCCTTGCTCTCTTCAATGATGAAGTCGCTGCGGGTGGTGTTGGCCCGCAGGCCCGCGAAGTTGCGGATGTTCTGCCGCCACTCCACACCCGGCACGCTGCGGGCGGCTTTGCGCCGCACCTCCTCCATGCCGGCGGCGGTGTTGCCCAGGTCCAGCCGGTCCTCCACGCCCTGGGCGTTGGGGCCGCAGATGAGGTTGCCGTGGATGGTGGGGGCCACCAGCACGCCCTTGCCCTCCGGGCCGGGGCACTGGAAGATGACCCGGCTCACCCGGTCGTGTTCGGATTTGTCCAGCAGGTAATACTCGCCCCGGCTGGGCAGGGTCTCCCAGTCGTTGGGTTCCAGCATTTCATGCACCCGGTCGGCGTCCACGCCGGCGGCGTTCAGCACAAAGCGGGCGGTCACGTCGCCTTGGGGGGTGTGCAGCACAAAGCCCTCCCCGGCGGCCTCGATCCCGGTCACGGGGCAGTCCCGCCGCACCTCCACGCCGCCGCGCACCGCGGTCTCGGCCATGGCGATGGCAAAGCCCCAGGGGTCGATGATCCCGGCGCTGGGCGCCAAAAGCGCGCCGCACACTTCTTCCGAAAGCCCCGGCTCCATGGCCCGGGCCTCCTCGCCGGAGAGCAGCCGCAGGCCGGGCACGCCGTTTTTGCAGCCCCGGTCATAGAGGGTGCGCAGGGTGGGCAGCTGTTCCGGGCTGAAGGCCACCACCAGCGAGCCCACCCGCTTGAAGGGCACCTGCAGCTTTTCGCAGATCTCGCCGGTGAGGCGGTTGCCCTCCACGTTGAGACGGGCCATCAGGGTGCCCGGCTCCGGGTCGTAGCCCGCGTGGATGATGGCGCTGTTGGCCTTTGTGGTGCCGGCGGCAATGTCCGCCGCGGCTTCCAGCACCGCCACCCGCAGCTTGTAGCGGGCCAGCTCATAGGCCGCCGACGCACCCACAACGCCGCAGCCGATGATGACAACATCGTACATAGAAAAATACCTCCCAAACCGAATGTGCCGCCCGCCGGAACCGTGCGGCGACGAAAATAAAAAGAGCAAAGGGAAACAAAGCCCTGAAAGGGCGTTGATCCGCTTTGCTCTCAAACTCTACAAGCGCATAATGAAAATTATAAAGCAAGTATAACACACTCTTTGCCGTGATGCAAGGGAGCGGCGGGAAAAACCCGCCGCTCCGCAAAAGCATCGCCGATCAGAGCTGGGTGAGGGTGTTGGTGCAGCTCATGGTGGTGACCAGCAGCGCCATGATGATACCCGCCAGGTAGGGGTTGCGGGTGTGTTTGTACAGAATGCGGGAGACCACAGCGGCCACAGGCAGGATCACCACGATGGGATACAGCCAGATGCCGATGATGCTGCCGCCGAACCAGGGCAGGAACTCGTTGGGCAGACGGCCGGTGGCAAAGAAGCAGCCGTAGATGATCACGATCATGATCAGCGAGGCCAGGCCGTTGAACACCGCCAGCGCGGTGATGTTGCCCCAGGACTTTTTGCCCAGCTGGAAATAGCTGTAGCTGTTGATGGAAATGCTGTTGCAGATGTAATAAACAAGGAAGAAGGGCAGATACATCGCGATGATGGGCAGCTTGTCGGCGGTGAAGGCCTTCAGCGGCAGGACCCACAGACGGAAGTCGGTCTTGAAGAAGTAGTCTGCGGCAAAGACCAGCCCGTAGGAGGCAGCCGCCACCACCAGCGCCAGAACAACGGTCTTGCCCAGCTTGGCGCCGCTGATGCGCACGCCGTTGGCCACCGTGTCCTCCTGGCCGTTGAGCTTGCCGCCCACCCAGATCAGGACCAGGGCGAACAGGCCGCACAGCAGGCTCCAGACACCGATGAAGAACACGGGCGCCTGCGGCAGGAAGGCGGGGCGGAGCTTGCCGATGTAAGAGTAGCCGATCATGTAGACCAGGATGGAGAACAGCGTTGCCAGCAGGTTGCTGACCCAGAACCAGCTGCGGCGCTTGCCGGTGAGGGCGGGAGCAGGCTGCACGGGGGCGGCGGCTTTCAGCGAGCCGAAGACCTTGGAGTCCAGCAGCACCAGCGCCAGGTTCACCGCGAACATCACAAAGCCCACAAGGCCGATGGCGTTGAAGAACGCCTTGAACTGCCAGATCTGATTCGAGCCGTCGATCTTGATGGGGGCGTCCAGCGCGGCGTCAAAGAATTCGACGCTGGAGGTCACAACGCCCTTGGAGAAGTGCGCCCAGGGATGGGTGATCGCCGGGTTGTAGATAACGCGGATGGACTCCTCGCCGTCGATCTGTTCGGTGTACATGGTGTAGCTGGAGCGTGCTTCCAGCCCGGCGGGGTCCTGGCCGAAGTGCAGGAAGGACTGGGCCGTGGCCTGGTCAATGTAATCGCGGCAGACAGAGCGGCTGCCGTCCGGCAGGCTCACCCGGTGGAAGAACTCATCGTACTGGCAGGCGACGATGCCCGCGTCGCGGCTGCCGAACATGTTGTAATAAGCGCCTTCCTCGTCGGTGTAGACCGCGTCGTTGGAAACCAGAAGCGCGGCGGCGATCAGCGGCTCGGCGGCTTCGTTGTCCAGCAAAACGGCGGTGCGGCTGGCCAGAGCGCCGTTGGAATGACCGGTAACACCGATCCGGCTGGCGTCCACAAAAGGCAGGCCGGCCATCATCTGGACCGCGTCATACATGCCGTTGGCGTTGTTTTCGGGGTTCCACCATTCGCCGGTGGGCAGGTTCTCCGAATTGCCGTGGCCGTACATGTCAATGGAAAGCACCACAAAGCCGCGGCGGGCGTATTCCACATAGTTCAGGTCCTGCATTTCACGGTTGTTATACCAGCCGTGGCTGCAAACAATGGCCGGCGCGGGGGTCTCGGGAGTGGCGTTGTCCGGCACGAGCAGTAGTGCGCTCATGGTGTGGCCGCTGGCGGTCTCAAAGCGAAGGTCGCGAATGGTGACATGGCCGAAGTTTGTCTGCACGAAGCTCGCGCCCACCGCGCTCACCAGACAGATCACCAACGCAATGCATAACCAGAATACCGCAGTTCTTTTTTTCATGATTCTCCTCCTGTTTTTTGATGGTTTGCATTTTGCTGTTGCGGGAGACCAGCCGCGCCTTGCGCACCGACCCGGCTGCAATTTTATGCACCAGATTATGAAAAAAGCGTAAGAGCAATCAATCTTGCTCTTACGCTCACTTCCAACACTCTGGAGCATATTCGACGAAATCATACTACCATGGGAAAGCGTTTTCTGTCAACAGGAACAAGAATTTTCATTAAAAACATAAAAAATTCGGCTTTTTGTTTGTCCAAATGGACGGTTTTTGCCCGAAGGACTTTACTTTTGCCCGCCGGCCTGCGATAATAAACTATGTCCAATGAGTAACGAGCGGGGCGAACGGGGTTCGTCCCGCTTTCCTTTTAAACTGTTTATTTTTTATCAATCTTGAGGGGCAACAGAGGGAACACAAGGCATGGAGAACGACAGCATTCAAACCAAAAAACACCGCATGCTCGACTGCCCGGTCATCGCGGCGGTGAAGGACGAAACGGGCCTTGCCGCCGCGCTGCAAAGCGAGTGCGAGGTGATTTTTCTGCTGTTTGGTTCGGTGGTGAACATCCCGGACCTGGTGGAGCGGGTGCGGGCGGCGGGCAAGCTGGCCATCGTGCACATCGACCTGCTGGACGGCCTGAGCCAGCGGGAGGTGGCAGTGGACGGCCTCACCCGCATGTGCGCGCCGGACGGGATCATCTCCACCCGGCCGGCGCTGGTGCGCCGGGCGCGGCACCTGGGGCTGCTCACGGTGCAGCGGGCCTTCATTCTGGATTCGCTGGCGCTGTCCAACCTGCCGGCGCAGCTGGCGGTGGGCAAGCCGGATTTCATCGAGATCCTGCCTGGGATCATGCCCCGGGTCATCACCGAGATTACCCAGTCCACCGCCACGCCGGTGATCGCCGGCGGGCTCATCAAATATAAAGACGAGGTCATGGCCGCCATGCGGGCGGGGGCGGCGGCGGTGTCCACCACCTGCCCGGCGGTCTGGGAGATGTGAAGCGAAACCCGGCGGGCGCGGGCCCGGCGGAGAGCAGATAAAAAAGGAGGCGCCACGCCGTGAAAAAGTATGTGATCGCCCTGGACCAGGGCACCACCAGCAGCCGCTGCATTTTGTTTGACGAACATCAGAACATCGTGCAGCTGGCCCAGAAGGAGTTCACCCAGCACTACCCCCATCCCGGCTGGGTGGAGCACGACCCCATGGAGATCTACTCCAGCCAGTACGGCGTGCTGATGGAGGTGCTGGCCCAGAGCGGCGTGGACGTGCGGGAAATTGCCGGTATCGGCATTACCAACCAGCGGGAGACCGCCATCGTCTGGGACAAGGACACCGGCCGCCCGGTCTACAACGCCATCGTGTGGCAGTGCCGGCGCACCGCCGCGTTGTGCGAAACACTGAAAGAGGACGCGGAGTTCACCGCCTATGTGAAGGACCACACCGGCCTTTTGGTGGACGCCTATTTCTCCGCCACCAAGATCCAGTGGATCTTGGAAAACGTGCCCGGCGCCAAGGAAAAGGCCGAGGCGGGCAAGCTGCTCTTCGGCACCGTGGACACCTGGCTCATCTGGAAGCTCACCGGCGGCAAGGTGCATGTGACCGACTACACCAACGCCAGCCGCACCATGCTTTATAACATCAAGGATCTGTGTTGGGACAAGGCCATCTGCGCCCGGCTGGGTATTCCCATGAATATGCTGCCTGAGGTCAAAAGCTGCAGCGAGGTCTACGGCCATGTGAACATCCAGGGGGTGGAGGTGCCCATCGCGGGCATTGCCGGCGACCAGCAGGCCGCCCTCTTCGGCCAGACCTGCTTTGAGCCGGGCGAGGCCAAAAACACCTACGGCACCGGCTGCTTCCTTCTGATGAACACCGGCGAGAGGATGTACCAGAGCAAGAACGGCCTGCTTACCACCATCGCCGTGGGCCGGGAGGGCAAGGTGCAGTACGCCCTGGAGGGCAGCGTGTTCGTGGGCGGCGCGGTGGTCCAGTGGCTGCGGGACGAGCTGCACCTCATCACCGAAGCGTCGGACACCGAGTATTTCGCCACCAAAGTGAAGGACTCGGCCGGCGTTTATGTGGTGCCCGCCTTCACCGGGCTGGGCGCGCCTCACTGGGACATGTACGCCCGGGGCGCCATTCTGGGCCTGACCCGGGGCGCGGGGCGCAACCACATCATCCGGGCCAGCCTGGAGTCCATCGCCTACCAGACCGCCGATGTGCTGTGGGCCATGGAGCAGGACACCGGTATTCAGCTGCGGGAGCTGCGGGTGGACGGCGGCGCCTCCGCCAACAACTACCTCATGCAGTTCCAGGCGGACATCGTGGCCCGCACCATCCGCCGGCCCATGATCCGGGAGACCACCGCCCTGGGCGCGGCCTATCTGGCGGGCCTGGCCACCGGGGTGTGGTCCAGCCTGGACGACATCCGCCGCCAGTGGACGCTGGACAAACTCTACGAGCCCGCCATGGAAGAAGAAAAGCGGGAGAAGCTGGTGGCCGGCTGGCACAAGGCCGTGCGCCGCGCCAAGGACTGGGTGGAGGACTGAACTCATACATAACCCACCGCCCCGGCGGCCCTTTTCGGGCCGCCGGGCTTTTTTCGCATAGCGGGCAGTTTTTGGGGAACACTGACACCATACCGCGCAAAACGCGAAAAAAGGAGAGAGAAAAACATGCCCATGACCAAAAAGGAACAGAGCCTTTTGAAGGACTTGCAGAACGAGGAAAAACTGTGTGCCGAAAAGTACCAGAAGGCCGCCGAGGCCGCCTGTGACCCGGCCCTCAAGACCATGCTGGGCCAGATCGCCAAGGCGGAGCAGAACCATTACGACACCGTGACCGACATGCTGGCGGGCAAGGTGCCCGCCCCGGCGGCCACCCAGCCCAAGGCGGCCAAACAGCAGGCCGCGCCCCGCTCCACCGCCACCCGCGCGGGCAAAAAGCAGGACGCCTATCTGCTGGCGGACCTGCTGGCCACCGAGAAGTATGTGGCGGCGGTGTACAACACCTCGGTGTTCGAATTCTGCGACGAGAAGAGCCGCCAGGTGCTCAGCGGCATTCAGCAGCAGGAACAGCACCACGGCAAGCAGATCGCGGATTATATGCAGGCCAACGGCATGTACCGCTGAAACTGAAAAAAGGCTCCGCCGATTGCGGCGGAGCCTTTTTTGCGCGCACGCTGGGCCTATGCAAACGTCGGAACATCTGATATACTTATTATATTACAAAACGAAAGCGCCCGGCGTTGCGGCCTGCGGGCGCAAGGAGGAAGGAACATGGAACTGATGGCGGGCATGGCTCCGATGGCGACCCCGATCCCGACCCCGATCCCCCAAGCGGTGACGAATGCCGACCCGATGTTTTTCAGCACGCTCTATGAGCAGCTCCACGAGGGCCTGGTGACGTTGGTGAACCTGTCGGTGGTGCTGCTGGAGTTCATCGGCGTGGGCGTCATCGTTGTGGCGGCGCTGCAGGGCATTCTGAACTATATCCGCCGTGACCCCCTGACCCGCCTCAAGCTGGCCAAGGGCATGGCCATGGGCCTGGAATTCAAGCTGGGCAGCGAGATCTTGCGCACTGTTGTGGTGCGCGAATTCACCGAGATCGGGCTGGTGGCCGCCATCATCGTGCTGCGGGCGGCGCTGACCTTCCTCATCCACTGGGAGATCAAGACCGAGGAATCCCAGATGGAGCAGGAGCTGGAGCGGCGGCAGGCGGAGATCCAGGACATCACCGAAGAGGCCGAGGAAAAACGGGCCGCGCAGGAAAAATAAAAAATTTCGTCCCTCCGCATTGACGCGGGGGGACGAATCGGTTATAATAGCAAAAGCGCCCTGCCGGGCGGCCCCCGCAAGGCACTCCCGGCGGCTCAGCACGGGACACGGCGCAGTTCTCAAAACGACAGGACGCAGCCCGGCCCCGGCCAACGGGATGTAGCGCAGTTCGGTAGCGCGCCTGCTTTGGGAGCAGGATGCCGCAGGTTCAAATCCTGTCATCCCGACCACGTGCGGCTTTAGCTCATCTGGTAGAGCGCCACCTTGCCAAGGTGGAGGTAGCGAGTTCGAGCCTCGTAAGCCGCTCCATTTTTTTGCCTCTGTAGCTCAGTTGGTAGAGCAGGGGACTGAAAATCCCCGTGTCATTGGTTCGATTCCGATCGGAGGCACCACCGCGTCGGAGCAAAGTTCGCTTTGCTCCGACGCTTTTTTTTCAAAAAAGCGTCATCCGCCCGCTCCCTTGCTCCTCCTTTTCCCCACGAAATTTTGCTTCGCAAATTTTCGCGGGGGCCCCAGCCGCCCAGGGGGCGGCCATGAGCGACATATCGCTTGCGACGATTTTTTTATAAAAAATCATCGCGCGCTCATTCTGCTGCTCCTCGCTTCCCCGCGAAATTTTGCTTTGCAAATTTTCGCGGGGGCCCCGGCCGCCCAAGGGGCGGCCACGAGCAACATATCGCTTGCGGCGACTTTTTTTGCAAAAAGTCACCGTCGCGCTCACTCCGCTGCTGCTCCTCGCTTCCCCGCGAAATTTTGCTCCGCAAACTTCCGCGGGGGCCCCGGCCGCCCAAGGGGCGGCCAATGGGCTTGCGGCACATTTTTCAAAGCCCCGGCCTAAAATCGTCACAAAAGGCGAAGGGTGTCGTTCCTTTTTTGCCCCGCGTCCTCTATGATGGTATCAGCAGCTGCGAAACCACATCACAGAGGAGAAACCTAAAATGAATACCGACAAAATCTTTGCAGAAGCCATTGCCAACGAATACGCACCCAAAGACACCTCCAAAGTCGTCGCCCTGCGCAAGCTGGACCGCCGGGCCAAAGCCCCGGCCAACATCTTCGCCTACGGCTTCGGCCTTCTGATGACGCTGGTCCTGGGGGTGGGGATGTGCCTGTCCATGCAGGTGATCGGAGACGGCGGCGTTTTGATGACGGGCGCCGGGATCCTTCTGGGCATACTGGGGATCGTGGGCGTGGGCCTCAACTATCCCATCTACAAAAAACTCCTGCGCTCGGGCAAGGAAAAATACGCCTTTGAGATCATGCAGCTGGCCCGGGAGATCAGCGAAGCAGGGGAATGACCGCGGGGAGGGCGGCAGGATGAACAAATCCGAGAGCAAATACTTTAACACCGCCTTGCGGATGGATGAGGCGCTCATCGCGCTGCTGGAGGAGAAAGACCTGGAGTATATCACGGTGAAGGAGATATGCCACCGGGCGGGCGTGAACCGCTCCACCTTCTATCTGCACTATGAGACCATCGCCGACCTGGTGAATGAGACCATGGAAACGATCAACAGGCGCTTTGAGTCCTATTTTCCCCGCCGGGGCGAAGAGCTCCTGGGCGATCTGGACCGCCGGGAGCGGGAAGAGCTGGTGCTGGTCACCCGGGAGTATCTTTTGCCCTACCTGCGCTTCATCCGCGACAACAAAAAGGTCTACCGGGCGGCCTTCCGCGCCCCCGCCAGCATGCAGGTGGACGCCCGCTACGGAGAGCTGAAACAGCACATCCTCGGCCCCATCCTGGAGCGGTTCGAGATCCCGGCCGCCCACCGCCCCTACTACATGGTTTATTATGTGGAGGGCATTGCCGCCATCGTCAAGAAGTGGCTGCGGCGGGACTGCGCGGACGATGTGGAGATGGTCGCCGGTATCATCGAAGCCTGCGTGCGGCCCAAAGACGGCTCCCATGAAACGTAACGGCCGGGCCGTGCGTCTGCTGCGCACCTGGCGGGAAGACTACGCCCGCCGCACCCTGCTCAGCGCCGGAGCCTCCTTTGCGTGCACGGCGCTCTTTGCGGTGTACAACGGGTACCTGGGGATCCGCTGCGGGTCGGTCTGGCACAAGAGCATTGCCGGGTTTTATCTTCTGCTCACGGCGGTGCGGGGCAGCGCCCTTTTGGCGGAACGCCGCGTCCGCGCCCGCCCGGCTCCGGAGCAGGAGCGCTGCCGCCGCCGCACCTTTCTGGTCAGTTCCGTTTTGCTGCTGGTGCTGGACCTGGCGCTGATTTTGCCTGTTTCCATGATGGTGGTGCTGGAAAAACCGGTGGACCTGGGGCTGATCCCGGCCATCGCCATGGCGGCCTATACCACCTGGAAGGTCACCGCGGCCTCCCTGCACATTGGGCGGCTGCGGCGCAATCCCGGCGGCAACATCCTGCTGGCGGAGCTGCGCACGGTCAATTTCATCGACGCGCTGGTGGCGGTGCTGACGCTGCAGAACACCCTCATCATGGTGGAGCGCACGGCGGCGGACGAAAACGGAATGCTGCCGGTTTCCGCTGCCTCCAGCGGGGTGATCTGGGGCGCGATCGTGGCCATCACCCTGCGCATGCTGCAAAAGGGCCTTGAACAGACAAAGCCGTGACGAGAAGGAAGAAAGAACGCACCGCCCGAAAGGGCGGGCTTTTTTATTTCCCGGGCAAACTCCCGCCCGATTTGTCTTGACGAACGGCCCCGGCGGGCTTACACTGGTAAAAGACCCAAATCATCACGCCGCAGCCAGCGGCGCGGAAAAGGAGTAAATGCGCAATGAACAATCGTGAAAAGAACTTCGACACCATCGTGGCTCTGTGCAAGAGCCGGGGCTTCGTCTTCGCCGGCAGCGAGATCTACGGCGGCCTGGCCAACAGCTGGGACTACGGCCCCCTGGGCGTGGAATTCAAGAACAACGTGAAAAAGGCGTGGCTGAAGAAATTCGTGCAGGAAAGCCCCACCAACGTGGGCCTGGACGCCGCCATCATTATGAACCCCCAGACCTGGGTGACCACCGGTCATGTGGCGGGCTTCTCCGACCCCCTGTTGGACTGCAAGAGCTGCAAGGCCCGCCACCGGGCGGACAAGCTGGTGGAGGACGCTCACCCCGAGGTGAACGCCGACGCCATGAGCCAGGAAGAGCTGGACGAGTTCATTGCCACCCATGAGGATGTGGTGTGCCCGGTGTGCGGCAAGCACGACTTCACCCCCATCCGCAAGTTCAACCTGATGTTCAAGACCGCCATCGGCGTCACCGAGGACTCCTCCTCCACCTGCTACCTGCGGCCCGAGACCGCCCAGGGTATCTTCGTGAACTTTGCCAACATCCAGCGCACCACCCGCCGCAAGCTGCCCTTCGGCGTGTGCCAGGTGGGCAAGGCCTTCCGCAACGAGATCACCCCGGGCAACTTCACCTTCCGCACCCGCGAGTTCGAGCAGATGGAGTGCGAGTTCTTCTGCAAGCCCGGCACCGACCTGGAGTGGTTCGCCTACTGGAAGGACTACTGCAAGAACTGGCTGCTGAGCTTGGGGCTTAAGGAGGAGAACCTCCGCCTGCGCGACCACGACCCCGCCGAGCTGGCCTTCTACTCCCGCGCCACCACCGACATCGAGTACGCCTTCCCGTTCACCGAGTGGGGCGAGCTGTGGGGCATTGCCGACCGCACCGACTACGACCTGGGCCGCCATCAGGAGGCCAGCGGCAAGAGCCTGGAATACTTCGACCCCGAGACCAACGAGCACTACATCCCCTACGTCATCGAGCCCAGCCTGGGCGCCGACCGTGTGGCCCTGGCCTTCCTGTGCGAGGCCTATGACGAAGAGATCGTGGACGAGGCCAGGAACGACAAGCGCGTCGTGCTGCGCCTGCACCCGGCGCTGGCGCCCTACAAGGCGGCGGTGCTGCCCCTGAGCAAGAAGCTGGGCGAGCAGGCCCGGCCCATCTGGCAGGAGCTGGCCAAGCACTTCATGGTGGACTACGACGAGACCGGCTCCATCGGCAAGCGTTACCGCCGTCAGGACGAGATCGGCACCCCGCTGTGCGTCACCGTGGACTTCGACACCTTCGGCGACGGCGAGAAGGCCGGCGACGGCTGCGTGACCATCCGCGACCGCGACACCATGGAGCAGGTGCGTCTGCCCATCGCCGAGGTCAAGGACTACATCGAGAAGAAGATCGAGTTTTAAGGCCGAGCGGCCCTGAAACAGGGCGGGGCCTGCCGACAGCGGCAGGCCCCGTTTTCGGTCAAACGAGGAGAGAGAATGAACGTCATCCGCCAGATACTCATCGTATTCGGTATCTGCCTTCTGGCAACGGTGATCAGCGGCCTGCTGCCCTTCACCCTGCCCGCCAGCGTGCTGGCCATCCTGCTGCTGGCCGGCCTTCTGGGCGTCGGGCTGGTGAAGGAAGGCTCTGTGGCCGGCCTGTGCGACTTTTTGCAGGGGCACCTGACCTTTCTGTTCCTGCCCGCCGGCGTGGACCTGCTGGAACACCTGGATCTGCTGACTTCCAGCGGCGCCGCCCTTGCGGCGGTCTGCCTTGTGAGCGGCTTTTTCACCTTTGCCGCCGCCGCCCTCACCGTGCGGCTGGTGCAGCGCATTCAAAAGGGAGGCCGCCGTGAAGGAACTGATCTGTAACAACGCCGTGTTCGGCATTGCCCTCTGCGCCGCCTGCTGGCAGGCGGGCCTTTGGGTGGCGGCCAAGGCAAAGCACCCGCTGGTCCACCCGCTGGTGGTGGCCATCGCCCTGGCGGTGGCAGCGCTGACCGCCTTTGATATCCCGCTGGAATGGTTCCGCGAAGGCGCGGACTATCTGGACATGCTGCTTTTGCCCGCCACCGCGGCCCTGGGCCTCTCGGTCTGGCGGCAGCGGCAGGTGCTGAAAGAAAACTTCTGGCCGGTGGTGCTGGGCTGCGCCGCCGGCGCGCTGGCCAACGCCCTGGTGGCCGCGGGGCTGTGCCGCCTGCTGGTGCTGGACGCTTCGCTGACAAACAGCGTCCTGCCCCACAGCGTCACCACCCCCATCGCCATCGCCCTCAGCGAGGCGGGGGGCGGCGTGCCCGCCGTCACCACCCTCTGCGTGCTCTTCACCGGGATCACCGGCGCGGCCTTCGCGCCGCTGCTGGTCAGGCTCTTCCGGCTGGAGGAGCACCCGGTGGCCGCAGGCGTGGCCATCGGCAGCGCCAGCCACGCCATCGGCACCGGCCGGGCCATGGAGATGGGCCAGGTGCAGGGCGCCATGAGCAGCGTGGCCATCGGCGTTGCGGGCATTCTGACCACCCTGCTGTCGCTGGTGTGGTGAGCCCTTTTTGCGCCCATACTGAACACATTGCCTCCCGTCAAAAGCCGGGGGAAAGGAGATAGCACATGGACAAGAACCTGATGAAAAAATACGCCGAATTCATTGTGAAGGTGGGGGTGAACGTGGGCCCCGGCCAGACCCTCATCATCCAGAGCCCGGTGGAGGCCGCCTTCTTTGCCCGGGCCTGCGCCGAGGCCGCCTTTTCCGCCGGCGCGGCGGACGTGGTGGTGAAGTACTCCGATGAGCAGCTCACCCGCGTGCGCATGGAGAAAGCCAGCGAAGAGACCCTCTGCGACGTGAAGCCCCACGTGCTGCGCAGCTATCTGGACTATGTGGAGAGCGAGGGCGGCGCCTGCGTGCTGAACATCCACGCCGACGACCCCGAGGCGCTGGCGGGCCTGGACGCGGGCAAGCTGAACCGGGTCAGCCTGGCCCGGCGCGCCGCGCTGGAGCCCTGGCGCAAGTACACCATGAACGACCTCATCCAGTGGTGCGTGGTGGCCATCCCCAGCTCCGCCTGGGCCACGGTGGTGTTCCCCGGCATGGAGCCGCAGGCCGCGGTGGAAAAGCTGTGGCAGCTGATTTTCGAGGTCTGCCGCATTGACGCGGACTCCGACCCTGTGGCCGTGTGGAAGGAGCACACCGCCCGCATGAGCGAAAACCGCGACAAGCTGAACGCCCTGGATCTTGAGAGCATTCACATGACCAGCGCGGGCGGCACCGACCTGGTGGTGGGCCTTGCCGACACCCACACCTGGGAAGGCGCGGCCAGCGTTGCGGGCAACGGCATTCCCTTCATCCCCAACATCCCCACCGAAGAGGTGTTCACCGCGCCCCACCGCCTGCATGTGGACGGCGTTGTGAAGGGCACCAAGCCCTATGTTTACAACGGCCAGCTCATCGAGGGCTTCTCGGTGACCTTCAAGGACGGCAAGGTGGTGGCCCACTCCGCCGAAAAGAACGACGAGCTGCTGGCCCAGCTGCTGGAAAGCGACGAGGGCGCGGCCCACATCGGCGAAATTGCCCTGGTGCCCGCCTCCAGCCCCATCAACCGCAGCGGCGTTTTGTTCTACAACACCCTCTTCGACGAGAACGCCGCCTGCCACATCGCCTTCGGCGCGGGCTATCCCGGCACCGTCAGGAACGGCATTAACCTGAGCAAGGACGAGCTGCTGGCCCTGGGCGTGAACGACTCCGCCATCCATGAGGACGTGATGGTGGGCTCCGCCGACATGACCATCACCGGCCTGTGCAAGGACGGCCGCACCGTGACCATTTTTGAGAACGGCGAGTGGGCGCTGTGAGCCAAACAGGCGCCAAAACAGCAAAAAGAGCCAAAAACCGCGCCGGCAAAGGCTTGCAAAAGCCAAAACGGCGTGGTATAATGCCAAGGTAAGAATGTTTAACTGGAGAGTGAGCCGCAAGGCTCGCTCTCTTTGCATGTTTGGGAGGTTTTGCCATGGCGAAAGGAAACGGCGGCAAAAACACGGTGCGCACGGTGGAGCAGCTGGTGCGCCCGGTGGTGGAGGGCATGGGCCTGCGCTTGTGGGACGTGCGCTTTGAAAAGGAGGGGCCGGATTGGTTCCTGCGGATCTTCATCGACCGGGACACCCCGCTGGACACCGACACCTGCGAAGCGGTGAGCCGGGCCATCGACCCGGTGATCGACGCCGCCGACCCCATCGACCAGAGCTACTACATGGAAGTGGGCAGCCCCGGCCTCGGCCGCCGGCTCACCCGGCCGGAGCATTTCGGGCCTTATGTGGGCCAGAAGATCGCCGCCCGGCTCATCCGCCCGAACGCGGACGGCGCGCGGGAGGTGGAGGGCACGCTGCTGGCCTTCGCCGACGGCCTCGTCACTCTGGAAGACCCTTCCGGCCCCGTCACCTTCGCCCTCGCGGACGCAAGCTTTGTGAAGCTTTGCGACGACGAGGACCTGTTCTGATCCCGGCGCTGTGAGCGCCTTTCAAAATTCTACGGCCCGGAATGCGGCCGGTCAAAATTGGAGGAAACAGAAAAAATGAACGCAGAGTTTTTTGAGGCCCTGAATATGCTTGGCAAGGAACGCGGCCTCTCCCCCGAATACCTGATTGAAAAAATCAAGGCTGCCATCGTCATCGCCGTCAAGAAGGACTACGAGGTGGAGGACGAGAACGTTCTGGTGGAGATCGACCCGCTGAACGGCCGCTTCACCGTCAATCTGGTGCAGGACGTGGTGGAAGAGGTGGAGAACCCCCACACCCAGCTGAGCCTGGAGCAGGCCCACGCCATCCGCAAGACCTACCAGGTGGGCCAGCGTGTGGTGACCCCCCTCAAGACCAAGGAGTTCGGCCGTATCGCCGCCCAGACCGCCAAGCACGTCATCCGTCAGGGCATCCGCGAGGCCGAGCGCAGCCAGCTGTACAGCGAAATGCAGTCCAAGGCCCACGAGATCGTCACCGCCCAGGTGGTGCGTATCGACGGCGAAAAGGGCATTGTGGTGCTGGACATGGGCAAGGGCGAGGCGGTGCTGCCCCGCTCCGAGCAGGTCCCCGGCGAGGAGTTCTACGAGGGCCAGCATGTGCAGGTCTACGTCAAGGACGTGGTGGTCACCGAGCGCGGCCCCCGTATCATCATCAGCCGCACCAGCGAGCAGCTGGTCAAGCGCATGTTTGAGATGGAAGTGCCCGAAATTTTTGACGGCACCGTGGAGATCCGCGCCATCAGCCGCGAGGCGGGCGTGCGCACCAAGATGGCCGTCTGGTCCAAGGACGAGAACGTGGACCCGGTGGGCGCGTGTATCGGCGCTCACGGCGCCCGCGTCAACCAGATCGTGGAGCAGCTGCACGGCGAGAAGATCGACGTGGTCCGCTGGAGCGAGGACATCACCGAGTTCATCGGCGCGGCCCTCAGCCCCGCCAAGGTGCTGAAAGTTGAAATCCTCGAGGGCGAGCGCAAGGCCTGCCGGGTCACCGTGCCCGACCATCAGCTGAGCCTGGCCATCGGCAACAAGGGCCAGAACGCCCGCCTGTGCGCCCGGCTCACCGGCTACAACATCGACATCCGCCCCGAGAGCGGTTACTACGGCGAGGACACCGAGGACTGAACGCTCCGCCGCCGTTCATACTATTAAAAGAAAGGAAGCTGCCCCGTGCAACAACGAAAGATCCCGCTGCGCCGCTGCACCGGCTGCAACGAGCAGAAGCCCAAAAAAGAGCTGGTGCGGGTGGTGCGCAGCCCCCAGGGCGAGATCGCCCTGGACCGCGTGGGCAAAATGCCCGGCCGGGGCGCCTACCTGTGCCCCAGCGCCCAGTGCCTGGCCAAGGCACGCAAGGCCAAGCGCCTGGAGCGGGCGCTTGAGGCCCAGATCCCGCCCGAGGTCTACGAGCGGATCGAACAGGAGATAGAAGGAGCCCAAAGTGGAAACAAATAATCAAAAACTGTTTTCTGCCCTGTCGCTGTGCAAAAAAGCGGGCAGGCTGGTGCTGGGCTTCGACGCCGTGATGGACAGCGTGTACCGGGGCAAAGCCCATCTGGTGCTGCTGGCCAGCGATGTGAGCGAAGGCACCGCCAAGCGGGTGCGCCGGAACTGCGAAGACCTGGCCCCCTGCCTTCAAATGCCCCTCGCCCAGGCGGACCTGTGCGCCGTCACCTGGAAAAAGGTTGGCGTTTATGCCGTGACCGACGAGCAGCTGGCCGTTTTGTGCCGCCGCAGCCTCGAGCAGAACAAGGAGGACAACGCATGATCATTAAATACAAAGTGAGCGAGGTCGCGAAAGACCTGAACAAACCCGCCAAGCAGATCATCGACATGCTGGCCGACCTGGGCGGCGAGCCCAAGAAGGTGGGCGCGAATCTGGACGAAGCCGAGCTGAACTACGTCTTTGAGCGCCTGACCCAGGAGAGTGCCGAGGCCGACCTGTCCGAATATCTGGACAGCGCGCCCAAGCCCAAGCCCAAGGAAAGCGAGATTTTGAAGAAGGCCGACGGCACCGTGGTGGAAATGCCCCGTCCCAAGCACAAGGCGGAGAAGAAGCCCGAGGCCGAGGCCCCCGCGCCCAAGCGTGAAGTGGTGACCAAAGTGGTGGACACCCGCACCGTGGACGTGAACCTGGACAAGTTCAACGAGAAGTACACCGAGCTGGCGGGCACCAAGAACGTGGAGAACCGCCGCAAGCCCACTCCTGCCGGCAACAAGCAGAAGTTCACCAACAACAAGAACCGCGGCCGTCAGCCCTTCCAGAAGAAGCGGGAGACCGAGGCCGAGCGCCTGCAGCGCATTCAGCTGGAGAAGGCCCGCAAGGCCCAGCTGAAGGTGCAGATCCCCGACGAGATCACCGTGGGCGAGCTGGCCAGCCGCCTGAAGCAGACCGCCAGCAACGTCATCAAGAAGCTGATGGGCCTGGGCGTGATGGCCTCCGTCAGCGAAGTGGTGGACTTCGACACCGCCGCCATCGTGGCCGAGGAGTTCGGCGCCAAGGTGGAAAAAGAGGTGCATGTCACCATCGAGGAGCGCCTGTTCGAGGTGGAAGAGGACAACGCCGCCGATCTGGTGGAGCGTCCTCCCGTCGTGGTGGTCATGGGCCACGTTGACCACGGCAAGACCTCCATTCTGGACGCCATCCGCAAGACCCATGTGACCGCGGGCGAGGCCGGCGGTATCACCCAGCACATCGGCGCTTACCAGGTCAAGGCCGGCGGCAAGACCATCACCTTCCTGGACACCCCGGGCCACGAGGCCTTCACCAGCATGCGTGCCCGCGGCGCCAACATGACCGACATCGCCGTTCTGGTGGTGGCCGCCGACGACGGTATCATGCCCCAGACCGTGGAGTCCATCAACCACGCCAAGGCCGCCCAGGTCTCGGTGATCGTGGCCATCAACAAGATGGATAAGCCCACCGCCAACCCCGAGCGGGTCATGGAGCAGCTCACCCAGTACGAGCTGGTCCCCGAGCAGTGGGGCGGCGACGTCATCTGCGTGCCTGTGTCCGCCCTCACCGGCGCGGGCATTCCCGACCTGCTTGAGAACATCAACCTGGTGGCCGAAGTGCGCGAGCTGAAGGCCAATCCCAACCGCCGCGCCAAGGGCGCCGTGGTGGAGGCCCGGCTGGACAAGGGCCAGGGCCCCGTGGCCACCATTCTGGTGCAGAACGGCACCCTGCACAAGGGCGACTGCATCATCGCCGGCACCGCCGTGGGCCGTGTGCGCACCATGAAGAACGACAAGGGTCAGTTCATCGAGACCGCCGGCCCCTCCACCCCCGTGGAGATCACCGGCCTCACCGAAGTGCCCGCCGCGGGCGATCTGTTCGACGCGGTGGCGGACGAGAAGCTGGCCCGCGAGCTGGCCGACAAGCGTGCCGCCGAGGCCAAGGAGCGCCAGTTCAGCACCTACCAGAAGGTCACTCTGGATAACCTGTTCAGCCAGATCGCCGAGGGCGAGCGCAAGGAGCTGGACATCATCGTCAAGGCGGACGTGCAGGGCAGCGCCGAGGCTGTGAAGCAGAGCCTGGAGAAGATCAGCAACGACGAGGTGCGGGTGAAGGTCATCCACACCGGCGTGGGCGCGGTGAACAAGTCCGACGTCATGCTGGCCAACGCTTCCGGCGCCATCATCATCGGCTTCAACGTGCGTCCCGACCCCGTGGCCAAGGAAGAGGCCGCCCAGGCCGAAGTGGAAATGCGGATGTACCGCGTGATCTACGACGCCATCAACGACGTCACCGACGCCATGAAGGGCATGCTGGCCCCCAAGATCCGCGAGGTGGAGCAGGGCCGTCTGGAAGTGCGTCAGGTCTACAAGATCAGCAGCGTGGGCCTGGTGGCCGGCAGCTACGTGCTGGAGGGCAAGATCACCCGCTCCAGCAAGATCCGCGTCGTGCGCGACGGTATCGTGGTCACCGAGGACGAGATCGCCAGCCTGCGCCGC
Organism: Candidatus Allofournierella pullicola; assembly: GCA_019114225.1. Taxonomy (GTDB): domain Bacteria; phylum Bacillota; class Clostridia; order Oscillospirales; family Ruminococcaceae; genus Allofournierella_A; species Allofournierella_A pullicola. The sequence continues at coordinate 24,554 of DXFW01000035.1, read as the reverse complement.
TTCAAGGACGATGTGAAGGAAGTTGCCCAGGGCTACGAATGCGGCGTGACGCTGGAGAAATTCTCCGACATCAAAGAGGGCGATATCTTCGAGGCGTTCATCCTGGAAGAGTATCGGGACTGATGAGGTGACACCATGCCCAATCCGAAGAATCAGGGCCGTCTGGCCCAGGACATGAAGCGGGAGCTGATCGGCATTGTGGGGCAGATGAAGGACCCCCGCCTTGCCGGCGGCCTGCTCACCATCACCCGGCTGGAAGTCACCCAGGACCTGGACCAGGCCCGGGCCTTCGTCAGCGTGCTGGGCGATGAGGAAGCCGCGAAACAGGCCGTGACGGCGCTCAACCGCGCCGCCGGCCATGTGCGCACCGAAATTTCCCGCCGCATGCACATCCGCAAGGCGCCCCGCTTTGTGTTCCTGCGGGACGACGGCGCGGCCTATGCCGCCCACATCAACGAGCTGCTGGCCGGCCTCCACAAAGAGGAGGAAGGCTGAACGGCCCCGCCGTGCAGCGGCAAAACAAGGAGTAATCATGAGTGAGATTCTGGAATTGCTGAGCCTGATCAGCCGCCTGCTCCATGCAGAGAACGTGCTGATCTTGTGCCACAAAAATCCCGACGGCGACACGGTGGGTTCCTCCGCCGCGCTGTATCACGCCCTCAAGGGCCTTGGCAAAACGGCGGCGCTGCTTTGCTCCGACCCCATCCCCGCCCGCTATTCCTACATGCAGGCGGAGATGTACACCGGCCAGTTCGAGCCGGGCTACATCGTTGCGGTGGATGTGGCCAGCATTCAGCTGTTCGGCGACGGGGTGAAACCCTATTCCGACCGGGTGGACCTGTGTATCGACCACCACGGTTCCAACAGCGGCTATGCCGACACCATGTATCTGGACGCGTCCGCCGCCGCCACCGCCGAGATCATCTACCAGCTTCTGGAGGCCATGCAGGTGACCATCACCCCGGTCATCGCCGACTGCCTCTACACCGGCCTTTCCACCGACACCGGCTGCTTCCTCTTCGGCAACACCACCGCCCACACCCACAAGGTGGCGGCGGCGCTGATGGAGGCGGGCGCCCGGGTGGAAGAGCTGAACCCCCTGCTGTTCGAAAACAAATCCAAGGGCCGTATCGCCATCGAGCGCACCGCCCTGGAAAACCTGGAATATTACTTCGACCAGCAGTGCGCCCTTATCTCCATGACGCGGGAGCAGATCGCGGCCTCCGGCGTTTCGGTGGAGGACCTGGAAGGCGTCACCGGCCTGCCCCGCAAGATCGAGGGCGTGCGGGTGGGCGTCACCCTGCGCCAAATGCCCGCCGGCAGCTACAAGGTGAGCATTCGCACCGTCAAAGGCGTGGACGCCTGCGCCATCGCCCGTCGGCTGGGCGGCGGCGGCCATGAGCAGGCCGCCGGCTGCGAGCTGGAGGGCAACCTGGAAAACGCCAAGGCCGCCGTGCTGGCTGAGGTGGAAAAAGAGCTGGCCCGCTGCGCCGAGAGCGCAGGGGAGGACGAATGAGCTCCCTGTGCGGAATCCTGCCGGTGGACAAGCCCGCCGGCTGGACCAGCTTTGACGTGATCGCAAAACTCCGCGGCGTGCTGGCCACCCGCAAACTGGGCCATTCCGGCACTTTGGACCCCATGGCCACCGGCGTGCTGCCGGTGTTTGTGGGCATGGCCGCCAAGGCGGTGGACCTGCAGCCGGACCACGACAAGGCCTACCGGGCCGAGGTTCGCTTCGGCCTCGCCACCGACACCGGCGATGTCACCGGCACGCCGGTGGCCACAGGGGAGAACATCCCCGACGCGGCGGCGGTGGAAAAAGCGCTGACGGCCTTTCTCGGCCCGCAAATGCAGACCCCGCCCATGTATTCGGCGGTGAAGATCGGCGGCGTGCCCCTTTACAAGCTGGCCCGCCAGGGCAAGACGGTGGAACGGCCGGCCCGCCCGGTCACCTTCTACCGGCTGGAGCTGGTGGAGCAGACCGTTGCCGACCGCTTTGTCATCGACATCGAGTGCAGCAAGGGCACCTACGTGCGCACCCTGGTGGAAGATCTGGGCACGGCCCTGGGCTGCCCCGCCTGCCTTGCGGCGCTGCGGCGTACCCGCGCGGGCGTGTTCACGCTGGAAGGCTGCGTCACGCTGGAGACCATCCAGGCGGCGAAGGAAGCGGGCGAACTGGAAAAGCTGCTGCTGGGGGTGGACACGGTGTTCAGCCACCTGCCCGCCGCCCAAGTGAGCGAAAAGGAGACCGCCCGCCTGCTGAACGGCGCGCCCGCCCGCCGGGCGGACCTGGCCGAGGGCCGCTGGCGGCTCTACGCCGACGGGGCCTTTCTGGGCCTGGGCGAAGCGAAGGACGGCACCCTGCGCGCCGAAAAACTGTTTGTGGAAAGGGCGTGAAACGCCTTGCAGATCTACCATCGGCTCACGGCCCTGCCGGCTGCCGCCTTCGGGCGGGGCAGCGCGGTGGCCCTGGGCTTTTTTGACGGGGTGCACATCGGGCACCGGGCGGTCATCTCCGCCGCGGTGGACTGCGCCCGCGCCGAAGGGCTGGAAGCCGCGGTGTTCACCTTCAGCCTGCCCGCCGGCCACACAATGAAGGGCGGCCGGCTCATCACCGACGAGGAAAAGCACCGCCGTGTCGGGGAGCTGGGGGCGGACCACTTCTTTGAGCCCGCCTTCGAGGAATTCTGCGATTTGTCGCCCGAGGCCTTCGTCGCCGACGTGCTGGCCGGGATGTACAACGCAAAGGCTGTTTTCTGCGGCGACAACTTCACCTTCGGCAAAAAGGCCGCGGGCAACGTGCAGGTGCTGCGCGAGCTCTGCGCCCCCCTGGGCATTCGGGTGGAAGTGGTGCCCATGGCCCTTTACAAGGGCGAGACGGTCAGCGCCACCCGGATCCGCGCCGCGCTGGCGGCAGGGGAGATGGGGCAGGCCGCCGCCATGCTGGGCCGGCCCTACGCCATCGACTTCGAGGTGCGCCACGGCAAGGGCCTGGGCCATACGCTGGGCATGCCCACCATCAACCAGGTCTACCCGGAGGGCTTTCAGCTGCCGAAGCTGGGGGTCTATGTGAGCCGGGTGCGGCTGGACGGGCACTGGCTGCCCTCGGTCACCGGCCTTGGAAGCCGGCCCACTGTGAACGACGACGCCAGCAACATCACCTGCGAGACCTTCATCCCGGACTTTGAGGGCGGCCTCTACGGCCGGAAGGTCACGGTGGAGCTGCTGGACTACATAGCCGAAAGCCGCCGCTTTGAAAACACAAGCCAGCTGCGGGCCGCCGTGATGGCCTGGGCCGACGAGGCCCGGCGCTGGTTTGTCCAAAGAGAAGGGGAAAAGGCAAAAACCCTCTTGTAATCGGCCTTTGGCTGTGCTATACTATTATGGCTACCGTGGCTCAGTCCGGGGTGTATGCTCTGAAACAGAGCGCCTCGCTGCCCCGCGCCGGGTCATCGGCAAATAAAATGAAACGAGGTAACAACAATGGAAGACAAGAAGACTGTCATCGAATCCGCCCGCGTGCATGAGACCGACACCGGTTCTCCCGAGGTGCAGGTGGCCCTGCTGACCGCTCGCATCAACCACCTGAACGAGCACCTGCAGGCCAACCCCCACGACCATCACAGCCGTCGTGGCCTGCTGAAGATGGTCGGCCGCCGCCGCAACCTGCTGGCCTACCTGCAGAAGAAGGACATCGAGCGTTACCGCGCCCTGATCGCCAAGCTGGGCCTGCGCAAGTAATCACAGTCACAAAAGGCAGGCGGTCGTTTGCACCGCCTGCCTTTTACCTGTTTTTCGGCTTTTGGCCGAAAAGCAGTCATTTGCCCCCCGCAACGGCGGAGTGTCGCGTGTTTTTAGCGGTAAATCGAGGGCTTTTCCTTCCCGGAAAAACCCCGGATTTATTGCTAAAGCCACCCTCCCTCCGCACCGAACAGACCCGCGGCCCCATGCCGCGAAAAACAACAGGAGGTATTTTCTATGGCTTTGGAATTTGCGTCCAAACACGAAACGTTCCCCAATTTCAAGACCTTTGAGATGGAACTGGCCGGCCGGCCCCTGGTGGTGGAGACCGGCAAAATGTGCGGTCTGTCCAACGGCAGCTGCCTGGTGCGCTACGGCGAGACCGCCGTTCTGTGCAACGTCACCATGAGCGAGAAGCCCCGTGACGGCATCGACTTCTTCCCCCTGAGCGTTGATTTTGAAGAAAAGCTCTACTCCGTGGGCCGTATCCCCGGCAGCTTCATGCGCCGTGAGGGCCGCCCCGGCGAGAAGGCCATCCTCACCAGCCGCGTGGTGGACCGGCCCATCCGTCCTCTGTTCCCCAAGACCATGCGCAACGACGTGTGCGTCACCATGACCGTCATGAGCGTGGATCAGGACTGCAGCCCTGAGATCACCGGCATGATCGGCACCTCCATCGCCCTGTCCATCTCCGACATCCCCTGGGCCGGCCCCATCGGCGGCGTGTTCATGGGCCTGGTGGACGGCGAGCTGGTGGTGAACCCCACCCTGGAGCAGCGTGAGAAGAGCGACCTGCAGCTCACCGTGGCCGCCACCGAGAAGAAGATCGTGATGATCGAGGCCGGCGCCAACGAGGTGGACGAGGTCACCATGCTGAACGCCATCAAGGCCGCTCACGTGGAGATCAAAAAGGTCATCGAGTTCATCAACGGCATTGTGCGCGAGATCGGCAAGCCCAAGAAGGAGTTCCAGGACATGGAGCTGGATCACGACCTGTTCGAGGCCGTGAAGGCGGAGTATCTGGACGAGTTCAAGGCCGCCATGGACACCGACGACAAGAACGTGCGCGACGCGCGGCTTCTGCCCATCCGCGAGAAGCTGGAGGCCCAGTACGCCGAGCAGTGGGGCGCTTCTGTCATCGAGGAACTGATGTACAAAATGCAGAAGTTCGTGGTTCGCCGCTGGCTGCTGGACGACGGCAAGCGCGTGGACGGCCGCGGGATCAACGAGATCCGGCCCCTGGCCGCCGAAGTGGGCCTGCTGCCCCGCGTGCACGGCAGCGGCATGTTCACCCGTGGCCAGACCCAGGTGCTCACCGTCACCACCCTGGGCTCCACCAAGGACAGCCAGCTGATGGACGACCTGGGCACCGAGCCTTACAAGCGTTATCTCCATCACTACAACTTCCCGCCCTACTCCGTGGGCGAGGCCCGCGCTCCCCGCAGCCCCGGCCGCCGCGAGATCGGCCACGGCGCTCTGGCCGAGCGTGCCCTGGTGCCCGTGCTGCCCAGCGTGGAGGAGTTCCCCTACACCATCCGTCTGGTGAGCGAGGTCCTGTCCTCCAACGGCTCCACCAGCCAGGCCTCCATCTGCGGCTCCACCCTGAGCCTGATGGACGCCGGTGTGCCCATCAAGGCCCCCGTTGCCGGTATCAGCTGCGGCCTCATCACCGAGGGCGAGCGCTGGATGACCATGCTGGACATCCAGGGCGTGGAGGACTTCCACGGCGACATGGACTTCAAGGTGGGCGGCACCCACAAGGGTATCACCGCCATCCAGATGGACATCAAGATCGACGGCCTGACCTACGAGATCATCGAGGAAGCCTTTGAGAAGTGCCGCAAGGGCCGTCTCTACATCCTGGACGAGATCATGCTGCCGGTCATCCCCGCTCCCCGCGAGCAGCTGTCCAAGTACGCTCCCAAAATGCTGTCCATGGTCATCCCCGTGGACAAGATCAAGGACGTCATCGGCAAGGGCGGCAAGGTCATCCAGGAGATCTGCGCCAACTGCAACTGCAAGATCGACGTGGAGGAGGACGGCCACGTGTTCGTCTCCGCCATCGACGTGGACGACGCCAACCGTGCCATCCACACCATCAAGACCATTGTGGAGGACCCCGAGGTGGGCGCCATCTACAAGGGCCGCGTGACCCGTCTGATGAACTTCGGCGCCTTCGTGGAGATCGCCCCGGGCAAAGAGGGCCTGGTGCACATCTCCAAGCTGGACTCCAAGCGTGTCGAGCGGGTGGAGGATGTGGTCGCCGTGGGCGACGAGCTGATCGTCATGGTCACCGAGATCGACCAGCAGGGCCGTATCAACCTGAGCCGCAAGGACGCTCTGGCCGCCATCGAGGCCAAGCGCAAGCAGCAGGGCTGAGCAAGATAAAACAAGAGCCGCCGCTCTCCGAAAGGAGGGCGGCGGCTTTTTGTTTGTCGCGCAAAGCGGCGGGATTCAATAAAAATGGTCCTGCTGCAAAAAGGTGCGGGCGGCCATCAAAAGAATGACCAGCAGCACCGCCAACAGGAAAAGAATGTGCACCAGCAGGGCCGGAACAGGGGACCGCAAAATGAAAAAACTGGCGCCCAGCAGCGCAAAGGCCAGCGCGGCCAGCAGGTTGCACACGCCCATGGCCTTATCAAACAGGGGGATACATTGCCGGTGAGCACTTCCTCCGTGCTGCGCTTGCCCAGAAGCTGCGCTGTGCCTCGCCAGGCATAAACGACCGTAAGAATACCGAACACAAGGGCATAGAACACGCAAAACACCTCCTGATTCAAAACACCGGGCTGCGGCAGAAGGGGGAATCGTTCCAACTTCATCTTACCATCTTTTCCGCCCGTTCTCAATACGGCCCCAAAGGGAAAAAAGAAGGCGGCAGAGGCCGCGCCGTGTTGCCCCGGCGGCTCCTTTGTGGTATACTATACTCGACTATTTCTGTAATTTCGGAAGGGGGCGGCGCGTTGAAGATCAGCGCCTGCATCGTGTGCTACGGCGGGGCCGACGAGGTCATCCGCGCCGCCGAGTCGGTGCTGCGGCACACCGCCGCGCCCCTCACCCTTTATCTTGTTGATAACGCCAGCCCCGACGGCGCGGGCGAAGCCCTGGCCGCCCACCCCTGGCCGGAGAATGTCTCCGTGCTGCGCCTGCCCGAAAATCTGGGCTTCGGCGCGGGCCACAACAAGGTGCTGCCTTTGCTGGACAGCGATTATCACTTCGTCCTCAACCCGGATATCTTTGTGGAGAGCGACGTGCTGGGCGGCCTTTGCGGCTGGCTGGAAGAGCACCCCCAGGCGGTGATGGCCACCCCGCGGCTGACCTTCCCCGATGGGCGGGAGCAGGTGCTGCCCAAACGCAAGCCCGGCGTGCTGGGCCTTGCCGCGCGGCAGGGGGTGCCGGGGCTCAAACGCTTCGGCGACCACTACGCCATGCTGGACGAGGACCTTTCCAAACCCACCCCCATCGAGTTCTGCACCGGCAGTTTTTTCTGCATGCGCACCGCCGTGTTCAAAGCCATCGGCGGCTTCGATGAAAAATACTTCATGTATGTGGAGGACGCGGACATCACCCAGAAGGCGCGGCGCAAGGGCCTGGTTTACTACCTGCCCCAGTTCACCGCCTGCCACGCCTGGCACCGCGCCCCTCAAAAGAGCCTCAAGCCCTTTTTGCAGCAGCTCAAAAGCATGGGCCGCTATTTCTGCAAGTGGGGGTTCAGGCTGTAAAGGGCTCCGGCCCGCCGTGTCCGACGCGGCCCTCAGAATGTAAACAGCGGAAGTGGCTCCGCTTTGTGGTAAGCCGCAAAAAAGAGAGGCGCCTTGCGCGCCCGAAAAGGAGCGAATGGTATGAAAGGCATCATTCTGGCCGGCGGCGCCGGCACCCGTCTGTATCCCCTGACCATGGTCACCTCCAAGCAGCTGCTGCCGGTGTACGACAAGCCCATGATCTACTATCCTCTGTCCACCCTTATGCTGGCGGGCATTCAGGACATCCTCATCATCTCCACCCCCGAGGATACCCCCCGCTTCGAGCACCTGCTGGGTGACGGCAGCCAGTACGGCCTGCGCCTGTCTTACAAGGTGCAGCCCAGCCCCGACGGACTGGCCCAGGCGTTTTTGCTGGGCGAGGAATTCATCGGCGACGACTGCTGCGCCATGATCCTGGGCGATAATATCTTCTACGGCAACGGCTTCTCCCGGATCCTGAAGGCCGCGGTGGCCAACGCCGAGGAAAAGGGCCGCGCCACCGTGTTCGGCTACTACGTCAACGACCCCGAGCGGTTCGGTATCGTGGAGTTTGACGACGAGGGCAAGGTCATCAGCGTGGAGGAAAAACCCGCCCATCCCAAGAGCAACTACGCCATCACCGGCCTGTATTTCTACGACAACCGGGTGAGCGCCCAGGCCAAAAAGGTCAAGCCCAGCGCCCGGGGCGAGCTGGAAATTACGACCCTCAACGCCATGTATCTGGAAGAAGGCAAGCTGGACGTGCAGCTGCTGGGCCGCGGCTTTGCCTGGCTGGACACCGGCACCATGGACAGCCTGGTGGACGCCGCCGACTTTGTGCGCATGGTGGAAAAGCGCCAGGGGATCAAGATCAGCGCCCCCGAGGAAATTGCCTACAAGAACGGCTGGATCAGCAAGGAAAAACTGCTGGAAAGCGCCGCCCGCTACGGCAAGAGCCCCTACGGCGAGCACCTGAAGCGCGTGGCCGACGCCAAAATCCGTTATTGAGAAGAAGGAAGGAACGCAGATGAAGATCCTCATCACCGGGGCCAGCGGCCAGCTGGGCACCGAACTGCAGCGGCAGCTTGCCGAAGGCGGCAGCAGCCTGGGTCCCCTGCCCGAGCGGCTGAAAAACGCCACCGTGCTCCCCACCGACGTGGCCGAGCTGGACATCACCGACCGGGCCGCCACCATCGCCTTTGTGCGCCGCCACCAGCCGGACACCATCATCAGCTGCGCCGCCTTCACCAACGTGGACGGCTGCGAGACCAGCACCGACGCCGCCTTTAAGGTGAACGCCCTGGGCGCCTCCCATCTGGCCCAGGCCGCCGAGCGGGTGGGCGCGCGGCTCATTCACGTCTCCACCGACTATGTGTTCAGCGGCGAGGGCAGCACCCCTCTGGACGAGAGCTGCCCCATCGGCCCGGTGAGCGCCTACGGCCGCACCAAGGCTCTGGGCGAGGAATATGTGCGCAACTTCTGCCACCGTTATTTCATCGTGCGCACCGCCTGGCTCTACGGCTACAACGGCAAGAACTTCGTCAAGACCATGGTGAACGCCGGCAAGAAGTTCGGCAAGCTGGAAGTGGTGAACGACCAGCTGGGCAACCCCACCAACGCCGAGGATCTGGCCCACCACATCCTCAAGCTGGCGGTGAGCCACGACTATGGTATCTACCACTGCACCGGCGAGGGCGTTTGCAGCTGGTATGACTTTGCCAGCGAGATCATCCGCCTGGCCGGAGTGGACGCCACTGTGTCCCCCTGCACCAGCGCCGAGTACGCCGAAAAGCACCCCGCGGCCGCCAGCCGTCCCGCCTGGAGCGCGCTGGAAAACCGCATGCTGGCCTGCACCGTGGGCAACGAAATGCGCCCCTGGCAGGAAGCGCTGAAATGCTACTTCGACCACTGGGACGGCGAGAACGGCCTCAAATAAGAAAGGAAAGGGAAACTCCCATGAAAAAATATCTCATCACCGGCTGCGCCGGTTTCATCGGCTCCAACTTTGTTTACTATATGCTGAATAAATACAAGGATATACTCCTTGTAAACCTGGATAAGCTGACCTACGCCGGCAACCTGGAGAACCTGAAGGACGTGGAGGGCGACGAGCGCCACGTGTTCGTGCAGGGCGACATCTGCGACCGGGCGCTGGTGACAAGCCTGTTCGAGAAATACGACTTCGACTATGTCATCAACTTTGCCGCCGAGAGCCACGTGGACCGCAGCATTACCAACCCCGAAATTTTCGTGGAGACCAACGTGCTGGGCACCGTGAACCTGCTGCAGTGCGCCAAGAACGCCTGGCTGAAGGACGGCAAGTGGGCCGAGGGCAAGAAGTACCTGCAGGTGTCCACCGACGAGGTCTACGGCAGCCTGGGCGAGGACGGCTACTTCATGGAGACCACCCCGCTGTGCCCCCACAGCCCCTATTCCAGCAGCAAGGCCAGCGCCGACATGTTCGTGATGGCCTTCCACGACACCTACGGCATGCCGGTGAACATCACCCGCTGCTCCAACAACTACGGCCCCTACCAGTTCCCCGAGAAGCTCATCCCGCTGATGATCAACAACGTCAAGCACCACAAGCAGCTGCCCGTTTACGGCGACGGCATGAACGTGCGCGACTGGCTGTATGTGGAGGATCACTGCAAGGCCATCGACATGGTGGCAAACGGCGGCCGTGACGGCGAGGTGTACAACGTGGGCGGCCACAACGAGCGGCCCAACATCTTCATCGTCAAGACCATCATCGCCCAGCTGCACGACCGCCTGCAGGACGACGGCATTGACGAGGGCCTCATCAAGTATGTGGCCGACCGTCTGGGCCACGACCGCCGCTACGGCATCGACCCCACAAAAATTAAGAACGAGCTGGGCTGGTACCCCGAGACCACCTTTGAGGTGGGTATCGTCAAGACCATCGACTGGTACCTGACCCACGAAGAGTGGATGAACAACGTCACCAGCGGCAACTACCAGAAGTACTACGAAGAGATGTACAAAAACCGCTAAATATTACATTTAGTATAATTATTGCTTTCCCACGGCACTCCGGCTGTTTCAAAAGGCGGGCTGTCTCCCAAAGCAAGTCCAAAGGCCCGCATGCAACGCATGCGGGCCTTTTTGTGCAAAAGTGAGAAAGCAGAGAACCCCCGCAAAAAGGCGATTTTTTGCCCCGTCCGCGCCGTTTTTAGGATAGACGCCAAGGAATGAAAAAGGAGGAATCCCCGTGAAAAAAGCATTGTGCCTCGCCCTCGCCGCGGCTCTGATGGCCCTTTCGGCCTGTGCCGCGCCGCCCTCCGCAGAAAGCATGGAAAACACCTCCGCGCCCGCCGCACAAACCGGCGAAACGGAACAGGGCCACATCCGGCAGCTGCTGGATCAATGCGGCGTGAAGCCGGAGGCCACCCGCTTTGAAAGCAGATACACGGTGGACAAATTTCTGGAGTGCACCGTTTACTCCTCGGTGGAACTGCCCAATGTGGCGGCCCTGCTGGTGGAAAAGCCGGACGGCAGCGCCTTTTACATCACCCTGCCGGACAACAGTTCTGTGGACGGGATGTATGTGGACGACGCGGGACTGCTGAACGTCCTCACCGACGGCGTCATCCACGGGGGCGACGAGGTCATGCACAACGGCATGGGCGTGTTCAAGGTGGACCTTGACACCGGCGAATCGGTGAGCTATGAAAACAACGAATTCGTCTACCCGGAGGGCGTCTACGGCCGGGAGTGCTCCACCGTGGATGACCACTATACCTTCGGCGAATGCACGGTGACGGAGGACGCGGTGACCTTCCGCTTTGAACCCACCGAAGAAAACGAAAGATGGACGGGCACCGAATTCTACTTCCCGCCTGTCTGGAGCAACGAGGCGGACGGCGATTACCGGATGGCGGTGATCTTCAACAACACCGCCGCCCCCGACCCGGCTCTGGCGGAACAGATCGAAGCGCTGCCCGGCGTGCTGGAAGCCACCTTCACCGCGGTGGACAACGACTATTACACCGGCACGCTGCTGGAAATGCACATGGACTCCCGGTGCGTGCTGAGCCACCGGTTCAACGAGGGCGTGCCCGGCCCGGCACTGGAAAGCTACACCATCCGCTGTTATATGCCTGACCCGAACGACGGCGCGCCGGTGGGCGGGCCCTTCATCCCCAACGCCGACACCGCCGCGGACATTGCGGAAAAGGAGCGCAAGGCCATGGAAGAACTGGGCATGCTGGACCCCACCCCCGCGCCGGAGAGCGCCGCAGCGGACTGACCTGTTGTTTCGGCAGAGAAAGGAGTGCGCCATGAAAAAAAGCGTTTTGGCCTGTTTGTCCGCCCTGTGCCTGGCGGCCTGCCTTTGCGCCTGCGCCGGGGGCGCACCATCCTCCGTGCCGGCCCCGCTTGCCGCCCCGGAACAGGAGAAGGACCCGGCGGCGCTGCTGCTTGCCGAGAGCGGAGCTGACCCCCGGGCCTGCACCTTTGAGCAGGGCTATACCTCCTGGCAGCTGGAAGAGCGTGCCGCCTACACCGCAAAGGAGCTGAGCGGCGGCACTGCGCTGCTCACCCGCGCCGGGGACGGCAGCGCCCGGTACATCTCCCTGCCCCAAAACCAGGTGACCGGTGTGCGGCAGGGGGATTCTCCCGACCGGCTGCAGGTGGTCACCGATGGGCGGCTGCTTTTCGCTGACCACGAGCTGCGCCATTTTGGCGGCACATCGCTGGTGGATGTGGCCGCCGGCGCTGTGACGGAGGAGGACTACACGGCTCTTTGGCCCGAAGGGCTTTACGGCGTCATTGCCGACCGCACTGCGGAGGAGCGTTATCTGCTCAGCGATTGGGCGGCAGAGGACGGCCGGGTCTCCCTTTTCTTCAGCCCTTCGCAGGAATCCGAGTGGAGAGGCCCGGCGTTTTACTTCTATCCCAAAAGCGGGGAATACAGCGATGAATCCGTTACCGCCCGGGTCTTGCTGAGCCGGGTGGATGTACCGAACGCCGCGGAACTCTGCACCGCCCTGGAAGATGTGCCGGGGGTGGAGCAAGCGGTGCTCACCCCGGTGGAAAGCGCCGCCGCCAGCGGCACGGTGCTGGAACTCACCGTGTCCCAAAAGGACGGCTGGCAGCTGCGTTTCGGCCTGAACAAAGGCCGCTGCACCCGGACGCTGGAGCAGCTCACCTTCTGGTGTGAAAACCCCCGCCAGGCGGTGCCGGCGGCGGGGGAGGAAGACGTGTTTGACACGCTGGACTTTATGAACGAGGAACAGCGCCAACTCTATGAAGAAGCAACGGAAGCGGCCGCCTGGCTGTTCGGCATGTCGGGCAATCTGAACTACACCGGCCCCAACGAGAACCCCCAGCCCACCGACGTGCCTGATCCCTATTACCTTTACAATGTGACCTATGCGTCCAACTTTCTGGAAAAGCGGGTGCTGCCCCTCTTTACAAAAGAGTTTTTGCTGCGCACCGAATTCCCCCAAAAGTTCAAGCAGTACAACGGCGATCTTCTGGTAGACCGTTCCATCAGCCGCCCCATGCCCTACGGCACCACCATCCAGGTGCTTGAAACCTACCCGGACCGCTACCGGCTGGTGAAAAGCGACGAGAACGTCCTGGAGTTTATGCTCATCGCCCACTATGACCGCGACGGCTGGGACGGGGAAGACAATGAGATGGAAGTGTTCACCATCGAATACCCCATCCGCATAGTGAACACCGACGACGGCTGGCGGCTGGACGAGTTCCACACCACCGTTGACGGCTGACTGCGAAGGGAGGAAACAGACCATGAGAACAAAATGGACGGTGCTGACCGCGGTGTTGGCGCTGACGGTGTTCCTGTCCGGCTGCGGAAAGGAAGCCGCGTCACAAAATGCCGCGCAGTTGCTGCAGGAGCGCCTGTTGAGCGGCGCTGCCCCGCTGGCAGAAGAGGCGCACGGTTTGCCCCGGACCCTCACGCTGGAAAGCGTGCATTACGGCAGTTTTTCCGCGCCCGGCGCGGCGGAGCTGTGCGCACTGTTCAAATATGACGCGCCGGTGCACGCGGAGGGGCAGGACCGGACGCTGGGCGTCGTGTATGCCGCCGATGATCTGGAAGCGGTCGCCGGCTGCGACTTCATGGCGGACGATGTGCAGATCTCCTTTTTGCCCGCCGCCGACGGAACGGAACGGATCTTGTATCGGGGAGCCTCCACGAACCAGGGGATCACTTCTTACACCCTTGGACTGTACAAAATAAGTGGCGGGGCATGGGAGCCGATGGAAACAGGCCTGCCGGCCATTGACGAGCCCGGTGCGGTGTATCTGGCGGGGGAAAAAGTTTTGTTCGCCACCCCGGAGGATCGCTGCACAGCCTATGGGTGGAACAGCGAGAGCGAAGGCTTTGAGCGGGCCGATCCATCCGGCGGCAAAAACATCGGAACGGGAACAGGCGCCTACGTCTTTCCCGGCGGCGCGCGGGACGCCTCCGAGTTCTTCACCGTGCAGGAACTGGACCTGCCCGCCGCCATCAACGGCATGGACTACTCGTTTTATGGCTTTATCGGCGAGGGCGTGCTGATGGTCCAGCTGTACGATACGCTGAACAACGCGCCGGTGCAGCGGGAGTTCGGCGCGCTGAACATCCTCACGGGCGAGTACAAAACGCTGATTTCGGTGCCCGAGGGGGAGACCTACAGCCTTTCCTGCGCCGATGGCCGCTACGCCGTGTGCACCCGCCGCGACGAGGCCAGCGGCGACTACTTCCTCCATCTGTTCGACCTTTCCACCGGCCAAGGGCGGAACATCTACACCTACGCCCCGGTCTACAAGGGCGTTGAGGTGCCCGGCGGCCAGATGGTTTTGCAGGACGGCTGCCTCTATTTCAGCGACGCTGCGCCCGGCGAGACCGACACCGCCAAAGGAATGCAGCTGCTGTGCTATAACATCGGGACCGGCGCCCTTTCCACGGTGGCCGGGAACGCCCGGGACCCGGTGGCGGTGGACGGCCGGCTGGCCTGGGTGTCCGGCCCGGATGACCAGGGGAACTATGCCCTCACAGAGGCCGACGGCGAAACAACGCCTCTGGAAGAGCGCCCCGTCTACCTCACCGCCGCGGGCGGCAGGCTTTATTCGCTGCGCCGGCGGGAACCGGGCAAGCTGTACACCATCCGGTATCTGGCCGACCTGGAAACGGGTGAGCCGCTGATGGAGACCACCATGTCCGTGGATCAGCTGCGGGGCAGCGGCCTGGCTCTGGCGTGGCATAACTACGATGAGGAGGTGCCGGCGCTCTATCTGCCGGAGGCCGGCTGCTGTGTGGTCTTTTCCGGGCTGGACAAAGCCTGCAACTCCTTCCAGCTGGGGGAGGAGGAGATTTTCCTTCTTAGCACCCATGATCAGGGCCCAAGAAAATGCTATCGTATCCTGCCCAAATGACCGGGCAGAAGGGAGGCGTCTGAGGTGAAGCCCTTGTTCAAAAAATGCTGTGCCGCCGGCCTGTGCGCCCTGCTGGCCGCCTGCGGGGCGGCCCCGGGCCCCGGCGCTTCCTCTGCGCCTGCCGCGTCTCAAAATCCTGTGTCCGACCCGCCGCAGGTGGAGTATCTGGCCTCAGCCTCCACCGACAGCGGATTTTACGACATCGTTCTGCACGGCGACGGCACGGGCAACCTGATCTATTACGACTACGAGACCATGCAGTGCGTGTATCTCTCCAGCCAGCCGAACTCCGACCACCGGGACGAAAGCGACACCAGCTTTCTCCCCACGGTGGTGGGCGGCGCGTATGCAGTGGCGGACAGCCGCCATCTCTATGTGATGAAAAGCACCTTCCGGTTCACAGACGACGAAGCCCTGGCCGCAGGGTATCTAATGCGCATGGAGCCGAACGGCCAGGGACGGCAAACGGTGCCCCTGCCCTCCGACTCCAGCCTCATCGGAGGCTGCGTCACCCTGGACGAAGACAAAGTGCTGACCGTTTTGTGCCAGGTCCGGCGGGACACAAGCGAAGAGTGGTATCTGGCGGAGGCGGATTTTGACGCCGGGACCATCCGGCGGCGGCTGGATTTTGAAGGAATGGACGCGGTGCGCCTTGTGGGTGCGTGCGCCCGCGGGCCCATCTTTATCCTGCGGGACGGGGAAGAGGAAATGCGGCTTTACCTCTACGACCTGGAAAACAGTACGCTGGAACCCATCCCCTTCAGCGTCACCCCCTGGAACTGGTGCCTGGACGGCAGCACCGGCGTCATCTGCTACCCGGAAGGGCGCGAGATCTATTTCTATGATGTGGCTTCGGGGCAGCGGCAGGCTTCCGGCTGCAGCCTGCCGGAGGGCGAATGGACCGAAGCATGGTTCAACGAACTGGTGGACGGATATCTCTCGGTCACCCTGGACGAGGAGGACGGAAGCAGCGTCACCCTCTGCCTTGCCACCGGCGAGGCGTTTTACCCCGCCATGGAGGACATGGACCGCCCGGTGATCATCGCCGCCGTCACGCCCAAGGGCTATCTGGTCAAGCTGGGGGGCATTCCCTTCAAGTACCAGGACTACACCCCCGACGGGGTGCCCTATGAGAACGAGGCGATCCTCAGCCATTACGCCATGATGGACAAGGAGGATTACTGGAACAACCGCCCGAACTACCGGGAATTCCAGAACCTGGCCTACGAGAACTATTCCATGAACTGACCGAAAAAGGCGGCCCGCCTGCAAGCTTGCAGGCGGGCCGCTCTTTCGGTTTCTCTGGTTTTACATGCAGGCGGGGCAGTCCTTCAGCGCCCCTTCCACCGCCAGCAGGAAGGCGGTGACCGCCGCTTCCTCGGTGGCCCAGCTGCAAACAAGGCGCACACAGCTGCGGCCGCCCTCCAGTTCGGCGTTCACTTCCCAGTGGAAGGCTCCTTCCAGCTTTTTCAGCACCTCGTCCGGCAGGATGGGGAAGATCTGGTTGGAGGGGCTCTCGAACATGAACTCCACGCCCAGGTCCTTGAGGCCCTCCGCCAGCTGACGGGCCAGCCGGGTGGAATGCTCACCCAGCTGCTCAAAAAGACCGTTTTGCATGAGCTGCTCAAACTGCACCCCCAGCAGCCAGCCTTTGGCCAGCATGCCGCCGTGCTGTTTGAGGATGTAGCGGAAGTCGGGCTTCAGGGCCGGGTTCATAATGCAAACCGCCTCGCCGAACAGCGCGCCGTTCTTGGTGCCGCCGATGTAGAAGGCGTCGCACAGAGCGCCCAGATCTTCCAGAGAGGCCCCGCCGCAGGCCAGGGCGCTGGCAAGGCGCGCGCCGTCCAGATAGAGCAGCAGGCCCAGCTCGTCGCACACCGCCCGCAGTGCCTTCAGCTCCTCGGTGGTGTACACGCCGCCCACCTCGGTGGTGTTGCTCACGTACACAAGGCGGGGTTTCACCATGTGCTCGTCCGGGTGGGCGGCCACCGCCTGGCGCACCAGTTCCGGGGTCAGCTTGCCGCCGGGCGCGGCGGGCATGGCAATGCATTTGTGACCGGTGGCCTCCACCGCGCCGGTCTCATGCACGCAGATGTGGCCGCTGTGGGCCGCGATGGCCGCCTCGTGGGGGCGCAGAAAAGCGCAAATGCAGGTGGCGTTGGTCTGGGTGCCGCCCACAAAGAAGTGGACGTCCGCGTCCGGCCGGGCAATTTTTTTGCGGATGAGGGCGGCGGCATTCTCGCAGTGGGGGTCGCAGCCGTAGCCGAAATTGCCCTCCAGATTGGTGGCGGCCATGGCCTCCAGGATGGAAGGATGGGCGCCTTCGCTGTAATCGTTGGTGAATCGGTACATCGTTATTTACCTCGTTTCCCGCGGGCCGGTCGGCCGGCCCGGCGTTCTCTGGAAAAATTATACCATTATTTCACAAAAAGTCCACGCTTCGGCGTTTGTGTTGCGGGGCGGTTTATGCTATACTTTAATCTGTATCCGAATGCGAAGAGGAGATGACAGAATGAAAGCTGTGGTCAAAGTGGGCACTTCAACACTGGCCCATGCCACCGGGCGGCTGAACATCCGCCGTATCGAGGGGCTGTGCAAGGTGCTCAGCGATCTGAAGAACGCCGGCCACCAGATCATTCTGGTGTCCTCGGGCGCCATCGGCATGGGCGTGGGCAAACTGGGCATGCCCGGCCGCCCGGCGGACATGCCCACCAAGCAGGCCGCCGCCGCCGTGGGTCAGTGCGAACTGATGTACACCTACGACAAACTCTTTTCCGAATACAATCACACCGTGGCCCAGATCCTCATCACCAGCGAGGACTTGGCCGACCCGGAGCGCAGCGAAAACCTGCACAACACGCTGGCCCGCCTGCTGGAGATGGACGCGCTGCCCATCGTGAACGAGAACGACACCGTCAGCACCGCCGAGATCGCGGTGGGCGACAACGACACCCTGGCCGCCCGGCTGTGCCGCAGCCTGGAGGCGGAGCTGCTGGTGATTTTGAGCGACATCGACGGCCTCTACACCGCCGACCCCCACACCCATCCCGACGCGCAGCTGCTGCGCCGGGTGGAGGCCATCACTCCGGAGGTCTGCGCCCTGGCGGGCGGGGCCGGCAGCAGCCTGGGCACCGGCGGCATGGCCACGAAACTCCGGGCGGGCAAAATCGTCACCGAGGCGGGGGCGGACATGGTCATCGCCAACGGCCGCGACCCGTCGGTGCTGTATACTGTCTTTGAAGGGGGCGAAGCGGGCACCCGCTTCCTGGCCCAAAAGGAGGCCGCCCAATGACCACCCGTGAACTTCTTCTTTCCGCCCGCGCTTCCATGGGCGCGCTGGCCCTTGCCAGCGGCCAGGAGCGCAGCGCGGCGCTGCGGGCCATGGCGGCCCGCCTGCGCGGCCAGTGCGCCGCCATCCTGGCAGCCAACGCCCAGGACCTGGAAGCCGCAAAAGCCACCGTGGCCCCGGTCATGCTGGACCGCCTGCGGCTGGACGAGGCCCGGGTGGAGGCCATGGCCGCCGGCGTGGAAGCCGTGGCTGACCTGCCCGACCCGCTGGACCGGGTCCTGAGCGAAGTGACCCGCCCCAACGGCCTGGTCATCCGGCAGGTGAGCGTGCCCATGGGCCTCATCGCCATCATCTACGAGAGCCGGCCCAACGTCACCAGCGACGCGGCGGCCCTGGCCCTCAAGAGCGGCAGCGCCTGCGTGCTGCGGGGCGGCAAGGAGGCTTTCCGCTCCAACAACGCCATTGTGAACGCCCTCAAGCTGGGCCTTCAGGATGTGGGCCTGCCCCCGGAACTGGTGGCTCTGGTGCAAGACACCAGCCGTGCCTCCGCCACCGAGCTCATGCGGGCCACCGGCCTTGTGGACCTGCTCATCCCCCGGGGCGGCGCGGGGCTCATCCGCGCCTGCGTGGAAAACGCCGCCGTGCCCGTCATCCAGACCGGCACCGGTATCTGCCACATCTATGTGGACAAAGCCGCGGACCTGACCATGGCGCTGGACATTCTGGAAAACGCCAAGACCAGCCGCCCCTCGGTGTGCAACGCCGCCGAGGTGTGCCTGGTGCACAAGGACGCGGCCCCGGAGTTTCTGCCCCGGCTTTACCACCGGCTGGTGACAAAGCGGGCGGAACAGGGTCTGGTTCCGGTGCAGCTGCGACTGGACGAAGCCGCCGCGGCCCTCATTCCCGGCACCCCTGCCGGCGCGGAGGACTTCGACACCGAGTTTCTGGACTACATCCTGGCGGTGGCGGTGGTGGACAGCCTTGAGGCTGCCACCGACCACATCGCCCGCCACTCCACCGGACACAGCGAGGCCATCGTCACCGCCGATGAGGCGGCGGCCGCGGCCTTCACCCGCCGGGTGGACAGCGCGGCGGTGTATGTGAACGCTTCCACCCGGTTCACCGACGGCGGTGAGTTCGGCCTGGGGTGCGAGATGGGGATCTCCACCCAGAAACTCCACGCCCGCGGCCCCATGGGCCTGGAACAGCTCACAAGCTACAAATACATCATTCTGGGCAGCGGCCAGATCCGCTGACCGAATCCCAAGCAAGGAGGGGACAGAAAACCCATGGCAAACACCATTTCCCAACAGGAACACGAGCGTCACAAACGCCGGCGCACCCGCCAGTGGCTGGGCCTTGCCATCTGCGTTCTGGTGCTCATCGGCGGCTTCACCGTCATCGCCACGGCGGTGAACGGCGTGGCGGTGCTCTTTGACGACACCGACGAGAAGCTGGAATACGAGCAGCGGCTGCAGGCGCTGGTCATGCTGGACCCGCTGCCCTTTGAAAGCCTGGACCAGGCCGACCCGGCCCTCTTCAAAGAAGCGTCCATCTGGGCCGCCGTGTCCACCGCCCAGGCCAGTGCCACCGGGCTGGATTCCTACGAGCGCGACCCCAACAGCGACAGCCTGCTGCTGCCCGCCGTGGAGGTGGACGCCGCGGCGGCCGCCCTCTTCGGGCCGGACTATGAGCTCACCCACGAGACCTTCAACAACGTGGGCGGCGACATGACCTTCGAGTACGACGAGGAGAAACAGTGCTACCTCATCCCGGTCACCGGCCAGGTGGGCATGTACACCCCCAAGGTGGTGGACCTGGACAAGAAGAGCGGCAAGCTGTATGTGACGGTGGGCTATGTGCCCGCCCCCGGCCTGAACGGCGACTTCAGCCTCTCCGCCCCCACCGAGCCCACCAAGTATATGGACTATGTGTTTGAGAAGGTGGACCGCACCTACTATCTCACCGCGCTGGAAGTCAGCGAGATGAAGCCCAGCTCCAGCGCCGCCGCCAGCGCCCCCGAGACCGACATGGACTATGAGGATTACTTCGATCCCACCAGCGCCATTGCCGAAGGCGCGGGCAGCCTGCCCACCGACAGCACCTCTTCCTCCGACAGCGCCCCTGCGGACGCAGAGCCCGCTTCCGAGCCTGCGTCGGACAGCGCAG
This sequence comes from Candidatus Allofournierella pullicola, assembly GCA_019114225.1. Taxonomy (GTDB): domain Bacteria; phylum Bacillota; class Clostridia; order Oscillospirales; family Ruminococcaceae; genus Allofournierella_A; species Allofournierella_A pullicola. The sequence goes on along the minus strand of DXFW01000035.1, from coordinate 4,226 downwards.
CCGAATAACAAAAGAAGAAGCCCCCCGGCTAAACGCCGCGGGGCTTCTTTGTTTGGTTCAGTCGATGCGCTTTGCGTTGGGATAGATACGCTGCATGGTCTCGTCGGGGTAATGCTCGTCCATCCAAACCTGCCAGGAGGCGGTGGCGGGCACGCCCTCGGCCCGCTGGCTGTAGCGGCCCATGGCCAGGGCGCTCACGCTGATGTTGGCGGCCATGAACACCACCAGCACCGCGGTGAGGATACGGCCCGGCGTGATGGGGATGGCTTCGATCCAGCGGGAGAAGTGGGGGTAGACCAGCCGGAACCAGGCCACGGCGGCAAAGCCCCAGAAGAAGCAGTAGAGCAGGTTGATCCGTCCACCCAGGTTGAAGGGGATCTTGCTGTAGTCCCAGAAGACGGTGCCGAACACCAGCTCGGTGAACACGCTGCACAGGTATTCATAGGCGCCGCCCAGCACGGTGCCCGCCACAAAGAGGAAGCTGGCGGGCTTGTCCTTGTAGCGGTAGAGCAGCAGGGTGGCCAGGGCCAGGGCCAGGCCCCACACCAGGCTGAAGGGCCCCCACACTACACTGCTTCGGCTCATCCACACGCCGCCGGTGACCCGGCAGAAGATGGTCTCCACGATGTCGCCCAAAAACGCGCCGATGAAGAACAGCAAAAACAGCTTGGAAAAACTGCACCCGGCGGCGAACACGGTGGCCTTTTCCCGCTTTTTGTGCACGAAGCTGGCTTCGGGGTAGGCCTTCTGGATACGCCGCTCGGTGCGGCTGAGGATCCAGCCGCCCATGCGGGCGCTGACAGCGTCCAGCCGGCGGCTGGTGTTTTCCAGCGCGGGCAGCTTATGTACCACGCCCGCCAGCGTCAGCACGCTGGCCAGGCCGTCCACCGCCACCAGGGCGATCAGCGCCCACAGAACGATCTGCCGGGCGGGGGCGGGGATGAGGTCATAGAGCCAGGTGAGCAGCGGGTTGCCCCACTTCACCATCACTGTGCCCAGCAGGCCCCACAGCACCGAGGCGCTCAGGCAGATGTAGCCGTCCAGGTTCCAGCGGCGGTTCGAATAGTCCCACCAGCGGGTGTGGCTCACGTTTTCCAGCAGGTGGCCCGCCAGCCATTCCACCACCGTGGCCAGCACGGCGCTGCCCAGGAAGAGGAACACCAGGCCGGAGCGCAGTTCCGCAAGGCCCACCGTGATGAGCGTGCCGGAAACGCCGTAGATAATGCACCAGGGGCCGAACAGCACGCTGCGGTCCACATAGCGGCGGGTGCGGATGGCGGCCAGGGTGGTCTCCATCACCCAGCCCAGCAGGGAGAAGCAGAGGAACAGCCAAAGAATGTGTTCGAGATTCATAAAAAGGACCTCCGTCGGTCAGTGGCAAAAAAACCGCCCGCGGGGAGCCGTGCGTCTTGATGGTGCGACAGACGGCCCACGCGGGCGGAAAAGGACGGTGAGAAACAGGCGGCTCAGCGCCGGGGCACGCCCTGATACACGATGGCCATGGCGTCCGGCCCGGTGTTGCTGGCCACGGCGGCGCCCAGCTTGAACACCGCGTCCGGCTCGCGGCCGAACTCTTTGCGGCAGAGCTTTTCCAGCTCCTTCACGTTGGGGATGTCGGTGCAGCCCAGCATGTAGTGGACGTCCCCGTCGGGGTAGTCCATCCGCTTGCGCACCTGCTTGATCATGGCGGCGGGCACGGCCGCGTCGCCGCGCACCTTGTCCTCCACTTTGGTCACCCCGTCGATGAGGCTGATGATGGGCCGCAGGCCCAGCAGCTCGCCGGCAAAGGCCGCCGCCGCGCTGATACGGCCGCTCTTTTTCATCTGTTTGAGGCTGAAGGCGGAGAGAATGATTTCCTGCCGGGCAAAGGCGGCCTCCAGTTCGGCGCACACATAGCCCACCTCGGCCCCGTTGCGCAGGCGGCGGGCCGCCTGCACTACCGGTGCGCCGTACACATAGGAATAGGTGTGGCTGTCGATCAGGCGGATGTTCAGCTTGTGGTCAGGGCGCTCCTCCCGCAGCATGTTCTGCGCCAGAATGGCCGCGTCGTGGGTGCCGCTGCCGGTGGAGTTGATGGTCACGTGCACCACGTCGGTGTAGCCTTCGTCCACATACTTGCAATACTGCTCGCAGAACTGGATGGCAGTGACCTGAGCGGTGCTGGGCACGCCCTGGGCGCTGCGCAGCATTTGATAAAACTCGTCGAAACCAAAGTCCCGGCGCTCCACATAGCTCACGCCGTCCAGCGTGATGACAAAGGGCAGGATGTCAATGTCGTACTGTTTTTCCAGTTCGGGGGGGATGTCGCAGGCGGAATCGGTCAGAATGGCGATCTTTCGCATAGGTACTCTCTCACTCCCATTGATAATCACGCAGCTGGCCCCGGGACTCAAGGTCCGCAAAATCCCACTGGCGCAGCACCTCATAAACGCCCACCGCCACCGAATTGGACAGATTCAGGCAGCGCACGCCGCGGCGCATGGGCAGGCGCACACAGAAGGGCTGGTTTTGGTGCAGCAGCTCCTCCGGCAGCCCGGCGTCCTCCCGGCCAAAGACCAGATAGGCGCCGTCGGGGTAGGCCACGTCGGTGTGCCGGCGGGGACCTTTGCTGGTGAAATAGTAAAAGGGGCCTTCGTTGCGGGCAAAAAAGTCCTCGAGCCCCTCATAATATGTTATATCAAGCAGGTGCCAGTAGTCAAGCCCGGCACGCTTCAGGTGACGGTCGTCCACCGAAAATCCCAGCGGCTTCACCAGGTGCAGCCGCGCGCCGGTCACCGCGCAGGTGCGGGCGATGTTGCCGGTGTTCTCGGGGATCTGAGGCTCCACCAGCACGATGTTCACAGTGGGCATGGCTCAGCCCTCCCGGGGGGCCAGCCGGCCCAGCAGCGGCTCGAACCACACGCCCAGAGCGGTGGGGGCCTCCGGGTCGGTGGCGGCGATGGAATCCGCCACAAAGCCCGCGGCGGCGTCGGTGGCGGCGGAAAGGGCGTTGCCCCGCAGCAGCGCGCCGGTGAGCACCGCGGCAAACATGTCGCCGGTGCCGGGGTAGCTGCGCTCCAGCTTCAGCCGGCGCACCACAAAACTGTTGCGTCCGGCCCCGGCGCAGGAGAGATAACGCCCCATGGGAATGCCGGTCACCACCGCCTGGGGGCACAGCGCGGTGAGGCTGCCGGCCAGTTCCAGCGCCTCCTCGTCGCTCAGTTCGCCATCGGGCATGGGGCGGCCCAAGAGAAGGCTCGCTTCGGTGAGGTTGGGCAGGATCAGGTCTGCCGAGCGGCACAGAGCCTGCATGCCGGAGAGCTTGTCCTCCATGCCGGCATAGAAACGGCCGTGGTCGGCCATCACCGGGTCCACCACCTTGAGGGCCTGGGGCCAGAGATAGAAGGCCTTGGCGGCCAGGTGCTGGTCCTCCTCGCTGGCAAGATACCCGGTGTAAATGCAATCAAACGAAACGCCCAGGGAGCGGTAGTGCTCCAGGGCGGCCTCGCCGTACCCCTGGCACAGCTGCACCGCCGGCTGGCCCAGCCCGCCGGTGTGGGTGGAAAAAATGGCTGTGGGCAGAGCCACAGGCTGGCAGCCCATGGCGGCCAGCACAGGAACGATCACCGACAGGCTGCAGCGGCCCAGGCCGGACAGATCGTGGATACACAAAACGGTTTTCGGAGCTTGAAGATGCAAAAAGGTCACTCCTCCCGGCACGGGCCATGCCCGTACCAATCAAATAGAATCATTGTCACCCTATTGTAGCACAAACGGGGGGTCAAAAAAAGACGTATGGGGGAACATTTTGCTGGGAATACTATCACCGGGACCCGGAGAAAACGCCGGGCCGCGCAGACCAAAAAAGGAGGGGCACAAGGGATGAACAAGCACACCACCCGCACCACCATGATGGTGGCCGGCGGGCTGGCCGCCACCGCCGCGATGACCGCGGCAGGCATGGCCGCCGCCAAAAACAGCCGCAAGGTGAAAAAGATGGCAAAGAAGGTGGGCCGGGGCGCCCAGCAGGCCGTGCTGGACCTGGACAAAGCCATCGGCCGCTATTACCGCTGAACGGGCACCAGTCCCCGCAGGGCCGCGCAAAAAAGCGCGGCCTTTTTGTATACCGAAAACCACTCGCTAGGCGAGTGGTTCAAAAGAAGACTAATGTCGATAATGGAAAAAGAAAAACTCCCTTTGCTATACTGGGAGTGCGGTCTGCCAACTGCACAAGCAAGCAAAGGGAG
>DXFW01000034.1 GCA_019114225.1 Candidatus Allofournierella pullicola | reverse complement strand
TTGTAGGAAAATCCAAAAGTTTAGATTTTCCCACAATGCTTATCTTTTGGTCTTTGGTTCGGAATAGTGTAGTGCTGGCGGTCTATCTCTTGTTTTCGGTTGCTTGCTTCCTTACCGTACATGAGCATTCTGGCCGGGGGTGAAGTATTTCCAGGGCAACCGCAGCCCCAACGACGCCCAGCGCAAGGCCGAAGGCTGCAGCACCGCATGGCTGCACCACAAGGGCCGCAACCGCCACCACCTGGAATACTGGATCGACTACGACCCGGCGGGCACGGGAAATCTCATCGGCAACGAAATGCCGGTGAAGTATGTGGCGGAAATGCTCTGCGACCGGTTGGCCGCCAGCCGGGTGTATCTGAAAGAGGGCTACACCGATTCCTCCGCCTGGGAGTACTACCAGCACGGACGGGACCACTACATCCTCCATCCGAACACCCGCGCCCTGCTGGAAAAAATGCTGCTTTTGGTGCGGGATGAGGGCGAGGAAAAGGCCTTTGCCATCATCCGCCGGGAGATCCTGCACCGCTGATTTTTTGCGGACGGACGCTGCCCGGCGCGGGAGCGCGATTCAAAAAGAAAAGACCCGGAGCCTCGTTGAGCGGGCAATGCTCAATGAGGTTCCGGGTCTTGTTTTGTTGCTTTGGCGGTCAGACGGTGGCCGGCTCGGCAGGGGCTTCGGCCTGCGGGGCCGGGGCCTCGTCAGGGCTCATTTCCCCGGCGGAGGCGGGTTCGGCGGGCGCTTTTGCCGCCTTTTTGGGGGCTGCCTTCTTTGCCGCGGGCTTGCGGGCGGCGGGCTTTTTGGCGGCCGGCTTTTTCGCGGGGGCGGCCTCGGCGCCTTCGGCGGGGGCCGCTTCGCTCACGGCCTGCCCGTCCTCTGCCTTTTTGGCGGCGGTCTTTTTCGCCGCGGGTTTGCGGGCGGCGGGCTTTTTGGCGGCAGGGCGGGCGCGCTTTTTGGCCTCGGGACGGCGGCCTTCCTCCAGCGTGCAGTAGCTTTCCAGCAGCTGTTTGTAGAAGTCCACTGCCGGGGGCAGCGCCAGCACCGAAAGGTTCTCCGCCGCGGCGTGAATGCTGGTGTGCTGCTGGTGGTTGATCTCCAGCGGGGCAAAGCGCAGGGCGTTGTCGGTGACTTCCTTATAGAAGCGGGCGTCGGTGCCGCCGGTCATAATGTAGGGGCAGACGTCGTAGCCGGGATAGACCTTGGCCATGGTTTCTTCCAGCAGCTTGAAGGGGGCGGCGTGGTAGTCCGCCACCGGGGGCACAGCGTCCTGGTAGATGACCTCGGCCTCCACGCCGTATTTCTTCGCCAGCTTTGCCAGAATGGCGATACTCTCGTCGGTGGGCTGGTGGGGAATGCAGCGCATGTTGGCGGTGACATAAGCTTCCTGGGGCAGAACGTTCAGCCCGTCGGAGCCTTTGGCGGTGGTGAAGGCGCAGGTGGTGCGCATCATCGCGCCCGCCAGATGATTGACGCGGGGCAGAACAAAGCACAGCAGCGGCTCAAACAGCCACAGGTTGCCCAGAACAAGGCGCATGCCGAACTTCATGTTGGGGGCCATGCGGCGGAACATCTCCCGCAGCGTGGGCGAAAAACGGGCCCGGAAGGGGTAATGCTTTTCCACCTGGCACATCAGCTTGGCCAGCCGCACCAGAGCGGTGTTGCGGCCCGGGGCGCTGGCGTGGCCGCCGTCGTCTTTGGCGACCAGCTTCACGTCGGCGTAGCCCTTTTCCACCACGCCCACCATGCCGTAGCGTCCGCGCACCCCGGCCATGGGGCCTTCCATGATCATGCCGCCCTCGTCCAGCAAAAGACCCAGGTGCACGCCGTGCTCTTTCAGCCAGGCGGCGGTGGCGGGGGCGCCGTCGCCGCTCCATTCCTCGGTGCAGCTGGAGGCGATGTACACGTCGCACTCCGGCTTCCAGCCGTTTTCCAGCAGTTCTTCCACCGACTGCATAATGCAGAACAGGCTGCCCTTGGTGTCCACCGTGCCGCGGCCCCACACGGCGCCGTCGGCGATGTCGCCGGAGAAGGGCTCATGGGGCCATTCGCCCTCGGCGGCCACCACGTCCTGGTGGCTCATCAGCAGGATGGGCGGTTTCTGGCCCGGGGCGGTGCCGGTGATCTTGTACAGCAGGCTGCCGTCCAGTTCGATGATCTCGGCGGTGCGATGCAGCCGGGGGAAGGTGCGCCGCAGCACCTTGTGGAAGGCGGTGAATTTGCGCCGGTCCGTCTGGCCCCGGAAGGACACCGTCTCACAGCGCACCAGTTCCGCCAGACCTTCGGCGTATTTCTGCGCCCGGGCCATGTCCGCTTCGGGGAACTGAGCCTTCACCGCGCCGGTGGGCTTCATCCGGGCCGCGCGCACCGCCGCCGCGGCGATGAGCGCCAGCACCAGCAGCACAAGGGCGCAAAGGCCCCACAGCAACCACACAAAATTCATAACAAACTGCCTCCTCGAAGGGCGCGGAAAAACGGGCCGCGCCCAGTGATGTCCATACATATTCAGTATAACATAACAAAAGCCGCCGGGCCAGTCCCTTTGCCCCGCGGCACAAAATTTTCTCAGAGGGCCCGCGCCCCTATTGACAAACGGAAAGAGCTGTCGTATCGTGATAGTGCAGTGGAGACCTGTTGTGCGCCGGATTGCGCCAAAGGCCGCCGCTTTTCTTGATTTTGGAGGATGGGCAATGAATAGCAACATCACCGGAGGGGTCATCTGGAAACAGCTTCTGCTGTTCTTCTTCCCCATCTGGTTCGGAACTTTTTTCCAGCAGCTCTACAACACCGCCGACGCGGTGATCGTGGGCAACTTTGTGAGCAAGGGGGCCCTGGCGGCGGTGGGCACCACGGCGGTGGTGCAGAACCTGCTGGTGGGCTTCTTTGTGGGCGTGGCCAGCGGCGCTTCGGTGGTCATCAGCCAGTATTACGGCGCGCGCCAGGGCGCTCAGGTGCAGCGCGCGGTGCACACCGCCATGGCCATGGCTCTGCTGGGCGGCGTGGGCATTATGCTCATCGGCTTTGCCGCCAGCCGCTGGGCCCTTTCCATTATGAACACCCCGGCCGACGTGATGGAGGACGCGGTGCTCTATCTGCGGATCTGCTTTTTGGGCATGGTGCCCAGCCTCATTTACAACATGGGCACCGGCATTCTGCGGGCGGTGGGCGATTCCAAGCGGCCGCTCTACTTCCTCATCTGCGCCAGCCTCACCAACATCGTGCTGGACGTGGTGCTGGTGGCGGTGCTGGGCATGGGCGTGGCCGGCGCGGCGCTGGCCACCGTGGCCAGCCAGTGCGTGGCGGCGGGCATGACGGTGATGAGCCTCACCCACACCACCGCCTGCTACCGCTTTGTGCCCTCCTATCTGCGGCTGGACAAAGAGATGATGGAAAAGATCGTGCGGATCGGCCTGCCCGCCGGGCTGCAGTCGGTGATGTACTCTTTGTCCAACAGCGTGGTGCAGGCTTCCATCAACAGCTTCGGCACCGACGTGGTGGCCGCCTACACCGCCTACGGCAAGATCGACAGCATTTTCTGGATGACCATGAACTCCTTTGGCCTGTCCATCACCACCTTCGTGGGCCAGAACTTCGGCGCCGGCCAGTACGACCGGGTCAAGAAGGGCGTGCGCCAGTGCGCGCTGATGGCCTTTGTGGCCACCGGCATGCTGATGGCCGTCACCCTCGCCTTCGGCAGCGTGCTGTTCCGCCTCTTCGTGCAGGACGCGCCGGTGATCGAACAGGGCGTGGAGATCCTGCACTATGTGGTGCCCTTCTGGCCCACCTACGTGCTCATCGAGATCCTCAGCGGCTCGGTGCGCGGCGCGGGCGATTCCCTCATCCCCATGATGATGACCAGTATCGGCGTGTGCGTCACCCGTATCCTGTGGGTGCTCACGGTGGTGGCCACCGTCTGGCACACCCTCATCGGCGCGCTGGCCTGCTACCCCATCAGCTGGACCCTCACCAGCCTGTTCTTCCTGGTCTACTACCTCCAGGGCGGCTGGCTGCGCCGCCGGATCCGTATCCGCGAGGCGGCCCAGACCGAGCAGCCCGCCTGACACGGACGAAAACTAAAAAGCGAGGTGTGCCCCGAAGGAGCGGGAACGCTGCACAGAAAAAAGGCCCCGGCGCTGTGCGCCGGGGCCTTTTGCCGCAAAAACTTATTTCTGCTCCAGAGTCTTGGAGAAGCTGTCCTTCAGTGTCACCGCGCGGTTGAACACGCCGGGGTGCTTGGAGTCGGGGGTGAAGTAGCCCATGCGCACGAACTGGAAGGTCTCGCCGGGCTTTGCGTCCGCCAGCGCCGCCTCGAGCTTCGCGCAGGGCAGAGCCTTCACGCTCTCAGGGTTCAGATAGTCCTTGTAGTCCGCGCCCTCGGGCAAATCGCCCATGTTCTCCTGGGTGAACAGCTTGTCATAAAGCCGGACCTCCGCGTCCACCGCGTGGGCGGCGCTGACCCAGTGGATGGTGCCCTTGACCTTGCGGCCGTCGGCGGGCATGCCGTTGCCGGTCTCCAGGTCCGCGGTGCAGCGCAGTTCGGCCACTTCGCCGTTTTCGTCCAGAATGACCTCGTTGCACTTGACGATGTAGGCGCCCATCAAGCGCACCTCGCCGTCCGGCTTGAGGCGCTGGAACTTGGGCGGGGGCACCTGGGCAAAGTCGCTGCGCTCGATGAACAGTTCGCCCGAGAAGGCCACCTTGCGGGTGGAGTCATCCTCTGCCGCCTTGTTGGGGTTGTTGGGGATGTCGAAATACTCCACCTTGCCGGCGGGGTAGTTGGTGATGGTGAGCTTGATGGGGTCGGTCACCGCCATGCGCCGGGGGGCGGTGAGCTCCAGCTCGGTGCGCAGGCAGTGCTCCAGCAGGCGGTAGTCCACCAGGCTGTACACCTTGGAAACGCCCGCCTTCTTCACAAACTCAAAGATACTGGCGGGGGTGTAGCCCCGGCGGCGCAGGCCGCACAGGGTGGGCATGCGGGGGTCGTCCCAGCCGTCCACGATGTTCTTTTCCACCAGCTCCCGCAGGTAGCGCTTGCTCATCACCGTGTTGGACACGTTCAGCCGCGCGAACTCCCGCTGGATGGGGAAGGGGCCCAGGTGCAGGTTGTCGATGACCCACTCGTACAAAGGCCGGTGGTTCTCAAACTCCAGGCTGCACATGCTGTGGGTGATCCCCTCGATGGCGTCCTGGATGGGGTGGGCAAAGTCGTAGAGCGGGTAAATGCACCAGGCGTCGCCCTGACGGTGGTGATGGGCCCGCACGATCCGGTAGATGGCCGGGTCACGCATGTTCATGTTGGGGCTGGCCATGTCGATCTTGGCCCGCAGGGTGCGGCTGCCGTCGGCAAATTTGCCGGCGCGCATGCGGCGGAAGAGGTCCAGGTTCTCCTCCACCGAGCGGTCGCGCCAGGGGCTGGGCCGGCCCGGCTCGGTCAAAGTGCCGCGGTACTCCTGCATTTCCTCGCGGGAGAGGTCGCACACATAGGCCTTGCCCTCTTTGATGAGTTGCTCGGCGTACTGATAGCACTGCTCGAAGTAATCGCTGCCGTAATAAATGCCGCCGTTGGGGATGGCGCCCAGCCAGCGCAGGTCCTCCTCAATGCTCTTGACGTACTCGTCATCCTCCCGCACGGGGTTGGTGTCGTCATAGCGCAGGTTGAACTTGCCGCCGTAGGCCTGGGCAATGCCCCAGTTGATCCAGATGGCCTTGGCGCTGCCGATGTGCAGGTAGCCGTTGGGCTCCGGCGGGAAACGGGTGTGGATCTCTTTCACCCGGCCTTCGGCCAGGTCCGCGTCGATGATCTCGGTGAGAAAATTGCTGGGCTTTTCCATGGTCTTGCCCCTCCTCGAAAACTGTCCGAACGCCGGCACAAACGCCGGCGTTTCATTATCTGTACTATTTTACAGGATTTTTTCTTCGATTGCAATACACAAAGGGCCCCGGAAGGCGGCGGGGTTTGACAAAAAAGGCGGATGTATGGTACTTTATTACCGATAATGGGGCAGTGGGCGTTTTTGGCGCGTTTTCGCACCCGCCCGGCCCTTTGAAACAAAGAAAGCGGGTCATTCATCCTATGCTTCACAAACCGAAATTTCTCTCCAAAGATTTTGCCGTTTATGCGCTGCTGCTGAACCTGGGCCTGTTCTTCTCGGCGGCGGGGATCCACCTGTTCAAGACCCCCAACCACTTCGCCATGGGCGGCACCAGCGGTGTGTCCATCATTCTGGCCAGCCTCTGGCCGGAACTGAACGTGGGCGGCGCGCTGTTCATCATCAACGCCGCGCTGGTGGTGCTGGGCCTGGTGTTCCTGGGCGCAAAGACCATGGGCGTGACCATCTATTCCTCCTTTGCCCTGTCCGCCTTTGTGGCGCTGCTGGAAAAGGTGTATCCCATGTCCCGCCCCTTCACAGATGACACCATGCTGGAGCTGTGCTTCGCGGTGGCCCTGCCCGCCATCGGCAGCGCCATTGTGTTCAACGTGGGCGCTTCCACCGGCGGCACCGACATCGTGGCCATGATCCTGGCCAAGTACACCGGCCTGGAAGTGGGCCGCGCGCTGCTGGTGAGCGATATCGCCATCATCATCTGGGCGGGCGGGCTCTACGGCGTGGCCACCGGCCTTTACTGCCTGCTGGGCACCTTTGCCAAGGCCTTTGTGGTGGACAGCATGATCGAAAGCTTCAACCAGCGCAAGGTCATCACCGTCATCACCTCCCGGCCCGAGGACCTGAAGGCGTTCATTCTGGAAAAACTCAACCGCAGCGCCACGGTCTACACCGCCAAGGGCGCCTACACCGGCAAGGAGGAGCAGGTGTACACCACCGTGCTCACCCGGCGGCAGGCGGTGGCCCTGCGCAACCATCTGCGCCGGGCGGACCCCACCGCCTTTTTGACCATCGTCAATTCCTCCGAGATCGTGGGCAAGGGCTTCCGCTCTCTGTGAGGAAGATGGCAACATCCGCCAGCTTCAAACATTTTTAAAATTTGTCTGCTATAATCAAGCTGTTTTGCTGTTCTTTTCGCGTCCTCGCCACGGGGGCAGGGCGTGTCTTATAAGGAAAGAGGAGATCAAATGCGCGTTGGTCTGGACATTGGTTCCACTACCATCAAATGTGTGGTTTTGAACGACGCGGACGAGGTGATTTTTGACACCTACGAGCGTCACGGCAGCCACATCACCGAAAAGGCGAAGGAGATCCTGGAGCGGGTGCACGGCCAGCTGGGCGGGCGCACCGCCTGGCTTGCCATCTCCGGCTCGGCGGGCATGGGCCTGGCGGGGAGCTGCGGCGTGCCCTTTGTGCAGGAGGTGTTTGCCACCCGGGTGGCGGCAAAGCGCCTTGCGCCGGAAACCGACGTTATCATTGAGCTGGGAGGCGAGGACGCCAAGATCCTCTTCCTCACCGGCGGCACCGAGGTGCGCATGAACGGCAGCTGCGCCGGCGGCACCGGCGCCTTCATCGACCAGATGGCCACCCTTCTGAAAATGAGCCCGGAGGAACTGAACACCGCCGCGGCCTCTTCCACCAAGACCTACACCATCGCCAGCCGCTGCGGCGTGTTCGCCAAGAGCGACATCCAGCCCCTCATCAACCAGGGCGCGGCGGCGGGGGACATCGCCGCCTCCATCTACGGCGCGGTGGTCAACCAGACCATCGCCGGCCTGGCCCAGGGGCGGGCCATCAAGGGCAATGTGCTCTATCTGGGCGGCCCCCTCACCTTCAACAGCGTGCTGCGCCAGACCTTTGACAAGTCGCTGGGCGTCAAGGGCCTCTGCCCGGACCACAGCCTGCACTTCGTGGCCCTGGGCGCGGCGTTCTATGCCGACAAGGAGTTCAATCTGGCCCAGGTGGCCGACGCGGTGGAGCACAATGCCGCCTCCGGCAACTGGGCCAGCGAGCCTCCCCTCTTCGCCTCCAAAGAAGAGTACGAGGCCTTCCACGCCCGGCACCTGAAAGCCAGCGTGCCCCATGTGCCCTTCGCCGCCGACTGCGGCCCGGTGCACATCGGCATTGACTCCGGCTCCACCACCGTGAAGCTGGCGGTCATCGACGAAAACGCCAATCTGCTCTTCACCAGCTACCAGCCGAACCTGGGCAACCCGGTGCCGCTGGTCAAAGAGGTGCTGGAAAAGCTCTACGCCGCCCATCCGGGCCTGGAGGTGGCCAGCGTCACCACCACCGGCTACGGCGAGGCCCTCATCCAGCACGCCTTCAACGCCGACGCAGGCGTGGTGGAAACGGTGGCCCACTTCACCGCCGCCCGCCATTTCCTGCCCGAGGTGGACTTCATCATCGACATCGGCGGCCAGGACATGAAGTGCTTCAAGATCGAGGACGGCGCCATCAGCGACATCTTCCTCAACGAGGCCTGCTCCTCCGGCTGCGGCAGCTTTTTGCAGACCTTCGCCGAAGCCCTGGGCTACGACGTGAAGGAGTTCTCGGCCCTGGGCCTCTTTGCCGACCGCCCGGTGGACCTGGGCAGCCGCTGCACCGTGTTCATGAACTCCAGCGTCAAGCAGGCCCAGAAGGACGGCGCGTCCATCCAGAACATCTCGGCGGGCCTGTCCATCAGCGTGGTCAAGAACGCTTTGTATAAGGTCATCCGCGCCTCCAGCCCCGAGGAGCTGGGCCGCCACATCGTGGTGCAGGGCGGCACCTTCTACAACGAGGCCGTGCTGCGCGCCTTTGAAAAGGAGATGGGCGTGGAGGTCATCCGGCCGGACATCGCCGGCCTGATGGGCGCTTTCGGCGCCGCTCTCCACGGCCGCGCCACCGCAAAACCCGGCCAGAAGAGCACCGTCCTGGGCCCCGAGGAGCTGGCCGATTTCAGCCAGACCACCCGCACCGTCCAGTGCAACGGCTGCACCAACCACTGCCAGCTCACGGTGAACACCTTCGCCGGCGGGCGGCGGCTCATCAGCGGCAACCGCTGCGAGCACCCGGTGAGCGGCGGGGCCGCCGGCGGCGACGACGCGCTGAACCTCTACCGCTACAAGCAGAACCTGCTGGCGGGCTACAAGCCGGTGGAAGGCCCCCGGGGCCGCATTGGTATCCCCCTGTGCCTGAACATGTACGAGCTGCTGCCCTTCTGGCACGCCTTCTTCACCTCCCTGGGCTTTGCCGTCATCACCAGCCCGGCCTCCGACCGCGCTCTCTACACCGCCGGCCAGGCCAGTATCCCCAGCGACACGGTGTGCTTCCCCGCGAAACTCGCCCACGGCCACATCAAGGCGTTGAGCGGGATGGACGTGGACGCCATCTTCTACCCCTGCATGAGCTACAACATCGACGAGCACCTGGGCGACAACCACTACAACTGCCCGGTGGTGGCCTATTACCCCGAAGTGCTGGAGGTCAACTGCCCCGAATTGGCGGACATCCCCTTCATCAACGACTTCGTGGGCCTGCACCGCCCGGCGGACTTCAAAAACAAAATGTACTTTATCCTTAAAAAATACTTTAAGGATATTTCCAAGGCGGAGGTGGCCAAGGCGGCCGACCTGGGCTACGCCGAGTATCACGACCACATGCAGCGCCTGCGGGACAAGGGCGCCGAGATCATCGAAAGCGCCCGGGCGGCAGGCAAGCGGATCATCGTGCTGGCGGGCCGGCCCTACCATGTGGACCCGGAGGTCAACCACGGCATCGACGGCCTCATCTGCCAGCACGGCGCGGCGGTCATCACCGAGGACAGCGTGGCCTGGCACATGGAGAAATTCCCCACCACCGTGCTCAACCAGTGGACCTACCACTCCCGCCTGTACGCCGCGGCCAAATACTGCACCACCCAGCCGGACATGGACCTGGTGCAGCTGGTGAGCTTCGGCTGCGGCGTGGACGCCATCACCACCGACGAGACCCGCACCATTCTGCAGGCGGGGGGCAAGCTGTACACCCAGCTGAAGATCGACGAGATCACGAACCTGGGCGCGGTGAACATCCGTCTGCGCAGCCTCTTCGCCGCGCTGGACGAAAAGGACAGAAAGGGGGAATGAGGAAATGGAAAACGCCATGAACTACCCGCGCTTTACGCCGGAAATGAAAAAGACCCACACCATCCTCATCCCCAACATGGCCCCGGTGCAGTTCACTCTGCTGCAGGCGGCGCTGGAAAAGGAGGGCTACCGCACCGAGATTTTGGGCAACTGCGGCAGCCAGGTGGCCCAGCTGGGCCTGAAATACGTCCACAACGACACCTGCTACCCGGCGCTGCTGGTCATCGGCCAGTTTCTGGACGCGCTGAACAGCGGCAAGTACGACCTGGACCACACCGCCCTGCTCATCACCCAGACGGGCGGCGGCTGCCGGGCCTCCAACTACATCCACCTGCTGCGCAAGGCGCTGGCCCGCTCGGGCTACGGCCACATCCCGGTGGCCAGCCTGAACTTCTCGGGTCTGGAAAAGGACTCGGGCTTCAAAATGACCCTGCCCCTTTTGAAAATGGCCCTGGCGGCCATCGTCTACGGCGACCTTCTGATGGCTCTGCGCAACCAGACTTCCCCTTATGAGAAGGAAAAGGGCGCGGCCGAGGCCCTCACCGACAAGTGGCTGGCCCGCCTGCGGGGAGACTTTTTGGCCGGCCGGAACATCTCGGCGGGCGCGATGAAAAAACTCTTCCCCGCCATTGCCGCCGACTACGCCGCCATCCCGGTGGAGCGGGTGCCCAAGGTGAAGGTGGGCGTCGTGGGCGAAATTTACGTCAAGTATTCGCCGCTGGGCAACAACCGGCTGGAGGAATTTCTGGCAAGCGAAGGGTGCGAGGTGAACCTGCCGGGCCTATTGGGCTTCGTGCAGTATTGTATCAGCAACATGGGCGACACCGTGCGCTTTTATGGCGGCTCCAAGGCCGCCGTCTGGGGCTCGGAGGCGCTGCTGAAGTACATGGACGGGATCGAGCGGGCCTCGGGCGCGGCCATGAAGGCGGCGGGCTTCCACGCCCCCGCGCCCTTCCTGGAGCTGCGCACCATGGCCGACGGGATCATCAGCCGGGGCAACAAGATGGGCGAGGGCTGGCTGCTCACCGCCGAGATGGTGGAGCTGGTGACCAGCGGCTACGAGAACATCGTCTGCGCCCAGCCCTTTGGCTGCCTGCCCAACCACATCTGCGGCAAGGGCATGATCAGCCGGATCCGGGCCATCTACCCCACCGCCAACATCACCCCCATCGACTATGACCCCAGCGCCACGCCGGTGAACCAGGAGAACCGTATCAAGCTCATGCTCAGCGTGGCCAAGGAGCGGCTGGACGAAGCCGCCGCCCCCAAGGCACCCTCGCTGGAAGAGCCGGTGACCGCGGGCGAAAAGGCCGTGCCGGCCTATCTGTAAAATAACTTTGGAGCGGGGCGGGCGTTTTGTCCGCCCCGTGCCGTGAGAGGAACGAGAGACAAATGGCCCAGCTGATCGTATTTGACATGGAGTGGAACATGGGCTACGCGCCCAAGACCTTCCGTTACCAGGGCGCGGAGCAGACCTTGCGGGGCGAGATCATCCAGATCGGCGCGGCGAAGGTGGAAGGCGGCCAAATCACCGACACCTTCACCGCGACCATGCGGCCCCAGATTTTCCCCAAACTCCACCATCATGTGGCCAAGGTGACCGGCCTGACCCAGAAGGACCTGGCGGCGGGCGTGCCCGTGGCCGAGGGCCTGCGCCGCTTTATGGACTGGTGCGGCCCCGACGCGGCTCTGGGCGAGTGGGGCCAGGACGACGTGCCGGTGCTCAAGCAGAACCTGGTGCTGGCGGGGCTGGACGAAACCTGGCCCCACACCTGGTACGATTTGCAGCGGGCGTTCCTCAGCCAGCGGCCCCGGGCCGAAGGGGAGAGCATGACGCTGGAGAGCGTGGTGGACCGCCTGGGGATCGAAAAGAACGAGGCCTTCCACGACGCGCTGGCCGACGCGGTCTACACCACCCGGGTGTGCTCCTTCATCGACCTGGAGAGGGCCCTGGCGGAGTATCCCAGCGAGGAGGAGCAGCTGCGGGCCCTCACCTGCCCGGATGGCAGCCGCCGCCGGGACTTCACCCTCTGGCGCGGCTACGCCGACGGGGAAGTGTGGCTCACCGACAATGAGATGCGCCGGGCGGCGTGCCCGGAGTGCGGCGCGCCCCTTGTCCCCAACGAGGGGGACTGGTGGCTGCGCAAGGGCAACAACAGCCTTTATTCCATGGGCTGCTGCCCCGCCCACGGCCCGGTGCTCATCTGGCTGCGGCGCATGCGCTGCGACGGGCTGCACCACACCTTCGCCCGGGCCACCGAGCCTGCGGACGAAGCCCAGGCCGCCCGTTGGGAGAAGGACAAAAAAGCCGCCATCGCCCGTGCCAAGCGCAGAGCAGAAAAGGAGGCGGCGGAGGCCGCCGAGCGGGTGAAGAACGCCGGAAGATAAAACAAAAAAAGCACGGAAAACTTTTCCGTGCTTTTTTTGTAATATCCCGGCCTTAAAAAAGTCTTATGGTCACAAACGGGGAAAGGAGGCGGCGGCCCGGTGGAGTTCGAGGAGATATACAAGGCATATTTCGGCCCGGTCTACCGGTATCTTCTGCGCCTTTCGGGCAGCGAGCAGCTGGCGGAGGAACTGGCCGCCGAGACCTTTTTCCGGGCGCTGCGGGCGGCGGATGGGTTTCGGGGCGGGTGCGAGGTGCGGGTGTGGCTGTGCCAGATCGCGAAAAACGCCTACTACACCCACCAAAAGAAAAGCCGGCGGGCCCGCCCGGCTGACGAAGCCCTGCTGGGGCAGGTGGCCGACCCCGCCCCGCCTCCGGAGGAGGCGGCGGACACCCGGGACCGGGCGGCCCGCCTGCGGGCCATTGCGGAAAGGCTGCCCGAACCCTACCGGGAGGTCTTCCGCCTGCGGGCCTTCGGGGAGCTGCCCTATAAAGACATCGGAAGCCTTTACGGAAAAACCGCCAACTGGGCCTGCGTTACCTTTCACCGGGCCCGGGAAATGATACGCCGGCGTTGGGAGGAGGAAGAGGGATGAAAAACGAGTGCAGCATTGTGGGGGACCTGCTGGCCCTCTATCAGGACGGGTTGGTGAGCGAGGACACCGCCGCCTTTGTGGAAGAACATTTGGCCCGCTGCGCCGTCTGCCGCGCCCGGCTGGAACAGCTGCGCGCCCCCGCCGCCCCACAGGAAGCGGCGCAGGAAGAGCGGGCTTTTTTGGCCTTTGCCGCCCGGTGGAAGAAAAAGCGCCGCCGGGCGCTGGCTGCCTTTGCCGCCCTGGCGCTGGCCGCCGCGCTGCTGGCGGCGTGCCTTTCCTCCGCCGCCGCCTTCGGCACGGCGAATTTTGTGTCGGCGGGGTGGGGCCTTGCACGGGTCGCTCTTCTGAACGAGCCCTGGACAGAAGTAGCAAGCGGGCCCAAAGTGGTGCTGGCCGCGCCGGAGGCCGACATCACCGACTATATGGCCGGGCGGGGCTTTGCCGAAAACGAACAGGAGCGGATGGGGGCCCTGCGGGTGTTTGAAAAGGACGGCGCGAAGGAATACGTTTTGTGCCGGGCCAACCGCTGGTTTGCCCGATGGATCTGGCAATAGAAAAAACGGCCCGTCCGGCAAAAGCCGGGCGGGTCGCTCACTTTATATTTGGGTTTACACGTAAAACAGCATGGTGCTGTAGCTGGGCAGGGGCCAGTAGTCCTGGCCGCAGATCCCCTCCGCCGCGTCGGCGGCGGCGCGCAGGGCCTGCATGGCGGGCAGCACCTGGTCGTGGTAGGCCTTGGCCTCCTCCAGCGCGTCGGTCATGGCCTCGGCGGCTTCCACCTGGGCTTCCAGCCGGTCGGCCGCGTCGCTCATGGCGTCGGTGTAGTTGGTCAGCTGGCGCAGGGCTTTCTCCTCCGCCTTGCAGCTGATCCCGGGGCAGGCGGCCTGTTTTGCGGCAATGCCGTTGGCCAGGTCGGTCATGTAGGCGCAGGCGGCGGGCACCAGCTGGCGGCGGGTCATCTCCATCATGGTGCCGGCCTCGATGTGGCGCACCTTGGCGTAGTTTTCCAGCTTCACCTCGTAGCGGCTGCGGGCCTCGGTCTCGCTGAGCACGCCCATCATGCGGAACAGCTCCAGATTCTTCGGCTGGATCATCGCCGCCAGCGCGTCGGAGGCGGCGGGGGTGGAGTCAAGGCCGCGGCGGGCGGCTTCCGCCTCCCACTCCTTGGAGTAGCCGTTGCCGTTGAAAATGACCCGCTTGTGGTCGCGGATGGTGCGCTTGACCAGCGCGATGACGGCGGTGTCAAAGTCCTCGGCCTGCTCCAGCTCGTCGGCGTAGCCCTTCAGCTCCTTGGCCACCGCCGTGTTCAGCACGGTGTTCGGGTCGGACATGTTGGCGGAGGAGCCGGGCATGCGGAACTCGAACTTGTTGCCGGTGAAGGCGAAGGGGCTGGTGCGGTTGCGGTCGGTGGTGTCCTTGGCAAACTTGGGCAGCACGTCCACGCCCAGGTCGATCTTTGTGGCCTCGGGCGCCACGTACTGGCTGTCGGAGGCGATGGCGTCCAGAATGGCGGCCAGATCGTCGCCCACGAACACCGACACGATGGCCGGAGGCGCCTCGTTGCCGCCCAGGCGGTGCTCGTTGCCCGCCGAGGCAATGCACATGCGCAGCAGGTCCTGATACTCGTCCACCGCGCGGATGACGGCGGCGAAGAAGATGAGGAACTGCAGGTTATCCATGGGGGTGTCGCCGGGGTCCAGCAGGTTCATGCCGGGGGTGCTCAGCGACCAGTTGTTGTGCTTGCCGGAGCCGTTGACCCCTTCGAAGGGCTTCTCATGCAAAAGGCACACAAGGCCGTGCTTCGGGGCCAGCCGGCGCATGAATTCCATGGTCAGCAGGTTGTGGTCCACCGCCACGTTGCAGCGGTCGAAGAGGGGGGCCAGCTCGTGCTGGGCCGGGGCCACCTCGTTGTGCTTGGTCTTTGCGGCCACGCCCAGCTTCCACAGCTCCTCGTCCAGCTCGTGCATGAAGGCGCTCACCTCCGGGCGCAGGGCGCCGAAGTAGTGCTCCTCCAGCTCCTGGCCCTTGGCGGGGGCCGCGCCGAAGAGGGTGCGGCCGGTGAGGATGAGGTCCTCACGCTGCTCGTAGTGCTCCTTCTTGATGAGGAAGTACTCCTGCTCCAGGCCCACGGTCACGTCCACATGGGCCACGTCCTTGCCGAACAGCTTCAGAATGCGGCAGGCCTGGTCGCTCACCGCCTTCATGCTGCGCAGCAGAGGGGTCTTTTCGTCCAGGGCCTCGCCCGTCCAGCTGCAGAACGCGGTGGGAATGCACAGGGTGCCGTCCTTCACAAAGGCGTAGCTGGTGGGGTCCCAGGTGGTGTAGCCCCGGGCCTCGGCGGTGGCCCGCAGGCCGCCGGAGGGGAAGCTGGACGCGTCCGACTCGCCCCGCACCAGTTCCTTGCCGGAAAACTCCATGATGGCGGTGCCGTCCTTCATGGGGCTGATGAAGCTGTCGTGCTTTTCGCTGGTAATGCCGGTGAGCGACTGGAACCAGTGGGTGTAGTGGGTGGCGCCCTTCTCGATGGCCCAGTCCCGCATGAAGCTGGCCACCACGTTGGCCAGCTCGATGTCCAGGGGCTGGCCCTTTTGCAGGGTGGCCTTCAGGCTCTTGTAGGTGGCGGCGGGCAGCCGCTCCTTCATCACATGCTCGTTGAACACCAGCGAGCCGTACACTTCCTTCGGATTGGGCATGGTCGGTTCCTCCCTGCCGCGGCGCGGCAAAAAACTTATGTGAGAAATTATACGGCGCGGCGGCGGCCGATGTCAACGGTTTTTGCCGCCCTCACACCACCTGGAAGAGATAGAATTTCAGATAGTTCGTCTCCTCCACGTTCCACAGGATGGGGTGGTCGGGGGCCTGCTGGCGGGCCTCGATCTGCCGCAGCTGCCGCCCGGCGTCCTGAGCCGCGTCGGCCAGCATGGCCTCGAACATGGCGGGGGTGGCAAAATGGCTGCAACTGGCGGTGGCCAGAATGCCGCCCCGGGGCAGCAGCTTCATGGCCCGGTAGTTGATTTCCTTGTAGCCCCGCATGGCGTTTGCCGCCGTCTTGCGTGCCTTGGTGAAGGCGGGCGGGTCCAGGATGATGAAGTCGTAGTCGCACTTGCCCTCAAGGCCGGGCAGCAGGTCGAACACGTCGGCGCAGACAAAGTCCATCCGGCCCTCAAGGCCGTTCAGAACGGCGTTTTGGCGGGCCATCTCCACCGCGGCCTCGCTCACGTCCACCGCCGTCACATGTTCGGCCCCGCCAAAGGCGGCGTTCAAAGCAAAGCTGCCGGTGTGGGTGAAGCAGTCCAGCACCCGGCGGCCCTTCGAAAGCCCGGCCACCCGGCGGCGGTTGAGCTTCTGGTCCAGGAAGAAGCCGGTCTTCTGGCCGTTTTCCACGTCCACATGATAGCGCACGCCGTTCTCGGTGATGATGGTCTCGGCTTTCTCCGGGTGAATAAGGCCCGGCACTTCCAGCCAGCCCTTGCCCTCGCTGAGGCCCTCTTTTTCCCGCAGGGCCACGTCATTGCGAAGAAAAACGCCCTCGATGACCTGGCCGTCGGCGGCCAGCGTCTCCACCAGCAGCCGGGCCAGCAGCTCCTTGCGCTGGTCCATGCCGTAGGAGAGAATCTGCACCGACAGGATGGGCCCGAAGCGGTCCACCGTCACGCCGGGCAGGCTGTCCGCCTCGCCGAACACCACCCGGCAGCACTGCAGGTCCTCCGCGGGGTAGATGGCCTTGCGGTAGGCCCAGGCATACTCGACGCGCCGCCGCCAGAAACTTTCGTCAAAGCGGTCGTTGGCGTTGCGGCCCAAAAGGCGCACTCGTATCTTGCTGGCCTCGCTCAGAAGGCCGCTGCCTAAGTATCGCCCCTTGCGGCTGAGCACGTCCACCACCGCGCCGTTTTCCGGGGCGGGGTCGGGGGCGGCGGTGATCTCATCGGCGTACACCCAGGGGTGGCCTTTCAGAATGGCGGCCTCGGCCTTGGGGGTGACGGTATAGGCGGGATAGGGTCGTTCAGCTTTCATAACAAAGGCTCCCTCATATCGGTTGAAAAGCGGTTATAATAATGGTACCATTTCAGTATAGCGGGTCGCGCCGCCCACGGCAAGGGCGCGGGCCGGAAAAGGAGACACAAAACCATGGAAATAGAACGCAAATGGCTGGTGAAGGACTGGCCCAAGGGCCTGGAGGCGGTGCGCACCCTGCGCATGCGCCAGGGCTACATCGCCCTGCGGCCCACCGTGCGCATTCGGGAAGAAGCGGACGAGGCGGGGGTGGAGCATATCCTCTGCTTCAAGGGCAAGGCGGGGCCGGGCGGGCTCTCCCGCACCGAAATTGAGACCCCGGTGGAGCGGGGGCTCTTCCTCCAGCTGGAGGAGCTCATCGGCAAGCCCCTCATCCACAAGGAGCAGCGCCGCTACCCCTTGGCGGACGGCCTCACCCTGGAGGTGAACCGGGTGGACGCGGGCACCGAGCACGAGTTCTTCTACGCCGAGGTGGAGTTTGCCTCCGAGGCCCAGGCCCTTGCCTGGAAGCCCGGCGTGCTGCGGGAGTATCTGGAGCATGAGGTCACCGGCGAGAAGGGCCAGAGCATGGCCGACTACTGGGCAAAAACAAGAGGCGAGGACTGAACGTCCCGCCCTGCCCCCCGGAACGGGGGGCTTTTTTGTTGCCGCTTTGGCCCCTGCCCGGCGGGTTTGCCCCCAAAAACAGGCACCCTTTTCCCCTTTGCTGTATACAGTGGGAAAAAGGGGGTCGAGAGATTTGCACCGGATCACGGCGGCGATATGGATGGACCTTGTGCCCTGCCTGTGCACGGCGCTGGGCGCGGGGACGGTGTTTTTGACCGGGCGGCGCACCGCCGGCCCGGGGCGGGGGGCCACGGGCCTTTCGGCGGGCATTATGCTGGGGGCGGGGCTGTTCGGCCTGCTGCTGCCCGCGGCACAAAGCGGCGGCTGGCCGGCGGCGCTGGCGGGCTTTTTTCTTGGCGCGGCGGCGCTGACGGCCCTGGGCCCGCTGGCCGGGCGCGTCACCCGGACGGGCGGCGCGGCGGGCCTTGTGCTGGCCAGCGCCTTTTACAACCTGCCCCAGGGCATGGCCGTGGGCCTTGCGGGGGCGACGGCCGCCCACGGGGCGGGGCTTGCGGGAGCCCTCACCTTCAGCCTGGGCCTGGGGCTGCAGAATTTTCCCGAGGGCGCGGCCCTCAGCCTGCCTTTGCGGGCGAAGGGAGCTTCCCGGCGGATGGCCTTCGGGGCAGGGGCGGCCAGCGGCCTGGTGGAGCTGGCGGGGGCGGCGCTGGCCGGAGCGCTGGCGGTGCGCCTCGCGCCGGCACTGCCCTGGCTGATGGGAGCCGCGGCGGGCGCCATGGCCTGCACCGTGGCCCGTCAGCTGGCCCCCGCCGCGCTGGGGGAAGGAGGCCGGGGCGCGGCAGGGGCCGCGCTGGGCTTCGGGGCCATGTTCGCTCTGAGCACCCTGCTGGGATGAAAAGGGGGCCGCGTTCCAAACAGAACGCGGCCCCGCTTTTTGCTGTTTGTCACCGCTCTGCGGCGGCGAAGATGGTCCCCAGGTCGGTGAAGATGTCGTGGGGCAGCATGCCGTACTGGCCCAGGCGTTTGGCGCACTGGTCCGCCGCTGCCCCGTGCAGCCACACGCCGCACACTGCCGCGTCCAGGGGCGAAAGGCCCTGGGCCGCGAGGCCGGCGATCATGCCCGCCAGAATGTCCCCGCTGCCGCCCCGGGAAAGGCCGGGATTGCCGGTGGGGTTCACGAACACCTCGCCCCCCGGGCCCGCCACGATGGTGCGGTGGCCTTTGAGCACCACCACGCAGTCCTCGGCACGGGCGTAGCCGGCGGCAATGCCCTCCCGCCCGGCGTTCACCTCGGCGGTGGTCAGGCCGCACAGGCGGGCCATCTCCCCGGGGTGGGGCGTCAGAATCAGCGGCAGCCCCGGCGAGCGGGGCAGCGCCTCCATTTT
Source organism: Candidatus Allofournierella pullicola (assembly GCA_019114225.1). Taxonomy (GTDB): domain Bacteria; phylum Bacillota; class Clostridia; order Oscillospirales; family Ruminococcaceae; genus Allofournierella_A; species Allofournierella_A pullicola. The sequence continues at coordinate 58,092 of DXFW01000034.1, read as the reverse complement.
GGCGGCGGCGTTCAGGCCGTCCGCGTCCAGCACCAGCGTGCACCCGGCGGAAGGGCCCAGCTGTTCCAGCAGGGCGGCGGTGTCCTCGCTGTCGCCGAGACCCGGCCCGAACAGCAGCACATCCATGCCCCGCACCTTTTCCAGCACGGCCTTGCCGCTCTGGGCGCTCACGCCGCCCTCGGCGCTCTGGCGGCAGGGCAAAAAGACGCACTCGGGGGTGCGCGCCGCCACCCCGGCGATGACCGGCTCCACCGAGGCCAGCGTTACCAGCCCGGCCCCGGCGCGCAGCGCGCCCTCGGCGGCCATCGCCGCCGCGCCCCGGAAGCGGGCCGACCCGGCAAGGCACATCACCTTGCCGTAGCTGCCCTTGTGGCTGTCCGCTTTGCGGCGGGGCAGAAGTTCAAACACCTGCTGCGCCGTGATCTCCTTTGCCATCCTGCACGCCTCCTTTGAAACGAAAAGGGCCGCGGCCCTCTGCCGCGGCCCCGAAAGCCGGTGTTCCGCTCAGCCGCCCGCCTGCACCCGGATACGGAAGAAGTAGACGATGGAGCCGCGCCAGCCGAAGTCTGCCTGAACGCGGTACATGTAAACGCCTGGTGTGGCGGGGGCGATGATGGGGCCCTCGGCGGCGTCCACCAGTTCCAGAAACGCGTCGAAATTCTCCTCGTCCGAGCGGCTGATGGTCAGGTGCTTCGGCTCCCGGGAGAAGATGATGTCCATGTAGGTGCGGGCCAGCATTTCCACCGGCGGGGTGCGGGTCTGCAGGTCCTGGCTGCTGTAGGGCGGGGTGTCCTTGGCGGTGGTGGTCAAAAAGTTCCACTCGTATCCCGCCCGGAAGATCATCTCCGGCGCCATGGCGGTGGTGCCGTTCATGGTGATGGTGATGGAGGGCAGAGCCTGTTCCGGGTCGTTCACATCCATGTTTTCCCGGATGAAGATGGTGATACAGATGGCCGCCGCCAGCGCCACAGCGCCGATCAGCAGCTTGCGGATCACCTGGATCTTGTTGTACAAAACGCCCGCCCCCTTTGAAGTGTGCTGTTTTCATTATATACGAACATTGCACAAAAATCCAGAGCCGCCCCGCCGTTGCCAAGGGCGGGAAAAAAGGCTATAATTCCAAGGAAAGAGGTGGACCAATGCACAACGAACCTTCCGCCGCCATCCGCGGCCAATTCTGGCGCTATGCGCTGCCCAGCATGTTCAGCCAGCTGCTGAACAGCTGCTTTATCATTGTGGACGGCCTGTTCATCGGCCAGAACCTGGGCGACGCGGGTCTGGCGGCCATCAACGTGGCCTGGCCCATCGTGGCCCTCATCCAGGCGGTGAGCCTGGCGGTGGGCATTGGCGGCGCGGTGCGCCTTGCCACCGCCCTGGGCAAAGGCGACGAGGCCGAGGCTCTCACCGCCCGGGGCAGCACGGTGACGCTGCTGGCGGTGTGCGCCGCGGTGCTGGGCGTGGGCCTGGGGCTGACCTACCCGTACATCCTGCCCGCCATCGGGGCAAACGAGGAACTTTATCCCCTGGCCGCCGCCTACATCCGGGTGGTCTGCCTGCTGGCTGTCTGCCAGGTGTTTGCCACCGGCCTGTTGCCCCTGATGCGCAGCGCCGGGCGCACGCTGGGGGCCATGACCGTCACCGTGGGCGGGCTTTTGGGCAACATTTTTCTGGACTGGCTGTTCATCCAGCGGTTCCAGTGGGGCCTGCCCGGCGCGGCGCTGGCCACCGGCCTGTCCCAGGGGGCCTGCGCCCTGGCGGCGCTGCCGCTGCTGCTGGCCCATAAGGGCTGGCCGCTGCGCCTTGAACAGTTCATCCCCTGCCCGCGGATGGTAAAAGGCATTCTGCACTATGCGGTGTCGCCCTTCGGGCTGTCCATCTCCACCAGCGCCATCCTGCTCATCACCAATCTGCGGGCCCTGCGCTACGGCGGCACCCAGGGCGTGGCGGTCTACGCGGTGCTCAGCTATGTGCTGGGCAGCGTCATCCCCCTCATCAGCGGTGTGGGCGACGGCCTGCAGCCCCTGTTCAGCTACGCCCGGGGCGCGCAGGACTGGCACAGCCTCGACCATCTGCGCCGCAAGGGCCTGGCCCTGGCGGTGGGGGTGGCTCTGGTCAGCGGCGGGGCCTGCTTTGCCTTACGGGAGGTGCTGCCCGCGGTGTTCGGCGCCAGCCCCGAGGCGGCGGCCCAGGGCGCGGCGGCCATGTGGACTCTCACCCTCGCCTGCCCCATTGTGGCGGTGGCCCGCTTTTCCTGCAGCTATTTCTGCGCGGTGGGCGAACCGCTGGCCGGAGGCATTCTGGCCTATGGCGAGCCGCTGGGCGCGCAGCCCCTGTTCCTGTTCACCCTGCCCCTCTGGCTGGGCCTGGAGGGCGTGTGGGTGGCCTATCCCGCGGCGGTGCTGCTCACCGCGGCGGCGGCATTCGTTTTAATGCGCCGTCATCTGGCGCTTTTGCCTGCGAGGGAGTAAAGAAGGAGGACACACCATGCAGAGACTGGGCTTCAAGACCAAAAAGAACAAATTTGAGCTTCACGAGGCACTGCTGGCCCACCGGGAGGAGACCCTGCCCGGCGGCTGGAAGGTCACCGTGGAGAGCGAACCCTATTATAAAAAGGAGCGCCCCACCGTTCTGGAACTGAAAAAGGGCCTTTACGCCCCCTGGTTCGACATTGAGTGCGAGGACGGCCATCTCCATCTGACCTTCCACGAATCCTGGCTGCTGCGCTGGATCATCTGGGCCGCGGCGGCGCTGGCGCTGGCGGGCATGACGGCGGCGCGCATTCTGGCCCCGAACACCGGCGCGAGCATTCTGCCCGGCGTGATCGCCCTGGCCCTGCTGCTGTGGGACTTCACCCGCGAGCGGCGGGTGCTGGCGGCGCTGAGCCGCTTTGTGCGTGAAAAGATCCTGGAGGAGCGGGAGCAATGATCCTGTCCCGGTCCTTTCTGGCCCGGCTGGCTCCCTTAGAGGCCGAGGGCCGGTATTACATCATGCTGGACGAGATCCAGCACCATCTGGAGGACGGCCTGGACGAGGGTCGCTGGACGGAAGAAGACATCTTTGCCGACGGGGAACTGGCGGCGCTGGTGGCCCGGCTGGACGCGGCCATCGATGAGTATGAGTGCTTCTGGCACACCCGCCGCTGGCTGGAAAAGACCGCCGCAGCCGCCCGCACGCACCTTTGGTACGGGGCCATGGCCTGGGCCTGCCTGTGCACCGGGGAGGCGCGGACCGCCCGCCGCTGGGCGGAAGAGGGGCTGCGCCAATGTGCGGGGGATGAGGACCTTTTGGCCCTTGCCGCAGCCCTGCGGGCCGACGGCGGCGATGTTCCCGGTGCACTGGCCGCTCTGGACGAAGCCTTTGCCCGCGGCGGCGAAAGCGCCCGCCTGGCCCGGCTGCGGGCGGCGGTGGCGGCCAAAGCCCCGCTGGAGGAGCTGGCGGTGTGCGCCGCGCCCGCCGGAAAAGAACAGCAGGTGCGCGCCCTGGCCCCCGGTTTCGCGGCGGACGGCGCGGGCCTCGGCCGGATGTCGGCGGCCCTTGCCGCCCGGGACTGGGCCTTTGAGGCGCCATGGTGCTTTTGCCGGGTGCCCTTCGGCGAGGGCTTTCTGGACATGCGCCTGCGCATGAGCGAGGCCGCGGCCTCCAAACTGGACCCGGCCTGGCTGGCGGCGCTGGTGGAAGCGCTGCCCCGGCTGGAGGCCGAAAGCCGCCCCCTGGCCCAAAAGCGCCGGCCCGGGGTGCGCCTTGCCCCGGCGGAGGTGCTGGTGGACCGGCAGGGCCGGGCCCAGCTGGGTTTCCACGCCGGGCGTTGCCCCGAGGAGCCCCTCTATGTCTATGTGATGATCGAGCACGATCTCTCAGCGCCCACGCAGCTTTATGAGGAGCGCTGGCCCGCCAGCTGGTTCGACGCGCCTCCCGCGCCCCTGGCTCCCCCGCCGCCCCCCTCGCCGGGCTACACCCCCGCCCAGGCCGCAGCGCTGCAAAAACACATCTTCACCTGGTTCGGTCCGGTGAGCCGGGCGCTGCCCGGCGCGGACGGCATTACGGTGCTGGTCATCGACCCGGAGCCGGGGCGGGAATACTACACCCTGCTCACCTGGGGCATGGGCGCGCGGCCCATGGAACTGCCCCCGGACCTCCAGGGCCAGAAACTGGAGCGGGCGGAGCTGATGATGTTGCTGCCCGCGGACTGGAAGGTGGAGGATGAGCGGGAGGTCTGGCGCTGGCCGGTGCGCTGGCTGCGCCTGCTGGCCCGCATGCCCGCCGAGCAGGGCACCTGGCTGGGCTGGGGCCACACCGTGCCCAACGGGCGGCCCTTTGCGTACAATACGCTGCTCTGCGGCTCCATGCTGGTGGACCCGCTGGACGCCCCCGAGCCGGCGGCCATCTGCCCGCTGCCGGGGGGAGAAACGATGAATTTCTACCAGCTGCTGCCCCTCTACGCCCCCGAGATGGACCTGAAGCTGGGCGAGGACGCGGACGGCCTGCTGGACGCCATGGAGGACAAGGGCCTGCTGAACGAGCCTTGGGTGCGGGTGGACCGGCCCTGCACGGTGGGCGAATTGGAGCCGCCCCCCGACCCTGCCCTGATGGAACGGCTGGAAGAGCTGGACCGCCGGGCGGACGACGAGGGGATCGCCGCGCTTTTGAGGGAACAGGCGGGGAACAGCCCCCGGCTGGCGGGCCTGCTGGCCCGCTCGCTGAACAACCTGGGCCGTTACGAAGAGGCCGCCGCCGTGCTGAAAAAAGTGGAGGCTGTCGGTTCCTGTGACCCGCTGTGGCAGTTCCGCATGGGCTTTTCCCTTTATTATCAGGGCAGGCTGGACGAGGCGCTGGCCTGTTTTGAGGCCAGCGACCGGATGGCCCCCGGCGACGGCGACGCCGAGACCTATCTGCGCTGGTGCCGTGCGGCGCTGGATCTGCCGGTGTGTCTGGAGCCCTTCCCCGACCGGGCGGCCCGCTTCTGGGCGGCCTTTGCCGAACAGGAGGACGCGCTGGTGGAGCGGGCCTTTGCCGAAGGCTGCGCGGCGGTGCGCCCCGCGCTGGAAGAATTGCTGGGCCTTTGCTTCCCCTCACCGGAGTTCAAACTGGAACAGGCGGGGGAAAAACTGCGGCTGACCCTCTTGTGGGAGCACGCTCCTCACCGGCGCTGGCTGGCCCCGGCCTGGAAGGCCCTGGCCCCCGTCCATCTGAGCCGCTGGTGGGAGTTTGCGTTTGACGAAACGCCGCCCCTCTGGACCGGCTGGCAGAGCGAACCCACAGGCAAAAAGGGCCTGCGGCGGGACATCATCGCAGGCACCACCTGCTTCGAAGCGCCCCGGCGGGCCTTCGCGGCGGGGGATGTTTCCCTCTCGTCCGCCGCTGCGGCGGACGGGGCCGTGCCCGGCTATTTCTACTACACCCCCGCCCCCGGCGGCGACCCGGTGGCCCGGCGGGCCGCGCTGGAAGAGGCCCTGGCCCGCCAGGGCGCGGGCAGCCTTGCCGTGCTGGGCGGCGCGGTGGGCGAAAAACGCTGCTACATCGACGTGCTGGCCCTGGATCTGGAAAAAGCGCTGAACGCCGCCGCCCGTCTGCTCACCCCGCCGGAGTGCGCCGGGGCGGGCTTTGCACCCTTCCGGCCGGGGGCCAAGGGCACGCCCCTTGCAAAAAAACAATAAGCGAACCGGGGCCGCTCCTGCGAAGCAGCCCCGGGCGCGCCCCTTGCGATACGGCCAAGACCGCCGGGAATTTCCCCGGCGGTCTTTTTTTTGAAAAAATCCCCCATTCCCCCGTTGACAAAGGCGAAAGATAAGAATATAATTCATTTGAACAGATGTTCAAATGTTGAGAATGAAAGGAGCGACCCCCATGGACGAAGCCATTTCCCGGGCAAAGGGCGGCTGCGGCGAAGGCGAGGGCGGCGAGCGGTGCGAAAAGGTGCGCGGCGCGCTGCCGCCGGACGAAGTGCTCTACGACCTGGCGGAGCTGTACAAGGTCTTTGGCGACACCACCCGGGTCAAAATTCTTTACGCGCTGTTTGAAAGCGAGCTGTGCGTCAACGACATCGCCCAGTGCCTTGCCATGACCCCATCGGCGGTGAGCCACCAGCTGCGCATTCTCAAAGCCAACAAGCTGGTGCGATTCCGGCGCGAGGGCAAAACGGTGTTCTACGGGCTGGACGACGACCACGTACGGGACATCATCGCCCTGGGGCTGGAGCATATCGCTGAATAAAAGGAGGAACGAGCCATGAAAAAGACATTCCGTATCGAGGTGGACTGCGCCAACTGCGCGGCCAAGATGGAGCAGGCGGTGCAGAAGCTGCCGGGCGTCGAGAGCGCCGCCGTCAGCTTTGTGACCCAGAAGATGGTGGTGGAGGCCCCGGACGAGGGCTTTGACGCGCTGATGAAGCAGGTGGTCAAGGCCTGCCGCAAGATCGAGCCGGACTGCGAAATTTATCTGTGATACCGGCCGCGGGGGAGGGAGCGTTCTGAGATGAACCGAAAACAAAAACGAATGCTGGCGCGCATTCTTGTGTCGGCGGCGCTGCTGGCGGCGCTGCACTTCGTGCCCGCCGAAGGGGCGGTGCGGCTGGCGCTGTATCTGGTGCCCTATCTCATCATCGGCTATGACGTGCTGCGCCGGGCGGTGCTGGGCGTGGTGCACGGCGAAGTGTTCGACGAGAACTTTTTGATGGCGGTGGCCACCGTGGGCGCGCTGGCGCTGGGGGAATACGGCGAGAGCGTGGAGGTCATGGTGTTCTACCAGCTGGGCGAATTGTTCCAGAGCTACGCCGTGGGCAAAAGCCGCCGCAGCATTGCCGCCCTGATGGACATCCGGCCGGACAGCGCCAACCTGGAACAGGACGGCGCGGTGGTCTCCGTGAGCCCGGAAGAAGTGGAGCCGGGCCAGATCATCGTGGTGCGCCCGGGCGAAAAGATCCCGCTGGACGGGCGGGTGGTGGAGGGCGCTTCGGCCCTGAACACCAGCGCCCTCACCGGCGAGAGCATGCCCCGGGACGTGGCCGAAGGCGACGAGGTCATCAGCGGCTGCGTCAACACCACCGGCCTGTTGCGGGTGGAGGTGACAAAGCCCTTCGGCCAGTCCACCGTCAGCCGCATTCTGGACCTGGTGGAAAACTCCAGCATGAAAAAGGCCAAGGCGGAAAACTTCATCACCCGCTTCGCAAGGTGGTACACCCCGGCGGTGTGCCTCGGCGCGCTGGCGCTGGCGGTGCTGCCGCCCCTGGTTCTGGGCGGCTGGGCCGAGTGGCTGCGCCGCGCGCTCACCTTCCTGGTCATCAGCTGCCCCTGCGCGCTGGTCATCAGCGTGCCGCTGGCCTTCTTCGGAGGCATCGGCGGGGCCAGCCGGGCGGGCATTCTGGTCAAGGGCGGCAACTACCTGGAGGCTCTGGCCAGCACCCGCACCGTTGTGTTCGACAAGACCGGCACCCTCACCCGGGGCGTCTTTGAGGTGGCCCGGGTGCTGCCCGCCTCCGGCGTGGAGGAGGGCCGTGTGCTGGAGGCCGCGGCCCTGGCCGAGCAGTTTTCCAGCCATCCCATCGCCCTCAGCCTGCGGCGGGCGGCGGGCGTGGAGCCTGCCCCCGACCGGGTGAAGGAGGTCACCGAGACCGCCGGCCACGGCGTCACCGCCCTGGTGGACGGCGTGCCCACGGCGGTGGGCAGCGCCCGGCTGATGGAGCAGCTGGGGGTGGCGTTCCAGCCCGTGGAGGGCGCGGGCAGCGCGGTGTATGTGGCCCAGAACGGCGCGTTTTTGGGCGGCGTGCTCATCAGCGATCAGGAAAAGCCCACCGCCAAAGCGGCGGTCAAGGCCCTGCGCGCCGGCGGTGTGCGCACGGTAATGCTCACCGGCGACGGCGAGACTGCCGCCCGCCAGACGGCGGCAAGCCTTGGCATTGACGAGGTGCGCGCCCAGCTGCTGCCCGGCGACAAGGTGGCCTGCGTGGAAGAGCTGCTGGCCCAAAAGCAGCGCCGCACCACCCTGGCCTTTGTGGGCGACGGGATCAACGACGCGCCGGTGCTCAGCCGTGCGGACGTGGGCATCGCTATGGGCGCCATGGGTTCGGACGCCGCCATCGAAGCGGCGGACATCGTCCTGATGGACGACGACCCGGCAAAGCTGAGCCTGGCCATGAAGGTGGCCCGGCGGTGCCTTGCGGTGGTGCGCCAGAACATCGTGTTCGCGCTGGCTGTCAAATTCGGGTGCCTTGCCCTGGGCGCCTTTGGACTGGTGGGCATGCAGGCGGCCATCTTCGCCGATGTGGGCGTGATGGTGCTGGCGGTGCTCAATTCCATGCGCACACTGAGCGCGGCAAAAAACTGAACAAAGCGCACGGCGGGCGGCCCTTCGGGGGCCGCCCGCTTTTGCGTGGGGCGAACGCCAAAAGTGAGGCGAGCGGGGGCTGGGACGGGCCGCGGGCTGACCGCCGCCGCACGCTCGGACCCGGACACTTTGCCCTTGCGGCCAAAGTGTTCGTCTCCAGGCGCACTACGCGGCGGCAGCACCGCGGCCTGCTCGGCTGGCATCGCGTGGCAAACCGGGAGAAACAGGCCGCAACACCGCCCTTCCCGCCCCGTTTTTTCGCCCGCCATGCCCCGGGCTGCCCCGCCCCCGCCCGGCGGACCCCGGAAGCCCCCTTCACGCGCCGCGGGCAAAAACGGGTGAAATCCGCCTTTTTTGTGATATTTCCGCCTTTGTCAATCGTATCTCTTTTTGATAAAATAAAGACAACACCGGTGCCCGCGTCCTTGCGGGAAAGGCGGCCATGGCCGCCGGAAAGGAGTCTTTATGTTCTCACCCATCCTTGTGCCCGAAGCCGCGGCCATCGCCGGGTGGCTCATCGCCCTGGCGCTGTTCGTCATCGTGGAAGCCGCCACCGTCAATCTGGTGAGTATCTGGTTCGCCGTGGGCGCGCTGGCCGGGCTCATCACCAGCCTGTTCACCAACAATTTGCTCTACCAGCTGCTGGTCTTTGCGCTGGTCAGCGCCGCGGCCCTGGCCGTCACCAAACCCCTGGTGGCCCGCATGCGCAGCCGCAAACCCGCCGCCGTGCTGGGCCTCGAGCGCAACATCGGCCGCCGCGCGGTGGTGGTGCAGCCGGTACGTCCCGGCGTGCCCGGCCGTGTGCGGCTGGACGGCGTGGACTGGACCGCTGTCTGCGACACAGCCCTGGAAGAGGGCGGCGAGTGTGTCGTCACCGCGGTGGAAAGCACCACCCTGCGGGTGGAACCGGCAAACCAGCCGGCCGCCGCCAAAGTCTGAACCCTGTCCCCCAAAATTTTAAAATAAGGAGGAATCGTTTATGCCCTTTTTGCTGTTCATCATCATCCCGCTGGTGCTCCTGGTCGTGATCCTGCTCATCAGCTGTATCTGCCTTGTGCCCCAGGCCACTGCCTACGTGATGGAGTGGCTGGGCGTCTACAACGCCACCTGGGAGGCCGGCCTGCACTTCCGGGTGCCCTTCCTCATGCGGGTGGCCAAAAAAGTCAGCCTGAAGGAGCAGGTGGTGGACTTCAAGCCCCAGCCTGTGATCACCCGCGACAACGTCACCATGCAGATCGACACGGTGGTGTTCTTCCAGGTCACCGACGCAAAACTCTTCACCTACGGTGTGGAGCGCCCCATGGCCGCCATCGAGAACCTCACCGCCACCACCCTGCGCAACATCATCGGTGAGATGGAGCTGGACCACACCCTCACCAGCCGCGACGTCATCAACACCAAGATCACCGCCATCCTGGACCAGGCCACCGACAAGTGGGGCATCAAGGTCAACCGGGTGGAGGTGAAGAACATCATCCCGCCCGCCGAGATCCAGGACGCCATGGAAAAGCAGATGAAAGCCGAGCGTCAGCGCCGCGAGGCCATCCTGCGGGCGGAGGGCGAAAAGCGCAGCGCCATTCTGGTGGCCGAGGGCGAAAAGGAGAGCGCCATCCTGCGTGCGGACGCGGTGCGCGAGCAGCGCATCCGCGAGGCCCAGGGCGAGGCCCAGGCCATCATGGAGGTGCAGAAGGCCCTGGCCGACTCCCTCAAGCTGCTGAACGAGGCCGCCCCCAGCGACCGTGTGCTGGCCCTGAAGGGGCTGGAGGCGCTGGAAAAGGTGGCCGACGGCAAAGCCACCAAGCTCATCATCCCCAGCGACATGCAGAATCTGGCGGGCCTTGTGACCTCCGTGAAGGAACTGCTCACCGAGGTCCCCGCCGAACAAAAGTGACGAAATGGGAGTGAACCTGTGAACGACACCGAACTCAAAGGCAGAGGCCTGCTCAAGGGCACCGGCCCCTTTTGCGCTTTTTGTGCAAGTTTCGGGCACGTCCGGGGCAGAGTATCGTTAAAAACATAACGGTAAATGCCTTGCGAAATGGCGGGCAATTGATTATAATAAGGACAGGTATGCAAATGCCCATGAGAACTTCAAAATCGAGAGGAGAAACAGACGATGGGTTTGGGTAAGAAGACCGTGGAAGAGATGGACGTGCGTGGCAAGCGGGTGCTTGTCCGCTGCGATTTCAACGTGCCGATGAAGGACGGCAAGATCACCAACGACAACCGCATCGTGGCGGCGCTGCCCACGATCAAGAAGCTGATCGAGAACGGCGGCAAGGTCATCCTGTGCAGCCACCTGGGCAAGCCCAAGAACGGCCCCGAGGAGAAGTTCAGCCTGGCCCCCGTGGCGGTGCGCCTCTCCGAGCTGCTGGGCAAGAACGTTGTGTTCGCCAATGACGACACCGTGGTGGGCGAGAACGCCAAGGCCGCTGTGGCTGCCATGAACGACGGCGATGTGGTGCTGCTGCAGAACACCCGCTTCCGCAAGGAGGAGACCAAGAACCTGCCTGAGTTCAGCCAGGATCTGGCCAGCATTGCCGACTGCTACGTGAACGACGCCTTCGGCAGCGCTCATCGCGCTCACTGCTCCACCGCCGGTGTGACCGACTACGTCAAGGACACCGCCGTGGGCTACCTGATGGAGAAAGAGATCCGCTACCTGGGCAACGCCGTGAACGATCCCGTGCGTCCCTTCACCGCCATCCTGGGCGGCGCCAAGGTCGCTGACAAGCTGAACGTCATCGCCAACCTCCTGGAGAAGGTGGACACCCTGATCATCGGCGGCGGCATGGCCTACACCTTCCTGGTTGCCAAGGGCTACGGCGTGGGCACCAGCCTGGTGGACGAAGAGAAGGTGGAGTACTGCAAGGAGATGATGGCCAAGGCCGAGGCCAAGGGCGTCAAGCTGCTGCTGCCTGTGGACACCGTCATCACCGCTGCTTTCCCTGACCCCATCGACGGGCCCGTGGACGTGCAGGTGGTTCCCTCCGATTCCATCCCCGCCGACATGATGGGCCTGGACATCGGCCCCAAGACCCGCGAGCTGTTTGCTGAGGCTGTCAAGGCCAGCAAGACCGTTGTGTGGAACGGCCCCATGGGCGTGTTCGAGAACCCGACCCTGGCCGCCGGCACCCTGGCTGTTGCCAAGGCCATGGCCGAGGCCGACGCCACCACCGTCATCGGCGGCGGCGACTCCGCGGCTGCCGTCATGCAGCTGGGCTACGCCGACAAGATGACCCACATCTCCACCGGCGGCGGCGCTTCCCTGGAGTACCTGGAGGGCAAGGAGTTGCCCGGCATCGCCTGCATCCAGAACGCCTGATTTCTGAGCCCATGCGCCTCAGCCGCCGCGGCGGCTGAGGCCTTTTGCGGCCAGCCAACAAACGATAAAAGTGAGGTAACACACCATGGATAAAGCCAACCGCAAGGCCGTCATCGCCGGCAACTGGAAGATGAACAAGACCGCCACCGAGGCCGCCGCTCTCATCGACGAGCTCATCCCCGCCGTGAAGGACGCGGGCTGCGAAGTGGTCATCTGCACCCCCTTCACCAGCCTGGTCACCGCCGTGGAGAAGACCAAGGGCACCAACATCCATGTGGGCGCCGAGAACGTCCACTTTGAGAAGAGCGGCGCCTTCACCGGCGAGATCAGCGCCGACATGCTGGTGGACCTGGGCGTGGAGTACGTCATCACCGGCCACTCCGAGCGCCGTCAGTACTTTGCCGAGACCGACGAGACCGTGAACAAGCGCACCCTGGCGGGGCTCGCCGCCGGCCTGAAGGTCATCGTCTGCGTGGGCGAGAACCTGACCCAGCGGGAGCAGGGCGTCACCGAGGAACTGGTGCGCATGCAGACCAAGATCGCCCTGCAGGGCGTGTCCGCTGAGGACATGAAGAACATCATCATCGCCTACGAGCCCGTGTGGGCCATCGGCACCGGCAAGACCGCCACCAGCGACCAGGCCCAGGAGGTCTGCGCTGCCATCCGCAAGGTGCTGGCTGAGCTCTACGGCGAGGCCGTGGCCAAGGCCACCACCGTGCAGTACGGCGGCAGCATGAACGCCGGCAACGCCGACGAGCTGCTCTCCAAGCCCGACGTGGACGGCGGCCTGATCGGCGGCGCCTCCCTGAAGGCGGACGCCTTCGCGGCCATCGTTGCCGCTGCCGGCAAGTAAAAACCAACCGCGGCGCGCCGGCAGCCCCGGCGCGCCCTTTTTCAAAAGGAGATATCGTTTATGTCGAAAAAACCCCTGCTGCTTTGCATTCTGGACGGCTTCGGCTGGGTGCCGGGCGAAGTGAAGGGCAACGCCATCGTTGCCGCCAACACCCCGAACCTCGACAAGCTGTTCGCCACCTGCCCCTACACCACCATCGGCGCCTCCGGCATGGACGTGGGCCTGCCCGACGGCCAGATGGGCAACAGCGAAGTGGGCCACACCAACATCGGCGCCGGCCGTATCGTCTACCAGGAGCTCACCCGTATCACCAAGGCCATCCAGGATGGTTCCATCCGTGACAACGCCGCCATCCGCAGCTGCATGGAGGCCGCTGTGAAGAACGGCAAAGCCCTGCACCTGATGGGCCTGCTGAGCGCCGGCGGCGTCCACAGCCACATCCAGCACCTGTTCGGCCTGCTGGACATGGCCAAGGACCTGGGCGTGAAGGAGCTGTACGTCCACGCCATCATGGACGGCCGCGACGTGCCGCCCGATTCCGGCAAGGGCTACATCGCCCAGCTGCAGGACAAGCTCAATGAGCTGGGCGTGGGCAAAATCGCCACCATCACCGGCCGTTACTACGCCATGGACCGCGACAACCGCTGGGACCGCGTGGAGAAGGCCTACGCCGCCTTCGTTTACGGCGAGGGCGTCAAGGGCGAGCCGCTGCAGGTGATGGAGAACAGCTACGCCGAGGGCGTGACCGACGAGTTCGTGGTGCCCGCCGTGACCTGCGAGGGCGGCCGCGTTTGTGAGGGCGACAGTGTCATCTTCTTCAACTTCCGCCCCGACCGCGCCCGTGAGATCACCCGCACCTTCGTGGACGACGCCTTCACCGGCTTCGAGCGCCGGAACGGCCGTTTTGCGGTGAACTACGTCTGCTTCACCCAGTACGACGCCACCATGCCCAACGTGGAGGTGGCCTTCAAGCCCCAGAGCCTGGACAACGTGATGGGCGCCTACCTTGCCGCCTGCGGCAAGACCCAGCTGCGCATTGCCGAGACCGAGAAGTATGCCCATGTGACCTTCTTCTTCAACGGCGGCGTGGAGGCTCCCTTCGAGGGCGAGGACCGCGCCCTCATCCCCAGCCCCAAGGTGGCCACCTATGACCTGAAGCCCGAGATGAGCGCCTACGAAGTGGCCGACGAGTGCGTCAAGCGCATTGAGAGCGGCAAGTACGACGTCATCATCCTGAACTTCGCCAACTGCGACATGGTGGGCCACACCGGCGTGTTCGAGGCCGCCGTGAAGGCCGTGGAGGCCGTGGACGAGTGCGCCGGCAAGGTGATCGGCGCGGTGCTGGCCGCCGGCGGCCAGGTGCTGCTCACCGCCGACCACGGCAACGCCGACCGCATGTACGATGTGGACGGCTCTCCCTTCACCGCCCACACCACCAACCCGGTGCCCTTCCTGGTGGCCGGCGCGGGGGATGTGAAGCTGCGCCAGGGCGGCGTGCTGGCGGACATCGCTCCCACCATGCTCAAACTCCTGGGCCTGGACCAACCCGCCGAGATGACCGGCAAGAGCATTATCGAGTGATAAGACCCGCAGGCCGGGCCGCGCCCTTGTTTCAGGGGCCCGGTCCGGCCTGTATTTTTTTGAAAGCAGGAGGCGGGGAAATGACCGAAGAGGAAAAGATCGGCGCCGGCATTCTCTTTTATCCCGACGGGCCGGAGCTGGCTGCCATCAAGCGCAGGACCCACGATCTGAATGTGGATTACAACATGACCCACGAGGGTGAGACGGAAAAGCGGCAGGCCATCCTCCGCCAGATCCTGGGCCAGATGGGCGAGGGTGTGTTCATCCAGGGGCCCATCGCCTTTCACTACGGCAAGCACACCCGTATCGGCAAAAACGTCTTTGCCAATTTCAATTTCACCGTCCAGGACGACGCGGAAGTCACCATCGGTGACAACTGCTGTTTTGGCCCTGGCGTGACCATCGTCACGCCTCTGCACCCCATGGTGGCAGGCGAGCGCCGGGCCATGCTCACCGCCGCCGGCGAAAAGCGCCGCCTTTGCTGGGCAAAGCCGGTGCACATCGGCAGCGACTGCTGGTTCGGGGCGAACGTCACCGTCTGCCCCGGCGTGACCGTCGGGGACGGCTGCGTCATCGGCGCGGGTGCGGTGGTCACAAAGGATATCCCCGCCGGCAGCTTCGCGGCGGGCGTGCCCGCCCGGGTCATCCGCCCCATCACCGAGGCGAACAGCATGCGCTATAAGCCGGACATTTTGGCGGACAATTCCATCATCGAAGAGTGAACCAGCGGCCTCTTCCCGGTTTTGGGAAGGGGCCGCTGGTTTTTTACGTTTTCTTCAGTTTTGGCGGTGCAGCAGCAGGAGGCGCTGGTCGGTGCCCTCCTCAAAACGGCTCTCGCCGGTGGGGGCAAACCCGTGAACAGAATAAAAACGCCGCGCACTTTCGTTCGCTTCCAGCGCCCAGAGATGGTCGGCCTCAAAGTGGGTCACGGCGAATCTCAGCAGCGCCGCGCCCACGCCCCTGCCCTGAAAGCAGGGGTCCACAAAGAGCTTTTCTACCTCCCGGCCCTGAATGCGCACGAAGCCCCGCAGCACCCCGTCGTCCCAGACAAAGGTGCGGGCGAGCGCATCCCGGCTTTCCGCAAGCTGCTGGGCCAGAGACACCACCTGCATCTCGCAGAAGGAATACTGCTCGTCCTTGAAAATGGGGAAGAAGTTCAGCCGGTTGTTGAATACCAGTATCTCCGCGATACGCCCAGCATCCTGCGCCGTGGCGGGACGGATGAAGGACGCAGATGTGCTTTGCTCCATGGAAACTTCCCTTCTTATAGAAAACGCCGGACGGGAAAAGTATCGTCCGGCGGCATGTGTGTTCAGAATTTCGCCAGCAGCTGCGCGTTGTCCTCCCGGTCGAAGGTCATGGCGCTGATGTGGTCCAGATAGATGAGGGCCAGCCGCTTGCCGGTGTCCTCGCTGAAGCTCTCCTCCAGGTCGGGCATCTCCGCGAAGGCGGCGGCGTAGGCCTCGGCGCTGGTGTCAAAGTTCACCGTGCCGCGGATGCGGATCCAGTCGTTCTCGCCCAAAGCGGCGGTCAGCTCCAGGTTGGTGTTGTCCAGCAGCTGCTTGTAGGCTTCCTTGTGCTTGCCCATGGCAATGTAGAAGCGGTCGTTCCAGACCATGTAGTGGTTGATGGGCCGCACCCGGGGCAGATAGCCCTCCACCGTGGCCAGATACAACACCGGCCGGCCTTCCAGTACCTTTTTCAGTTCTTCCATCTTCCCTCGCTCCTTACCCACTCAAATGTTTGCTGTGCCGGTGAAGGCGGTGCGGGCGGGGCCGGTCATCAGCACCCGCCAGTCGCTGCCCACCCGGATGGTGAGCGTGCCGCCCAAAAGCTCCACCTGCACATCCTCGTCGGGGCGGCAAAGCCCCTCGGCCACACAGGCCGCAACGCTGGCGCTGGCGCCGGTGCCGCAGGCCAGCGTCTCGCCGCTGCCCCGTTCCCACACCCGCATTTTCAGCCGGTTCGGCCCCAGCACCTGGATGAACTCGGTGTTCACCCCTTCGGGGAACGCCATGTGGTGTTCAAACCCCGGGCCGATCTTCTGAAGATCCACCCCGGCCACGTCCGGCACCCGCGTCACGCAGTGGGGGTTGCCCACCGACACGCAGGTCACCGGCCAGGCGCGGCCGCCCACCATCAGTTCCTTTTGGATGGCAGGCCCGTCGCCAAAGCCCTGGGCGGGCAGATCGGCGGGGACAAAGCTGGCCTTGCCCATCTCCACCTGCCACATCCCGTCGCCCATGCGCCGCAGCGTTTTCACGCCCGCGCGGGTCTCCACCTTCGCCTCATCCGTCACAAGGCCGTGCTCAAACAGCCACTGTGCCACACATCGAATGCCGTTGCCGCACATGGAGCCTTCGCTGCCGTCGGCGTTGAACATCCGCATTTTCGCGTCGGCCACGTCGCTGTGGCAGATACAGATCAGCCCGTCCGCCCCCACGGCAAAGTGCCGGGGGCTCAGGGCCACCGCAGCGGCCGCCGGGTCAAAAAAGAGGCCGGCAAGGCAGTCTACATAGATGTAGTCGTTGCCGCAGCCTTCCATTTTGGTGAAATTCAAAACCACCGCAAACTCCCCCCTCCGGGGCGGAAAAGGGCGCATTCTGCCCGCCGCCCGCGCTTTGATTTTATTATAGCGTCAAACCCCGGTCAGCACAAGGAAAACCGCCAAAAAACTTGCCCGAGACCCTTGACAACCCCTCATAGATAGGCTATAAAATGATATAGTATAAACACACCGCTATAGCGGGGCAACAAAAAGGGAGTTATAACGATTATGGATACTTTTGAACGCATCCGTGAGCTCTTGGCCGAACAGCTGGACATCGACGAGGACAAGATCACCATGGACAGCGATATCCTTGAGGATTTTGAGGCCGACAGCCTGGACGTGGTTGACATGGTCATGACTCTGGAGGACGAGTTCGGCGTGGAAGTGCCCGACGAGCAGATCGAGAATTTCCACACCGTTGGGGACGTCGTGCGCTACGTCGAGGAGAACAGCTGAAGCAGCAATCGCTGTGATCGCGCCCCTGCAGCAAGTGCGGGGGCGTGTTTTTTACTAAACCGAACAGGAAGGAACGGCGCAAATGAGCGAACAGAAGAAGAAACTGGTGGAGGCCATCACCCCCATCAACGAGGATTTTGCCCAGTGGTACACCGACGTGTGCCTCAAGGCGGAGCTGGTGGACTATTCCAGCGTGAAGGGCTGCATGATCCTGCGCCCCTACGGCTACGCCATCTGGGAGAACATCACCCACATCCTGGACGGCATGTTCAAGGCCACCGGCCATGAGAACGTGGCCATGCCCATCTTCATCCCCGAGAGCCTGCTCCAGAAGGAGAAGGACCACGTGGAGGGCTTTGCCCCCGAGGTGGCCTGGGTCACCCACGGCGGCCTGGACCAGCTGGAAGAGCGCCTGTGCGTGCGCCCCACCAGCGAGACGCTGTTCTGCGACCACTTCGCCCATGTGCTGCACTCCTGGCGTGACCTGCCCATGAAGTATAACCAGTGGTGCAGCGTGGTGCGCTGGGAAAAGACCACCCGTCCCTTCCTGCGCAGCCGCGAGTTCTGGTGGCAGGAGGGCCACACCATCCACGAGACCGCCCAGGAGGCCATCGAGGAGACCGAGCAGCAGCTGAACACCTACGCCGAGCTGTGCGAGAAGTACCTGATGATCCCCGTGGTGAAGGGCAAGAAGACCGACAAGGAGAAGTTCGCCGGCGCGGAGGCCACCTACACCATCGAGGCCATGATGCACGACGGCAAGGCCCTGCAGAGCGGCACCAGCCACTACTTCGGCGACGGTTTCTCCCGCGCCTTTGACGTGCAGTTCACCGGCCGCGACAACCAGCTGCAGTATCCCCATCAGACCAGCTGGGGCGTGTCCACCCGCCTGGTGGGCGCCATCATCATGACCCACGGCGACGACGAGGGCCTCATCCTGCCCCCGGCCATCGCCCCCTTCCAGGTGGTCATCGTTCCGGTGGCCGCCCACAAGCCCGGCGTCACCGAGAAGGCCGAGGAGCTGGCCAAGCGCCTGTCCAAGTTCTGCCGCGTCAAGCTGGACAACTCCGACAACAGCCCCGGCTGGAAGTTCAGCCAATGGGAGATGAAGGGCGTGCCCCTGCGCCTGGAGATCGGCCCCAAGGACATCGAGAAGAACCAGTGCGTGCTGGTGCGCCGCGACAACCGGGAAAAGACCTTCGTCTGTCTGGACGAGCTGGAGACCGCCATTCCCGCCCAGCTGGAGGCCCTGGCCCAGAGCCTCTACGCCCGCGCCCTGGAGAACCGGGAGAACCGCACCTGGAGCGCCACCACTATGGACGAGGTGAAGGCCCTGGCCGAAGCGAACAACGGCTACATCAAGACCATGTGGTGCGGCGACCTTGCCTGCGAGGAGAAGATGAAGGAGGAGGCTGGCCTGTCCAGCCGGTGCATGCCCTTCGAGCAGGAGCACCTCTCCGACGTCTGCCCCGTCTGCGGCAAGCCCGCCAAGGTGATGGTCTACTGGGGCAAAGCCTACTAAAAACAAGAAAGAACGGTCCGGACGCAAACGCGCCCGGGCCGTTTTGGCAGCAAAAAGCCGCCGGGAAACTCCCGTTTCCCGGCGGCTCATCCTTATCTTTTGCGCCCTGCCTTATTCCAGCGGCACCACTTTCAAAAACACCGCCTGCACCTTGGGGCTGTAGTTCAGGTCCTTGTGATAGCGGCCGAACAGCCACTTTTTGTAGCGGGTGGTCTTCATCACCTGGTCAAAGAAGTTGTGCAGCCAGTTGGGCTGGCCCCGCATGAGCTGGGTGAATTCCAAGATCTGCAGCGGCGCGTCGTGGGTGAGGATGTAGTCCACCTCGCCGCCGGCGGCCTTCAGGCTCTCCACACAGTATTCCAGCTCGTCGCTGGTGGGCAGTTCCGCCCGCCACCAGTTCACGCCTTCTTCCCGGTCCTCTTTGTCCCAGCTCTCGGCGCCGCCGAAGCACAGCAGCTTTTTGCCCTCGATGTCCAGAACGCTGCCCCGCTGGATGTAGTAGAGATTGCCGCCGATGTGCCGCGCGCGGCCGCCCATGAAGTCCTCCACCGGGTAATCCCGCAAAAGGTCAAAGTTTTCGTGGCAGCCGTCGATGAACAAAAGCCGGTAGCGGCGCTTGGCCAGCCATTTGAGGTGCTTTTGCTCCGCCTTGTCGCCGGACCAGAGAAACCCAAAATCCCCCAGAACGATGAGCGTGTCGCCTTTCTTCAGCTTTTTGATGGTTTTGTCGGCAAAACGCTCGATGTCGCCGTGGAGATCGCCGGTCACATAAATCACGGGGGAACACACCTCTTTCACACAAAAAGCCTTTATAAGCGGGCTCAAAACTGCTATAATATATGAAATACCATCCGGGAGGGCAGGCGCTCGGCCGCCCGCCCCGGCGGGGTCATCTGTGTTTTATTGTAACGCCTTTAAAGGGAAAAGTCTATATGAAAAAAACCATCGCCTTTCTGCTGACCCTCGCGGTCATGGCCGGGCTGCTGGCCCTGCCTGCCTCTGCGGCGGGCTTCACACCGCCCTTTGATGTGGCTGCCCCCGGCGCCTATGTGGTCAACCTGGACACCAACATCATCGTTTACGAAAAAAACAGCGACCAGGTGCTGCCCACCGCCAGCACCGCCAAGGTGATGACCGCCATCCTGCTGCTGGAGCAGTATCAGGACCAGCTGGATTCCGTCACCGTGGCCATGCCCCGCTACATCCAGGACGAGCTGTATCTCAGCGGCATGCAGGTGGCGGACATCCGCCCCGGCGAGACCCACACCCTGCGCAACCTGCTCAACGCCATGCTGGTCTACAGCGGCGCCGACGCGGCCATGATCATTGCCGACTATGTGGGCGGCGGCAGCCAGGAGAACTTCGTCTACATGATGAACGCCAAGGCGAAGGAGATCGGCTGCACCGACACCCACTTTGTGGACGCGGTGGGCATGAGCATTGAGAACGTCACCACCGCCCGGGACCTCTACCTGATGTTCCGCTACGCCCTCAGCTTCGATACCTTCAAAGAGGTCATCGCCACCCAGAAGTACGACATGGGCGCCATGCCGCCCCGCTACTCGGAGGGCACCTACAACCTGTTCAACACCAACGTGATGATCCGGGAAGGCGCGGGCGCGGAGTTCTACCGCAGCTACTGCATGGGCGGCAAGACCGGCACCCTGGAGGACTGGTCCAATCTGGTGGCCTGGCACAACCAGGACGGCAAGAGCTACATCTCCGTGGTGCTCAACAGCCCCAACTCCTGCGACCAGATCGGCGTCAACTATCTGGACTCGAACGGCAACCCGAAGTACAACCCCGCCGCCTATGAGACGGGCCTGTTGATGGACTGGGTGTTCGAGAGTTTTGACATCCTGCCCGCCCTGGACAAGAACGAGCCCATCGAGCAGGTGCCGGTGAAATACTGCGCCGAGACCGACCGGCTGATGGTCTACCCGGCGGACGACCTGCTCACCATCCTGCCCGTGGGCTCGGACGAGAGCATTACCCAAAAGACCTTCCACCTGCCCGAGAGCGTGTCCGCCCCGGTGAAGCAGGGGGACGTGATCGGCACGGTGGACATCTCCCTCTCCGGCGAGGTCATCGGCACGGTGGAACTGCTGGCCGAGCGCGATCTGGACCGGAACATGGTGCTCTACACCTTGAGCAAGGTGGGCGAGTTCTTCGCCAGCCTCTACTTCAAGGTGCTGATGGTGCTCACCGGCGCCGCCGTGGCGGTGTATCTGGTGCTCTATTTCATCTCGCTGGCAAAGGGGCGCGGCTCCAAAAAGATCCGCCGCCGCTATTGATAGAATGGGAAAATGAGGGGGCAAAGGCTTATGCTGGATGTAAAACGCAATCTCACCACCATCATGGACTTCTACGAGCTGACCATGGCGGCGGGCTATCTGGAAGAGGGCTACGAGGAAAAGATCAGCGTCTTTGACATGTTCTTCCGCAAGATCCCCGACGGCGGCGGCTACGCCATCATGGCGGGTCTGGACACCTTCATCGAGGCGGTGGAGAACCTCAAGTTCACCGACCAGGACATCGAGTATCTGGCGGCCACCGGCGTGTTCAACGAGAAATTCCTGGACTATCTGCGCAACTTCACCCTGCACTGCAACATCTGGGCCATCCCCGAGGGCACGCCTATCTTCCCCCAGGAGCCCATCGTCACGGTGGAGGGCCCCTCCATCGAGTGCCAGCTGCTGGAAACGCTGCTGCTGGTCACCTTCAACCACCAGTGCCTGGTGGCCACCAAAGCGAACCGTATCGTGCGCAGCGCCCAAGGGCGTCCCGTGATGGAGTTCGGCGCGCGCCGGGCGCAAGGGTATGACGCGGCGGTCTACGGCGCCCGCGCCGCCTACATCGGCGGCTGTGCCTCCACCAGCTGCGTCATGGCCGCCCGGGACTTCGGCATTCCCGCCAGCGGCACCATGGCCCACAGCTGGGTGCAGATGTTTGACAGCGAGTACGAGGCTTTTGCCACCTACGCCCGCCTTTATCCCGACGGCTGCGTGCTGCTGGTGGATACTTACAACGTCACCAAGAGCGGCGTGCCCAACGCCATCAAGGTGTTTGACGAGATCCTCAAACCCCTGGGCAAGCGCCCCAAGGGCATTCGGATCGACTCCGGCGACATCGCCTACCTCTCCAAGAAGGCCCGCAAAATGCTGGATGAGGCCGGCTATGAGGACTGCCCCATCTGCGCCTCCAACAGCCTGGACGAATACATCGTGCGGGACCTCATCCTGCAGGAGGCGAAGATCGACAGCTTCGGCATTGGCGAGAACCTCATCACCGCCAAGAGCGACCCGGTGTTCGGCGGGGTCTACAAGCTGGCCGCGGTGAAGGAAGGGGAGACCTATATCCCCAAGATCAAGGTCAGCGAAAGCGTGGAAAAGATCACCCTGCCCTGCCTGAAAAAGGTGTGGCGTATCTACGACAACTACACCCGCAAGGCCATGGCGGACTATGTGGCGGTGTTCGACGAGGATGTGGACGAGCACGAGGAACTCACCCTCTTCGACCCCAACCAGACCTGGAAACAGCGCACCTACAAAAACTGCACGGTGAAGTGCCTCACCACCCCCATCTACCAGGAGGGCAAGCTGGTGTATGCCCGGCCCACGGTGACCGAGATCCGCACCTCCTGCGCCGAGCAGGTGGAGAACCTGTGGGAAGAAATGCGCCGCTTTGAGTACCCCCACCGGTACTATGTGGACTATTCCCGCAAATTGTGGGAGTGCCGCCAGGAACTTCTCACCCAGATCGCCCGCATGGGCCAGTAAAACCACATAAAACCACGTCACCCGGGGAACACTGTTCCCCGGGTGATTTTTTATGATCGAAAAAAGCGCGCTGTTTTGCCTGGGGGCGCTGGGCTACGGCTGTATCGAACTGGTCTGGCGGGGGCGCACCCACTGGACCATGCTGCTGGCGGGCGGTGTGTGCATGCTGGCTCTCTGGGCGCTCAACGAGCGGCTGGCCCGCTGGCCTCTGCTGGCCCGCTGTGCCGCGGGCGCTCTGGTCATCACCGGTGTGGAGCTGGCCTTCGGCGTTGTCTGCAACCTGCTGCTGGGCTGGCGCGTGTGGGACTACTCCCTGCTCTGGGGCAATCTCTGGGGCCAGATATGCCCTCTTTATTCCAGCCTGTGGTTCTTGCTGTGTGTTCCCATCTTCGGCAGCCTGAGCCTCTGCCGGGCCCGTCTGGACGCGCCTGCGGCCCCCGGCGGGGGACAGGAGGGGTAAAGGCCTGACCGTCCGCTTCGCGGCGCAGAGCGGCACCAGGGCGGCGCTCCGCCCCGTTTCTCCCGGTCTGCTGCCCGCTGAAAGTCGAGAAAGCCGCGGCACTGTCGCCGCGTAGTGCGCCTCGGAGCGAACACGCTGCACGGTGCGAGTGCAGCGTGTACGAAACGCCGCGTGCGGCGGCGGACAGGGGCGCGGCCCCACGCGCGGCCAAATTTGCCGAATCTCGTGCCGCCCGGACAATGGAAACAGCCCGCCTTCATAAAAAACTTCGCCCGGTCCATCCCCATCGCATGCAGCGTGGAGAGGGCCGGGCTTTGTATTCCTTTGTGCCTGCGCTTATGCCAGCTCCACCACCGCCGCCTGCCAGGGAGCGAGGATGAGAGCGTCGTCCGTCAGACCGGGCGCGCCGTCACTGCAAAGCAGCACCTCTTTGGTCGTGCCGGGCAGGTCCACCCGCTGGGGTTCGCCGCTCAGGTTGGAGGCTACGGCCAGGGTGCGCCCGCCGCCGGCGCGCACAAAGGCCGCCAGGCCGCTCTGGTCCTGGTGCAAGGGCTCAAAGCCGCCCCACACCAGCGCTTCTTTATACTTATCGTTTTTGCGAAGGCGAATCAACGATTTGTAAAACTCCAGCACCGAGCCTTCCACGCCCTGCTGGGCCGCCACGTTCACCTGGGTGTAGTTCGGGTTCACCGCCATCCAGGGCGTGCCGGTGGTGAAGCCGGCGGCGTGGTCCGCCGTCCACTGCACCGGGGTGCGGGCGTTGTCCCGGCTCCAGCGGGCCACCCGGGCCAGCGCCTCGTCGGGGGAAAAGCCCGCCGCCAGTGCGGCGGCGTATTCGCCCCGGGTGTTCACATCGTCCACCGCGTCGATGGAAGGGAACACCGTGTTGGTCATGCCCGCTTCCTGCCCCTGGTAGAGGAAGGGCAGGCCCGGAAGCAGCATTTGCACCGCAGCCAGCGCCTTCTTGGCCCGGGGGTCGCCGGAGGCCTCCTCGGGCAGGTAGCGGCTGACGCCCCGGGGCTCGTCGTGGTTCTCGATGATGTTGCTCAAAAAGCCCACGCCGTCTGCGGCACGGGCGCTGGCAAAGGCACAGTCCCGGTAGTTGTCCGGGCCGGGCTTTTTCGCGTCGTACCAGCCCTTGGGGCTGCCGCCCCAGCAGGCGGCGGCAAAGTCGAACATGCTGGAGAAAAAGCCGTTCTGCCCAATGAACAGCTGCAGTTCGGCGGGGTCGGTGTCGAACACTTCGCCCACGGTGAAGGCGTTGTGGGGGGCAAAGGCTTCGTCCCGCAGCTGGGCAAGATATCCGTGCAGCCGCCGGCGGGCAACCGGGTCCGCCAGCATTTTGCGGCAATCCGCCAGGCCGTCCGGCCGGTCGGGGGCATAGTCCTCAAGGACCGCAGGTTTGCCGATGTTCACGATGGCGTCCACCCGGAAGCCCGCCACGCCCTTGTCCAGCCACCAGTTCACCATCTCCACCACCTCGCGGCGCACCGCGGGGTTCTCCCAGTCCAGGTCGGGCTGCTTTTGGCAGAACAGGTGCAGGTAGTAAAGATCGTCCCGGCCGGGCACCGGGCTCCACACGCTGCCGCCGAAGTAGCTGCGCCAGTTGGTGGGCGGCGCGCCGTTCTTGCCCTTGCGGAAATAGAAATACTTCCCGTAGGGGCCCTCCGGGTCGGCCAGTGCCTGTTGGAACCAGGGGTGCTCGTCGGAGCAGTGGTTCACCACCAGGTCCATCACCACATACATGCCCCGGCGTTTTGTCTCCGCCAGCAGGCGCTCCATGTCCTCCATGGTGCCGAAGCGGGGGTCAATGTCCCGGTAGTCTGCAATGTCGTAGCCCTCGTCGGCCAGCGGGCTTTTGTACACCGGTGAGAGCCAGAGGATGTCCACCCCCAGCTCTTTGAGATAGTCCAGACGGCGGAGAATGCCGGGGATGTCCCCCACGCCGTCTCCGTTCGAATCCTGAAAGCTCTTGGGCCAGATCTGATAACAGACCTTATCCTGCCACCATTTCCGCTCCATGGCGCTGCCTCCCTTGCGGATGATTTTCACGCCCCATTATAGCATTTCTGCGCCCGCTTGCAAGCGAAAAGAGCGTTTCCGGGAAAAGGCTTGGGCAAAGGGAAACGCCATTCACAGCCCCGCTCAGCCTTGCGGGAGAGCTTTGCCCGGGCTGCGCATTTTTTCACGCAAAAAGCCGCCGCACCCGGTGGGTGCGGCGGCTTTGCAGATGCTCAAAGTAAGGAAAGAACTTACTTCAGTTCCACCTTGGCGCCAGCCTCTTCCAGCTTCTTCTTCATCTCGTCGGCGTCGGCCTTGGAAGCGCCCTCCTTCAGGGTCTTGGGAGCGTTGTCGACCAGGTCCTTGGCCTCCTTCAGGCCCAGACCGGTGATCTCCTTCACGGTCTTGATAACGGCCATCTTGTTGGCGCCAACCTCAGCCAGCACAACGTCGAACTCGGTCTTCTCCTCAGCAGCGGGAGCAGCAGCAGCGGCAGCGGGAGCGGCAGCGGCCACGGCGGAAACGCCGAACTCCTCGCAGTAGGTGTCGATGAGCTCTTTCAGCTCCAGAACGCTCAGCTCTTTGACAGCGTCAATGATCTTGGTGATTTTCTCAGAAGCCATTGTATTTACCTCCAATGTAGTTTTATTTTTGTTGCGGGCAGCGCCTTATGCGCTGGCCCTGTATGGTGCCGCGAAACGATCAGGCGGCAGGTTCCTCGCTCTTGTCCACATAAGCCTGCATGGCCACGGCCAGACCGCTGAGGGTGCTGGTGAGGGCGCCGGCGAACATGGAGAGCATGCCTTCCAGGCCGGGCAGCTTGGCGATCTCCTCCACGGAGGCCTTCTCCATCAGCTTGCCGTCCATATAGCCGGCCTTGACGGAGAACTTGTCCTTGGAAGCGTCGGCAAACTTGCACAGGATACGGGCGGCGGCAATGCGGTCCTCCTTGGCGATGGCCAGGGCGGTGGTGCCTTCCAGCACCTCGTTCATGCCTTCCAGCTCGGTGCCGCTGATGGCCAGACGCAGCATGGTGTTCTTCACGACGAAGTACTCCACGCCGGCCTCACGCAGCTCCTTGCGCAGCTTGGTGTCATCGGCCACGTTGATGCCTTTGTAGTCCACGACCACGCCGGCAACGGAATTGGCGATCTTCTCTTTCAGCTCGGCAACATAAGCCTGCTTGGCAGTCAAAATCTTCTCACTGGGCATTTCGGTTTCACCTCGTTTCAAGCGATAACATTCTTTCGTTCGCGAAAAAAAGCCCTTTTCCCGCGCAGCGAGAAAAGGGCATAAACATGCACAGTTACAGTGTTATGCGCGTTTCTCGGCAGGCGGGCGAAAGCCCTTTACGCTATGCATTGAGCACCTGCTGTCTTAAAAACAGCATTATTATTATAACGATGGTGCGGGGCGTTGTCAAGCTTTTTTTCAAAAAAGCTCAAAGCGCCCGAAAAAGGCCGGGGCTCAAAGCCCCGGCTCTTTGCAGCGGAAAGATCAGCCGCCGAACTTGGCGCCGTTCAGCTTGATGCCGGGGCCCATGGTGGTGGCCACGGTGGCGCTCTTGATATACTGGCCCTTGGCAGCGGCGGGCTTGGCCTTCACGATGGCGTCCATCACCACGCGCAGGTTGTCGCCCAGCTTCTCAGCGCCGAAGCTGGCCTTGCCCACGGGCACATGGATGATGTTCTGCTTGTCCAGGCGGTACTCGATCTTACCGGCCTTGGCTTCGGTAACAGCCTTGCCAATGTCGGGGGTCACGGTGCCGGCCTTGGGGTTGGGCATCAGGCCGCGGGGGCCCAGGATCTTACCCAGACGGCCAACCTGGCCCATCATGTCCGGGGTGGTGACCAGAACGTCGAAGTCAACAAAGCCTTCGTTCTGGATCTTGGCGATCAGGTCGGCGTCGCCCACCATCATCGCGCCCGCTTCCTCAGCGGCCTTGGCGGCGTCGCCCTTGCAGATGGCGATGACGCGCACGTTCTTGCCGGTGCCGTGAGGCAGCACAACGGCGCCGCGGACCTGCTGGTCGGCGTGACGGCTGTCGACGCCCAGGCGCACATGCAGCTCAACGGTCTCGTCGAACTTGGCCTTGGCGGTCTGGCAGCAGAGGGAAAGGGCCTCGTCGGCCTCGTAGAGCTTGGTGCGGTCGATCAGCTTGGCGCTGTCGACGTAGTGTTTACCGTGTTTCATAACTTTATCCTCCTGTGTGGTCTATCGGATCAATTTCCTCCCACGAATTCAGCCGGGGCAGATCACTCGGTGACGGTGACGCCCATGCTGCGGCAGGTGCCGGCGATCATGCTGATCGCGCTCTCCAGGTTGGCGGCGTTCAGGTCGGGCATCTTGGTCTTGGCGATCTCTTCCAGCTGAGCCTTGGTGATGGTAGCCACCTTGGTCTTGTTGGGAACGCCGGAACCGCTCTCGATGCCGCAGGCCTTCTTGATCAGGACCGGAGCCGGAGGGGTCTTGGTGATAAAGCTGAAGGAACGGTCGGCGTACACGGTGATGACCACCGGGATGATGTAGCCCATGTCCTTCTGGGTGCGCTCATTGAATTCCTTGGTGAACGCCATGATGTTCACGCCGTGCTGGCCAAGCGCGGGGCCGACAGGGGGGGCCGGAGTCGCTTTGCCGGCCGGGATCTGCAACTTGATGTAACCAGTTACTTTTTGCGCCATTTTAATGCACCTCCAAAATTTGTGGTAAGATAGCGGGCCGAAAACCTCGGCCCTCCCACGGGCGCGGGGAATGCCGCACCCTATAAAAACCGCACATGGCGGCTCTTACCGGTGTTTTGCCCGCTTGTTCGGGCACGTTCGTCTTACAGGGGTTTTGCCTGGCCCAGTTCCAGTTCGACGGGAGTTTCGCGCCCGAACATGGAGACCTTGACCTTCACCTTCTGGGCCTGCAGGTCGATCTCGTCCACCACGCCCACGAAGCCCTCCAGGGGGCCCGCGGTGATCTGGACGTTGTCGCCCACCGCATAGTCCAGCGTAAGCTCGGCCTTGGTGTTCATGCCCAGCTTCTCCGCTTCCTCGTCGCTCAAGGGCTCAGGCTTGGACGAGGGGCCGACGAATCCGGTCACGCCGCGGCAGTTGCGCACGATGTACCAGCTCTCGTCGGTCATGACCATCTTCACCAGCACATAGCCGGGGAACAGTTTGCGCTCCACCAGCCGCTCTTTGCCGTCCTTCAGCTCGGGAACCATCTCCACCGGCACTTTGACCTCCTGGATGAGGTCCTGCAGGCGGCGGTTTTCCACGATGGTCTCAAGGTTGGTGGCCACTTTGTTTTCATAGCCGGAATAGGTATGCACCACATACCACAGTGCCTGTTCTGCCATTCGTGTTCGCTCCCCTCGTTTTGTGCTTGCTTGTTACAGGCTCCGGGCCAGCGCCAGCAGGCCGTCGCGGCCAAAGCCAAAGAGCAGGTCCAGCGCCAGCACCACGATGGCGGCGATGATGACCACCACGATGACCACGATGGTGTTGTTGATGATCTGCTTCTTGCTGGGCCACACGACCTTCTTCATCTCGCTGACGGTGTCGCGGAAGAATTTGCCGATGCCCTTGAACCAGTTCTTGACCTTCGAGAAGAAGCCGGGTTTCTTGCTGCTAGTCTCAGCCATGATGCTCCGCCTTTCTTACTTGGTCTCGCGATGGACAGTATGCTTTCTGCAGAAACGGCAATACTTCTTCATCTCGAGGCGGTCGGGGCTGTTCTTCTTGTTCTTCTTGGTGTTGTAGTTGCGCTGTTTGCACTCCGTGCAGGCAAGGGTGATTTTCACTCGCATTTGTCTTCGGCACCTCCATTTAACGGTTTGTTTAGCCTCCCTGACAGTTGCAGGTCGCACCCCAAAAATGGGCACAAAAAAATAAACCTGCAAAAGAGGTGATATCATCATATCACACCCTGACCTGCCCGTCAAGAGAAATTTCACCCGAAACGCCGAAAAAAAGCGGCGGCGGGGCGCGCGGAGGCAGTAGCGCACCGGGCATTTTTATGGTATTATTAGAATACTTATGGGCATATGCCCCAAAGGGCCCATTTTGCCCGAAGAGAGAAGGATAAAACGATGAAAAAACTGACTGTCGCGCTGCTGTTCGGCGGCGTTTCCAGCGAACACGATGTGAGCTGCATGTCGGCAAGGACCTTTGCCGACGGGCTGGACGCGGCCCGCTACGACGTGTACAAGATCGGCATTACCAAGGACGGCCGCTGGCTGTATTACCCCGGCCCCTCCGAAAAAATGCCCGAGGACCAGTGGCTGAACTGCCCCGGCAACGTCCCCTGCCTCATCAGCCCCGACCGGAGCTGCCACGGCATGCTGCTTTTTGAAGAGGGCGGCGTGCGCACCGTGCGCCTGGACGCGGCCATCCCGGTGCTCCACGGCAAAAACGGCGAGGACGGCACCATCCAGGGCCTGTTTGAGCTGGCGGGCATTCCCTATGTGGGGTGCGGCGTGCTGGCCAGCGCCGCCTGCATGGACAAGGCGGTGGCCAACATCCTGTTCGACGCGGCGGGCGTGCCCCACTGCCGGTGGGACTGGGCCGACCGCGCCGGCTGCGACGACTTCGACGCCCTGGCCGGCCGGCTGGAAGCAAAGCTGGGCTGGCCCATCTTTGTGAAACCCGCCAACGCGGGCAGCAGCGTGGGGATCAGCAAGGCGGAGGACCGCCCGGCCCTGAAAGCCGCCATCGCCACCGCCCTGGCCGAGGACGGCAAGGTGGTCTTTGAGCGCTTTGTCCAGGGCCAGGAGGTGGAGTGCGCGGTGATCGGCAACCGCTGCGCCGTGAGCACCCGCCCCGGCGAGATTTTGGCCAGCGAGGAGTTCTATACCTACGACGACAAATACGTGCTGGGCACCAGCCGCACCCTCATCCCCGCCCGCCTTTCGGAAGAGAAGCTGGACGAGGTGCGCGGCCTTGCGGAAAAGGCCTACGCCGCCCTGGGCTGCGAGGGTCTGGCCCGGTGCGACTTCTTTGTGGAAAAGGACGGCACCGTGCTCATCAACGAGATCAACACCATGCCCGGCTTCACCATCATCAGCATGTATCCCAAGCTGATGGAGGCGGCGGGCAAGCCCCTGGGCGCGCTGCTGGACGAACTGGTGGAACTGGCGCTGGCGCGCGCGGAGGGCAAGTGAGCCATGGATGAGCGTGCCATCGGCGTCTTTGATTCCGGCGCGGGCGGCCTCACCGCGGTGCGTCAGCTGCGGCGGCTTTTGCCCGGCGAGAAGATCGTCTACTTCGGCGACACCGGCCGCGTGCCCTACGGCACCCGCAGCCCCTCGGCCATCTTT
Source organism: Candidatus Allofournierella pullicola (assembly GCA_019114225.1). Lineage (GTDB taxonomy): Bacteria > Bacillota > Clostridia > Oscillospirales > Ruminococcaceae > Allofournierella_A > Allofournierella_A pullicola. The sequence goes on along the minus strand of DXFW01000034.1, from coordinate 27,940 downwards.
CAGTACGCCAGACAGGACATCGCGTTCCTGCTCTCGAAAAACGTCAAGTTCCTGCTGGCGGCCTGCGGCACGGTGAGCAGCATTCTGCCCGCCGACTACACCGCCGCCCTGCCCGTGCCCTTTGCCGGCGTGGTGGACGCTGCGTCCGCCGCCGCCGCTTCGGCCACCAAAAACGGGCGGATCGGCGTCATCGGCACCAGCGCCACCATCCGCACCGGCAGCTACGAGCAGCGGCTGCACAACGCGGACGGGAGCTTCCAGGTCTTTAAAAAGGCCTGCCCCATGTTCGTGCCGCTGGTGGAAAACGGCTATGTGGCCCCGGACGACCCCATCACTGCCGCCATCGCGGAGCAGTATCTCACGCCGCTGCGCCAGGAAGGGGTGGACACCCTCATCCTGGGCTGCACCCACTACCCCCTCATCGCCCCGGCCATCGCCAAGGTGATGGGCCCGGAGGTGACCCTCATCGACGCGGGGCGGGAGGGCGCGCTGCTGGCCCGCCGGCGTCTGACCGAGCTGGGTCTGCTGGCCCCCGAGGGCAGCGTGGGCGGCGCGGAGTATTATGTGAGCGACGAGCCCGTGGGCTTTGAACCTTTCATCCGGCTGTTTGTGGGCGCTGATGACGGCCCCGTGACCCGGGTGGCCATCGACAACTACTGACCGGGGCCGGCGGCCCCGTACCCAAGGAGGAAAAAAGCCCATGAACGAGGATTTTCTGATCCGTATCGACGGGCGCATGGAACAGGGCGATGAATCGGATTCGGTACAGCTGATGACCCGGGGCTGCTTTGTGCGCCGGGGCGGCAGCTTTTTCATCACGTATAAGGAGTCGGAGACCACCGGCTACGAGGGCTGCACCACCACCGTGAAGGTGGCCAAAGACGAGAGCAAGGTCTCCATGACCCGCTTTGGCCCGGCGGCCGGGCAGCTGGTGGTGGAAAAGGGGATCCGCCACCTGTGCCACTACGACACCGGCTACGGCGCCATGACCCTGGGCGTGGCGGCGGACGAGATCCACAGCCGCCTCACCGACGAGGGGGGCGAGGTGGAGTTCAGCTACACCCTGGACGCCGACCAGAACACCATCCTCAGCCGCAACCTGGTGAAGATCAGCGTCAAGCGCACCGGGCCTGTCACCTGAGGCCATATATATCCTTATTATATAAAGAAGGCTTCGCCGGCAGCGGCGGAGCCTTCTTCTTGTGTCGAAGGGGTGTGCAAACACCGGCGTATCTGATATAGTTAAGGTGTGAAGTATCCGGCACGCCGGGGGAAACGGAGGAAGGAACCATGAAAGCGCTGAAAAGTCTTGCGCCCTATCTGCTCATCGCGGCCCTGATGGGGGTGGCGGGAGCCTGCAATGCCAACGCCAAAGAACTGTTGTTCAGCAACATAGAGCTCCGCCGGCTGGGGATGTTCCTGGCTCCGCTTTTGGTCACGCTGACGGGCTTTGTGGTGGGACGGGCCATGCGCCTGTCCGGCCCATGGCCCCGTTGGCGGGTGATATTGGACGGGGTGCTGATCCTCGTTCTGTTCCTGGCGGGGAACAGCGCGATGACCATGACCCTGTTTGGCTGGTCGGATGTGCTGTGGCGGCTCACCGCCCTCGCCGGCCAGGCTGGACTGGAGAATGTCTGCGCCCTGTTCGCCGGAATTCTGCTGGGGCGGCTGACCCTTCTGATCGGCCGCCGCGGCGGGGCGGATACAACGAAATAAAGGGAAGGAACGGGGGAAGGAACCATGAAAGTGCTGAAAAGCCTTGTGCCCTATCTGCTCATCGCGGCCATGATGTGGCTGCTGTGGCTGTGCAACAGCAACGCCGACCGTTTGCCCTTTGTGAACATGGACCTGTGGATGGCGTTGTTCTACCTCGCCCCGCTTCTGTTTCTGCTCATGGGCGCCGTCGCGGGGCGGTGCATGGGTCTGCCCGGCTTTTATCCCTGGTGGCGGGCGGTGTTGGACGGGGCGCTGGCCGTCCTGCTGCTTTTGCTGGGATACGGACCGCTGACCCTCAGGATCTTCGGCCTCGGCAGGCTGGTGTTGTTCACCGAAACCCTCTTTGAAGGGGGCATGCGGGCGCCGTTTATGCTGTTCAGCGGCCTTCTGCTGGGGCGGCTGACCCTGCTGATCGGCCGCCGCCGCGGCGGGGAGGCTGCGCCTGAACAGAAGGAGGGCGCCGCGAAGGCGCTGAAAAGCCTTGTGCCCTATCTTCTTGTCGCCGTTTTGATGTGGCTGCTTTGGCTGAGCAACAGCAACGCCGACCGGCTGATATTTATGGTTGACGGGGCCTATCTGGCGGTGTTTTTGCTCACCCCTCTGCTGCCGCTGCTCATGGGCGTTATCGCGGGGCGGAGCGCACGCCTGCCCGCCGTTTATCCCTGGTGGCGCGCGGCGCTGGACGGGGCGCTGGCCGTTCTGCTGTTCCTGATGGGGCACAGCGGGCTGACCATCCATCTGTTCGGCCCGTTCGGCAAGCTGGGCGCGATCGCGGCCTCCGCCGCCAAGGGCGGCCTGCGGGTGCCGCTGGTGGTCTTTGCCGGCCTTCTGCTGGGGCGGCTGACCCTGCTGATCGGCCGCCGCCGCGCAAAAGAGACCGTATCGGAATAACAAAAAGCGCCGCCTGCTCATCCGAAAGCAGGCGGCGTTTTATACACTCCAACATTTACATCATAGCACAAATTTCCAAGGGTTTCAAGGCAACAATCGAACAAATCTTGCACCATAAGTCTATGCACCATGCCAATATACAAACCATTTGGGGTATGATATAGTATAGACACACCAAGGAGAGAACACCAAGGTCTAGAAACCGGCGGGTAGGAAACGAAGAAACGTGGCCCCCGGGAAGGAAAGGAGCGCAGGACCATCATGGTAAAAGAAGAACCCAAGCAGTTTGGGCAGGGTGGGTCCTGCCGCTGACGATCCAGATCGCTCACAACACCAAAAGATGCTTTCTTTTTCAGAAGACCACAGACAGAGCGGTTTATCTGACACACGATCGTTCAAATAGCGTACAGGGCCCACGACCTGCCGGCATGAATTTTTAGATAGATGAAGCCTGGAACAACGAATCGGCGCGCTTAGAAAAGCGCAAAAAACATTCGAACTTCCAAACCTTCCATCCGTTTAAAAACTCATTACCCGCAGGCGTTTTTTCTGTTAAGAAAAGCGGCCTGCACGTCGGATTATAGATAGCCTTGAACGTCCGCCGTGAGAGTGCGGATGTCTCATACACACACCGGTGTGAGAAGGGTCTGTAAAAAGACGACACTTCAAAAACACGGAGGTTTCAACTCCAATGTACTAGCCATGAAAGGGAACGTCCCCTTTTGAAAAGCACGAAGACCGAAAGCGGATACCAAGCGCGCGAAATGGCAAGATCGAGCCGGAAGCGTCCAGGTAAGGCAAAGCAGGAAGGTTTTCAATGGGGCCGATGGGCCGCATGAGAACATGCTTTGAGGAATGGAACAGCCAACGGCGGGAAATCAAGTTCCGAGTTTTGTTTTAAATCACCAGAAGATCGAAAGGCGCGGTTGACAGCAAGTTTTGATCCAATGGAACCCAAACAGGACCCCGATTTTATCCACAAGGCAAACTGAGAAAACGCCTTTCGAAAAAACGTTGCACGAAAACCAAGAGAGGGATACCCCAATGTGGTAACATCGTTTGCTCCAAACTGATGTGCAGGCGATGTGAAGCTACAAAGCCTGCATAAAAGAATTTCCAGATAGAAAGCGCGATGAACATGAAAAAAATTCTGTTTGAACGTTTGAAATCCAGGAAATGAGAGGGCAGACCAATGTACTGAATCGTTTCCCGGGGCGCCGTGTCCGGCGCCCCGGTTTTTTTGCGCGTTTTGGGAGCTGGCGGCCAGATCACTGGTTGTCCTCGTCCAGAAAGGGCTTGACCAGCCGCTCGAAAATGGCCTCCTCCCTCATCAGCGCCAGCCCCTGTGTCTCATCACCCAGTACCAGCAGCCGGTCGCCGGTGCTGATGTTGAAAATTTTGCGGGCGGCGGCCGGCAGAACGATCTGGCCTTTCTCCCCCACGGTGACCACGCCGAAGATGTGCTTGCCTCTTGGCGGCACGCCAAAGCCCTCCACGGTGCATTCGTAATTCACCAGGTCGTCCAGCGTCACGCCGAACACGTCCGCCAGTGCGGCGGCCCGCTCCAGATCAGGCATGGATTCGCCGCTTTCCCATTTGGAAAGGGTCTGGCGGGAGACGTTTACCTTTTCCGCCAATTCCTCCTGAGAAAGTCCGTTCAATTTTCGCAGCTGGCAGAGATTATCCCGAAACATGGTCTTTCTCCTTTCTCTTGCCCAAAACGCACCAGCGCAGCACCGGCGCTTTGGAGATAAGGGCGTTTAAACCGTACCCGCCGCCGAAGGCAGCCGCTGCTGCCAGCAGATAGCACACCGGGGCCGGCAGACACAAAAAGCGGTCCATCCCCCAGGCCGCGGCGGCCAGCGGCAGATAATGCAGAACATACAGTCCGAAGCTGCGCTTGCCCAGCCAGGCGGGCAGCGGGCCGGTCCTGTCGCCCCAGCGCTTCATACAAGCAAAGGCCGCCAGCACTGCCGCCCAGGCAAAGGCGATGGCCAGCGGACAGTTCACCGCCGGGGGAGCGGCATAGTTCTGCCCATACCAGCGCAGCGTGTAGGCTGCGCCCAGCGCCGCCGCCGCGGCACAGAAGGGCAGAGGATGGGCGGCAAGGCGCGCCACCACGGATTCGTGGGCAAAGACGAAATATCCCAGCAAAAAGGCGAAGGAGTAGATCCCAAAGCGGTAGATGACGACATAGGGCGTGTTCAGCACCTGCGCCGCGGCCCAAAGGGGCAGACCCAGCGCCACCAGGGAAAGGGGCCCCAGCCGCCCGCAGAGCCGGTAGAGACGGCCTGTTTCAAACCGGCGCAGCAACGCCAGCGCCATGGAAAAGATCCAAAGCATTTGGGCAAACCACAAAACACCGCAGCCGGACACCGCCATGATGAGCCAAAGCACCGGGGCAGGCAGCGCCGGCAGGGCGTCGAAGGCCCCGGCCAGAGCCATGTTGAAGTAACCCAGTATCCACTGAAAGACCAGCAGCCCCAACGTAGAGGGAACCAGCAGTTTTTCGGTGCGGCGGGCGGCAAAGGCTTTTGGGCCGCGCCGTTCCAGCTCCAGCCTGGCGCTGACGCCGGATACCACAAACAGCAGCACCATGAACCAGGGGTAGAGAAGATACTGCACTGCGTCCTGAGGCTGTGCCGGGGCGAAGGGCCCCACCACCCCGGCGGTGATGACGCCATTGTACATGTAGATAACGTGATAGAAAACCACCAGCAGAACGGTGGCCCAGCGGAGATTGTCCAGATAATGCCGGCGCATGCGTTCCCCGCCTTTGCAAAAGATTTTAACACATTTTATCACGGCCCGAAAGCCGCTTCCACCAACCAAATGTGACACAAAAACAGCCGACGTGTTAAAAATCGTGGCATGGGCCCGGCGGGTATGCCTCCCCGGGCATGCCCGCCGGGTTTTTCTTGACTTTGACACCCCCGCCCTTATAATTAAAGGTGTGTACGCCCTGCCCGCCCGCTGCGGTGCGGGCGGCTGTTTTTGCGCTGTGCGCTTTTTTCAAAAATCATTCCCGCCCGCGCCTCTGCCGCCGGGCGAAGGACCGTCAGAGAGGCAACGCCATGAACCAGACATCCGCCGCGCCCCACCCCGTGCTGGGGGTGCTGGGCGGCATTGGGCCGATGAGCACCGTTTATTTTTATGAGATGATCACCGCCCACACCAAGGCCGAAAAGGACCAGGACCATCTGGACATCGTCATCAGCAGCCGGGCCACCACCCCGGACCGCAGCGCCTACATCCTGGGCACCAGCAACGACGATCCCTTCTCGGTGATGGAGCGGGACGCCGAAATGCTGGTGCGCTACGGCGCCACCGTGCTGGCCATCCCCTGCAACACCGCCCACTATTTCTACGACCGGCTGCAGCGCAGCCTGCCGGTGCCGGTGCTGAACATGATCCAGCTCACTGTGCGCACCGCCAAGGCGGGCGGCTGCCAGAAGCTGGGCATTCTGGCCACCAGCGGCACGGTGGCCAGCTGCTCCTACCAGCGCATGTGCGCGGCGGAGGGCATTGGCTGCGCCGTGCCCGACGAGGCCGACCAGGCCACCCTGATGAACACCATCATCTACGGCCAGATCAAGAGCGGCAAGCCGGTGGACCTGGAGCTGTTCGGCCGCATTGCCGACGGCCTCAAGACCAAGGGCTGCCAGAAGGCGGTGCTGGGCTGCACCGAACTTAGCCTCATCAAGCGGGACTACGGCCTGGACGACTTCTTCATCGACAGCACCGAGGTGCTGGCCAAAGCCACCATCGAGGCATGCGGCAAGACCCCTGTGGGCTTTGACTTCTGAGCCTGAAAGGAGGCGCTCTCTGTGACCGAGCTGGAAAAGAACATGCAGCTGTTGCACACGGGTGATTTGTATATCTGCAACTCGCCGGAAATGTTCCGGCTGCAGATGGAATACAGGGCGCTTATCTGGCAGTACAACCAGATGGACCCCCGGGACATGGACGGCCACGCCGCCCTGCTGCCCCGCATTTTTGCGGAGGTGGGGGAGGGCTGCTTCATCGAAGCGCCCTTCTACGCCAACTGGGGGTGCTTCACCCACCTGGGCAAAAACGTCTACGCCAACTTTAACCTCACCCTCACCGACGACACCCACATCTACATCGGCGACGATGTGATGATCGGCCCCAACGTGACCATCGCGGCGGCGGGCCACCCTCTGCACCCGGCGCTGCGCAGCAAGGGGCTGCAGTACAATAAGCCCGTCACCATCGGCGCGGGCGCGTGGATCGGCGCGGGCAGTATCATCCTGCCCGGCGTGACCATTGGGGAGAACGCCGTCATCGGCGCGGGCAGCCTGGTCACCAAGGATATCCCGGCGGGCGTGCTCGCAGTGGGCAGCCCCTGCCGTGTGGTGCGCCCCATCGGCGAGGAGGACCGCCTGGCCTACGACCACGGCCGGCCCGTTCCGCCCGAATTCTTGTGATTCCGCGGCCGTTTCATTCGCGGCCGCGTTATGAAAGGAAGTAAGACCCATGAACGAGAAAAACACCTACTACATCACCACCCCCATCTACTACCCCAGCGACAAGCTGCACATCGGCCACAGCTACACCACCGTGGCCTGCGACGCGCTGGCCCGCTTCAAGCGGATGCAGGGCAAAAAGGTGATGTTCCTCACCGGCACCGACGAGCACGGCCAGAAAATTCAGGACAAGGCCGCGGCCGCGGGCGTGACCCCCAAGCAGTATGTGGACAACATCGTGGAGGGCGCGGGCGGCGTGAAGGACCTGTGGAAGCTGATGAACATCAGCTACGACCGGTTCATCCGCACCACCGACGACTACCACATCGCCAGCTGCCAGAAGATCTTCCAGAAGCTGTACGACCAGGGCGACATCTACAAGAGCGTCTACAAGGGCCATTACTGCAAGCCCTGCGAGAGCTTCTGGACCGACAGCCAGCTGAAGGACGGCAAGTGCCCCGACTGCGGCGGCGACGTCTACGAGGCCGAGGAGGAGGCTTACTTCTTCAAGACCGGCAAGTACGCCGACCGGCTGCTGAAATACTACGAGGATCACCCCGCCTTCATCCAGCCCGAGACCCGCAAGAACGAGATGATCGCCTTCATCAACCAGGGCCTGCAGGACACCTGTGTCTCCCGCACCTCGGTCTCCTGGGGCATTCCCGTTCCCTTTGACCCCAAGCACACCATGTATGTTTGGGTGGACGCGCTGAGCAACTACATCTCCGCCCTGGGCTACGGCAACGATCAGTATAACGACTACGACGCCTTCTGGCCCGCCGACCTGCACATGGTGGGCAAGGAGATTTTGCGCTTCCACACCATCCTCTGGCCCGCCATGCTGATGGCGCTGGACCTGCCCCTGCCCGAGCGGGTGTTCGGCCACGGCTGGCTCTTGCTGGACGGCGGCAAGATGAGCAAGTCCAAGGGCAACGTGGTGGACCCGGCGGTGCTCTGCGAGCGCTACAGCGTGGATGCCATCCGCTACTTCCTGCTGCGGGAGATCCCCTTCGGCAACGACGGCGTGTTCTCCAACGAGGCCCTCATCGCCCGTATCAACTCCGACCTGGCCAACGACCTGGGCAACCTGCTCAGCCGCACCGTGGCCATGGCGGAGAAGTACTTCGGCGGCACCCTGCCCGCTGCGCGTGCTGCCGGCGAGTTCGACGACGACCTCATCAAGACGGTGAGCGAAATGCCCGCCAAGGTGGCCGCCTGCATGGACGACCTGCTCATTCCCCAGGCCCTGCAGGAAGTGTTCAAGGCCATCCAGCGGGCCAACAAGTACATCGACGAGACCGCGCCCTGGGCCCTGGCCAAGGACGAGGCCAACCGTGACCGCCTGGCCATGGTGCTGTATAACCTGTGCGAGGCGCTGCGCTTCGCCACCGTGCTGCTGGCGCCCTTCCTGCCCGACACCGCCGACAAGATGGCCGAGCAGCTGGGCCTTTCCGCCGCTGACCGCGCCTGGGACGGCCTGCGCTTTGGCGGCAAGACGGACTACACCGTGCACAAGGGCGACGCCCTCTTCCCCCGTATCGACGCGGCGAAGGAGCTGGCGGAGCTGGCCGCGGCCCACGAGGCTCAGGTGAAGGCTGCCCAGGAGAAGGCTGCCGCTGCCGAAAAGGCCGCCGCTGCCGAAAAGGCCGCCGCGCCCGCCCCTGCCGCTGCCGAGAACATCGAGCACCAGCCGGAAGTCTCCTTCGACGACTTCTGCAAGGTGGAGCTGCGGGTGGCCCAGGTGCTCACCTGCGAGACCCTGCCCGAGAGCAAGAAGCTGCTGAAAATGACCCTGTTCGACGGCGAGCGTGAGCGCACCATCCTCTCCGGCATTGCCAAGTGGTACAAGCCGGAAGACCTCATCGGCCGCAAGGTGGGCATTGTGGCCAACCTGGCCCCCCGCCCGATGATGAAGGGCAAGTATGTGAGCGAGGGCATGGTGATGGCCGCCGATATGCCGGACGGCGGCGCTTCGGTGGTCTTTTTCCCCGATGACGTGCTGCCCGGCAGCGCCATCCACTGATGGCCGGCCCCATCTTCGACAGCCACGCCCACTACCTGAGCCACCAGTTCGACGGCGACCGCGAGGCCCTTTTGCAGAGCCTGCCCGCCGCCGGGGTGGCGGGGGTGGTGGAGTGCGCCACTGACTTTGCCACCAGCAAAGGCGCGCTGGAACTGGCCGCCGCGTGGCCCTTTGTGTGGGCGGCGCTGGGCATTCACCCGGAGAGTCTCATCGAAGAGGACGCCTCCACCAACACGCAGTTTTCCGGCGACTGGAAGGCGGAACTGGCCGCCATCGCCCCGCTGCTGGCGGAAAAGAAAGCGGTGGCGGTGGGGGAAATCGGCCTCGACTACCACTGGCCTGTCCCCAAGGATGCCCAGCTGGAACTGTTTGAGGCTCAGATACGCCTGGCGCTGGAGTTGGACAAGCCTGTCATCGTCCATGACCGGGAGGCCCACGCCGACACCTATGCGCTTTTGAAAAAGTACCGCCCCAAAGGGGTGCTCCACTGCTTTTCCGGCTCGGCAGAGGACGCCGCCTGGCTCACCGCGCAGGGGCTGTACATCGGCTTTGGCGGCGCAGCCACCTTCAAGGGGGCCAAGCGGGCGGTGAAAGCTGCCGCGGTGGTCCCCCCGGACAAGCTGCTGGTAGAGACCGACTGCCCCTACATGGCCCCCGAACCCTGCCGGGGCCGCCGGTGCGACTCCTCCCTCATCGCCCACACCGCCGCCTTCCTGGCCGGGGTGCGGGGGGAGGAGACCGAGCGCCTGCTGGAAACCACCTGCCAGAACGCCCGGGCCCTCTTTGGCCTCGGCTGAACCATTCCAAAACAAATTTTAAGGAGAGAATCACCCATGAAAGCACGTCTTCCCAAACGCCACGAGTATGTCATCAGCTTCCCCGAAGGCACCGACGCGGCCCGCAACGACGAGGCCTGGGACAAGCTGAACCAGATCCTGGAGGACTACAAGAAGGCCCACAACGGCAACAGCGTCTATGAGCCCACCTTCATCCAGGACACCGAGGAGCAGGTGAAGGCCCTGCAGGCGGAGTACGGCTTCGAGTACACCATCGAGGAAAAGTAAGTTCTGCAACAAAAGCGCCCCTTTCCATTGCGGAAAGGGGCGCTTTTTTATGTTGGATCTCAGTCGAACACATCCGCCATCACATGGCTGTTCAAAAACGCGGCAAAACGGTCGTATTCTTCCCGGTTGAGAGGGGCGGGGCTGCTCATCACCACCAGGTCGTGACCTGCCGCGTCCCGGCGGTAGGGCGGGTGCACATGGGCAAAGGGATTTGCGGCAAAGCCGCAGCGCTCGTAAAAGCCCTTTCTGCGGCGGGAAACTTCGTCCAGAGGCGGGTCGATCTCCAGGATGACCGGCTTGCCCTTGGCCTGCAACAGTTCCAGCGCCCGGCTGCCGAAGCCCATGCCCCGCAGCTGAGGCAGAACGCAGAAGTGCTCCACATAGAAATAGTCCGGCTGCTCCCAGTAGAGGATGAGCCCCGCAAAGGCGCCCTCCGCCCACAGCAGATCGAAGTGATAGGCTTCGTCCGCCAGAATGCGCCGCTGGGAGGCCGCCAGCCGCTGCTCGTGCCGGGGGAAGCTGATACCGTACAACTCCATGGCGGGGGCGAACAGCGGGCTTTCGGGGTCGGTGAGGCGTTTCAGTTCCACGGGCGGCACCTCACAGCAGCGTCTGGCCGTTGACTTCCAGCCGGAAGGAGAGCTGGAAATACTCCGCGGCTTTGCGGCACAGGAGCATGCGCTCCAGAAAAATTTCGAAATAGTCCATCACCGGGCAGACGGAGGTGTCCAGCTGAATGCGCAGGGTCAGGGTCTTCTGCTCCTTGTCCAGGTCCAGCTCCGAATGCTCCACCGCCCAGTTCACCCGGTCGTGGATGTCGAAGCGGATGGTGTCCCGGTTGCGCACCCGGCTGCGGCGCACGTCGGTCTTGTCCGCCAGGATGAGCGCCGCCGCCACCCCGTTCACCGGGAAGGCGGTGCCCTCGTCGTGGTTGCCGATGGCCGTCACCACCAGCGCGGTGTCGGCGGGAGGCATGCCCATCTTGTCCAGAATGCGGAAGGCCATCACCGCGCCGCTCTGGGCGTGGTCCACCCGGTTCACCAGGTTGCCGATGTCGTGCATGTAGCCGGCAATGCGGGCCAGCTCCACCTGACGCTCGTCCGCACCCAGCTGTTCCAACAGATGGCTGGCCACCGCCGCGCAGCGGGTCACATGAGCAAAGGAATGCTCGGTGTAGCCCAGGGCGATGAGCGAGGCGTCCGCCTGCTGGATGTAGGTGTTGATCTCGGCACTGTGGCGCACCATTTCATAGGTGACGGGCATGCTGGACATGGTTTCCTCCGTTTGATGTGGGTTACAGGGTGGGTTTGAAGGTGACGAACTGGCGCAGCGGGCTGCCGATCAGCGGGCGGCACCAATCCACAAAGGCGTCGGTGACGTCGCAGCCGTCGGCGCTGATGAACTCGTCGGGCATTTTGCGCTCGTGCAGCATGACCTGCTCCACCGGAATGAGGAAGGTCTCCACCTGATACACGGGGCCGGGCACACGGCGCAGGCCCACCATCACGCCGTTCTCACCGGCAAGGGCGGCACGGGCGGCTTCAGCGCCCGCCAGCACAGCCTCGTCCCGGTCGGTCTCGGACTGGAAGGCGATGGAGGCGCGGTTGCTGATACCCGGCTTTTCGCTGCGGGCCTTGACGCCCAGCTTCTGGATGACCAGGTTGGCCAGATGGGCGCTCACGTCGCCGTAGTACACCGAGCGGCCCACCTTGAAGATGGGAGGCACGATGGAGGAGCCGTCGGCGTTGCACAGGCCTTCGCTGGCCACCACGACCACGCCGCCCTTTTTGCGGTAAAGGTCGCCCACCTTCTCCAGGAACTCCTCCTCGTTGAAGGGGCGCTCGGGCAGGTAGATGAGGTCGGGGCCGTCGCCGTTGCCGGTGCGGGCCAGGGCGCTGGCGGCGGTGACCCAGCCGGCGTTGCGGCCCATGGCCTCGATGACGCACACATGGATGGGCAGGCTGCGCACATCCTGGCTGATCTCGCTGGTGATACCGGCGATGAACCGGGCCGCAGAGCCAAATCCGGGGGCATGGTCGGTCACGGCGATGTCGTTGTCCACGGTTTTGGGAATGCCCACCACCCGCACGTCCACGCCGGCGGCCACGCAGGCTTTGAACAGCTTGCCGCAGGCGTCCATGCTGCCGTTGCCGCCGTTGAACAGCACCCAGCGGATGTTGTGCTTGCGGCAAATCTCGGCCATGGCGGCGTAGTGCTCGGCTTCCAGCGCGTCGCGGCTGGTGCCGATGGCGGAGGCGGGGGTCTGCAGCAGAAGACGCAGCGTTTCCTCCGGCACGGCGGACAGGTCGCAGAAGTTCTCCTTCAGCATGCCGCCGGTGCCGCCCACCGCGCCCAGCACCTTTTCCACTTCCGGGTGCTTTTTGGCTTCGGTCACCGCGCCGTACAGCGAAGAGTTGATGACGGCGGTGGGCGCGCCGCCGTGAACGATCAGAAGGTTGCCTTGTTTCATGGTGGTCTTTCCTTTCTGTGTACCTTTTTATTATAGGCCCCGGCGAAGGGGATGTAAAACAAGAAGTTTGTAAAATCCGCGGCGAACGTTGCACAACCCGCCGGCGGCTGGTATAATATTTTTCACGCGGGCCCCGCGCCCGCCAGAGCAACTTAGGATTTTAGGCTCGCCGCCCTTTTTGAAAAAGGTGCGGTCACACCGTCGGGAACTGGCAGGGCCGGGCGGTCAAAATCTAACTGCCGGAGTGTGTAATCATGTCAACGAAAAAACTCGTCCGCTGCGGCCTTGTGGCCGCCCTCTACGTGGTGCTGTGCATGGCGCTGCAGCCCCTCTCCTTCGGCGCGGTGCAGATCCGCTTTGCCGAGGCGCTGGTGCTGCTGCCGGTGTTCGGCGCGGAGTACATCGCCGCCGCCGTGCTGGGCTGCTTTTTGTCGAACCTGCTGGGTTCGGTGCTGCCGGACGTCATCTTCGGCACCCTGGCCACCCTGCTGGCCTGCCTTGCAACTTACAAGCTGCGCAATTTCCGGGTGCAGGGCCTGGCCCTGCCCGCGGCAGTGCCGCCGGTTTTGTTCAACGCCCTCATCGTTGGGCCGGAAATCGCCATCTTTTTCTCCGACACGCCGGCCACTCTGCCGCTGATGGTCTGGAACGGCGTCACCGTCGCCCTGGGCGAAGTGGTGGCCTGCGGCGTGCTGGGCGTGGCGCTGGTGAAGCTGATCGAATTCAACCCCGCCCTGCGCAAACTGTTCACCGAGTGAATTTTTTCCGAAGGAGGTTTTGGCCATGAAGCCCCGCTGCCTGATCTGGGACTGGAACGGCACCCTGCTGGATGACCTTCAGCTGTGCCTCGGTCTGCTGAACGAGCTGCTGGAACAAAACGGCAGCCCCAACCGCTACGACCTGGCGGGCTATCGGGAGATCTTCGGATTCCCGGTGGTGGACTACTACCGGCGGGCGGGCTTGGACCTCTCAAAACGCAGCTTTGAATCGCTGGCGGCGGACTATGTGGCCCGCTACAATCCCGAAAGTTTTGCCTGCACTCTGTGCCCCGGCGCGGCCGGTACTCTGGCCGCACTGAAATCCGCCGGGGTGCGGCAGGTCATCCTCTCGGCCAGCGAACTGACGCTGCTGAAAGCCCAGACGGAGCATTTGGGCGTGGCGGGATACTTCGACGAACTGCTGGGCCAGACCGACTACTACGCCCACGGCAAACTGGCCGTCGGCAAAGAGTGGATGGCCCGCCAGAACTTTGACCCCGCCGAAGCGGTGCTGGTGGGGGACACCCTCCACGACGCGGAGGTGGCGGCGGGCCTTGGCGCAAAGTGCGTTCTCTGCGCCGCCGGACACCAGAGCCGGGAACGGCTTTTGACGGCGGGCGTGCCGGTCATCGGCACGCTGGCCGAGCTGCCGGCGCTGCTTGGCCTCTAAAAGCCCATTCTTATGATACCAGCCTTCGGGCAATAAAAAAAGGTGGAAATTTCCTCATACGGAAGTTCCACCTTTTTGTTGTTGAAAGAGGATCAAAGTTCAATGCGGTAGCGGCGGGTGACCCGGGGCTTGCCGTCGATGACGTCGTCCAGCTTGTCCAGCAGAACGCCGCCGTTCTTTTCGATCACCCGGGCGGAGCCGGTGTTGCCGTCGGCGCAGGTCAGCAGCACCCAGGAAAGGCCCAGCGTCTCCCGGGCGTAGTCCAGCGCGCCGGCCAGCAGCCGGGTGCCCAGCCCCTGCCCCCAGCGGTCCGCCCGCACGGCATAGCCGATGTGGCCGGCGAACCGCTCCAGCGCAGGGGTCAGCCGGTGACGGATGGAGACTTCGGCCAGAAACTCGTCCCCGTCCACCAGCCACAGGCTGGTGCAGGGCACATAGCCCGCCGGCAGGCCCCGCCCGGCGCGGTAGTCCTCAAACCGGGCAAACAGCCCGGCGGGGCAGGTTTCCGCGCCGCCGAAGAAGAAGGAGGGAGAAAGCCCCGCGCGGGCGTACCCCTCGATGGCCTGCCGGTAGGAGGCCTCACAGGCAGGGCAGGGAAGAATGAGTTCCATCGCATGTCACCTCACAGAAATGCCGTCTTTGAGGCAATTCTATCACCCGTGCCCCGCGCCCGCAAGCCCTTTACGCCACGAAGAAGAACACCGCGGCGAAGTGGCAGGCGCTGCCCGCCAGAATAAACAGATGGAACAGTTCATGGAAGCCCCAGCGCTCGCTCAGGTTGGGCCACTTGAGCATGTAGAGCACCGCCCCCAGCGAGTAGCACACCCCACCGGCAGCCACAAGGCCAAGGCAGGCCGCGGGCATGGCCGCAAAGGCGGGCAGGTCCACCACGATGGCCCAGCCCAGAGCCAGATACAAAAGGGTGCCCAGCCAGCGGGGCGCGTCCAGCCAGAGAAGCTTCAGCAGAATGCCCGCCGCCGCCATCGCCCACATGGCCCCCAGAAACACCGGCAGCTTGGCCGGGTCCATGAACTTGACGCACAGGGGAGTGTAGCTGCCGGCGATGAGCACATAGATCATGGCGTGGTCCAGCTTGCGCAGCCGCCGCACCTTGGCCGCCGCGCCCAGGGCGTAATGATAAATGCTGCTGGCGGAATAAAGCGCCACCAGAGACAAACCGAACAGCACCACCCCCGCCAGCACCGCGCCGCCGGCGCCGTTGTGCAGGCTGCGGGCCGCCAGGGCCAGCGTGCCCAGGGCGCTGGCCAGTGCTCCCCAGAAGTGGGTGTAGCTGCTCACGGGCTCCCGCCCTTTTTCAAAATACCGGCTCATAACGCCACCTCCAAAACCGCATAATATAGTTTTTAATATTATATGATATTATCATTATAGCCATATTGTTCCCCGCAAACAAGTCTTTCATTAAAATTCACAAAAAAGTTGCATTTGAAACGCCGGGCCGCAAAGGGCGGCCTGTGGACTGCCCGGCGGGCGGGGCAAAGCCGCCGTTTCGGCTCCACAGGCGGGTTTTCGACCCCGGGCGGCGTTGACAGGCCCCGGCTTTGTGATGTACTATATAAAATAGCGCACTGTGGGTTTGTGTGTGCAGATTACCGGGCAAAGGGCCGTTTTCGGCCCGCCCGTTCAGATTGAGAGTGATCCCCATGTCTTTGATCGACAAACTGTTCGGCTCCTTCTCCGACAAGGAGCTCAAGCGGATCCGCCCCATCGCCGACGCGGTGGTGGCCCTGGAGCCGGAGATGGCCGCAAAGACCGACGCCGAGCTGCAGGCCATGACCCCCGCTTTGAAGGAGCGGCTGGCCAAGGGCGAGAGCCTGGACGACATCCTGCCCACCGCCTTCGCCGTCTGCCGTGAGGCCAGCTGGCGTGTGCTGGGCATGAAGCACTTCCCGGTGCAGATCATGGGCGGCATCGTGCTGCACCGCGCCTGCATCGCGGAGATGAGCACCGGCGAAGGCAAGACCCTGGTGGCCACCCTGCCGGTCTACCTGAACGCCCTCACCGGCAAGGGCGTGCACGTGGTCACCGTGAACGACTATCTGGCCCGCCGCGACTCCGAGTGGATGGGCAAGCTCTACCGCTGGCTGGGCCTGTCGGTGGGCCTGATCGTTCAGGGCATTACCAACGAGCAGCGCCACGCCGCCTACAACGCCGACATCACCTACGGCACCAACAACGAGTTCGGCTTTGACTACCTGCGCGACAACATGGTGGTCTACAAGGAGAACATGGTGCAGCGGGGCCACTACTTCGCCATCGTGGACGAGGTGGACTCCATCCTCATCGACGAGGCCCGCACCCCCCTCATCATCAGCGGCAAGGGCGACGATTCCTCCAGCCTCTACCAGCAGGCGGACGCCTTCGCACGCACCCTGAAGATGAGCAAGGTGGTGGAGCTGGACGAGAAAGAGGACCAGGACGCCCAGGTGGACGGCGACTATGTGGTGGACGAAAAGCACAAGACCGCCACCCTCACCGAGAGCGGTATCAAAAAGGCCGAGGCCTACTTCCATGTGGAAAACCTGGCCGACGGCGCCAACATGACCCTGGCCCACCACATCAACCAGGCCATCAAGGCCCGGGGCGTGATGAAGCGGGACATCGACTACGTGGTGCGTGACGGCGAGGTCATCATCGTGGACGAGTTCACCGGCCGTCTGATGATCGGCCGCCGCTACAACGAGGGCCTGCACCAGGCCATCGAGGCGAAGGAAGGCGTGCAGGTGGCCGCCGAGAGCAAGACTCTGGCCACCATCACCTTCCAGAACTACTTCCGCATGTACGAAAAGCTCTCCGGCATGACCGGTACCGCCAGCACCGAGGCGGACGAGTTCAGCGAAATTTACGGCCTGAACATCGTCACCGTGCCCACCAACAAGCCCTGCCAGCGCAAAGACCTGGCGGACAGCGTCTACAAGACCGTTGCCGGCAAGTACGACGCGGTGGTGCAGCAGGTGCTGGAATGTCACGCCAAGGGCCAGCCCGTGCTGGTGGGCACCGTGAGCATTGAAAAGAGCGAGACGCTGAGCAAGCTGCTGAGCCGCAAGGGCGTCAAGCACAACGTGCTGAACGCCAAGAACCACGAGAAGGAAGCCGAGATCGTGGCCCAGGCCGGCAAGAAGAACGCCGTCACCATCGCCACCAACATGGCGGGCCGCGGCACCGACATCATGCTGGGCGGCAACGCCGAGTATATGGCCAAGGCCACCCTGCGCAAGGAGGGCTTTGCCGAGGAGCTCATCGCCGAGGCGGACGGCCACGCCGACACCGACAACGAGGAGATCCTGGCCATCCGCGCCCGCTTTGACGAGCTGCTCAAGACCTACAAGACCGAGATCAGCGCCGAAGCCGAGGAAGTACGCGCCGCGGGCGGCCTGTTCATCATCGGCACCGAGCGCCACGAGAGCCGCCGTATCGACAACCAGCTGCGCGGCCGTGCCGGCCGTCAGGGCGACCCCGGCGCCTCCCGGTTCTTCCTCAGCCTGGAAGACGACCTCATGCGCCTGTTCGGCGGCGAGCGGGTGCAGAACCTGATGAACACCCTGGGCCTCGAGGACGATATGCCCATCGAGAACCGCATGCTCACCGGCACCATCGAGAGCGCCCAGAAGAAGCTGGAAGCCCAGAACTTCGGTATCCGCAAAAACGTGCTGCAGTTCGACGACGTGATGAACAAGCAGCGCGAGATCATCTACGGCCAGCGCCGCAAGGTGCTCAACGGCGAGGACCTGTCCGCCACCGTGCGCACCATGATGGACGAGAACATCAAGGCCAGCGTGGAGAGCTTCTGCGCCGGCGAGAACCCCGCCGACTGGGACTTCGCCGCTCTGCGCCGCCACTACCAGGGCTGGCTGACCCGCCCCACCGACTTCGTCTGGCCCGAAGAGGAACTGAAGGGCGTCACCCGTGAAAAGGTGGCCCAGGTGCTGCAGGAGCGGGGCGCCGCCATCCTGGACGCCAAGGAAAAACAGTACGGCTCGCCGGTCATGCGTGAGCTGGAGCGGGTGTGCCTGCTGCGCAACGTGGACACCAAGTGGATGGAGCACATCGACAACATGGACCAGCTGCGCCAGGGCATTTATCTGCGCAGCTACGGCCAGCGGGACCCCGTGGTGGAATACCGTATCGAGGGCTTCGAGATGTTCGACGCCATGGTGGACAGCATTCGCGAGGACACCGTGCGCATGCTGCTGACGGTGCAGATCCGCACCGAGCAGCCGGTGCAGCGCACCCAGGTGGCCAAGCCCAGCGGCGACGCGGCGGTGCCCGGCAAGGGCACGGTGAACACCGGCAAGAACGGCCCGGCCAAGGCCGTGCGGATCGGCCGCAACAATCCCTGCCCCTGCGGCAGCGGCCTCAAGTGGAAAAAGTGCACCTGCAAAGAGTATCACCCTGACCTGTAAGACAAGCGAACAGAGGGCGGGCGCCGGCAAAATGCCGGCGCCCGCCCTTTTTCTGCCCATACATAAATCCCCCCGCGCCGGGAGAAACTGCAAACAGAATGTTTTGCACAGCGGGAGGAGACTCTGAGTTGAAGATAACGGTGGAAGAATACGGCCGCCTGGTGGGCAAGGCCAGCCCCCATTCCAAGCTGCTGAAAGACTGCCTGTGGGCCTTTTTTGTGGGCGGAGGGATCTGCCTTGCGGGCGAGGCGCTGCGCAAAGCCTACATGGCGGCGGGCTTTGTGCGCAGCGACGCGGGCTGCATGACCAGTATCACCCTCATCGTGCTCTCCGCCGTCGCCACCGCCCTGGGCTGGTACCACAAGCTGGCGGCAAAGGCCGGGGCGGGCACGCTGGTGCCCATCACCGGCTTTGCCAACGCGGTGGTCAGCCAGGCCATCGAGGCCCGGTGCGAGGGCTATGTCACCGGCGTGGGGGCCAAGATGTTCCAGATCGCCGGCCCGGTCATCGTCTACGGCGTGCTGGCCAGCACCGTCTGGGGGGCGCTGTATACCTTTCTGCGCCCCTATATCTAAAAGGGGGCGGCAGAGATGCGCAAAGGCGACACCATTCTGTTCGACGCGCCGCCGGTCATTCTGGCCCAGGGTGCCGTGGGCGGCAAAAAGGAGGGGGAGGGCCCCCTGGCGGCGGACTTTGACCTGCTGTTCCCCGAGAACAGCCTGGGCGAGCCCACCTGGGAGCAGGCGGAGAGCCGCCTGCAGCAGCACTGTCTGGAACTGACGCTGCAAAAAGCCCGGCTGCCCCTGGAGCGGCTGAGCCTTGTGCTGGGAGGCGACCTGCAGAACCAGTGCACCGCCACCGCCTATCACATGAGCGGCACCGACGCGCCCTTTGCCGGGCTCTACGGGGCCTGCAGCACCATGACCGAGGCGCTGGGGCTGGCGGCCTGCCTTGCGGCGGGGGGCTGCGTGGAGGTGGCGGCGGCGCTGGCCAGCAGCCACTTCTGCGCGGCGGAGCGGCAGTTCCGCACCCCTTTGAGCTACGGCGGCAAGCGCACCCCCACCGCCCAGTGGACGGCCACCGCCGCGGGCTGCTGCCTGGTGGCGGCGCAGGGGGCGGGGCCCCGGGTGGCCTCGGTCACTTTTGGCCGGGTGCGGGACTACGGCGTCACCGACCTGACCAACATGGGGGCCGCCATGGCCCCCGCCGCCGCCGAGACCATCCTGCGTCACTGCGCCGACACCCATCGCACCCCCGCCGACTTCGACGCGGTCTACACCGGCGACCTGGGTGTGGTGGGCAGCCGCCTGCTGGCGAAGCTGCTGAAAGCGGAGGGCCTTGAGATGAAAAATCACACCGACTGCGGTCTCGAGATTTACGACGTGCACAAGCAGGAGGTGCAGGCGGGGGGCAGCGGGGCCGGCTGCTCGGCGGCGGTGCTCTGCGGCCGGGTGCTGCCCGCTCTGCGCAAGGGGCAAATGCGCCGGGTGTTGTTCCTCTCCACCGGGGCGCTGATGAGCCAGATCACCAGCCAGCAGGGGCAGAGCATTCCCGGCGTGGCCCATCTGGTGGAACTTGTGAGCGAGGAGGCGGAAGAATGACGTACCTTTGGGCGTTTGTGATGGGCGGCCTCATCTGCGTGGCGGGGCAGCTGCTCATCGACCTGACCAGCATTACCCCCGCCCGGGTGCTGGTGACCTATGTGGTGGCGGGCGTTGTGCTCAGCGCTCTGGGCCTTTACGACCCGCTGGCGGAGTTTGCCGGGGCGGGGGCCAGCGTGCCCCTGCTGGGGTTTGGCCATCTGCTGGCCCAGGGCGTGGTGGACGCGGTGGAAAAAAGCGGCCTTCTGGGGGCGCTCTGCGGCGGCTTTTCCGCCGCGGCCGCCGGGGTCACCGCCAGCCTCGTGTGCGGCGTGCTGGCGGCGGTGTTCAGCCATTCCAAAGACCAGAACTGAAAACAAAAAGCGGCCGGCCGGGCGAACGGCTGGCCGCCGGGCCGCAAAGACCCGCCAGCTGTGAAAAAAGCGGCTCCCCGCGAGGGGAGCCGCTTTTTTGCTGTGTTCTTCTCAGAACAGGCCGGTGATACGGCCGTTCTCGTCCACGTCGATGTTCTCGGCGGCGGGCTTTTTGGGCAGGCCGGGCATGGTCATAATGCTGCCCATGATGACCACCACGAACCCTGCGCCGGCGCTAAGACGCACGTCCCGCACGGTCATGGTGAAGCCCTCCGGCGCGGCCAGCAGGGTGGCGTCGTCGCTGAAGGAGTACTGGGTCTTGGCAATGCACACCGGCAGCCTGCCGTAGCCCATGGCCTCGATTTCCGCCAGAGCCTTTTTGGCGGGGGCGCTCCAGCTCACCGCCGCGGCGCGGTAAATTTTCTTCGCCACCGCGTCCACCTTCTCGGCCAGCGGGGCCTCGTCCGGGTAGGTGAAGTTGAGGGTGGTCTCCGGCTGCAGAATGCTCAGCACCGCTTTGCCCAGCTCCAGACCTCCCTTGCCGCCGTCGGCAAAGACGGTGGCCAGCTCGCAGGGCACGCCCAGGTCGGCGCAGATATCCCGCAGGCACTCGTGCTCCTCGGCACTGTCGGTGGGGAAGGCGTTGATGGCCACGCACACCGGCACGCCGAAGCCCCGCATATTCTCCACATGGCGGGCCAGGTTCGCCGCGCCCGCCTTCAGGTAGTCCACATTGGGCACGCCCAGCTGGTCCTTGGGGCAGCCGCCGTGATGCTTCAGCGCCCGCACAGTGGCCACCAGCACCACCGCGTTCGGGGCAAGGCCGGTCATGCGGCACTTGATGTCCAGGAATTTCTCCGCGCCCAGATCCGCGCCGAAGCCCGCCTCGGTGACCACATAGTCCGCCAGCGACAGGCTCAGCCGGGTGGCCATCACGCTGTTGCAGCCGTGGGCGATGTTGGCGAAGGGGCCGCCGTGGATGATGGCGGGGTTGTTCTCCAGCGTCTGGACCAGGTTCGGGTCAAAGGCGTCCTTCAAAAGGGCGGTCATGGCGCCCGCCGCGCCGATCTGGCCGGCGGTCACCGGCTGGCCCTCGTAGGTGTAGGCCACCACAATGCGGGAAAGCCGCTCCTTCAAATCTTTCAGGTCGGTGGCCAGGCAGAAGATGGCCATCACTTCGCTGGCCACCGTGATGTCAAAACCGTCCTCCCGGGGGGTGCCGTTCACCTTGCCGCCCAGGCCGTCGGTGACATAGCGCAGCTGCCGGTCGTTCATGTCCACGCAGCGCTTCCAGGTCACCCGGCGGGGGTCGATGTGGTGGGGGTTGCCCTGATAGATACTGTTGTCCACCATGGCCGCCAGCAGGTTGTTGGCCGCGCCGATGGCGTGCAGGTCGCCGGTGAAGTGGAGGTTGATGTCCTCCATGGGCACCACCTGGGCGTAGCCGCCGCCGGCCGCGCCGCCCTTGATACCGAACACGGGGCCCAGGCTCGGCTCACGCAGGCAGAGCATGGTCTTTTTGCCCAGGGCGTTCAGCGCGTCCGCCAGGCCGCAGCTGATGGTGGTCTTGCCCTCGCCCGCCGGGGTGGGGCTGATGGCCGTGACCAAAATCAGCTTGCCCTGCTTTTCGGCCTTCTTGGCAAGCCGGTGGTCGATCTTCGCCTTGTATTTGCCGTAAAGGCTGATGTCATCCTCGCCAAGGCCCAGCCCCGCAGCGATCTCGGTGATGGGCTTCAAGGTCGCCTCCTGGGCGATCTGGATATCCGTTTTCATGCGCGCCACCCTTTCTGTCATATCCGGGGGACAGGCTGCCCCCTTTTATTACATTATCCATGGTAGCAGAACCGAACGCCGGTTACAAGGCCCGCCGCAAAAGTAACACTTTCCAGCCCCGCCGCGGCCTTGTGCCGCCGGGCGCGGTTGTGCTATAATATATTCTGTATTTTTATGACCCGCCGCCGGGCAAAAACAGAACGAACTGGATAAAAACGGCGGACTATACTTATTGTAAAGGTCGGGAAGCTGCGATGATCGACAACGAAGCCCTGCATTATCTGGACAACGCCGCCACCACCCGGGTGGCCCCCGAGGTGGCCGACGCCATTTACAAAACCATGACCAATCACTGGGGCAACCCCTCCAGCCTCTACACCCCGGGCACGGAGTCCAAGGAGCTGCTGGACAAGGCCCGCAACATCGTGGGCCGCACCCTGGGGGCCGAGCCGGGGCAGGTGTTCTTCACCGGCTGCGGCAGCGAGAGCAATAACATCGCCCTGCTGGGCGCGGCGCTGGCCCGGCGCAGCTGGGGCAAGAAGATCGTCGCCAGCGGCTTCGAGCACCCCAGCGCGGCGCTGCCCCTGGCCCGCCTGGCCGAAGAGGGCTTTGAAGTGGACTTCGTGGCTCCCGGCGCGGACGGCCGTCTGGACGTGGACGCCCTGGCCGACCGGGTGGACAAGGGCACCATTCTCGTCACCTGCATGCAGGTGAACAACGAGACGGGCGCAAAGCAGGACGTGAAGAAGCTGGCCGCCCGGGTGAAAGCGGCCAACAGCCGCACCGCCGTGCATGTGGACGGTGTGCAGGCCTGGATGCGGGTGCCGGTGAGCCTGGAAAACATCGACAGCTACACCGTCAGCGGCCACAAAATTCACGCTCCCAAGGGCGTGGGCGCGCTCTATCTTCGCCGGGGCTATAACATCCAGCCGCCCTACCTCGGCGGCGGGCAGGAGAAGGGCCACGGCGGCGGCCAGGAGCAGGGCGTGCGCCCCGGCACCGAGAACCTGCCCTACGCGGTGGGCCTCGCCACCGCCGCCCGGCGGATGGAAAAGACCTTTGCCGCCCGGGCGGCCCATGTGGCGGCGCTGAACGCGAGGCTGCGGGCGGGCCTTTCCACCCTGGACGTGGTGCTCAACAGCCCGGAGGACGCGGTGAGCGAAGTGCTGAACTTCAGCACCATGCGGGTGAAGAGCGAGACCATGCTCCATTATCTTGAGCAGACGAAGGTGTATGTGTCCAGCGGGTCGGCCTGCTCCCGGGGCGCTGCCAGCCACACGCTGGCGGCCATGGGGCTGGACGCAAGGCGCATTGACACCGCCCTGCGGGTGAGCTTCTGCGCCGAGAACACCGAGGCGGACGTGGACGCCCTTCTCAACGGCCTGGAACAGGGCCTCAAAACGCTGGCGCAGCTGCGCTGAACAAGGAGACAAGAGGATGAAAGAAGTCATTTTGTGCTACCAGGGCGAGATGGCCCTGAAGGGCCTGAACAAGGCCACCTTTGAGGCGGCCCTGGCCAAGGCCCTGCGCTTCCGCGTGCGGGAGCTGGGCAAGTTCCAGGTCTACAAGGCCCAGAGCACCATGTATGTGGAGCCCCGGGACGAGGAGGCCGCCGCCAACTTCGACGAGGCCTTCAAGCGGGTGAGCCAGGTGTTCGGCCTGGCGGCCCTCAGCCGCGCGGCGGTGTGCGAAAAGGATTTTGAGGCCATCAAGGCCACCGCCGAAGCCTATCTGGGCGAGACGCTGCGGGGGGTGCGCACCTTCAAGGTGGAGGCCAAGCGCTCGGACAAGTCCTTCCCCATGAAGAGCCCGGAGATCAGCCGGGAGCTGGGCGGCTTTCTGCTCTCCAAGCACCCCCATCTGAAGGTGGACGTACATCATCCGGACATCGTGGTCATGGTGGAGGTGCGGGACTACGGCGCCTACATCCACGGCCCCAAGGTGCCCGGCCCCGGCGGCCTGCCGGTGGGCACCAGCGGCCGCGCGGTGAACATGCTCTCCGGCGGTATCGACAGCCCGGTGGCCGCCTGGTACATGGCCCGGCGGGGCCTTGCGCTCCACCACATCCACTTTGCCAGCCCGCCCTACACCAGCGAGGCCGCCAAGCGCAAGGTGGAGACCCTGGCCCAGATCATCAGCGGCTACACCGGCAGCTGCGTGCTCTATGTGGTGCCCTACACCACGCCCCAGGAGTACATCCGGGACCACGCGCCGGACGTTTTGTTCACCGTGCTCATGCGCCGCAGCATGATGCGCATTGCCAACCGTATCGCCAAGGACATCGACGCCAAGGCCGTCATCACCGGCGAGAGCCTGGCCCAGGTGGCCAGCCAGACCCTGATGGCCCTGGCCTGCACCGACGCGGCCCAGGATCTGCCGGTGCTGCGCCCGCTCATCGGCATGGACAAGACCGAGATCGTGGAGGTGGCCCGCCGTATCGGCACCTTCGAGACCAGCATTCTGCCCTACGAGGACTGCTGCACCATCTTCACCCCGCCCCACCCCAAGACCAAGCCCACCCTGGCCGAGGTGGAGGCCGCCGAGGCGGACATGCCCGGCCTGGCCGCGCTGGAAGAGCAGGCGGCCAAAGAGGTGGAGCGCATTCGGATCGACATGCACAAGGCCGCCGAAGACGAGGACGACCTGCTGCTGTGAGGCCGACGCAAAGGGGGAGAGAGATTTGACCGCTGAGATCATCTGTGTGGGCACCGAGCTGCTGCTGGGGGACATTCTCAACACCAACGCCCGGTTTTTGTCCCGGGAGCTGGCGGCGCTGGGCTTCGACGTGCTGCACCAGCAGGTGGTGGGCGACAACGCCGCCCGCCTGGAAGCCGAGGTGCGCGCCGCCCTTGGCCGCAGCGACCTGCTGGTGTTTTCCGGAGGGCTTGGCCCCACGGCGGACGATTTGACCAAGGAGACGGTGGCCCGGTGCTTTGGCGACGAAATGCGCTTTGAGCCAAAGGTGCTGGAGGAGATCCGCGCCTTCTTCACCTCCACCGGCCGCACCACCCCCGCCAACAACGAAAAACAGGCCATGGTGCCCACCAAGGGCGGCTGGTTCGAAAACCCCAACGGCACCGCCCCGGCGGTGTGGTTCGAATCGGAGGGCAAACGGGCGGTGCTGCTGCCCGGCCCCCCCTCGGAACTGGAACCTTTGTGGAAAAACGCCGTGCGCCCCTTCTTGCAAAAGGGCCAGCACCGGGTGCTGGAAAGCCTTGTGCTGCGCCTCACCGGCATTGGCGAGAGCCATGCCGAGGAGCTGCTGGGCCATCTGTTCCAAAACGAGAACCCCACCGCCGCCGTTTATGCCAAGACTTCGGAGCTGCTCATCCGGGTCACCGCCGCCGCTCCCGACCGGGAGACGGCCCGGGCCATGTGCCGGGACTACGCTCAGAATTTCTACCGGCTGGCGGGGGAGTACATCTACGCCGAGGGCGAGGAGGGGCTGGAATACGCCCTGGTGAAGGCTCTGCGGGAAAAGGGCCTCACCCTCGCCACCGCCGAAAGCTGCACCGGCGGCCTTGTGAGCCAGCTGGTCACGAATGTGCCCGGCGCAAGCGAAGTGTTCGGCTTCGGCTTTGTGACCTACGCCAATGAAGCGAAACAGAAACTGCTGAGGGTCAGCGAACAGGCGCTGGCAAAGCACGGCGCGGTGAGCCCCCAGGTGGCCGCCGCCATGGCGGCGGGCGCGGCGAAGGCCGCCGGCGCGGACGTGGCCGTCTCCCTCACCGGCATTGCCGGGCCCGGGGGCGGCACTCCCGAAAAGCCGGTGGGCCTTGTGTACATGGGCGCGGCCCGGGGGGAACAGGTGTTCGTCAAGCGCCTGGACCTGGGCAGCCGGGACCGGGCCACCATCCGCCTGGCCGCCGCCAAAAACGCCCTGGACGCCGCCCGCCGGCTGGCTCTGGGCTTTCCCATCCCCGGCGCTGTTCGCGCCGAGACCATTCCGGAATGAGAGGTGAACACCATGGAACAAAATTCCTGCTCCCTGGTGCTGCGGCTGTTCGGCCCGCAGCTGGACCAGGTGACCCAGGTGCTGCGCACCGCCGCGGGCCAGGGCTGCCCGGGCCTCAATCTTCTGATGAAAAACGGCGAGTATGCCGTCTGCGTCACCGCCCGGGCGGACTCCGCTCAAGGCGCGGCCGCCCTCTGCCGCCGCTGGCAGGACTATTTTGAGAGCCGTTTTGGCGACGCGGTGTTCTGCGTGGGCGAAGAGAGCCTGGCCAGCGTGGCGGTAAAAGCCCTGGCCGGTTCCGGCCGCCTGTTCGTGGCGGCGGATGAGGTCACCGGCAAACTGCTGGACCGCGCCCTTTCCGGGTGCGAAGCGGCGGGCAGCGTCTACGACTTCGGCGCCCAGAGCTACGCCCATCCCAAGCGGGGGGCGCGTGTGGTGCCCAACAAGCACCTTTTGAAAAAATATCCCGGCTGCCCGGTGCAGCCCGCCGCCACCCGCGCCCACGCGGCGCTGCGGGTCTCCGGCGCGGACTGGGCCGCCGCCTACTGCCCGGCCGACGGGCAGCACCCCGCCTTTGTGCTCACCTGCAACGACAAATACGCCTGGGTGCGCCCGCTGCCCGCGGACGGCGACGAAGAGGCGCTGGCCGCCGGCTGGCTGCTGGACATGCTGCGCCGCATGGCCCAGGGCAAGGACATGGACTCCTTTGTGGAGCGGTTCCGGCTGGGCGGCCCCGCCCCGAAGCTGGAACTGCCCGGCCAGGCGCTGGCGGGCCTCGCGGCCTCCCCGGCCTCCGCGCCCAAAGCGGAGACCCCCAAAGCCGCCCCGGCGGCTCCCGCGCAGCCGGCCCCGGCTCCCAGAACTGCTCCGGCTCCGGCCCAAAGCGCTCCGGCCCCGGCGGCCGCCTTCACCGGCAAAGCGCCCCGCGCCGGCGGCGCCCCCGCCGACCTTCTCCAGCCCGACGAGCAGCTCACCAGCGCGGCGCAGCTGCTGTTCAGCGACGACGCACCCGAGCCTCCCGCCCGGGAGCCGCAGGAGCAAAGCCCCTCCGGCCCCCACTGGGGCCGGCTGCTGGGCTGCGTTCTGCTGGTGGTGGCCATTGCCGGCGGCGTGGCGCTGTGGCTGTGGCAGGGCGGCAAACTCCCCGGCGGCGGCAGCGTGCTGGGCGACGTGGGCTACGGCACCGCCGACTACGACGACGCGGCCCGGGACTATCTGCTGGCCCAGCAGGCCAAGGACGCGGGCGTGGCCGCCTATCTGGCCCTGCCCGAGCTGGACGGCTCGCTGGTCTGGTCCGCCGACGCGGCGGCCCCCGGCGGGAGCGCGGGCGTGGTGAACGCCGCCGAGGACGTTCTGCCCCGGTTCACCGGCTCCGAGACCCTGGGCCAGAGCCAGAGCAACGTCATCGTGCGCTGCCCCACCGCTTCCATGGAGCAGCTCAGCGGCCTGGTGCAGGAGGAAGTGCTGAAGGAAAACAGCGGCTTCACCCTCTACACCGCCGACGGCGACTACCGCTACAAGGTGCTGGCGGTCTACGAGTGGGACCCCGCCGAAACGGGGGAGTCCGCCTTTGACCTTTACAGCATGCAGGACCTCTCCAATTATCAGGACTATCTCACCTTTGTGCTGGGGGCCAAGGCCCGCAGCCTCTACGAAATGCCCGCCGACGTGCGGGACGGCACCGCCGTCATCACCCTGGCGGGGCTCACCAATGCGCTGAAGGTCGTGAACAAGAAGCTGGAGGAGGTCCGCATC
>DXFW01000003.1 GCA_019114225.1 Candidatus Allofournierella pullicola | reverse complement strand
CCCCTTGAGGGGCCTGCCACGAGAAAGGAATGCAGTTGGCAGACCCATTCGTGGCCCCTTAAGGGGCTTTGCCAGTATAATGCCCTTATAGGGCTTACTCAAACCACCGGCTAAGCCGGTGGTTTTGATTGTGTGGGAAAGGGGCGGCGCTCACTGCTTGCGGCAAATCGCCCCAGCCGGTCCTCGTTTTTATCTTTTGATGAACGCCGCTCAATCCCACCAGAAACGCCAGACGGTGGAACGGCGCAGATCGTCTGCCAGAGCGGCGAGGCTCCAGGCGCCGCCCTGGTCCATATCGGGGCAAAATCCGTGCTGCTCCTGCGCAAGTTCCAGCGCCTGTTCACCGGGCACAGGGGCGGGAAGCTCAAACTCCAGTGTGTCGCGGGTCATTACCGCCGGCACTGCGCCGAACCGCTCAAACCAGCATTTGGCTGCCGCCATCAGCTGGGGAGTGTCGGGGCATTCGTTCCAGCCGCCAAAAGGCAGGTAAGCAAAGATCTCCCAGGGGTTTTTCACAGGCACGTTCGCAAGAATGAGCGGAAAGGTCTTTCTGGTAAACGGGTTCCAATAACTGCCGAAGGCGTCGTTTGCTTCGCCGCCGCCCCCGCTGCCGGGCTGGCAGCCATCCAGGCCGGGCTGGTCCTGCTTGTGCCGCCCGGCCATCTCTTTCAGCACCGCGTCACTGTTTTCAAGAGAAACGGCAAGCGCTTGCCGGCGGTATAGAGCCACCTTCTCCGGGTCAAAGGCGTAATCGCCCCGCCCTGCGCAGCCGGGGCTGGAGTTCATCACAAGGCACTCCCAAAGGATCTTGTCCACCGTCACCAGCACGGGAACGAACCCCTCGCGGCTGCCTTCCTGCCTGGCGCGGTGGTAGGCGTCCATGATGGGGTCGTCATCGTCCATGGGCTCAAAAAACGTGCAGCTGCAGCCCAGATAGTTCATCATCGCTTTGCCGACACACTGGCTCCGAATGAAATCAAAGTCCATCTGTTATACCTCCTTTTGCGTCTGCCGGCCCCGTCTTGGCCGGACAGGCGGCTGGACGGCTGCCGTGCAGGCCCCCTCCTTGAGTTCTGCGCGTTTCTGCAATTTCCTTTATTATATCACGAGGCGCCAGACCCCTGCCGCATAAATGCCAAAAAGTGAAACAAATCGGGGCCTCTCCAACGTATGAAAAACAGAGGGGTCTCTGCGCCCAAAGTGCCGAAAAGGAGAGGATGGATGTGACGGGAAAAAGAAGAGCCGCGGCGGCTTGTCTTGCTTCGCTGCTGCTGACCTGCTGTGCCGCACCGGCGTCCTCCGGAGCGGCAAGCGCACCCCTGGGGAAAGAGCCGGCTGAACCGCGGCAGGAAGCGTTTGAACTGCCTTTTGAAATGATCTGCTCCCCGGACCTGACCAGTTACGGAAGCGGCAACGCCGAGGGGTTCTATTCGGTGTTTCCGAACGAGGATGACTCCCGCAACATCCTTTATATGGATTATGCCACTGCGTCTCAGGTTTACCTGTGCGCTCAGCCGAACTGCGAGCATAACAGCGAGAGCTGCCCGTCCTGGATCGCGCCTTTTGGCGGCACTGTGACTGCGGCGGCCTGTGAAGACGAGTTGTTCCTGTTTTACAACGGTTACGGCGGAGGAACACGGATCGAACGTGCCGATCTGAACGGTGAAAACCGGCGGACGCTGCTCACGCTGCCCGGCAATGTGCAAGCGCAAAACGCCGTGGCTTTCAACGGAGAGTTCCTGGTGTTCGCCCTGCATGAGAGCGACAATGCAGACGGCGTTCTCACCCGGACCGACCGCCTTGTGGCCGCGGATGTGAACGGCGGCGATCTTCGCACCCTCTTTTCTTTGGAAGAACACCTCCCGGAGGAAGAGGTGGAGTCTTTCTGGATGAACTTTATGGGCGTCACGGACGAGGGCTTTTTGCTGCAGACCTGGACTCTGCTGAAATACGACTCTGCCGCCACCGGCGAACAGCTCATCCAAAACATGGAGGAAGCCACACGCACCGCCTTTTACCAGGTGCCGTTCGACGGCGGCTCGCCGGAGGAGCTGCTGTATCTGGAACAGGGGGAGTGCGAGGCCGCAGCCTGCGGCGGCGCGTTGTTCTGTGTGGTGCCTCAGCCGGACGGCAGCCTTGCGCTGAAACGGATGGAAAAAGGCGCGGAGCGCACGCTTTGCCCGGACCTGCGCACCCTGGCACCCGAACGGGACCCGGCCGACATTGGAATGGCCGATGTGGTGCTGCGGGGAAGCGTGGGAAACAAACTGCTGATGAATTTTCTGACCCGGGCATACCTGGCGGAAAACGGCAACATAGAGGCGGTCTATAGCGGCTTTGCGGTGGATATGGACACCGGCGAGATCACTTCGCTGCCGCTGACCAACTACTACGCCGCCACCACGGTGCCTGTGCAGGTGCTGGACACGCACGGCCCCAAACTGCTGGTCTTTGCGCAGATCGAGCAAACCGTGGACCCGGTGAAAAACATGCTGTCCCTTCGGCGCAGGATGGGCCTCATCGCCCCGAAGGACTATCTGGCCGGGCGGGCGGAGTATCAGATGGTCCAGAGCCTGCGGGATTTCGTCTGACCGTGCCTGAAAAATAAAACAGGAGGAAAGCGCCCATGAAGGAAAAACGTCTGTGGGTTTTGCTCTGCGTTGTCTGCGCCGCGTGGCTGCTGTGTGCCTGCACCGGCGGCGGGCAGGCGGGTGCGCCGGCTTCGGCCAGCCCGGTCCCTTCCGCCTGTGCTGCTCCTGTGAAACTGGAGCCCCTTCAGGGAGCGGGGGGCACTGTCTACGGCGCTGCCGGGCCGGAGGGCTTTTACAGCATTGCCGGCATTGCACGGCCGGATGGTTCCCTCAATATCCAGTACACCGACTATGCCTCCCTGCAAACGGTGTTTCTTTGCGCCCAGCCCAACTGTGCCCACGATTCCGAAAGCTGCACCAGTTTTCTTCCCGGAGGCGGGGGCGTCTCCCTGATGATGGTAAACGGCCAGCTCGTCCTTGTGTCACCTTCGGGCAGCACAGAGAACGAGCGGCCGCAGCTGCCCTGTGTTTGCGTTTGTGAGCCGGACGGCTCGGCGCGCCGGGAGGTGGTCTCGTTTGCGGCAAACCAGCAGCTGGTGGGGCCTTACATCACCGATGGCACGGGCCTTTATGCCACGCTGGAGACCACTGAGAAAGCTCGTGTGGCAACGGAACTGATATACATCGACCTGCAGGCCGGGAAGTTTTCTTCCGTTCTGCCGCTGGATCACACAAAATCGGAAACCGTGGTCAGCGCGGAGGGGGAGTATATGATCCTCTACGCTCGGAACGGGTACGAGCCCAACGACATGAACGGCGATTATTCGGTTTGCTACCAGCGGGTGAACATCAACACGCTGGAGAGGG
This sequence comes from Candidatus Allofournierella pullicola, assembly GCA_019114225.1. Classification (GTDB taxonomy): domain Bacteria; phylum Bacillota; class Clostridia; order Oscillospirales; family Ruminococcaceae; genus Allofournierella_A; species Allofournierella_A pullicola. The sequence goes on along the minus strand of DXFW01000003.1, from coordinate 33,260 downwards.
AACAAATTTTTGAATATGCCGCCGGAGAGGGCCTGCCGGGGGTGTTCGGGAGGAATTTCCTCTTTTACAGCAGGCTCAAAAACGAGATCGAACAGATCGACTGCCTCACCGGCGAACGTCGGGTGCTGGCCCGGGAGGTCCTTCCGGCGGGCGGCAGCATGCTGGAGTTGAGCCTCTGCTTTTACGACCAGGGCCGGCTTCTCTACGCCGTTCCGTCCGGCCAGGAAACGGATAACAGTGGACGGACGTTCTTTGTCACCGGTGCGGACCCTGACTCTAAAACGGAATTTCGCCTTACCTATCTCGATATGGAACGCCCGCTGCCGGTCGAGCCCATAGCGCAGATCGAAGGGGAGGACAGCTATTTCGTCATTGCAGACAGAGTGCTCCTGCCCAGAGAGGATCATCGGGAGGATGGCACATCATTCACTGCATACATCCCGGTGCCGGTGTATGGAAAAATCCGGTGTGAAGATTTCTGGGCCGGGTCGGGCGCGATTGAAAGAGCAGAGTGAGCCGCCTGCAAAATTTGCGGTTTTGATACAATTTAAAGATGACCCGGCGCTGACAGCGGAGGTATCCTGAGGGCAGAGCCCGCCACGGGCGGGCGAAGTTCTGCGAGCCATTTGCAGGCCCGCACGGAAGGGAGCCATCGCAATGAGAACGAATCTCCGAACGAAAGGTCTTTTTGCTGGCGCTTTTGCCGCCTGCCTGCTGCTGACGGGCTGCGGCGCGCCCGGCCCTGACGCCCCGGCCGCCGAAGGGGACGCCATCCGCTTTCTGAGCTCCGACTCAACTTATGGATCGGGAAATGAGGCGGGGTATTATTACTTTGCCAAAGACGAAAACGGAAACAGCCTGCTGCGGGTCGTGGACTATGCCACCCTGCAGGACGTGCCTTTATGCGGCCAGCCCAACTGCGCCCACAGCGACGAGACCTGCCCCGCATGGTTTGAATGGGGCGGCACATCGCCCGCCGTCCTTGCCGGTGATGACGCGCTTTATATCCTTTTCAGCGGTGCCCCGTGGGACGGCTGGGCTTTTGAGACCTATGGGGAAAAGGCCCTGCCCCGCATTTTGAAGTGCAGGCCGGATGGCTCGGACCGCCAGGAACTGGTCCGCTTTGGCGCGTCGGAGGCTTTTGCCTCCATGCCCGCCGCCGACGGAAAAAACCTTTACATCATTCTCACCGATTACAGTTCCGCCAGCGGACCGGTGCAAAAGATCGTGACCATCGACCTCGTCACCGGCGCGGTGAGCACCGATGAGTCGGTGCAGAGCACGGAGCCGCGCATTGTGGGCGCGTGGGGCCGGGAACTCATCCTGCGGTCCGGCGTGGGCCGCAATTACTATGCCGCCTACAATGTGGACACAAAAGAGCTTCGCGACCTGGGTTCCAGCGAGAGCACGGCCGCTGTGGGCGAGGGCGTGCTGTGCTACATAGACGAAGCCACCGGAGCCGTTCACACTGTTTCGGTGGAGGATGGCAGCGTGACCGAACTGGCCACCGACCTGCTGGACCGCGGCTCGCCTCAATGGGCAATGCTTGCCTGCGTGACGGAACAGGGCTATGTGGTGCAGGTCGCGGAGGAGGAAGGATACAGCAATTGGCTCGTCGATTTTGAGGGCAGGGCCGTCCGGCAGGAACTGCAGGCGGAGAGCACCGATGAACGGGACCATATGCGAATGCTGGAGATATTTGCCCGGCAGGGAGAAAATTATCTCGTTTCGCCCAGCCGCTCCTACTATACCGTGCGCACGCCTGGCCCGAGCGGCGTCACCTACGGCGAAGACGTGGTCGACTATGCCTTTGCCCTCATCAGCGCAGAAGATTTCTGGACCAGCACACCGAACTACCGCGCCGTGACCCGGGTGGGTTGAGCCCCACCGCCCGGGACCAGGGCTTTCAGCCGGGCAGGAAGCTCTGCGGCGCCCCGTGGGGCACTCCAGGAGGAATGCGAAATGAAAAAAGCGTTTTCCGTGTGCCTGTGCGGGCTGCTTCTGGCTGCCTGCACGGCGGCCCCTGTGACAAGCCGGCCCGCTGCGCCTGCCCAAAGCGCTGCACCGCCTGCCGTCGAAGAAGAGACGGCGGGCGGCAGCCTGCGCTTTTCCCGGGGAGTGAGCATTCACGGCGACGGGCAGGGAATGTACCTTTCGCTGCTCACCACATGGGACAAGGCCACCGTCTGCTATGCCGACTATGCCACCCGTCAGATGGTGGCGCTGTGCGCTGACCCCAACTGCGCCCACGACAGCGAGGCGTGCACCGCCTTTGTGGAGTGCGCGCCCAACAAGCCGGAAGTGGTGCCCGTGAACGGGCAGCTGCTCTTTTTGTACCGTGGCAGCCCCAGCGTGGCTGACAGTGAGGGAAAGGCGGCCCAGGCCCGGCTGGAACTGCGCGGCCCCACCGGACAGTTCATCCGTCAGCTGGCGGTGTTTGACGAGGGCTCCAGTTTTGCGGAAGAATATGCCGTGGATGACGAGGCGGTCTATCTGCTGGTGGAGCAGGCCCAGGGCGAAACACCCACTCTCACCAGGACCCTGGTGCGGGTGAGCCTTGCCGACGGCCGCCAAAGCGAGATCGCGTCCTTTGCGCTGGAAAACAACGTGAATTACTTTTTGGCGGGCGTGAGCGGAGAGCGATTCGTCATCAAGCGGATCACCGCAAACGGGGACGCGTTGGAAATTAAAAACAGGCTCAGCGATCAGGAGCATGAGCTGTTCCTGGTGGACAAGCAGGGCCGCAGTGAGCCGCCCTTCAAACGCTGGCTGCAGGATGAGGGGACGCAATCCGGTGTGGACGGACGTCTTTTCTATGTAGAAAAGGGCGCGTTGATCGTTCTGGACCCGGAGGAACAGACCACTGTTTGCGCGCAAAGCGATATCTTTGAGCCCGGCATGGTGAACTTTCTGGCCAGCACGGGGCCTTGGCTGCTGCTGAGCTCCTCGGTGCACCAAAACGCAGACTATGACGCGCCCATCCACTACGCGGTGGATTTGGAAACAGGGGAGGTGCGGGAACTCACGGCGGTCACCGCCCTCGGGCAGGACAGCCAGTTCACCTTTTTGGGCGCGGGCAGCGAAGAGCTGTTCGGCAGCTATTTTGACCAGCAGGGCACACGGCAGTTTGCCTCCATCTCCCGGCAGGACCTGTGGGAAGGCCGGGCGAACTGGCAGGTGTTTTCCCAAACTGTGACTTGAAACAGGGCCGCACCGAATTTACACTTTCGATACAGCAATCATACACCCCCATGGTAGAGACCTCTCTTTGCCCCGTGCTATACTGAACGCGCAAAAGGGGCGAAGAGCCGTTTTTCGGTGTCCGTGCCCCAAAAAGGAGGTCTTTGCACCATGAAAAAACGCATTCTGCCCTTGTGCCTCGCGGTCTGCCTGCTGCTGGCTGCCTGCGGCCAAACGGCGCCGCCCGCCTCAACCGCTCAAAGCGCCCCTGCCGGCTTCGACACGGAGGCCGGGCAGCTGGAGTTCCTCTCCGCCTCGCCGGACAACATCGGTTACGGAGCCGAGAGCGAGCTGGGATTCTATTACATCCAGGACAGCACCGACCACTCCAATCTGCGCTTCATCGACGGTCAAAGCGGCCAGGACGTCGTGCTGTGCTCAAACCCCAGCTGCACCCATGACTCGGACGCATGCCCGGCATGTTTTTATGACAGCCCCTATCTGGCCTATACCGGCGGCAAGCTGTATCTGCTGTTCGGCACCAGCGCTTCCGGCGAGGAGCCCGGCCGCGTGGATGTGATGGAACCGGATGGTTCCGGGCGGCGCACGGTGTACACCTTCGCGGCAAACCAGTCGTTCGGCGGCAGCGTGGCCGGCGACGGGAAAAACCTCTACTTCCTGCTTGCCACCTACGAGGGCGATTTCCCCACCATGTCGCTGGCGCGGCTGGACCTCTCCGATGGCAGCCTGACCGACCTGTGTGAGGTGGACAACAGCACTTTTCTGATGGGAACGGCCTGCGGCAAGCTGATGATCAAAACCATCGGCGGCGATTCTGCGGTGAACACATCCCCGGAGGATTTCTACACCCAGCGCCACACCCTGAAAGCGGTGGACCCCGCCACGGGCGAAGTGACCCCGGTGCTGGAGTGGGTGCAGGACGAATACTGGGAGCTGGTGGCGAACGATTCCCTCTACCTTCTCAGCGCCCCGGAGGACAAACTCCATCTGGCGGTGCGGGATCTTGCCTCGGGCAGTGATACCGACTATGACCTGGATCTGGAAACAAATGAAGACGGCTATGCCATGTCCCTCTCTGTGCACGAAGGGGTTTTGATGTTCAGCCTTTTTGGCCCCGGTGAGGGCGGCGGCAGCGGCGTTCAGCGCTGGGCCTTCACCCCCGAGACGGGCGAAGTGCGGGAGATAAAGCTTTATGATCCGGTGCGCGGCTATCCCTTCCAGGTGATGGGCACGGTGGGGGACAAGATGGTGGTGCAGGTGCCCCGCTACGACGGCAGCGATATCTCCAGTTTCCTGCAATACGACTATGTGGTGTGCAGCTGGGGGGACTATCTGAACTCGCAGTTGCCCGAATAAAGAAAAACAGGAGGCCCGCCATGGAAACGAACGCCCCGGCCCTACAGGTGAAAGAACTGAAAAAGAGCTACGCCCTGCCGGGGCGTTTCGGCCGCCCGGCAGGCAAAAAGCAGGCGCTGGCGGGGGTGAGCTTCACCCTTGAGCCGGGGCTTTACGGCCTGTTGGGTCCCAACGGCGCGGGCAAATCCACCCTCATCAATATCATCACCGGCGGCCTTGCGCAGGACGGCGGCTCGGTGCTCTGGTGCGGCAAAAGCGCCCGCGCGCTGGACGTCAAATTTCGCCGCGCGCTGGGCTTCATGCCCCAGCAGCAGGGCCTTTACGACAGCTACACCGGACGCCGCTTTTTGGCCTACCTCTGCGCCCTGAAGGAAATACCGGCCAAAGAGACAGCCGCCCAGGTGGAACGGGTGGCGGCCTGGGTGAACCTTTCGGACGAGCTGGACAAGCGCCTTGCCGCCTATTCCGGCGGCATGAAGCAGCGCCTTCTGCTGGCCAGCGCCCTGCTGGGCGAGCCGAAACTGCTCATTCTGGACGAGCCCACTGCGGGCCTTGACCCCAAGGAGCGGGTGCGCCTGCGTTTGCTTCTGGCCGAACTCGCCAAGGATCGTATCATCCTGGTGGCCACCCATGTGGTCAGCGATGTGGAAACGGTGGCAAAAGAGATCCTTTTGTTGAAGGACGGCAGGCTGGTGGCCCAGGCTCCGGTGGCTTCGCTGGTGGAGCAGTACGCCCCCGGCGGCAGCCTGGAGGATGTGTACCTCCATGTCTTTGGGGAGGAGGGCGGCGCATGAGGCTCCTTCTTGCGGAACTACGCAAGGTCTGGGGCCGCCGGGTCACAGCCCTCTGCCTTGCGGTGCTGGCGGGCGCGAACCTGTTTTTGCTCTACACCGGCACAAAGCCCGGGGCAAACGCCGCCCCCGCCTCGGCCTGGCGGGCTGTGGGGCGGGAGCTGCGGGGCCTTTCCACCGCCCAGCAGCAGGTCCTCATCAACGAAAAGCTGGACACAGCCAAGGGCGTCTATCAGGTGGGGCAGCTGCTCTACGACTATGCCCTGAACGCCCAGTACGGCTATATGTCCGATCCGCGCACCCAGTATCCCGAGTTGTTTGAACAGTATGAACAGGTCTATCAGGACAAAAGCTACACCCTTTACACCGAGAACCTGCGTCAGGAAGTGCCCTTTCTCACCACCGTCAAGGCGGAACTGGACACGGTGGCCGGCTATCCTGAGTTTCTGGCCGATGTGCAGGCCAAAGCCCAGCAGCTCTCCGGAATTTCCATCTTCCAAAATTCTCAAAGTGGTTATGACCTGGAAAACATCGACAAAACCGCCGCGGTCTACGCCGGCATGGGCGGCGTTCAAATAAACTACGCGCCACAGAAGGGCCTTTACACCGCGCTGGACTATCCCTTCACCGACCTCATCCTGCTGGCGGCCATGCTGCTGCTGGCCAGTCTTTTGGTGCGTGCCGAGAGGGACAGCGGCATGCTGGCTTTTGTGCGCACGACCCCCGGCGGGCGGCTGAAAACAGCGGCGGCAAAGCTGGGCGCGCTGGCGGTCAGCCTGCTGGCGGTGCTGGTGCTGCTCTACGGGGTGAACCTGGCCTATTGCCAGCTCGCCTTCGGCCTGGGCCCTCTTGACCGCAGCATTCAAAGCGTGCCCGCCCTCATGCGCTGCACCATGCGCATTACCGTGGGTCAGTATCTGGGGCTGTTTTTGCTGGCCAAGTGGGCGGGGGCCTTTGTGATGGGACTTTGGGTCATGCTGGCCGCGCTGGTCTGCCGCCGGGCTGCGGCGGGTTGGTGCGCCGGGCTGGCGCTGCCTGCGGCCCAGTGGCTCATCCGCCAGGCTATCCCTGCCACCAGCCGTCTGAACGTGGTGAAATACGCGAATCTGGCAAGTCTTTTACGCACCAACGAATTGCTGGGCAACTACCGCAACCTCTATTGGTTTGACCATCCCGTTCCGCTGCCCCTGGTGGAATGGACCGCCGCGGCGCTGTGGTGCGCCGCGCTGCTGGCCGTTTTCTGCCTTGTGTTCTGCCGGGCGGCATTGCTGCCGGCCCCCGCTTTTGCGGGCCTGCGGCTGGGCAAACTCTGCACCCGGCCCACCACCATCTGGGGCCAGGAGGCGCGCAAGCTGGCCCTCAGCTGCGGTGCGCTGGCGGTGCTGGCGGCCTTTGCGGGGTATCAGGCATGGCAGACCGCCGAGACCAAGAGTTTCATCGACGCGGACGAGATCTACTATCAATACTATATGACCCACATCTCCGGCCCCTACGATCAGGAGGCATACCAGTGGCTGCAGGAGCAGAGTGAGGAATTTGAACCCATCCGGCGGCTGGAGCGGGCGCTGCAGGCGGGGGAGATAACGTCGGAAGAATACCAATTGCAGATGGGCGCTTATTACGGGCTGAATCAAAAAAAGCAGGTGTTTGATCGCGTCATCTACGGAAACCTGCCCTATCTCCAGGAACACCCCGGCGCCCAGCTGGTGTATGAGAGCGGTTGGGAAGAGCTGTTCTGCTTTGCGGGAGAGGACGATTTGCGGGACGCCCTTGTGGCGGGCCTTTTGGCCAGCGTCTGCTTTGCGGGCCTGTTTGCCTTCGAGCACCGGGGCGGCATGAAGCGGGTGGTGATGGCCACTCCGTTGGGCCGCCGCAAAACGGTGGACGCGAAGCTGCTGGCCGCCGGCGGCGCGGCGGCGCTGCTGTGGGCGCTGGTGGGGCTGCCCCGGCTCATCGTGGTCCTGCGGGACTACGGCCTGCCCGCACCTTTCGCCCCGGCCATGAGTCTTTCCGACTATCTGCACCTGCCTGGCTGGCTGTCCCTTGCCGGGGTGCTGGTGCTGGCGGGCGTTGCCCGCCTTGCGGCCATACTGTGCATGGCGGCGGTCACGCTCTGGCTTTCAGAAACATTGGGCAGCGCCCTCAGTGCCATGTTCCTTTCGGCACTTGTGTTCTGCCTGCCGCCCATGCTGGCCCTGAGCGGCCTGTGGCCCCTGCGCTGGGTGGGGATGTGCCCGCTGTTCCATCTGGCGGAACTGCTGCGCCGGCCCGGCGACGGCATGGCGGGCCTCGTTCTGCTTGCCCTGGCCGCGGCGGTGTGCTGGCTGTGTGTTGACCGGCTGCGGGCCCGGTGGGAATGACAAAGGAGAAATACAGATGAAACGTGTTTTTTTAGCAGCTGCGCTGGCGCTTGTTCTTGGGCTTGCCGCCTGCGGCGGCCAGGACGCGCCTGCCCAAAGCGCCCTGCAGACTGAGCCTCAGAGCCAGCCGCAGGCCTCTGTGCCAACGGCTCCGCCCATCCGTTTCTTGGGCAAACGGGACGACGTGGCGGCGGGTGCCAAGGGCGTGTATTATCTGGGTGGCAGCGCCCCCAATGTGGTGCATTACTATGAAGAGGCCAGCGGCCAAGCGGTGCCTCTGTGCGCCCGGCCCGAGTGCCCTCACACCGACGACAGCTGCACCGCCTGGGCTCCGGGCATGCTTTATCTTCTGCTGGATGAGCAGAATGCCGCCCAGCCCCTCTATCTCTATTCCTCCACGGAGGATCCGTCGGGAGAGCAATATCCCGCCGTGCGGCTCTTCCGCATGGGCGCGAACGGCGCGGACCGCACCCTTTGTATGGAGTATCAAAACGGTTTGGTGGATCTGCAGATGGCAGCCAGCGACGATTTTGTCTATTTCCTCAGCTCCGAGGTGGACCCCGCCACCCAAAGCAGCGTCAAGTGCCTTTATCAGGCGCGCCTTTCGGACGGAAAGCTGGAAAAGCTGAAACAGTACGACCAGCCCACCATCCTGCTGGGAGCCTACGACCAGAAGCTGGTGCTGGAACACAACAACGATTCTTACCTCAGCGTGGCGGCGGATGTTTTTGAGGTGGATGTGACCACCGGCCAGGAGACGCAATTGTTCCACTACGAGGCCGGCGGCGAGATGGCGGATGATTACAATCTCCGGCCCCATGCCGTTGCCTTTTCCCACGAGCAGTATCTCTACATTCTGGAGCCCACGGGCGAGCGCACCGCGCAGCTGCGCCGCCGCGACCTGCGCACCGGCGAGGAGCAGACCGTGGCGGAGAGTGTGCCCTACTATGGCGGCCAGGTGGCGGAAGACGGCTGCTTTTTGGATGGCAAACTCCTGCTCACATGCTCCGAAAAAACAGCAGACGGCGTGTGTGGCAGCACCTACGCCGTTGATTTGACGGATGGCAGCTGGCAGGAGGTCACCCTGCGCAGCAGTTACGGTGCGCCCTATGAGGTGGCGGGAGAGACGGAACAGCACTTTATTATCCCTCTGGGCGAGAGCCTGCGCACGGCAAAAGTGACAGGCCCCACCGGGCTGGAAGAGACCAGCTCTTACTATGCAACGGATTTTTATTTGATGAAAAAGGCAGACTATTACGCCAGCACCGACAACCGCACGCCGCTGCAGTGAAACCATTGCAAGCGGGCGCGGCCCGTGATAAGATGAAGAAAAGAAACGCGGGCAAAAATGTTATAAGGAGGCGTTTTGTATGCACTGGCTGTTCGTCCTGGCCGCGGTGGTCGCAGCTCTCTGCTTTCCGCACTTTCTGGTGGAGGCCATTCGTGCCGAAGACGAGGACAAACGCTCTGATAACAAGTTGTATGCCTGCCTGCGCTCGGCGGCGGTGGTGTTTGTGCTTGTGATGTCCGTCTCTGTCAACTGATACTTTCGTGCAAAGGCGCCGCGTGTGCGGCGTCTTTGTGTGCTTTTAAAAAGGAGGCACGACCTATGATCACCCGGGAGCCCACCGAAGAAATGATCGCCCGCTGGAAGCGGTTTGGCGGGAGAACAAAGACCGGCTTTCCCCCAATCGAAAGACCGGTGCGCAGGTGCTGGAATACCTGCAAAAACACTATCCGCTCACCGAGATAGCCGGCCGGAAAGTACGGGATGTCATTGCCAGCAACGTGACCATGAACGATTATTGGGCCGAAAAGCTGCCTGCGGGCATGGCCCCTGAACCCCGGGCCTTTTATCTCGAGAACCAGGGGGCGGGCAAAAAATTCTATCGGCCCCAAAACCGGGACGACCCCGAACTCTGGGGCGGCAGCATAGAGCGGATCTTTGTGGGTGTGGACCTTGCCAGCGGCTTTTACATGGTGGAGGGCAGCACCCTGCTTTGGGACGAACTGCGCGCCTTCCAGGGCCTGGACGAAAAGGACCTGCAAAACTATGTCATGGTGGCGCAGTACATCGACGCGCTGCGGCGAACGGGCGGGGCGGCGGAGCTGCCGGGGAACTGACCCCGGCCCGAAAAGCAGAAATTGGAGGAGGCGGGAGAATGCGGCCACGAAAGCTTCTCTGCCAAACCGGCCCGGTGGGCTATTGGCTTTCACTGCGAAAGGAATATCTCCTGCGGGACGCAAAGACCCTGTTCAGCGGCCAGCGGTACGCCCGGCAGCGGGACCCGGAGCCGCTGCCCTGCATTGTGAAAGGGCACACATCGCCTTTGCTGCGCCGGCTGCACGGCGTGGACATGGAACTGCAAAAAGGCAAGGTGAAAAACCTTGCCCTTGCCGCCGCGCGGCTGAACGGGATCGTTATCCGGCCGGGCGAGACCTTCTCCTTCTGGGGCCTCATCGGCCGCCCCACCCGAAAACAGGGTTACACCGACGGCCTGGTCATTGCGGGCACCCGCATGAAGCCGGGCCTTGCGGGGGGCCTGTGCCAGCTGGCGAACATGACCCACTGGCTGGTGCTCAACAGCCCCCTCACGGTCACCGAGCTGCACCATCATTCCGACGCTCTTTTCCCCGACGAGCGCAGGACCGTGCCCTTCGGCACAGGTACCTCTGTATTTTATAAAAACGTGGACTACCAGTTCAAAAACACCACCGACCGGCCGGTGCAGCTGCTCTTCTGGCTCACCGAGGACGACCTGTGCGGCGAGCTTCGCACCACTGCGCCCTTCCCGCACCGCTACCGGATCGTGGAGCGGGACAGCCATTTTTGTAAAGAGGCGGACGGTTGGTACCGGGTGAGCCGGGTCTACCGGCGGATCATCGACCGTCAAAGCGGGCAGCTCCTGGCCGAGGAATTGGTTCTGGACAATCATTCCCGTGTGATGTATGACCCGGCGCTCATTCCGCCGGATCAGATCCGGCAGGGCCTCTGAGCGGGAGGGACGCATATGCTTTTGGAAGCCATTGCACGGCATGCCCGGCAAACGCCCGCACGTCCGGCCTATCAAAACCGAACGCAGACGCTCACCTACGGCGAGCTCTGGCGCAGCGCCAGCGTTCTGGCCGCCCGCCTGCGGGCGGGCACAGGTCCGGTCCTCATCTGCGGCGAAAAGGAAGCGGGCATGCCCGTCTGCTTTTTGGCCTGCCTCATGGCAGGCCGTCCCTGGCTGCCGGTGGACCCGCAGCAGCCGCAGGAGCGCCTTTTAAAGATACGCAGTCAGGCGGACCCTGCCGAGGTCCTCTGCTGCGGCAGCCACGCGGCGGCAGCGGCGCTGAGGGCAGTGCAGGCCGAGCCACTGTTTTGCAAAAGCGAAGCGCTGGCGCCCGCGCAGTTCGCCGCGGACCCCGGGCGGGACGCCTACTGGATGTTCACTTCCGGCAGCACCGGCGCGCCAAAAGGGGTGCGTATCCCGCTCTCGGCGCTGGAAAACTTCGTGGAGTGGATGTGCGGACTTCCGGCGGTGGCTGCGTGCGGAACCGGCGTGAGCGTCAACCAGGCACGCTTTTCCTTTGATCTTTCGGTGGCGGACCTGTGGCCTGCTTTTGCCATGGGCGGCACGGTCCGCGCGCTGGAGCCGGCGGAGCAGGCTGACCTGCCGGCGCTGTATGAAGCGCTGGGAAGCAGCGGCGCGCGGCGGCTGGTCTGTACGCCTTCCTTTGCCCGCCTGTGTCTGTGCGACACGGCCTTCTGCCGGACGCTGCTGCCGGACCTGGAGACCGTCTTTTTCTGCGGCGAGACCCTTGCGCCCCGCACTGTCAAAACACTGGAAAAGCGCTTTGGCGGCCTGCACATCCTCAACGCCTACGGCCCCACCGAGGCGGCCTGTGCCGTCTGTGCGGTGGAGGTGCAGGGCAGGGAAGGGCCCTTGCCGGTGGGCTGCGCGGAAAACGCGGCCAGCCGTCTGTTGATTCTGGATGAGGGCGGCGCTCCGCTGCCCGACGGCGCGCCCGGCGAGATCGCCATTGCCGGGCCCAGCGTGGGCAGCGGCTACATCGGCGGCGAAGCGGGCGGCTTCGGCACGCTCTCGGGGCAAAAGCTCTACCGCACTGGGGACCAGGGCGTTCTCAGGGACGGCCTTTTGTGGCACCTTGGCCGGAGAGACCGCCAGATCAAATACAAGGGCTACCGTATCGAGCCGGGAGAGGTGGAAGCGGCCATCCTCGGCTGGGACGAAGCGCGCGCGGCGGCAGTGCTGCCCATCCGGGCAGGGGACGAAGTGCGGGGCCTGGCCGCGGTGGTGGAGTGGGAAACAGCGCCTTTGGACCTCTCAGAATGCAAAGCCCGCCTGCGGCGCACCCTCCCGGACTACATGCTGCCCCGGCGCTGGCGCGCGATGGAACGCATGCCGGTGAACGAGCGGGGCAAGTGCGATCTTGCCGCGCTGGAAAGGATGTTGAAAGATGAATGAAGCGCAGTTTGAACAAAAGGTGCGCTGCCTGCTGGCGGAAGCCTGCGGCAGCAGCGCGGCTCTGAACGAAGGAGCCGACCTTTTGGAGACGGGGCTGCTGGACAGTCTGGCCCTCATCACTTTGCTGGCCGGACTGGAGGATATGGGGGTGGAGATCCAGCCCACCCAGGTGGAGCGGGACGCCTTCCGCACAGCGGACAGCATTGCGGAGCTGTGCAAAACCTTTGCGCGGCAGGCGGGTGTTGTGGTATAATGAGCCGCGGGCGGCCAGGCTGCTCAGAAAAACCAGAGGAGAGTGAGAGCCGTGAGCGCCGCTTCGGGAACAAAAGTAAAAAACATCGCCCTCGCGGGCCTGTGCACCGCCTTCATGGCGGTCGTGGCCCCGCTGAGTATCCCCATCGGACCCATCAGCCTGACCTTGAGCGTGCTGGGAGTGTTTTTCGCCGGGGCGATGCTCAGCCCGGGCTGGGCGGCAGCCTCCATCCTGGCCTATATTTGTATCGGGGCGGTGGGTCTGCCGGTGTTCGCCAACATGGCTGCCGGCGTGCAGGTGCTCACCGGCATGACTGCCGGCTTTTTGTGGGCTTATCCTCTGATGGCTGCGCTGCTTGCCGCCGTCTGCCGGCGCACACAGCGCATGCCCCTTCGCCTTGCCGGGGTGCTGGCGGGCCAGCTGGTCTGCTATGCACTGGGCACGGTCTGGTTCATGTTTGTCAGCGGCATGGGGCTTTGGGCCAGTTTGTCGGTGTGCGTGCTGCCCTTTATCCTGCCGGACTTTTTGAAGGGCCTGGGCGCGCTGGCGCTGGCCGGGGCCATCCGCCGCAGGCTGAAGCTGTAAACGAAAAAGGCCGCCCCTTCCAGGGAGCGGCCTTTTTGCGTTCAGAACATGCCAGGATAAAGCGGGCTGTGGAATTCGTCCACCCGCCAGCCGGCTTCGGTGTTCACAAGGCGGATGGTGAATTCCTTTGTGCTGTCGAAGGCGCCGCCTGCGCGCCGGGTGAGAAAAGCTGTGTCCGTTTCCACTGGCCATTGCTCGATGTAGTGCCCGATGAGGGTGAAGGTCACGGTGCTGTCGTCGGCACTTTCAAGACGGTAGGTGTCAGGGCACTCGGCATAGCTGACCGCGCTGCCCACGCCGCCCACCAGAGCGGCCAGTTTGCCCTCCACCGAACGGAAGCGCAGGTCAAAATCCATCCCCGTCAAGCAGCTTTCGGTGAAGATGTCCAGCATTCGGGCGCGGAAGTCCTCATAGTTTTCGTCCTGCCCGGTGATGAAGAGATAGCTTTTTCCGTCCAGCTGAACTTCATCGCCCGCGGCGTTCCCTTCCCGGAGCATAAGATTGCAAGGATCCGACAGATAAAGCACCGTATCCTGGGCCTGGGCAAAAACATCCCGCTGTTCCTCGCTGAGAAAAGACAGGTCGCTCACCGGCTCGGCGCTTGCCTCCGGCTCTGAGCCGGGAGAAGAAACACTTTCCGGCTGGCTTTGGATGGGAGCCACATCGCCGTAAGAGGAGGCCGGGGAACCGGCGTTCATTTCCGGCAGTTCCACCGTTGCCAGTGAATAAAGGAAAAACGCCGCTGCGGCCAGCACCGCCGCCGCCAGCAGGAGAAGAAACTTTTTCATTATGACATCGCGCCCTTTCCGGGGGCGGCGTTCTTTGCCCGGCCCCGAAACAAGTATATCACGGGCGCAGCGGCCTTTCACTCACGCGGGGGCAAACAAGTTGTATAAAAACTGTAAACAGGGCGGCCCGCAAGGCCGCCCTGTTTTATGCGGGCTTCAAACGCCGCTTTCTCCATAGTTTGCCAGCACCCGGGCGCTGGGGTCGTCCACCCGGCAGCCCTCCCAGTCGGGATTGGGCATCCAGAATCCGGGGATCATCCGCGCCCCGCCGGGATAAAACTGCTCGAACAGTTCCCGGTAGAGCAGGCTCTCTTTGGTGAAGGGCGTGCAGTAGCCGTATTTTGCCCGCTTCGCCTGAAACTCTTCGTCGGTGTAAAGCCCATCGGCATATTCCTTCAGGTCGTCCACCATGCTGTGGCCCACCGCGTCGCTGAAAGCGGCTTTTTCCCGCCACAAAATATGCCTGGGCAGCAGGCCTTCGTCCTCAAACGCCTTGCGCAGTAAGTATTTTCCCTTGCCGTAGGTGTTCAGTTTGCGGGCCGGGTCAATGGCCATCACATACCGCACAAAGTCCAGATCGCCAAAGGGCACCCGGGCCTCGAGACTGTTGGCGGCAAGACACCGGTCCGCCCGCAGCACATCGTAGCAGTGAAGCTCCCTCAAACGCTTGGCCGCCTCCTTCTGAAATTCGGCGGCGCTGGGCGCAAAGTCGGTGTATTTGTAGCCGAACAGTTCGTCGGAGATCTCGCCGGTCAGCAGCACCTTGATGTCGGTGTTTTGATGGATGGCTTTGCAGACGAGATACATGCCCAGGCTGGCCCGGATGGTGGTGATGTCCCAGGTGGCCAGTGTCTGAACCACTTCCGGCAGAGCTTCCAGCACCTGTTGGCGGGTCATGCGCACTTCCGTGTGCTCCGCGCCGATGAAATCAGCCACATCCCGGGCATATTTCAGATCGATGGCGTCGCCCTCCATGCCGATGGCAAAGGTGCGGATGGGCCGCTGCAGTTTTTGGGCCGCAATGGCGCACACAAGGCTGGAATCCAGCCCGCCGGAAAGCAGATAACCCAGCGGCGCGTCGGCGTCCAGCCGCTTTTCCACTCCGGTCGTCAGCTTTTCGCGGATGTTTTTGCACACATCCTCCAGCGGCGCGTGGATGTAGCTGCGCACAGCGGCGATGTCCTCATATTGCACAAAACGGCCGTCTTTGTAGTAGTGCCCGGGCGGGAAGGGACGCACCTCGTCCACCCAGCCTTCCAGTTCGGCTGCCTCACTGGCAAAGGCGATGGTGCCGCCGGCAGTGGGGTAGCCGTAAAACAGCGGGCGAATGCCAATGGGGTCCCGGGCGGCGATGAGGCTGCCGCTGGCCCCGTCGTAAAGAACACAGGCAAATTCCGCGTCCAGATGGGCGAACATCTCACAGCCGTACTCCTGCCACAAGGGCAGCAGCACCTCACAGTCCGACCCGCTTCTGAACGTGTAGCCGCGTTCCGCAAGCTCCTTTTTCAAACGGCGGAACCCGTACACCTCGCCGTTGCACACCACCCAGCTGCCGTTTTGTTCAAAGGGCTGCATTCCTTCGGGCGAAAGTCCCATGATGGCAAGGCGGGCGAACCCTAAAAAGCCAAAGGGCGTTTTTACAATGCGAAAACTGTCCGGCCCGCGCCGCTGGCTGCGAAGAAGATATTCCTGCAAACGGTTTGGGCCGATGTCATGGCCCGCATAGCACAGGATGGTACACATTCCTTTTTCCCCCTCGATTCAAAATTTCCCGCAGGGTCACAGGTTGCTGTAACCCATCAGGGAGGCGTCCACCGCCCTTGCCGCGCCCATGCCCTCGGCGATGGCCCACACCACCAGAGAAGGGCCGCGGCGCATGTCGCCCGCCGCGAATACACGGGGCACGCCGGTGGCATAGCTTTCGCCTTCAGCCGCCACAGTGCCGTGCCCGGTGAGGGCTGCACCAAAGCTGGCAGGCAGATAACCTTCACACCCGGTGAAACCGGCGGCAATGAGCACCAGTTCGGCGGGCAGGATCTCTTCGCTGCCTGCTGCCGGCTCCATCACCATGCGCCCGTTGTCACCCTGCCGGGGTTCCAGTTTCTGCACCACTGCGGCGCATACCCGGCCGCGCTTGTCGGCCTTGAAGGCGGCCACGGTGGACTGATAACGCCGTGGGTCGGCCCCAAACCGGGCAATGGATTCCTGCTGACCGTAGTCGGTCTTGCGCACCTTCGGCCATTGGGGCCAGGGATTGTCCGCTGTGCGCTCACAGGGCGGTTCGGGCAGCATTTCCAGCTGGGTCACGCTTTTTGCGCCCAGCCGCAGGGCGGTGGCCACGCAATCGTTGCCGGTGTCGCCGCCGCCCACCACCAGCACGTTCTTTCCTTCGGCCAGTTTGCGGGGCGGCTTTTCAAAACCGGAATCCAGCAGTGCTCTGGTCACCTGGCCGAGGAAATCCACGGCAAAGAGAATGCCTTTTGCCTCCCGGCCGGGCACCGCCAGGTCCCGTGGCCTGCCTGCGCCGCCGGCCAGAACCACGCGGTCAAACTTTGCCAGCAGTTCCTCGCCGGTCACGTCCCGGCCCACATCGGTATTGCAGGCGAAGGTCACGCCCGCCTCTTCCATCAGGCGAATGCGCCGGTCCACCACGGCTTTGTCCAGCTTCATGTTGGGAATGCCGTAGCAGAGAAGGCCTCCGGGACGGTCCGCTTTTTCGAACACCGTGACCCGGTGGCCCCGGCGGTTCAGCTGCCAGGCGGCGGCAAGACCGGCTGGCCCGCTGCCCACCACAGCCACCGTTTTACCGGTGCGCACGGCGGGGGGCGCGGTATTCACCAGCCCGTGGCGGAAGGCATACTCCGCCACCTGCAGCTCGTTTTCGTGGGTGCACACCGCACCTTCCTGCCGCGCGCAGGTGCAGGCCGCCTCGCACAAAGCCGGGCACACCCGGCCGGTGAACTCCGGCAGACAGTTCGTGTGCTCCAGCCGGCGCCACGCCTGCTCCCAGTTGCCGTGATAGATAAGGTCGTTCATTTCAGGAATGAGGTTGTGCAACGGGCAGCCGGCGGTCATGCCCGCCAATGTCACGCCAGCCTGACAAAAGGGCACGCCGCAGTCCATGCAGCGGGCTGCCTGCAGTGCCTGGGCAGCAGGGGAGAGAAAACGGTGAAATTCCCGAAAGTTCTCCAGCCGCTCCAGCGGCGGCGCCACAGCCCCTTCCTGACGCGGATATTCCAAAAAACCGGTGGGTTTGCCCATGACCGATCCTCCTTTTATTTCTTGGCCAGACTGGCATAAAATGCCTCGATCTGAGCCTGCTCGGGGGTCACGCCCTGCTCCTCAAACTGGGAGGCAAGCTGGACCAGCCGCTTGTAGTCGCTGGGAATGATTTTCTTGAACCGGGGCAGATATTCCTCAAAGGCGGCCAGAATGCGCCGGCCTTTTGCCGAGCCTGTGTGTGCCGTGTGAGCCTCGATAAGGCGGCAAAGCTCCTCCCGGTCAAACTTGCTCTCCACCTTTTCCATGCTCACCATGGCTTTGTTCAGGTTTCGGTAGAGAGTGCTGTCTTCGTCCAGCACATAGGCCACGCCTCCGCTCATGCCAGCGGCAAAATTCTTGCCCACGGGGCCCAGCACCACCACGCGGCCGCCGGTCATATATTCGCAGCCGTGCTCACCCACGCCTTCCACAACAGCCACGGCGCCGGAGTTGCGCACGCAGAAGCGCTCGCCGGCCATACCGTTGATGTACGCCTGGCCGGAGGTGGCTCCGTAGAGCGCCACGTTGCCCACGATGATGTTTTCCTCGGCGGCGTAGCGGGCTTTTTTGCCGGGGCGCACCACCAGCTTACCGCCGGAAAGGCCCTTGCCGAAATAGTCGTTGCTGTCACCGCTGAGCGCGAGAGTCATCCCTTTGGGAAGAAACGCGCCAAAACTCTGGCCGCCCGCGCCGGTGCAGTCCAGGATGAGGGCGTCCTCCGCCCAGCCTTCGGGACTGTGCCGGGTGATCTCGGCTCCCAGCAGAGTGCCGAAGGCCCGGTCGGTGTTTTTTACATGCACGCTCAGGCGGCAGGGAATACCCTCCAAAAGAGCGCGCCGCACCGGCTCTTTTGCCATAAGCGCCCGGTCCAGTGTCTTGTCAAGCCCGAAATCATAGCTTTCGGCAGGGTGGAACACAACGTCGGTTCCGTGTTCGCTGCCCGGCGCAAGCACCCGACTCAGATCAAGCTCAGCCGCGCGGCCCTCCCTGTGCGCCTGGCGCAGAAGGTCGGTGCGGCCTACCATTTCGTCCACGGTGCGCACGCCCAGCCTTGCCATATACTCCCGCAGCTGCCGGGCGGTGAAGCGCATGAAGTTCTCCACATATTCCGGCTTGCCGCAAAAGCGCCTCCGCAGTTCGGGGTTCTGGGTGGCAATGCCCATGGGGCAGGTGTCCAGATTGCACACCCGCATCATGGTGCAGCCCAGCGTCACCAGCGGGGCGGTGGCAAACCCGAATTCCTCCGCGCCCAGCAGTGCCGCGATGGCCACGTCCCGCCCGGTCATCAGCTTGCCGTCGGTCTCCAGGCGCACCCGGCGGCGCAGCCCCGAGCGGAGCAGCGTCTGGTGGGTCTCGGCCAGGCCCAGCTCCCAGGGCAGGCCCGCATTGTGGATGGAGCTGATGGGGGCCGCGCCGGTACCGCCGTCGCAGCCGGAGATGAGGATGACCTGCGCCCCGGCCTTTGCCACGCCGGCGGCCACGGTGCCCACCCCCGCTTCGCTCACCAGCTTCACCGAAATGCATGCTTTGTCGTTGGTGCTCTTGAGGTCATAGATGAGCTGGGCAAGGTCCTCGATGGAGTAGATGTCGTGATGAGGCGGGGGACTGATGAGGCTCACGCCCGGCGTGGAGTGCCGGGTCTTGGCCACCCACGGGTAGACTTTGGCAGCGGGCAGGTGCCCGCCTTCACCGGGCTTTGCGCCCTGCGCCATCTTGATTTGGATCTCCTTTGCGCTCACAAGATAGCGGCTGGTCACGCCGAACCGCCCGCTGGCCACCTGTTTGATGGCGCTGGAGCGGTCCAGTCCGGTTCCGGCGCTGGCAAGGCGCTCGTCGCTCTCGCCGCCCTCGCCGCTGTTGGACTTGCCTCCCAGCCGGTTCATGGCCAGCGCCAGAGCCTCGTGAGCTTCCTGAGAGATGGAGCCGTAGGACATGGCGCCGGTCTTGAAGCGGCGCAGGATGGATTCTTCGCTTTCCACTTCTTCCAGCGGCACTCCTTGAGCGGGCCAGTTGAATTCCAGCAGGCTGCGCACAAGGCCGCTGCGTTCGGCGTCCGCCGCCGCGGTGTATTGACAGAACAGCTCATAGCTGCCGGTGCGGGCAGCCTGCTGCAAAAAATGGATGACCTGAGGGGAGTAGCGGTGAACTTCGCCCTGGCTGCGGTATTTGTGCCGCCCCAGCGAGGGCAGGCTCAGATCGACGGCCAGGCCCAGCGGGTCAAAAGCCCGGGAATGCTGTGCGTCGGTCTGGGCAGCGATGTCCTCCAGCGTGATACCGCCGATACGGCTCACGGTGCCGGTGAAGTAAGCGTCGATGACTTCCTGGCTGATCCCCAGCGCCTCAAAGATCTGGCTGCCCTGGTAGCTTTGCAGCGTGGAAATGCCCATTTTCGAGGCGATCTTCACTATGCCCTGCAAAACCGCGTTGTCGTAGTCTGCCACGGCGGCGTAGTAATCCTTGTTCAAAAGGCCGTCCCGCACCAGCTGCGCCAGCGAGGCGTGGGCCAGATAGGGATTCACCGCGCAGGCGCCGTAGCCCAGCAGGGTAGCAAAATGGTGCACTTCCCGGGGCTCGCCGGATTCCAGAATGATGGACAGCGCTGTGCACTTCTTTGTTTTGACCAGGTGCTTGTGCACCGCCGACACCGCCAGCAGCGAGGGGATGGCCACATGGTTTTCGTCCACGCCCCGGTCGGTGAGGATGAGAATGTTGGCCCCCTCCCGGTAAGCCTTGTCCACCGCCACGAACAGGTGCTCCAGCACCCGGTCCATGGGGGTGGATTTGTAGAACAGAATGGGCACCACCGCCACCTTGAAACCGGGCCGGTCCATGGCTTTGATCTTCAAAAGATCCAGGTCGCTGAGAATGGGGTTCTCGATTTTCAGCACATGGCAGTTATCGGCGCTTTCGGCCAGCAGGTTACCGTTCTTGCCCGCATACACCGCGGTGGATGTGACGATCTTCTCCCGCAGCGCGTCGATGGGCGGGTTGGTCACTTGGGCAAACATCTGCCGGAAATAGTTGAACAGCGGCTGATACTGCCCCGAGAGCGCTGCCAGAGGTGTGTCCGCCCCCATGGCCCCGATGGGCTCCGAGCCGTTCAGTGCCATGGAGCACACCGAATCCCGGTATTCCTCCCAGGTGTAGCCAAAAGCCTTTTGCAGCTGCGCGCACTCTTCGGCGGTGAGTTCGGGCACTTTTTGATTGGGCACATGCAGGTCGCTCAGGTGAAGCAGATTTGAGTCAAGCCACTCACCGTAGGGCTCCCGGCAGGCGTAACGCTCTTTCACTTCGTCGTCGCTGAGCACTGCGCCTTTGGCAAGGTCCACCAGCAGCATTTTGCCTGGGTGCAGCCGCTCTTTTTTGAGAATATGCTCTTCGCTCAGTTCCAGCACTCCCACCTCGGAGGAAAGGATGAGCCGTCCGTCGTCGGTGATGACATAGCGGCTGGGGCGCAGGCCGTTGCGGTCCAGCACCGCGCCCATCAGATCGCCGTCGCTGAAGAGAATGGAAGCCGGTCCGTCCCAGGGCTCCATCATGGTGGCGTAGTATTGGTAAAAATCCCGCCGCCGCCGGGAGATGGTGTCGTTGTGGCTCCAGGGCTCAGGGATGGCCACCATCACCGCAAGGGGCAGGTCCATGCCGCTCATCACCAGAAATTCCAGGGTGTTGTCCAGCATGGCGGAGTCGGACCCGGAAGTGTCCACCACCGGAAGCACCCGGGTGATGTCGTCGGCGCTGAAGGCGGGGGCGCTCATGGTTTCCTCCCGGGCCAGCATTTTGTCCGCGTTGCCCCGGATGGTGTTGATCTCGCCGTTGTGGACGATGAAGCGGTTGGGATGGGCCCGCTGCCAGCTTGGGTCCGTGTTGGTGGAAAAACGGGAATGGACGATGGCAATGGCGGATTCAAAGTCCTCGTCCCGCAAATCGTCAAAAAAGGTGCGCAGCTGCCCCACAAGGAACATTCCCTTGTAGACGATGGTCCGGCTGGAGAGGCTGGCCACATAGCTGCCCCCGTTGCTCTGCTCAAAGACCCGCCGCACGATGTAGAGCCTGCGGTCAAAGGCGAGGCCCGCGGGCACGTCCTCCGGCTTTTTCACAAAGCCCTGGCAGATCACCGGCATGCAGTCCCGCGCCCGGTGGCCCAGCACGCCGGGCCGCACCGGCACCGTCCGCCAGCCGAGAAATTCCAGCCCTTCTTTTTCCACGATGACCTCAAACATCTTTTGCGCCTGGCGGCGGGCCAGTTCGTTCTGAGGCAGAAAGAACATGCCAACGCCGTATTCCCGCTCGCCGCCGATGGAAATGCCCTCGGCGGCGCACACTTTGCAAAAGAACTTGTGGGGCACCTGGGTGAGAATGCCCACGCCGTCGCCGGTTTTGCCCTCGGCGTCTTTGCCGGCACGGTGCTCCAGATGTTCCACAATGGTCAGCGCGTCGGCCACCGTCTGGTGGCTCTTGCGGCCGTGAATGTCCACAACGGCGCCTATGCCGCAGTTGTCATGTTCAAATTCCGGGCAGTAAAGCCCCTGGCTGCCGGGCGTTTTCATGGCGGTACCTCCCGATCGCAAAATAAAAAAGGACAAAGGCGTCAAAGACCCCCATGTCAGGGATCTTTGACGCCTTTGTCGTGTTTTATGATACGCCCATGGCCCGCGGTTTGTAAAGCGCTTTTGCGAGAATCAGCGTTTTGCGAAAAAATGCGGGACAAAATGCCAGGGCGTTTTAGCGATTTGCAGCATTAAAGCGATAAAAATACATTAAAGCGGGACGAGGGAGCTGGCAAAAAGAACTTGCCGCCGGGAAAAACGGGTGTTGACAAGGCGGAAAAAATGAGTATACTTGCAGCCATAGAAAGCAACGGCGCTTTCGGATGAGCCTTCATCCGGGAGCGCCGCTTTTTTTGTGCCGCCGAGGCACAAAAGGGGAAAGGAGAGCTGTTTTATGACAAAGAACGTGCCGGAACTCTATGGCAGCCTGGTGTTTGGCGACCGGGTCATGCGGGAAAAGCTGCCCAAGGACGTTTACAAAGCCCTGCGCAGGACCATCGACGAGAACCTGCCGCTGGAGCGCAGCGTGGCCAACGCGGTGGCGGTGGCCATGAAAGAGTGGGCCGTGGAGCATGGCGCCACCCACTTCACCCACTGGTTCCAGCCCATGACCGGATTCACCGCCGAAAAGCACGACAGCTTCATCTCCCCGGTGGGCAACGGCGAGGTCATCATGGATTTTTCCGGCAAGGAGCTCATCAAGGGCGAACCGGACGCTTCCAGTTTTCCTTCCGGCGGCCTGCGGGCCACGTTTGAGGCCCGGGGCTACACCGCCTGGGACCCCACCAGCCCGGCCTTCATCAAAGACGGGACCCTTTACATTCCCACTGCCTTCTGCTCCTACAGCGGCGAAGCGCTGGACAAAAAAACGCCTCTTCTGCGCTCGATGGAGACCCTGAGCCATGAGGCGGTGCGCATTCTTCACCTGCTGGGCGACGAGACGGTGACCAGCGTCTCCACCACCATCGGCCCGGAGCAGGAGTATTTCCTGGTGGATAAGGCCCTGTACGAAAAGCGCAAGGATCTGGTGTTCACCGGCCGCACCCTGCTGGGCGCGCCCGCGCCGAAAGGTCAGGAGATGGAGGACCATTACTTCGGGGCCCTGCGCCCCCGCGTGGCGGCCTTCATGCATGACCTGGACGAGGAACTGTGGAAGCTGGGGGTGCCTGCCAAGACCAAGCACAACGAGGTGGCCCCCGCCCAGCATGAGCTGGCCCCGGTGTACGACACCGCCAACATCGCCGTGGACCACAACCAGCTGACCATGGAGATGATGAAACTGGTGGCCGACCGCCACGGCCTGGCCTGCTTGCTCCACGAAAAGCCCTTTGAAGGGATCAACGGCTCCGGCAAGCACAACAACTGGTCCCTGGTCACCAACACCGGCTCAAACCTGCTCTATCCCGGCCGCACTCCCGCCGAGAACACCAAGTTCCTGGTGTTTTTGATGGCGGTCATCAAGGCGGTGGACGAATACGCTGACCTTCTGCGGGTGTCGGTGGCCACCGCCGGCAACGACCACCGCCTGGGCGCCAACGAAGCGCCGCCGGCCATCGTGTCGGTATTCCTGGGCGACGAGCTCACCGCCGTGCTGAAGGCCATCGAGAACGACGAGTATTTCGGTAAGCAGGAGAAGGTCGCTATGCAGATGGGCACGTCGGTCATTCCTCAGTTCTTCAAGGACACCACCGACCGCAACCGCACCAGCCCCTTTGCCTTCACAGGCAATAAGTTCGAGTTCCGCATGCCCGGTTCGTCCCTGTCGGTGTCCGGCCCCAATGTGGTGCTGAACACCGCTGTGGCCCAGGCCCTGCGGGAGTTCTACGATGAATTGAAGGACGCCGCTCCCGGCGGGATGGACGCGGCGGTGCATGAACTGGTGAAGCGTGCCATCAAAAAGCACAAGAAGGTCATCTTCAACGGCAATGGCTACACCGACGAGTGGGTGGCCGAGGCGGAAAGAAGAGGCCTTTACAACCTGCGCTCCACTCCCGAAGCGCTGCCCTGCATGGTGGCGGAAAAGAACATCCGCCTGTTCACCGCCCACCACATCTTCACCGAGGGCGAAGTGCGCTCCCGTTATGCCATTCTGCTGGAGAACTACTGCAAGACCCTGCATGTGGAGGCAAAGACCATGGGCCTGATGGTGCGCGGGCAGTTTTTGCCCGCAGTGCTCACCGCGGTGGACGGCCTGGCCGCCTCCATCAACGGCTGCAAAGCGGCGGCGCCCGCCGCTCCCTGCGTCGCCCAGCAGGCGCGCTTGGAACAGCTGTCCGCAAGCTACGGCAGGATCGACGCCGCCCAGACCAGGCTGGAAGAGGTTCTGGCAAAAGCCGAGGCCCTGGGCGACAGCCAGGAGGCCGCCTGCTTCTACCGTGACGAGGTGCTGCCCGCCATGGACCAGGTCCGCAGGCTGGCCGATTCGGCAGAGAGTTATCTGCCCGCCGGTGCGCTGCCCTATCCCGATTACAGCGAGCTGCTCTTTTCTGTGTGATTTCCCGTTGACAAACCCCAATGCCGGGCTTATAATGACTTTTCGTTAGGACAAGGGCGTCCATCGCTCCGCTGTTTTCGGCGGGGCGATGGACGCTCTCTCTTTTTTTGCAAAAGCGCAGGGAGCAGAGGTGGAATTTTTATGGCAAAGCATATTTTCGTCACCGGCGGTGTGGTGTCCGGCCTGGGCAAGGGGATCAGCGCGGCAAGCCTTGGGCGGCTGCTCAAGGCCCGGGGCCTCAAGGTGGCGGCGCAGAAACTGGACCCCTACATCAACGTGGATCCCGGCACCATGAGCCCTTATCAGCACGGAGAGGTGTTCGTCACCGAGGACGGCGTGGAGACCGATCTGGACCTGGGCCACTATGAGCGGTTTATCGACGAAGACCTGAACAAACTCTCCAACCTCACCAGCGGCCGGGTCTTTTGGAATGTGCTGCACAAGGAGCGGGCGGGGGAGTACCTGGGCCGCACGGTGCAGACCATCCCTCATATCACCGGGGAGATAAAACAGTTTGTCTACGGCCTGGGCGACTACACCGGCGCGGACGTGGTCATCACCGAGATCGGCGGCACCATCGGTGACATCGAAAGCCAGCCGTTTTTGGAGGCGCTGCGCCAGATCAGCCGGGAAAAGGGCCGCGAGAACTGCATGTTTCTCCATGTGGTGCTGGTGCCCTGGCTCAAGTGCTCCGGCGAGCACAAAACAAAGCCCGCCCAGCACTCGGTGCGGGAGCTGCAGAGCATGGGCATTATGCCGGACGTCATCATTGCCCGGTGCGACGAACCCCTGGAAGAGGGCATTCTGCAAAAACTGGCCGCCTTCTGCAACGTGGAACCGGACTGTGTCATCGAAAACCGCACTCTGGGCAGCCTCTACGAAGTGCCGCTCATGCTCCACGCCGCCGGGCTGGACGAGCTGGTCTGCAAACGGCTGGGGTTTGAAACCAGGGAACCGGACCTCACCGGGTGGTCGGCGCTGTGCCGGCGTATCAACAACCCGCAAAAAAAGGTGAACATTGCCATCGTGGGCAAGTATGTGGAGCTGCACGACGCCTATCTCTCGGTGGTGGAGGCGCTCAACCATGCGGGCTATGCCAACAACGCCGCCGTGACGCTGGATTGGGTGGATTCCGAGTCCCTCACGCCTGAGACAGTGGACGAACGCCTGGCAAAGGCGGACGGCGTTCTGGTGCCCGGCGGCTTTGGCAAGCGGGGCATTGAGGGCATGGTGCTTGCGGCGGACTGGGCCCGGCGGACGGGCGTGCCTTATTTCGGCATCTGCCTTGGCATGCAGATCGCGGTCATCGACGCCGCCCGCTCCCTGGCAAATCTGCCCGCGGCAAACTCCCGGGAATTCGCCCCGGAGGGCAGCGCCTGCGTCATCGACCTCATGCCCGACCAGCAGGGCAACCTGCCCAAAGGCGGCACCATGCGGCTGGGGGCCTACCCTTGTGCGGTGCAGCCCGGCACGCTGCTCCACCGTATCTATGGCCAGAGCATGGTCAGCGAGCGTCACCGCCACCGCTATGAGGTGAGCAACGATTTCCGTGCTGCGCTGAGCGGGGCGGGGGTGGTGTTCAGCGGCCTCTCGCCCGACGGACGGCTTGTGGAGGCGATGGAACTGCCCGGCCACCCCTTCTTTGTGGGCGTGCAGTACCACCCGGAATTCAAAAGCCGGCCGGACCGGCCCCAGCCCATCTTCCGGGCTTTCGTGGCCGCCGCGCTGGATCACCAGGAATAATAACAGTGCCCCGGGAACATGTTCCCGGGGCACTTGTTAATACTGTGAAGTCTTTTAGCTTTGCAGCCAGGCCCGCAGCCGCTCCATGGCAGCGCGGGCGTTTGCTTCGCCGGAAAAGGCAGAAAGACGGAAATATCCCTCGCCCTGTTCACCAAAACCGCAGCCCGGCGTGCCGATGATCCCGGCCTCTTCCAAAAGAGCGTCAAAAAACTGCCAGGAGTCAAGCCCCTTTGGGCACTCCATCCAGATGTAGGGGGAGTTCTTGCCGCCGCAATACCACACGCCCAGTTCGTCCAAGGTGTCTGCCACGATGGCGGCCGCCCGCAGATAAGCGGCGATATCCTCTTTGCATGCGGCCATGCCCTCGGCGGTGAACACTGCCTCGGCGGCCCGCTGAATGGGATAAGCCACGCCGTTCATTTTGGTGCACTGACGGCGCAGCCACAAGTCATGCAGGTTCTGCCCCTCCCGTGCAAGTTCGTGGGGCACAATGGTGTAGCCGCAGCGCATGCCGGTGAAGCCGGCGGTCTTGCTCAGGCTGCAAACCTCAATGGCACATTCTCTCGCACCTTCCACTTCATAAATGCTGTGGGGCAGATCGTCCTGGATAAAGCACTCGTAAGCCGCGTCGTACAGGATGACCGCGCCGCTTGCCAGGGCCCAGTCCACCCAGAGTTTCAGCTGCTCCCGGGTGTAGGCCGCGCCGGTGGGATTTGCCGGGCTGCACAGATAGACCAGATCGCCGCGTGTGTCTTTCCCCGGAAGGGGGGCAAAGCCGTTTTCACGGGTTGCGGCAAGGTATTTGACTTTACGCCCGGCCATCAAGTTGGAATCCCGATAAACGGGATACACCGGGTCGGGCAGCAGCACCACACAGTTCTCAGAAAACAGATCGGGCAGGTTGCCCAGGTCGCTTTTTGCGCCGTCGCTGATGAAAATGTCCTCAAGGGCCAGCCTCACACCGAACCCCGCGTAATGGCGCAGCACCGCCTCGCGCAGAAAGTCATAGCCCTGCTCGGGGCCATAACCGTGAAAGCTATCGGCATGAGCCTGCTCCTCGGCGGCCTTTTTCAGCGCTTCGATGACCGGGCGGCGCAGAGGGCGCGTCACATCGCCAATGCCCATGGGGATGAGCTCGCTCTCCGGGTGGGCGGCGCGGAAGGCGGCCACCCGGCGTGCTACCTCGCTGAACAGGTAGCTTTTGGGGATGGCGTCAAAGGAATGATTGATGATATGGTCCATGGCGGTTTCCTTTCTGGCAGCGGGGCCGAAAAATAAACAAACGGCGTCCAGACCGGCCCGCAAGGCGGGCGGCATGAACGCCGTTGTTCGCCCCTAAGAATAGCATTCCCCGCGCTGTTTGTCAATAAAATATCTTGACGCGGCCGGCGCGGACGGGTATAATACCATTGATCGAAACAGCAAAGGCGCTGCGTTCTCGTCCAAGGGCAACGCAGCGCTTTTTGCAATTTTTCCACAGCTTTGAAGGAGGGGACCTCCATGACCCACACGCTTGATCAGCTTCTCCGATTTGTGGAGGAAAACGACATCAAATTTATCCGCCTGGCTTTCTGCGATATGTTCGGCGTGCAGAAAAACATCGCCATCATGTCCAGCCAGCTGCGCCACGCCGCGGAACAGGGGGTGTCTTTCGACGCCTCCGCCATCCCGGGCTTTGCCAATGTGGCCGAGTCCGACCTGTTCCTCGTCCCCGACCTGAACACCTTTGCCCTGCTGCCCTGGCGGCCCAGCGAAGGGTGTGTGGGCCGGCTGTTCTGCGATGTGCGCTACCCCGATGGCCGCCCCTTCGAAGGGGATGGAAGGGCCCTGCTGCGCCGCACCGAGCAGGCGGCGGCAAAGGAGGGCTACCACTTTCTGGTGGGGCCGGAGTGCGAGTTCTACCTCTTCGAGACCGACGAGCACGGTCAGCCTACCCGCACCCCCTTTGACCAGGGCGGATATTTCGATTTGGCTCCCATCGACCGGGGCGAGAACGTGCGCCGCAACATCTGCCTGACGCTGGAAGAGATGGGCATTCAGCCCGAGCGCAGCCACCATGAGCAGGGCCCCGGCCAGAACGAAATAGACTTCCGCTGCGCTTCGCCCCTGCAGGCGGCGGACGACTTGATGACGGTGCACACGGTGGTCAAGGCCATTGCAGGCCAGCACGGCCTGTTCGCCTCCTTTTTGCCCAAGCCTCTGCCCGGAAAAAGCGGCAGCGGGCTGCACCTGAACTTCTCGGTGATCAAGGATGGCCGCAACCTCTTCGAAAACTTCAAAGACAAGCCGGACCCGGTGGCGGCGGCCTTCCTGGCGGGGATTCTGCGCCGGGTGCCGGAGCTGACGGTGTTCGCAAACCCTCTGCCCGGTTCCTACCAGCGGCTGGGCTGCTGCGAAGCGCCGGGCACGGTGAGCTGGTCCTGCCAGAACCGCTCCTCGCTGGTGCGGGTGCCGGCGGCCGCCGGCGCGGACTGCCGCATGGAGCTGCGCAGCCCGGACCCGGCCTGCAATCCCTATTACGTCACCGCCCTGCTGCTGGAGGCCGGCATGGAGGGCATTCGGGACGGTCTGCCGCTGCCGCCCGCCGCTGACCGGGATCTCTTTGCCGCCGGCGGGGCAGGTCCGGTGGCCGCCACACTGCCGGCAAGCCTGGCCCAGGCGGTGAGGGCGGCGGAGGAGAGCCGCTTCTTGCAGCAGACCCTTCCCGCCCGCCTGCTGGACACCTACCTTGCCCAGAAGCGGCGGGTAGCCGCGGCCAGCGCCGGGGCGGAGGACCCCCACGAGTACGAAATGCAGCAGTATTTTGACCGTATCTGACGGAACATCCTCTTCAAAAGGCAGGTGAAAGGCATGGCAGGCGTTTGGATCGTCGGGGAAAAACAGACCCATGAGGCACTGAAAAGTGCGTTCGCGGCGGGCGGGCCTGCCGTGTGCTGCACCAGCGCGGGAGAGGCCCGCCGGGGTTTCACTGCCGGGGGCGGCAGCCTGATGGTCATCAACGCACCGCTGCCGGACGAGTTCGGCCGGGAACTGGCCATCCAGGCGGTGGAGAGCGGCATGGACGTCATCTTTCTCTGCGCCGCGCCCCAGGCGGACAAGATCGCCGCGGGCCTGGAAAAATACGGGGTGCTGGTGCTGCCAAAGCCCCTTTCCCGCCAGCAGGCCGCCTTCGCGGTGCGCCTTCTGCGCGCCGGCCACCAGCGTATGCAAAAGATCATCGACCAGAACCGCCGGCTCACAAAGCGACTGGACGAGGCCCGGGTCATCTGCCAGGCCAAATGCCTGCTGGCTCTCCACGCCGGCCTCACCGAGGAGGAAGCGCACCGCCTCATTGAAAAACGGGCCATGGACGCGCGTATCTCCAGCCGTGAGGCGGCCCAGGCCATCATCCGCACCTACGGCGAATAAAAAACCAACACAGGGCAGGGCAAAGGCGCCCGCCGGGCAGGGGAGAATTCTCCCTTGCCGTCAAGGCGCCTTTGCCCTGCCTTTTTGTTATGAAAATCGAAAGAAGGGACCTTCATCATGGAAAAACTTCCCCGTTATATCCCCATCGACTATTCCAAATATGCCCCGGACATCCCGCCCGAACAGCGGGAGACCTTCTTCGGCCTGCCCCGGGATGTGCGGTACTGCAAAGAGTGCGTGATGACCAACCAAAAGCCCAACAGCTGTTACGAGTTCGAGCATACCATCCATTCGAAGAAAAAGACCATGGTCATCCAGGAAGACGGGGTGTGCGACGCCTGCCACGCCTGCCACAACAAGGAGGGCAAAATTGACTGGGCCGACCGGGAGCGCCAGCTTCGGGAATTGTGCGATCGCTACCGCAAAACCGACGGCAGCTACGACTGCCTTGTGCCGGGCAGCGGCGGAAAGGACAGCTTCTATGCCGCCCATCTGCTGAAATACAAGTACGGCATGCACCCGCTCACCGTTACCTGGGCGCCTCACATCTACACCCCCTGGGGCTGGCAGAACTTTGAGGCGTGGATCCACGCCGGGTTTGACAACTACCTGTGCACCCCCAACGGCCTGACTCACCGGCTGCTCACCCGCCTCGCCACCGAGAACCTGTTCCATCCCTTCCAGCCCTTCATTTTGGGCCAAAAGCAGCTGGCCCCCAAGATGGCCGCCAAGTTCGGAATTCCGCTGGTGTTCTATGGCGAAAACGAAGCCGAGTTCGGCAACCCCATTGCGGATAACGACAGCGCTTTGCGGGACGAGCACTTCTTTGCCACCAACGATTTTGACCACATTTATCTGGGCGGCGTGTCTCTGCGCCAGCTGGAAGAGGATTTCAAGGTGGACAAGGCCGATCTGGCCATCTACCTGCCCAGCGATACCTCCGACGTGGAGAAAAACCACATCCAGGTGCATTACATGGGCTACTATGAGAAGTGGCACCCCCAGGGAGCCTATTATTACAGCGTGGAGCACGGCGGCTTTGTGCCCAGCCCCGAGCGCACTGCGGGCACCTACTCCAAATACAACTCCATCGACGACAAGGTGGACGATTTCTTCTACTACACCACCTACATCAAATACGGGATCGGCCGCTGCACCTACGACGCGGCTCAGGAGATACGCAACCACGAAATCACCAGGGAGGAGGGCGTGGCGCTCTGCAAGAAGTTTGACGGTGAGTTCCCCATGCGCTTTGCCCAGGATTTCTTCCGGTACATCTCCATTGACAAAAAACACTTCGGCGCCGCCGCCGACTGCTTTGAGCAGCCGGAAATGGACATGGACTACTTCATGCACCTGGCAGACCGGTTCCGTTCGCCGCACCTGTGGCAGTATGAGAACGGCCGCTGGAGCCTGCGTCATACGCCTTTTGAAGGGGAAAGTCTCTGCGACTACGGCACGCCCCGGAAGGAGGCGCAGCCATGAGCCGGAAAATACGCCTCATCGCGCGCCTTGACGTAAAGGACGATTTTCTGGTGAAAGGGATCCAGTACGAAGGTTTGCGCAAGCTGGGCGACCCCCACGATTTTGCCCGCCGTTACTATGAGCAGGGGATCGATGAGATTTTGTATCTGGACACGGTGGCCAGCCTTTACGAGCGCAACAATCTGGGCAACATCCTGGAGCGCACCACCGCGGATGTGTTTATCCCCATCACGGCGGGCGGCGGCTTGCGCAGTGCGGAGGATGTGGGCGCGGTGCTCAAAGCCGGAGCGGACAAGGCCGCCGTGAACACCGCCGCCCTGCGCCGTCCGGAGCTCATCACCGAGGTCGCCCGTGCCTTCGGCAGCCAGTGCATGGTGCTCAGCATTCAGGCAAAGCGGCGGGATCCGGCCCGGCCGGCCGCCGGCTGGGAAGCGTACTACGACAATGGCCGGGAGCACTCCGGCAAGGATGTGCTGGAATGGGCTAAACAGGCGGTGGCTCTGGGCGCGGGAGAGATTTTGCTCTCCAGCGTGGACAGGGAAGGCTTTCAAAAAGGAATGGACCAGGAACTCATCGCTGCGGTGGCAGGGCTGGTGGATGTGCCGGTCATTGCCGCCGGGGGCGCGGCCAGCGCCGGGGACATTGCCGCCGCAGCCAAAGGCGGAGCCGACGCGGTGGCGGTGGGCAGTATCCTGCATTATGGCAAAACCGATGTGCCTGCGCTCAAAGATGAAGTGCGGGCTCTGGGTGTGGAGGTGAGACGATGAGACCGTTGGTCACTGTGGTGGATTACGGACGCAGCAATCTGCTCAGCGTGCGGCGGGCGCTGGAGCACTGCGGCGCGGATGTGTGCTTTGGCACCCAACCGGGGGACATTCTGCGCGCCAGGGCGCTGGTCCTGCCCGGGGTGGGGGCTTTTGCCGATGGAATGGCCCGGCTGAGAAGCCAGCGGCTGGTGGAACCGCTTTTGCAAAAAGCGGGAGAGGGCACACCTCTGCTGGGGATCTGCCTCGGCATGCAGATGTTGCTGGATTCCAGCACCGAGGGCGGGTTCACCCGGGGGCTGGGCCTGGTGGAAGGCACAGTGAGCCCTCTGCCGGAAACGGCAGCAGACGGCGCGCCGCTGAAAGTGCCCCACATCGGGTGGAGCCCGCTGCGCCTCGCCTCCGGGACGGAACGGGGGCTGCTCAAAAACACCCGGAACGGAGACGAGGTCTACTTCGTCCACAGCTTTCAGGCGCTGCCCCGCCGCGGGGAGGACTGTGCCGCAACGGTGGAATACGGCGGTCACACCGTCTGCGCCGCAGTGCAGCGGCAGAATGTGACCGGATTTCAGTTCCACCCGGAAAAGAGCGGCCCGGCGGGCCTTGCCATGCTGCGGGCCTTTGTGGAAAGCCTCGGCTGACCCGCGCCGCGTTGACGAAGGGATGTTCCGGGCGTTATAATCAAAAAAACGCCCGCCGTTTCAAGGCGGACCCAAACAAAAGGGAAGTGACCGGAAATGAGTCCCATCAAAGCCGTCAAAGCGGCATATTTCAGTTCATCCGGCGGCACAAAACGCGCCGCAATGCTGCTGTGCGAGCAGTTTGGCCTGCCGGTGGAATCCATCGACTGCACCTGCCCGCCCGCAAAGCTGCCCACGGTCATCCCGGTGGCCAAAGACGAACTGCTGGTGTTGGCCCTGCCGGTGTACGGCGGCTTCGGCCCCCGCGTGGAAGGCCTTTTCAGCCAGCTGCGGGGCCAGGGCGGGCCTTGCGTCATCCTTGCTGCCTATGGCAACCGGGATTATGAAAATGCCCTGGCGGCTGCCGCCCGGCAAATGAGCGGACAGGGCTTCGTTTGTGTGGGCGGCATGGCCTGCATTACGCCTCACGTGTTTGCGCCGAGCCTCGGCGCAGGCCGTCCCGACGGGGAGGACATGCCCGCCTTTGCGGCTTTTGCGCAAAAGGTGATGGCTGCATGCGAACAAGAACCGCTGTGTCCCACCGCTTTGCTCGGCGACGCGGACGCACCCCGAAAACCCCTGCGGCCCATCGGGCGCAGCCGGGACAAAGAGCGGTGCAACCATTGCGGCCGCTGTGTGCGTGCCTGCCCTGCGGGTGCGCTGAACGAACTGCTGGAAGTGGACAGCACAAAATGCGTCAACTGCCTTGTCTGCCGCTTTTCCTGCCCCACCTACGCCTGGCAGTTTGACATAAGCCAGACGAAGGCATGGCTGGAGGAAAACTTTTCCGCCCGCCGCGCGGTGGAATGGTTTGCATAAGTGAATTGTCAAACTAAGTGCAACAGGAATTGAGTTCAAAGTCCCATAATTCCTGGGCAGAATGGAAATTAAGAACCTTTCGAGGCCTGGCGTTAATCAACGCCAGGTTTCGTTTTAGTGTAGCGGGGGCAACACGGGAAAGATTTCTGCCTTTGGGATAGAACTCCCGAAGCAAACCATTCAAATTTTCGTTTGTGCCCTTCTGCCAAGCACAGTAGGGGTCAGCAAAATAGACCTCGCAATGCAATCG
>DXFW01000033.1 GCA_019114225.1 Candidatus Allofournierella pullicola | reverse complement strand
CTGCCCCGTGGGCGACACCGGTCTGACCGGCCGCAAGATCATCGTGGACACCTACGGCGGCTATGCCCGCCACGGCGGCGGCGCCTTCAGCGGCAAGGACCCCAGCAAGGTGGACCGCAGCGCCGCCTATGCCGCCCGCTGGGTGGCCAAGAACATCGTGGCGGCTCACCTTGCCCGCCGCTGTGAGGTGGAGCTGGCCTACGCCATCGGCGTGGCCGAGCCGGTGAGCATTCTGGTGGACACCCAGGGCACCGGCAAGGTGGCGGACGAGGCGCTGGAGGCCGCGGTGCGCAAGGTGTTCGACCTGCGCCCGGCGGCCATCATCCGGGAACTGGACCTGCGCCGGCCCATCTACCGCCAGACTGCCGCCTACGGCCATATGGGCAGGGAAGACCTGGGCCTGCCCTGGGAGAAGTGCGACAAGGCCGGGGCGCTGAAAGCGGCCCTTGCCTGAAAATAAAAGAACTGCCCGAAGCGCACCGCTTCGGGCAGTTTCCTTTTGGCAACAAAAAAGCCGGCCTCCAAAGAGACCGGCGGGTTGCAGGTTTATCAGATAGCGCGGGTGACCTTGCCCGAGCGCAGGCAACGGGTGCAGGCGTAGATGTACTTGGGGGAACCGTCTACGATAGCCTTAACACGCTTCACGTTGGGCTTCCAGGTCCGGTTGGAACGACGATGGGAATGGGACACCTGGATACCGAAGGAAACGCCCTTGCCACAACAATCACACTTTGCCATTTGCTGCACCTCCTCGTATTTAAGTCGCCAGAATATAATAGCAGACCCGGCGGCAAAATGCAAGCGTTTTTTAAAAATATCTGGCCGCAAAAGCGAAAAATACGCTTTCTGCCTTGTACCGCGCTGCCAAACAAAGTATAATAAATCCAAATGCGCTGCGATTTTCTGCCTGTCGGGCGGCGCGGCGGACCAGAATGGAAAGGCGGACTTTTTTCTATGGGTCTGATGGATAAAAGAACACTGCTGGTGTGGCTGCTGCGGGCGCTGGTCATGCTGGTGGCCATCCCGGTGCACGAGGCGGCCCACGCCCTGGTCAGCGCCAAGCTGGGCGACACCACCGCCAAAGACCGGGGCCGGCTCACCCTGAACCCCATGGCTCACTTTGACCTGCTGGGCGCTCTGTGCATGATCTTCACCGGTATCGGCTGGGCGAAACCCGTGCCCACCTTTGCCTCCCGGTTCAAAAACCCCAAAGCGGGCATGGCCCTCACCGCGGCGGCGGGCCCTGTGGCCAACCTGCTGGTGGCTTTTGTGGCGGTGCTTCTTTATAAAATATTGTATTACGCCCTGCCTGCCGGCGCGGCCATCAACTTTGTGCTGCTGTTTTTGGAGTACATGGCCAGTATCAACACCATGCTGGCGGTGTTCAACCTGCTGCCGGTGCCGCCTTTCGACGGCAGCCGGATCGTAACCGTGTTCCTGCCCCAGCGCACCTATTTCCAACTGATGAAATACGAGCGCTACATTTTTATCGCCGTGTTCCTGCTTCTGTTCCTGGGCTTTCTGGACGGGCCGCTCTACCTGCTGAACAACGCTGTGTGGGATTTCCTGATGTGGGCCACCTCCTTTGTGGACAAAGCGGTGTTTGCCCTGGCGGGTGTCAGCGTGTGAGCGGCAAAAGAGGGAAACGCAATGGAGAGTCTTACCTTTAAACTGGAAGAGTTCGAGGGCCCGCTGGACCTTCTGCTCTATCTGGTGGGCAAAAACAAGATGGATCTGCACGAGATCGCCATCCTGGACCTGATCGACCAGTACACCGCCGTCATCAACGACCTGACGGACCACCGGCTGGACGTGGCCAGCGAGTTCATTGAGATGGCGGCGCGTCTGGTGCAGATGAAGAGCTACCTGCTGCTGCCCCGCAGCGAGGAGGCCGAGCGCCTCAAGCAGGAACTCACCGGCCAGCTCATTGAATACAGTGCCTGCAAGGAGATCGCCGCCCGCATGGGCACGATGGCCGCCGCCACCTTCACGGCGGTGCGCCAGCCCATGGAGGTGCAGCTGGACAACACCTATCAGCTGCGCCACGACGCGTCGCTTTTGCAGCAGGCGTGGTTCGGCCTGATGGGCCGCAGCCGCCGACGCACCGCCCCCAGCGCCGAGCGCTTTGAGCCGCTGGTCACCGCGCCCTTCGTGTCGGTGACCAGCCGGGTGGTCCATGTGCTGCGGGGGCTGGTCACCGGCAAGGTGCGGCAGCTGCGCAGCCTGTTCTCGCCTTCGGGCAGCCGCAGCGAGACGGTGGCTACCTTCCTGGCCGTGCTGGAACTGGTGCGCGCCGGGCGCATCACCATCGCTGACGACGAGACCCTTGCCGTGCGGCGGGGCAAAACCACCCACCGGGAGGAATGACGGATGGAACTGAAAGAATGTATGGGCGCGGTGGAGGCAATGCTCTTTGCCCACGCCGAGCCGGTGAGCGCCGGGCGTCTGGCCCAGGCGCTGGATATGGACGAGGACACGGTGGAGCGGGTTCTCTGGGCGCTGCAGGACGAGTATGACCGCCCCGCCCGGGGCCTTCAGCTGCTCCATCTGGAAGACAAATGGCAGCTGGCCACCAAAAACGCCTGGGCCGAGCCGGTGAAAAAAATCCTGGACACCCGCCGCAACACCCCCTTGAGCCAGGCGGCGCTGGAGGTGCTGGCCATCATCGCCTACAATCAGCCGGTCTCCCGCGGATTCGTGGAGCAGGTGCGCGGCGTGGATTCTTCTTCCACCGTGGCCAAACTGCTGGAAAAGGGCCTTATTGAGGAGGCGGGCCGTCTGGACCTGCCGGGCCATCCCGTCAGCTTTGCCACCACCGATGTGTTCCTGCGCACCTTCGGGCTGGAAAGCCTGGCCCAGCTGCCGCCGCTCCACGACGACGAGCTGCCCCTGGAGCAGCTGGCCGCCACCGGTGAGCTGCCGGAGAACACCCAGCCGCCCACGGAGGGGGCCGACGGTTAAATGGCCGCCCTGTGGCTGATCGTCCGCATTCTTTTGTGGATGCTGGCGGTGCTGCTGGGGCTGGTGGTGGCGGCGCTGTTTGTGCCCATCACCGCCGAACTGCGGGCGGACGAAACGGACTTTGCAGCCTGGCTGCGGGTGCTGTTCGTGCGGATAAAACTCTATCCCCGCCCGGAAAAAGAGGAAAAACCCCGGCGCGAAAAGCGCAAAAAGGAGAAAAAAGCCCGGCCTACCCCGGCGGAGAATGCCCCGGCGGAAAAGGCTCCGGTGCAGTCGGCGCAGCAGGCGGCCCCGGCACAGGAGCCGCCCACGGAAGCGGCGCCTGCCTCCAAAGCCGGAACGGCGGGCGGCCCGGCCCCCAAAAAGCAGGCAAAGACCCAAGAGGCCAAAAGCCCCTCCCTGGCGGATAAGCTGCCCAAAGACCTGGACCGTACCCTGGCCCTTGTTTCCACGGCCGGAGGAGCCGTGCGCCGGCTGCTGGCGGGGCTCACCGTCCACGGGATCAAAGCCTTCCTGCCGGTGCACAAGGACGCGGCAGCGGACACCGCCCTGGCGGTGGGCCGCGTTTGGGCCGCGGTGGGCGCGGGCCTCGGCGCTTTGCAGAACTTTATCCGTATCCGGCCCGGTGAGATCACCGTCCAGCCGGACTACACCGGCGATGAGGAGAGAAAAGCAAGTTTCTCTTGCAAGATCACCGGCTGTTTGTTTATAATGGTATCAGTGGGAATTTGGGCGTTTCGCCGCCTGAGGGAACAAAAGTTCCTCTGACCCAAAACAAAGAAAGGGGCCTTGCGCCCCGGAAGGAGATCCACATGGCAGAACGGCAGTTGGAAGGCTTGATGAGCGTCACGCTGGAAAAGATCAAGGAGATGACAGGCTCCAACACCATCATCGGCGAGCCCATCCGGGTGGACGGCGCCACCATCCTGCCGGTGTCCAAGGTGACCTTCGGCTTTGCGGGCGGCGGCTCCGACTTCGGCGCCAAGACCACCAAGGAACTGTTTGGCGGCGGCACCGGCGCGGGCGTGTCGGTCACACCGGTGGCGTTCCTCATCGTCAAGGACGGCAACGTGCGCACCGTGCAGCTGGCCGATTCCTCCAGCACGGTGGACCGGGCGCTGAACATGCTGCCCGAACTGGTGGATAAGCTCAGCGGCATGCTGGGCAAGAAAGAGAGCGCCGACCCGGCAGGGGAGACGCCGCAGGAGTAAAAAAGCAGGGGGTGGCTGAAACGGGCCGCGCGCCGATGGGCACGGGCCGTTCCGGCTGCTCCCTTTGCGTGTTGTGACCAAACAGGAAAGGGAAAACGAGACAAATGGCATTGGAACGCATTCAGAAAGTCATGGCCGAACAGGGCCTTTGCAGCCGGCGCGCCGCCGAGCAGATCATCCTGGAGGGCCGGGTCAAGATCAACGGCCACCCGGCGCACCTGGGCGACAAGATGGACGTGAACCGCGACACGATGATGATCGACGGCGAGCGTATCCGTCTGGTCAAAAAGCAGGAGTATCATTACCTTATGCTTCACAAGCCCCGTGGCTTCGTCACCACCACCAGCGACGAGCGGGGCCGCAAAACCGTGATGGACCTGCTGGCGGACTACCCTGTGCGGGTGTTCCCGGTGGGCCGTCTGGATAAGGACAGCGAGGGCCTCTTGCTGCTCACCAACGACGGCGGCTTTGCCAACCTGATGATGCACCCCTCCCACGGGGTGAGCAAGCTCTACCGGGTCACGGTGCACCCCCGGGCAGAGGAGAGCCAGGTGGTGGCCCTGAGCAAGGGCGTCACCCTGGACGACGGCACCACCACCCAGCCTGCTGTGGTGAACGTGGTGGTGGATGAGCCGGGCCGCACCGTGCTGGAGATGACCATCAAGGAGGGCAAAAACCGGCAGATCCGCCGCATGTGCGAGGCGGTGGGCCTGGAGGTGGTGCGCCTGCGCCGCAGCGCCATGGGCGCGGTGAAGCTGGGCATGCTCCAGCCGGGCCAGTACCGGGAACTCACCAAGAGCGAAGTGGCCGCTTTGCGAGCCGCCGCCCAGAAGGGCAAGGCCAAGGCCCGCACCCAGGCCAGCCAGGAGGCCGCCGCACGCCGCGCGGCCCGTACCGAGAAGCCCCGCAGGGCGTCCGCCGGACGGCGCCGCCCCGCAAAGAGCGAGTGAGTTTGTCTCATTTGTCAATTTTGTTGTACTATGCTGGCGGCGGGAGAAAAGATGTTGTTATCCTTTTGTCAAAGTAGTATAATAAATCCAAATTTGTGAATAAAAAGCGAAGGCGGCAACCGCGTTTTCGTTGCAATGAAACAGGAGGGTCAATTATGGCGAAAGAAAAGCTGGGAACAGGCGAGATCTTGTCGGCGTTCTTTGACGACGGCGTTTACACCCCGCTGCTGGCGTCCGGCACGGTGGAGGTGGCCCACGGCTGCGCCGGCGGGCAGCCGGTGTACGCGGTGTGCCAGAACGGCGGCGCGCTCACTGTGAAGGATGTGGAAAAGCAGATCAAGGCTTTGGAAATGGCCTGCCTCACCGGCAACCCGGTGGTCACCTTCTACGACGCCGCAGGCGCGAAGCTGGATGAGGGCCTGGACGTGCTCACCGCCGCTTCCCGGCTGAACGCCGCCATCGCCAAAGTCTCCGGCGTGGTGCCTCAGGTGGCCGTTGTGGTGGGCGTTTGCGGCGCCACCGCCGCCCTGGCCGCTGCCAGCGCCGACGTGTGCATTATGGCCGAAGGGGCTGAGTTGTTCTTCACCGCCCCCTTCACCAGCGCCGCCCACGGCGACAAGCTGCCCGGCGCGGGCAGCGCGGAGTTCGCCGCCAAGGCGGGCGTTGCGGCCCTCACCGCCAAGACGGCCGCCGAAGCTGCCGCCCTGGCCGCCCGGGTGGTCACCCTGCTGCCCGGCAACAACCTGGCCGGCCCCTCTGTGTTTGAGTTCGAAGCCCCGGCCGCGACTCCTGACTTTGCGAAATACGACGCCGAAAAGGCCGTTGCGGCCCTGGTGGACGCGGACAGCGCCATCGAGCTGTTCAGCGCCTTCGGCAAAAACGTCTATACCGCTCTCGCCACCGTCAACGGCAACGCCGTGGGCGTGGTGGCCACCAAGCCCGAAGGCCTGTGCCGCGTCTGCGTGGACAAGGCTGCCCGGCTGGTGCGCCTGTGCGACGCTTTCAGCATTCCCGTGGTGACCGTGGTGAACAGCGAGGGCTTTGTGCCCAGCGCCAGCGAGGATGAAGCCGGCGGCATCCGCGCCGCCGCCCGTCTGGCCGGTACATATGCCGACGCCACCACCGCCAAGGTGACCCTGTTGGCGGGCAAGGCTGTGGGCCCTGTCTACACCGCCCTGGCGAGCGCCGACCTGCGCCTGGCCGTCACCGGCTGCACTGTGTCCGCTCTGGACCCGATGGCCGCCGCCCGGGTGCTGTATAAAGATGAGCTGGAAGCCAGTGACAATCTGGCCGCCGCCACCGCCGCCAAGGCCGCTCAGTACGCTGCCAGCGAGTGCAGCGCCCAGGCCGCCGTGGCTGCCGGTGCCGCCGACCTGGCCGTGGACGCCGCCGGCGCCCGCGCCGCTCTGGTGAGCGCGCTGGACATCCTGGCCAGCAAACGGGCCCAGCGCCTGCCCAAGAAGCACGGCAACATGGCTCTGTGATGTAAGAACGACACGTCATATCGATTGATATATAGGAGGAACACGGACTATGAAACACTACACCATCACCGTCAACGGCACCCCGTACAATGTGACCGTGGAGGAGACCGCCGCCGGCGCTGCTCCCGCCCCTGTGGCCGCTCCCGCGCCCAAGGCTGCTCCCGCCGCCGCTCCTGCCCCCAAAGCCGCCCCGGCTGCTGCCGGCGCTGTGGCTGTGAACGCCCCCATGCCCGGCACCATTCTGGATGTCAAAGTGGGCGCCGGCACCGCTGTGAAGGCGGGCGACGTGCTGGTCATTCTGGAGGCCATGAAGATGGAAAACGAGATCGTGGCCCCTCAGGACGGCACCGTTGCGGCGGTGAACGTGAAGAAGGGCGACAGCGTGAACTCCGGCGACGTGCTGGTCTCGCTGAACTGAGAAAAGCGAGGTGTTCAAGATGGCCAAACCCGTAAAGATCACAGAAGTGGTGCTGCGCGACGCCCACCAGTCGCTGCTGGCTACCCGCATGACCATGGACGAAATGCGTCCCATCCTGCCTGCCATGGATGAGGTGGGCTACTACTCGGTGGAATGCTGGGGCGGCGCCACCTTCGACGCCTGCATCCGTTTCCTGGACGAGGACCCCTGGGACCGCCTGCGCATTCTGCGCAAGGAAATGCCCAACACCAAGCTGCAGATGTTGTTCCGCGGCCAGAATATGCTGGGCTACCGCCACTATGCCGACGACGCGGTGGAGTACTTCGTGCAGAAGTCCGTTGCCAACGGCATCGACATTCTGCGTATCTTCGACGCGCTGAACGACCCCCGCAACCTGGAGACCGCCATCAAGGCGGCCATCAAGGAAAAGGCCCATGTGCAGGGCTGTATCAGCTACACCCTGAGCCCTGTGCACAACAATGAGTACTTCGCAAATTACGCCAAGACTCTGGAAGAGATGGGCGCCCACAGCATTTGTATCAAGGATATGGCCGGCCTGCTCACCCCCACCGCCACCTACGAGCTGGTGAAGGCGCTGAAGGCGACCATCTCCATCCCTGTGGACATCCACAGCCACTACACCTCCGGCCTTGCTTCCATGTCCATCCTGAAGGGCATTGAGGCCGGCGCGGACATCATCGACACCGCCATAAGCCCCTTGGCTCTGGGCACCAGCCATATGCCCACCGAGAGCCTGGTGGCCGCCCTGAAGGGCACCGAGTACGACACCGGCCTGGACCTCAAGAAGCTGAACGTGGTGCGTGCCCACTTCGCCAAGCTGCGCGAGAAGTACATCGCCAGCGGCCAGATCAGCCCCAAAATGCTGGGCGTGGACGCCAACACCCTGCTCTATCAGGTGCCGGGCGGCATGCTCTCCAACCTGCTCAAGCAGCTGAAGGATGCCGGCAAGGAGGACCAGCTGGACGCCGTTCTGCAGGAGATCCCCCGCGTGCGTGAGGACTCCGGCTATCCGCCGCTGGTCACCCCCACCAGCCAGATCGTGGGCACCCAGGCGGTGTTCAACGTCATCATGGGCGAGCGCTACAAGATGGTCACCAAGGAGTTCAAGGGCCTGGTCCACGGCGACTACGGCCGCACTCCCGCGCCCATCAGCCCCGAGTTCACCAAAAAAATTCTCGGCGACGAAGCGCCCATCACCTGCCGCCCGGCCGACCTGCTGGAGCCGGAGGTGGAGAAGATGAAGGCCGAGGCCGCCAAGTACGCCATCCAGGAGGAGGACGTGCTCACCTACGCCATGTTCCCCCAGGTGGCCCCCAAGTTCTTCGAAAAGCGCGCCGAGAAGGCCGCCGGCGTGGACGGCGACCATGTGGACTACGCCTCCAAGAGCCATCCCATCTGATAAAAACAATCAAAGGCCCCCGCCGTCGGCGGGGGCTTTTGCATGGGGAGAAGTGCATGATAGCATCACAGAGGAACGTTGCCAAGCAGAATGGTAATCGCAAGGAAAGCCAGTGCAAGCAGGAACAGCCGCCAGCCTGAATAGCGGAAATGGGTCTTGAGGTCTACGCCTGCCACGCCCAGCATAAGGTGGGTGCTGGGCATGATGGGGCAGACCATCAGGCTCATGCTGTATCCAGGTGCCAGCGCGCAGACCGATTGCAGCGTGGTGAATCCAAAGGTGGACGCGACGCCGTTGATTACAGGGGTCACGCCGAAGCTGTAGGCGGTGAGGCCCAGAAAGCAGCCCAGCGGATAAGAAAGAGCGCCGAAGATGGTCAGAAGGTAGCGGGCCCAGGCCTGCGGGAAGATGGACACAAGGGCGCTGATCATGGCGGTCAGCACGCCAGAGCCGTTCAGCACGTTCCCGAACACGCCGCCCAGAACCATGGCAAGGCAGATCATCAGGGCCGTGGAGGCATTTTCGCTGAAGTGGGCCATCTGCTCTTTCATGGTGCGGTAGTTCACCAGAATGGCGATGGTGTAGCCCACCATGAACACCACCACCGTGTTGACGATGTTTAAAAACAGCAATGCAAGCACAGCCACGGTCAGTACGACATTAAAAGGCAGCAGCTTTTTCGCTCGCTCGGGAAGTTCCTCGCCGGAGAACTGGAACATG
This sequence comes from Candidatus Allofournierella pullicola, assembly GCA_019114225.1. GTDB lineage: Bacteria > Bacillota > Clostridia > Oscillospirales > Ruminococcaceae > Allofournierella_A > Allofournierella_A pullicola. Next base: position 21,589 of record DXFW01000033.1, on the reverse strand, counting down.
CTGTCATAGGTCACGTCGTTATTCAGACCGGCGGCAATGCGCTTCTTTTCAGTGTACGCCGTGCCTACAAGCACCAACGCCATCAGCCCGGTCATGCACAGCAGCGAGGGCAGCAGTTCCTGCCAGATTACCAGAACATCCAGCCCCATCACCACCGAGTTGGTCAGGGTGACCGAGCCCCAGGGCAGGAAACTCCAGATGCCCACGACGGCCGAAAGGATAAAGGTGAGTACCACCGGGCGAATGCGCAGCTTCTTGTAAAAGGGATACAGTGCAGGGATGGTCACCAGGATGGTGGACGGAGCCTGCCCGTCCAGATGGGAGCAGATCGACACCAGCATGGTGGCCAGCAGCACCGGATAGATGTGTGTGCCAATGCGCTGTGTAATGCCGCCCACGATGGCATCGAACACGCCCAGCTTGTTCATCAGTGTGAAGAAGAGGATGGCGAACGCGGCCATGATGCCCAGTGTGGCGGTGGAAGCGATGCCATCAGTGATAAACGTGCTGATCTCCTGGGGCGAAATCCCCAGGCAGAGTGGGATTAACATGATCACAATAATAAAGGCAGCGGGCATGATGGTGGTATTGCGCGCAAGCAGCACAATAAACAACAGGATCCCTAAAAAACCAATGAGCACTAACATAATTGCAGACACCTCCTAAACCATTTTGCCTGACCAGGATTCCTCTTCCTATTTGAAAAAACAGCGTTTATCGGTTACAATGGAAAAAACGGTCCGCAGTGCCATGAGCTTCAGCAGAAAAGAGGGAGCAGCGATGAAACTGTCACAAATGCGTTATTTTCAGGCGGTGTGCGTGTATGGAAGTACTACCCGCGCGGCGGACTCGCTGTTCGTTTCGCAGCCCTCTGTCAGCATGGCCATCAAGGAGCTGGAAGAGGAACTGCACGTCAAGCTTTTCGAGCGGCAGAATAACCGCATGCTCCTCACCCGTGAGGGTTCGTTCTTCCTGGAGCGGGTCAACAAGGTGCTGGATGATGTCCGCTCCCTGGAGCAGACCATGCAGCACATCTCCAACGACAACACGGTGACGCTGAGTCTGCCGCCCATCGTGGGCGATTTCTTCCCAAACCTTCTCGATCAATTCCTCCGTCAGCACCCTGAGACTCACTTGGAAGTCTATGAGGACACGCAGGCAGAGGTGCAGAATTTGCTGCGAGCCGGCGAGCGGGACTTCGCGGTGGCCATCCTCAACGGAATCGAGGAGGAGGAATTCATCACCTGCCCCTTCCTGAAGGTGGAACTCATGCTGTGGACTAGCGTCTACAATCCGCTGGCGCAGAAGGAACGGGTGAATTTTCGGGATATCGGAACCTCGCCCATTGTTCTTTTCAAGGACAGTTTCTACCAAAACGCAATCATCAAGAGTTATTTCCAGGAAGCGGGCATTGAGCCAAACGTGATCCTGTATGCCAGCCAGACCGCCACCATGAAAAATTTTGCGCGGAAAAACCTGGCTTCCACCTTCCTGTTCATCGAAGAGTGCCCGGGGGAACCGCTGTTGCGGGGAGTGCATTTCGAGAACCCTATCGTGTTCTCGGTGGGGCTTATCCACCTGCGGGACAAAGCGTTCCGCTCGGCGCGGCAGGAGTTCCTGGACTATATGCTGCACATGCTGCCCAATCTGTAAACTCTTTACAATTTTAGCGTATCGCGGATCACAGTGGGTGTAAAATAGTTTTTCTTGATATGGATATAAGCAGTCCTGATGACGTGTTTTGTCAGGGCTGCTTTTTTTATGCAGTTCAGACAAATCCGCTCCGCTACTTTTGGGAGAAACGCGGATTTGGCAAGAAAAGAATGAAAAAATGTAATAGTTGTATAAATTTTAAATATTGTACTTATCAAAAAGTGTTCAATATAATCAAAATGTAGCCGGAGCACAGCAGAAAACCCGGCGCTTTGCTCCGAATGATCTGTGTGGAAAAAGGAGGAGGATCCAAGGATGACGCAAACAAGCAACCAAAAGGTGAACAAGGTAGGGATGTACGCGGTGCTGTTCATCGCCTACGCCATGGTGAATTTTCACCGCTATGCCACCAGCATGACGGCTTCGATCCTTGCTACTGACTTGGCACTGGATGCGGGCCAGGTGGCGTTATATATCGGCGTATACACTTGGTGCAACGCCATCATGCAGCTGCCGGCGGGCCTTATCACCGACCGCATCAGCGCGCGCAAACTGCTGAGTGTGATCTATTTCCTGGCGGGGGCAGGCCTCCTTCTGATGGCCTACACCAATAGCTTCCCGCTGATTCTGGTGGGGCGCGGCATCCTCACCGCCGCCGTGGCCTGCGTGTTCAACATCTGCAGCCGTCACATTGCAGCCTGGGAGACGGCGGATGACTATAAGCGCGTCAACAGCATGTTCATGACTGCCGGCAAGATCGGCGGTCTGGTGGCCACCACCCCGCTTGTGGTGCTGATCGCAGCCATCGGCTGGGCCAACACCTTCGGTTTCATCGCCGCTGCATCCATCCTGGTGGCGCTGGGTGCGTGGCTGTTCGTGCGTGACAAATCCGATACCCTGCAGAACAAGAGCATCTCTCCGCTGGCCTCTGTCAAGTACCTGGCAAAAACCCGGGGCTTCTGGTTGTACTGTCTGGCCGGCGCACTGGTGGGCATGACCGTGCCCATGGTGTTCTCCGCCTGGGGCGGTACCTTCCTTGTGCAGGGCCTCGGCGTGGATTCTGTGGTCAGCAGCAACATCCTCATGGTGGGCAATATCGCCTCCTGCGTGGGCGGGGTCACCGTGGCGCTGGTCTGCAAAAAGATCCCCGCAAAACTGTTGGTGGTCATCTCCTATCTGGTAATCACCGCTTGCGTGGCGCTGTTGGCCCTCTTTACCACCCAGATGTCGGTGGTGGTGTACGCGGTGATCTTTGTTATCATGGGCTTTGCGTTCTACACCTCCACCACCTCGGTGTACGCCCTCATGCGTGAGATGTGCGGCGTAAAGTTTATCGGTGGTTTCATGGGCGCTTCCAACTTTATCTCCTGGCTCATCGGCAATGCCCTGGTCTCCTCGCTGTGGGGCCTGTTTATCCCCGCGGATTTTAACATCGCGGGCTTCCGCAACGCCCTGTTCTTCCAGCTGGCGATCTCCGTCGTTGGCCTGATTGGATTCATCGTGCTCAAGCCCGGCATGCTCAAGGGTTGCTCGGATGAGGACGTGGCGGCCTTGGAAGCGAAGGGCGCTGCGAACTGAACAAAACCGCGCGGTTCTGTGCGGTGCAGGACGCACTGCACAGGACCGTATCGTTTGACACAGGAAAGGAGTGACAGCGATGGGCCGATGCACCCGAGAAGCTGTTTTGCGCGCGCTTCACGAGAAGGAGAGCGCACGTGCCATCATCGTTGGTACCGGCGCGGGGACCGGGCTGTCCGCTGTGGCAGAAGAAAAGGGCGGGGCCGATCTGATCATCGCTTACGCCACCGGTAAATACCGCATGGCGGGGCGAAGCTCCATGACCGGGCGCTTTGCCTTCGGGAACGCCAACGGGGAGGCGGTGCGCATGGCGGCGGAACTTCGACCGCTGGTACGTCGGGCCCCGCTCATCGCGGGAGTTTTCGCGCAGGATCCGTTCCGAAATATGGAGGACTTTCTGGATGAGCTGTGCCGGCTCGGTTACGACGGCGTGCAGAATATCCCCGGAATGGGTGGCCAGGAGATCATGGAGGGGGCCGATAACATAAAAGCGCTGGTGGCCGCGCGCTGCGGATTCGGACAGGAGGTGGAGCTGGTGCGTCTGGCGCGCCGGCGCGACCTGCTCACTACGCCCTATTGTTCCCGGCCAGACCATCTGAAACTGCTCATCGACGCGGGAGCGGATGTGCTGGTGTTGCACATGGGTCTGACCGGAAATGAGCGAGACAAGAACATGGAGGTCACACCATTGCAGGAGTGTAAAGACCGTATCAACGAGCTCAGCCTGCTGGCAAAGCAGCAGAATCCCAACGTGATCGTGCTGTGCCACGGAGGACCGGTGGTGGGACCGATGGAGCTGCACTATCTTATGAGCAGCTGCCCATGGCTGGCAGGCTTCTACGGAGCATCTGCCATCGAGCGTATTCCGGTGGAAACCGCCCTGCGCAAAAGCGTGCAGGCCTTTTCAGCACTGAAGCTTAATCCGCAAAGGAGGGTGTTACAATGACGACCATTCCAAGAGAGGAGATCCTGTTGGACCTGCGCGCGCGCCTGGCGCAGGGGCACCCGGTGTTTGGGGTCTGCGCCGGCATCGGCCTTACGGCCAAATGTGCGGAACTCGCCGGTGCCGACCTGATTTTCGTGAACAATTCCGGGCGCTTCCGCATGGCGGGGCGCAGCGGCCTGCTGTCAAAGTTCGCCTTTGGGGATGCGAATGCAGTAACGGTGGAGATGGCGGGTGAGATCCTGCCCGTGCTGTCTCGCACGCCGGCGATCGCCGGTGTGTTCGCGCAGGATCCCTTCAAGCGGATGGATATGGTGCTGGAAAACCTCATTCGCTGGGGCTTTGCCGGCGTGCAGAACAGCCCTGGTATGGGCATGATGAAACCGGCCATGGCCAAAAACCTGGAGGCCGGCGGCCTGGGCTTTTCCAAAGAGGTGGAACTGGTGCGCATGGCCCGGTCCATGGATCTGCTCACGGCGCCTTTCTGCTATGACGGCGACCAGGCGCGGCGCTTTGCGCAGGCGGGCGCGGACATCCTTGTGCTGAATATCGGTCTGACGGTGGGCCAGGCGGACGCATGTTCCCGGCCGGACCTGACGGCGAGCATCCAGCAACTGCGCGCCATGATTGCCCCCGCAAAAGACGTTGCCCCGGATGTGCTGATTCTCTGCCACGGCGGGCCCCTGTCGGACCCCCAGACGGTGCAGCAGGTATATGACGAGATCCCCGAAATGGACGGCTATCTGGGCGGTTCTTCCGTGGAGCGCATTCCGGTGGAGCAGGCGATCGTCGATGTGATCCACAGCTTTCAGAACATCGAACAGGAGGCGGCCATATGAAGAACATTGCGGTGTTCGGCGCCTTCGACACGAAGGGCGCGGAGTTTACCTATTTGCTGGAGTGTATGCGCGGGCTTGCGCCAGAGTGCAAAATCATCACCATCGACGTGAGCGCCCGTACTCACGACGCGGAATGGGCACCGGACGTGTCCTGCGAGGAAGTGGCGCGCATGGGCGGCGGAGATCTGCAGGAACTGGCAAAAGGTGACCGCCTGGAGGCAGTGACCGTGATGATCAAGGGCGCAAAGAAATGCCTGCGCTCCCTTTACGACGAGGGAAAACTGGCAGGTGCCATCACGCTGGGTGGCGGCACAGGCACCGTGCTGGGCATGCAGGTGCTGCACCAGCTGCCCATCGGGTTGCCCAAGATTCTGGTTTCCACCATCGCCGCCAGCGCGACCACCGGGCGGATGTGGCAGGGAAGTGATATCCTGGTGATGAATTCCGTGGTTGACATCGCGGGATTGAACCGTATTTCCCGGGCCGTCTTCCGCACCGCTGCCGGTGCCATCGTGGGTGCTGTGCAGGCGGGGGAACTGCCGCTGCCCCATGAGGATAAGCCCGTCGTGGCTGCTACCATGTACGGTATGACCACCCCCGGGGTGGAGGCGGCGAAAGCGCTGCTGGAACGGGAAGGCTGCGAGGTGCTGGTGTTCCACGCCAACGGCGCCGGCGGCAAGACCATGGAACAGATGATCAGCGCCGGCGAGATCGACGGTGTGCTGGACCTGACCACCACAGAGTGGGCCGACAATCTATGCGGCGGCGTGTGTGCTGCGGGCGGGGAACGGCTGGACGCGGCGGCCCGATGCGGCACACCTCAGGTGGTCAGCGTGGGCGCACTGGACATGGTCAATATGAACGAGCGGCCCGTGCGCTATGCCGACCGCCTGTTCCACGGGAATGAAAAAAGCAGCCTCATGCGCACCACCCCTGAGGAAAACCGTCAGTTGGGCGGGATCATTGCCGAAAAGCTCAATGCCTGCACCGCTCCCTGCATTCTGATGCTGCCGTTGCGGGGCATATCGCAGATCGACCGCGAGAACGGCCCCTTCTGGGATCCCGAGGCGGACAAAACCCTGTTCGACGCTCTGCGCTGCGGGCTGTCGTCACCGCTGGTGCAGCTGGAGGAACTGCCGCTGCACATCAACGACGTGGCGTTCGGTGAGCAGGCTGCCCGCGAGCTGCTTTCATTGATGGCCGCATCGGGAAAGGAGTGAGAGAAGATGTATATGACCAGAGACGTTGTGCTCGCGCGGCTGCAGCAAACGTTGCAGGCCGGCCGCCCCATCGTGGGCACCGGCGCGGGGATCGGCCTCGCCGCACAGGCGGAGGCAAAGGCCGGGGCGGACCTGATCATTGTGTACGGCACCGGCAAATACAGAATGGCCGGCCGCAGTTCTATGGCCGGACGATTCGCCTTCGGCGACGCCAACGGCCTAGTGCTCCGTATGGCTCAGGATGTCATGCCGGTGGCCGGGCAAACGCCGGTGGTGGCCGGCGTGTTCATCCAGGATCCCTTCCGGGATATGGTGCGCTTCATTGAGGAACTCAAAGAGGCCGGCTATTGCGGCGTGCAAAACGTTCCGGGCATGGGCGGCATGGACCAGATGGAGGGGGACCAGGTGGTGGCTGCGCTGGACGCGGCCGGAATCGGCATGGCCATGGAGCTGGAGTTCCTGCGCATGGCCAAAGATCGCGGCATGGTGACCACCCCCTATGCCTATAACCTGCAGCAGGCGGTGCAGCTTGCCGCCAATGGCTCCGACATGATCTGCCTGCATGCGGGGCTCACCACAAAGGGACTCACCGCTGCCGAGGTGGCGCCTCCCATTGAGCGCTGCGCACAGATGCTGACAAGCTGGATCGAGGCCATCCGCAAGGAAAACCCGGACACCATCATCCTGTGCCACGGCGGGCCCATTGCCGAACCGCAGGACTTTGCATACATCATGCACCATGTGCACGGGATATCCGGGTTCTATGGAGCGTCGTCCATCGAGCGCATTCCCGTGGAAAAGGCGCTGATGGACATAACGGCAAAATTCCGATCGCTGCACCTGTCGCCTCGGTGAAAAAACCAAGCATCCCCCCGCCCGGGGCCGGGCGGGGGGATATTTTTGTCCCGCTCTGCCCATGCTGAAAAGCGGGGGAGAGGGCTGCGTGCGGGCCAGAAAATGGAAGCGAAACCTTGAAAAAAAGAGCCAAAGAGAGTAAGATAGCAATATGTATATTTTAAGATTGGGGCATTGGGCCCTTGCGAAAAAATATACAGTGAAACGCCAGACGAAATGTGAAAGAGGTTGGTTTGAATGGCTCTGAGCATGACCGGCTACGGCCGGGCAGAGGCGCTGGTGAACGGCCGTGACATCACGGTGGAGATCAAAAGCGTCAATTCCCGCTATTTCGAGTATTCCTCCCGTATCCCCCGCAGCTGCGCCTATATGGACGACAAGTTGAAAAAGCTGCTCAGCGCGGCGGTCAGCCGGGGCAAGGTGGAACTGAGCCTGCAAATGCAGACGGTGAGCGCCCCGGACGTGACGGTGCAGGTGAACATGCCCCTGGCCAAGGGCTACGCCGCGGCGCTGGAGTCCATCCGCGCCGAGACGGGCGCGGCGGGGGATGTGACCGCCGGCCTGCTGGCCCGCTTCCCCGATGTGCTGGCCGTGCGCCACGCCGACGTGGACGAAGAGGCTCTGTGGCAGGATGTGGCCGGCGTGTGCGAGGCGGCCCTCAAAAACTTCATCGCCATGCGGGCGGTGGAGGGCGAAAAGCTCAAGGCCGACGTGATGGACCGCCTTGCCACCATCGAAGAGACGGTGGGCAAAATTGAAGAGGGCAGCGCCCAGCGGGTGGAAAACTACACCCAGAAGCTCTATGCCCGCCTCCAGACCATCCTGCAGGACCAGAACATCGACCAGGCCCGCATTCTCACCGAGGCCGCCATCTTCGCGGACAAGACCGCGGTGGACGAGGAGACGGTGCGCCTGCGCAGCCACATTGCCCAGTATCGGGAAATTCTGAACACCGACGGCCCCGTGGGCCGCAAGCTGGACTTCCTGACCCAGGAGCTGAACCGTGAGACCAACACCATCGGCTCCAAATGCCAGGACCTGGCCATCACCCGCATGGTGGTGGACACCAAGGCCGAAATTGAAAAGATCCGCGAGCAGATCCAGAACATCGAGTAAGGGGGAGAGGAAGGTATGAAACTCATCAACATCGGTTTCGGCAACATGGTCAGTGCCAGCCGGCTCATCGCCATCGTCAGCCCCGAAAGCGCCCCCATCAAGCGTATCGTGCAGGAAGCGCGGGACAAGGGCGCCCTGATCGACGCCACCTACGGCCGCCGCACCCGTGCGGTCATCATCATGGATTCCGACCACGTCATCCTCAGCGCCGTGCAGCCTGAGACGGTGGCCAACCGCCTGGCAGTGGACGATGTGGAAGACGACGAGGAGATGGACAATGAATAACGAACAGTATCTTGTGGTGGTCTCCGGGCCTTCCGGCTCCGGCAAGGACACGGTGGTTTCCCGCCTGATGGCGCAGCACCCGGAGATCGAAATTTCGGTCTCCGCCACCACCCGCGACAAGCGCCCCGGCGAGCAGGAGGGCGTCAACTACTATTACCTCACCGTGCCCGCCTTTGAGCAGAAAATTGCCGACGGCGAGATCCTGGAGTACACCCAGTACTGCGGCAACTACTACGGCACCCCCAAGTCCGAGGTGGACAAGCGTATCGCCGCCCACACCACCGTCATCCTGGTCATCGAGGTGGTGGGCGCCACCAACATCAAGCGCCTGTATCCCGGCGCCACCACCATCTTTATCCAGCCCCCCAGCTACGCCGAGCTGGAAGAGCGGCTGCGGGGCCGCGGCACCGAGAGCGAGCAGGCCATCCAGAGCCGTCTCGCCCGGGCGGCGGAGGAGATGAGCTACGCCACCGATTACGACGAGGTGGTGGTCAACGACGACGTGGACCGCTGCGCCGACGAAATTTACCGCCTCATTCAGGAGCACCAGAATACATAAATAAAAAAGGGGGAACGTGGCTTTGTTGCAGACCGTTCAAGTGGCAGTCAGCGGGGCCACCTTCCACTTTGACAAGCTCTATACCTACCTGCTGCCGCCCCGGCTGGAAGGGGCGGTGTTTGTGGGCAGCATGGTGCTGGTGCCCTTCGGGCGGGGCAACAAACCCCGCACCGGCGTGGTGCTGGCCCTGGGCGAGCAGGAGGAGGCAGGCCGCTGCAAGGAACTGTTCGACGCAGCCCCCGAAGAAGCCTGCCTCACCGATGAACTGCTGGGCCTTGTGCGCTTTTTGAAGGAACGCACCTTCTGCACCTGGTACGAGGCGGTGCGTGCCATCATTCCCTATGGGGCCCAGTACCGCCCGGCTGTCACCGAAAACGGACCCCGGCTGCAAAAACAGCTGCAGCGCCACACCGAGCCGCTCTATGAGCTGGCCGGCCCGCTGCCCGAAAAACCCAAGCCCACCGAAAAGCAGAAAGCCGCTGCCGCCGCGCTGGAAAACGGCCCGCTGCCCGCCTCCACCTTGGCGGAGATGGGCCTTTCCCGCGCAGTGCTGGATAACCTCTGCGAAAAGGGCGTGCTGCGCAAAAGCCAGGTGGACAAAACCGTGGACCTCTACGCGGACATCCCCCGCTCGGAGGAGCCGGTGGTCTTAAGCGACGACCAGCAGCGTGTGTTCGAGGGCCTCGCCGCCCAAATGGCAGTGCAAAAGCCTGCGGCCGCCCTGCTCCACGGCGTCACCGCCAGCGGCAAAACGCTGGTGTTCTTAAAACTCATCCAGCGCTGCCTGGAGCTGGGGCGCACCGCCCTGGTGCTGGTGCCGGAGATCAGCCTTACCCCCCAGATGATACGCCGCCTCAAAGCCAGCTTCGGCGAGCGGGTGGCGGTGCAGCACTCCGCCCTCAGCCACACCGAGCGCCTTCTGCAGTGGCGCATGATACAGACCGGCGGTGCCGACATCGTGGTGGGCACCCGCAGCGCGGTGTTCGCGCCGCTTTCGAACATCGGCCTCATCGTGGTGGACGAGGAGCAGGAGCACACCTATCAGTCGGAGAACGCCCCCCGTTTTGACGCGCGGCAGGTGGCCAAGCGCCGCGCCGCCGACCATAACGCGCTGGTGCTTTTCGCCAGCGCCACCCCCAGCGTGGAGAGCTATCAGGCCGCGCTGGACGGGCGTTACACCCTTTACAAACTCACCAAACGCTATGCCAGCCAGCCGCTGCCCACCGTGGAACTGGTGGACATGCGGGCCGAGCTGGCGGCGGGCAACCCGGCCAGTATCAGCGCCCCGCTGGCCCGGCACATCCGCGAGACACTGGCGGCAAAGCGGCAGACCATCCTGCTGCTCAACCGCCGGGGCTACCGCACCGTGGGCATGTGCACCGATTGCGGCAAAGCGGTGAAATGCGGCAGCTGCAGCGTGCCCATGGTCTATCATAAGGCCGAGCACAAACTGCTGTGCCACTACTGCGGCCACACCATCTCGCCGGTGCCCACCAAATGCCCCGAGTGCGGCGGCAAGCTGCGCTACACCGGCTTTGGCACCCAGCGGGTGGAGGAGGAGCTGACGGAACTGTTCCCCGAAGCCCGGGTGCTTCGCATGGACCAGGACTCCACCGGCCAGAAAAATGCCCACGACCGCATGCTGGCCCGCTTTGCCGCCGGCGACTACGACATCATGCTGGGCACCCAGATGGTGGCCAAGGGACTGGACTTTGAAAAGGTCACCCTCGTGGGGGTGCTTGGGGTGGACAGCCTGCTCTTCTCCCAGGGCTTTCGGGCCTACGAGAACGTGTTCAGCCTGGTCACCCAGGTCATCGGCCGGGGCGGCCGGGCCAGCGAGCCGGGCCACGCGGTCATCCAGACGGTGGACCCTCAGAACCCGGTGCTGAACCTGGCGGCTTCGCAAAACTATGAGGCGTTTTTTGCCCAGGAAATTGCCTTCCGCAAGCTGTGCCTCTACCCGCCCTTCTGTTCGGTGTGTATCGCCGCTTTCAGCGGCGAAAAGGACGGCGAGACCCTGGCGGCGGCCGCCCGCTTCGGCGCGCTGCTCACCCAGCGGGCAAAGCAGCAACCCAACATGCCGCTGCGGCTGCTCGGCCCCGCGCCCATGAACGTGGTCCTCATCAAGGACCGCTACCGCTACAAACTCACCGTCAAATGCCGCAACGACCGGGCGTTCCGGGCACTGCTGGCAGACGTTATGCAGAACTATTCCACCGAAGGGCTGCCCGCCAAGGCCGCCGTGACGCTGGATTTCAATTCCGACGGGGACTAAACCCCGCAACGACCAAAAAAGGAGCAACGAATTATGGCACTTCGCAACATCGTGCAGGACGGCGACCCCATTCTGAAGAAGGTCTGCCGCCCGGTCACCAATTTTGACGACCGTCTGGCCACCCTGCTGGACGACATGAAAGAGACTCTGCTGGACGCCGGCGGCCTGGGCCTTGCCGGGCCCCAGGTGGGCGTTATGCGCCGCCTGTTCATCGCCCTGGACGAGCGGGATCTGCCGGAGGACGGCACCGTGCCCGAGGGGTACGAGCCCAAGTTCATCGAGTGCGTCAACCCCGAAATTCTGGAAGAATCTGAAGACACCGTCACCCTTTACGAAGGCTGCCTTTCCTTCCCGGGCCACAACGGAGCCATCGAGCGCCCCCGCAAGGTGAAGATCCGCGCCCAGGACCGTTTTGGCAACACCTTTGAGATGGAGGGCGAGGAAATGCTGGCCCGGTGCTTCTGCCACGAGACCAACCATCTGGACGGCATTACCATCATGGACCTGGCCGACCATTTCTATGAGGACGACTACCCCGACGAGGCGGAGGAAGACTAATGCGCATTCTTTTCATGGGCACGCCGGACATCGCGGCGGCCAGCCTTGCAGCCATTCTGGAGGCGGGGCATGAGGTCTGCGGCGTGTTCACCCGGCAGGATAAGCCGGTGGGCCGCAAGCAGGTGCTCACCGCGCCCCCGGTGAAGGTGCTGGCCGAGAGCAAAGGCATTCCCGTCTACCAGCCCCGCACCCTGCGGGACGAGGCGGTGCAGGCGGACATCCGCGCCCTGGCCCCCGAACTGATCGTGGTGGTTGCCTATGGGCGCATTCTGCCTCCCGAGGTGCTGGAAGTGCCGCCTCTGGGCTGTATCAACCTGCATGTGTCGCTGCTGCCCAAATACCGGGGCGCCGCGCCAGTGCAGTGGTCGGTCATCAACGGCGACGCCGAGACCGGCGTTTCCATCATGTTCCTGGACGAGGGCCTGGACACCGGCGACATCCTGAATGTGGCCCCGGTGACCATCGGCCCCGAGGAGACCAGCGGGGAATTGTTCGAGCGTATCACCGACCAGGGAGCCAAGACTCTGGTGGAGACCATCGCCGCCATCGGCAAGGGCGAGGTGACCCGCACCCCCCAGGACCACAGCAAAGCCACCCTGGCGCCGCCTCTCACCAAGGAGATGGCCCATTTCGACTTCACCCGCCCTGCGGCGCAGCTGCACAACCTTGTGCGGGGCATGAATCCCTGGCCCGTCGCCTTCTTTGAAGAGGACGGCAAAAAGATCAAGGTCCTCAAAAGCCGCGTGGCCGCCGGCAGCGGCGCGCCGGGCCAGGTGCTGGCCCTCTCGCCTTTGACCATCGCATGCGGCGAGGGCGCGCTGGAACTCACCGAAGTGGTACCGGAGGGCAAAAAGCCCATGGCGGGCACCGCCTGGGCGGCAGGCCGCCGTCTTAAAGCCGGCGACACCCTGTAAGAAAAGGAGCATTGACCATGAACAACGCCCGCCGCACGGCGGTCCTCGCCCTCGTGAAGCAGGAGCAGAACGGTTATTCCAACCTGGTGCTGGCCGCCGCGCTGGAACGGGAGGCCCTTTCGCCCAAAGACAAGGCCTTCGTCAGCGCTCTGTTCTACGGCGTCACCGAGCGGCTGCTCACCCTGGACTGGGCGCTGGGCCGATGCCTTGCAAAGCCCTTGCAAAAGCTGGACGCCCCGGTGCGGGCGGTGCTGCGCTGCGGTCTCTACGAGGCGAAATATATGAACACGCCCGTGCCCGCGGCGGTGAACGAGGCGGTGAGCCTTTGCCGCCAGCTTAAAAAGTCCAGCGCGTCGGGCCTTGTGAACGCGGTGCTGCGCAAAGCCGTGGGGCTGGACGTTTCCAAGGCGCAGTTCACGGGCCGCGCCGAAGAACTCTCGGTGCGGTATTCGGTGGGCCTGCCCATCGTGGAGCTGCTCCTTGAGCAGTACCCCGACAGGACCGAGCAAATGCTGGCCTCCTTCTTTGAAAAGCCGCCGGTCACTCTGCGCTGCAACACCCTGCGCTGCACACCGCAGGAACTCTGCGCAAAGCTGGCGGAAGAGGGCGTAAAAGTCCGCCCGTTGGACGTGCCCGGCGCGGTGGAAGCGGAATTTTCCGGCAGCCCTGCCGCCACCCAAGCCTTCCGGGAGGGCCTTTATCATGTGCAGGGCCTGGCCAGCCAGACCGCGGCCCTCTGCCTTGAGGCACAGCCCGGCGAGACGGTGCTGGACCTCTGCGCCGCTCCCGGCGGCAAGACCCTGCTGCTGGCTCAGCAGATGGGGGACAAGGGCCGTCTTTTGAGCTTCGACGCGGCGGAAAACCGCCTGCCCCTTATCGAAACGGCGGCGCGCCGGTGCGGCCTTTCCTGCGTTTCGGTGGCAAAGGGGGACGCCTCGGCCTACGACCCGGCGCTGGCCGGGGCCGACCGGGTGCTCTGCGACGTGCCTTGCTCCGGCCTTGGGATCATCGCCAAAAAGCCGGACATCCGCTATAAATCCCTGGAAGGCTGCGAGGAGCTGCACACGCTGCAGTTGAAAATTCTCACCAACGCGGCCCGTTATGTTAAAAAAGGCGGACGCCTTGTCTACTCCACCTGCACGGTGGACCAGCGGGAAAACCAGCAGGTTGTGCGCGCCTTTTTGAAAAACGCGCCCGAATTCCGCCTTGTGCCGCCGCCGGTGGTGCTGGAAGGGGCGCTCACCGAAGACGGCATGCAGACCATGCTGCCTGGCTTTGCCGGCCCGGACGGGTTCTTTGCGGCCGTGCTGGAGCGGGCCTGAACGCCCGGGTATGGAAACGAACGAGGGTTTGTGATACAATGAGCAAGAACTGTATATCCTCCTATACGCCCGAACAGCTGACCGCGCTGATGAAAGAGCTGGGCCAGCCCGCCTTCCGGGCAAAACAGATCTTCCACTGGCTGCACCAGAAGCTGGTCACGGAGTTTTCCGCCATGACCGACCAGCCCAAGGCCCTGCTGGCCAGGCTGGAAGAGGGATATTACATCGCCGCCCCCGCCATCGCCCGGCGGCAGCAGTCCAAAGACGGCACGGTGAAATACCTGTTTGCCCTGGAGGACGGCAACTGCATTGAAACGGTCATCATGCGCTACCACTACGGCGTCACCGCCTGCGTGTCCACCCAGGTGGGCTGCCGCATGGGCTGCCGCTTCTGCGCTTCCACTCAGGCGGGCCGGGTGCGCAACCTGGAAGCAGGGGAGATCGCTGCCCAGATCTACACCGCCCAGAAGGACGTGGGCGAGCGGATCAGCCACATCGTGCTCATGGGCATTGGCGAACCGCTGGATAACTTCGACAACGTGATGGATTTCCTCTCCATCATTTCCAGCCCCGACGGGGTGAACATCGGCATGCGCAACATCAGCCTGTCCACCTGCGGCGTTGTGCCCATGATCGACAAACTGGCGGAGAAAAAACTGCAGCTCACTCTCTCCATCTCGCTGCACGCGCCCAACGACGAAATGCGCAGCAAGATGATGCCGGTGAACGACGCCTACCCGGTGGCCCAGCTCATCGCGGCCTGCCGCCGCTACCAGCAGACCACCGGCCGGCGGGTGAGCTTTGAATACTCCATGGTGCGGGGCGTCAACGACAGCCCCGCCACCGCGCGGGAACTGGCGGCGCTCATCCGGGGCATGGGGGCCCATGTGAACCTCATCCCCATCAACCCGGTGGACGGCAGCCCCTATTCCGCCACCGACGCCGAAAACGTCAAGCGCTTTCAATCGCTGCTCACAGACCTGGGGGTGAACGCCACCGTGCGCCGCCGCCTGGGCAGCGACATCAGCGCCGCCTGCGGCCAGCTGCGCCGCGAAGAGGCGGCAAAGGAGGGAAGGAAATGAAACTGGCGGGCAAGACCGACAAGGGCGGCTACCGCTCCGAAAATCAGGATAACTACCGCGCCGCGCGCCTTCCCGACGACACGGTCTGGGCTGTCGTGTGCGACGGCATGGGCGGCGCCGCCGCAGGGCAGCTTGCCAGCCAGGTGGCCACCGACGCATTGGAGGACTGCTTTGCCGAGGGCCTGCCGGGCCTGGAAGAAGGCGGCGAGCAGGCCCTGCTTGCCCGGTGTATCGCCCAGGCCAACCGGGCGGTCTACGCCGAGTCCCTGAAGGACCCCAGCCACCGGGGCATGGGCACCACCGCAGTGTGCGTGCTGGTGCGCCGCGGCATGGTGCATGTTGCCCACGTGGGCGACTCCCGCGCCTATCTGTGCCGCCCGGGGGAGCTGGTGCAGCTCACGGTGGACCACACCATGGTGCAGCAGATGGTCGCAAGCGGGCAGATCACCCGTCAGCAGGCCGCCTGCCACCCCCACAAAAATCTCATCACCAAAGCCCTGGGCGTGGAGCCCGAGGTGGAAGGGGACTACACCAGCGCCCCGGTCAAACAGGGCGATGTGCTGCTGCTCTGCTCCGACGGCCTTTCCGGCGCGGTGCCCGCAGAGCAATTGCAGGACATTCTGGAGCACACCCCCTTCTTCATCACCCCCCGCAAGCTGGTGGAGCGGGCCCTGGCCGCAGGCAGCCAGGACAATGTGACCGCTGTGCTGGTAGGGGTGGAACCCACGGAGGATTGAAATGGACGAACTGATCGGCAAAAAACTGGAGGGCCGCTACCTGCTGGAAAGCCTGGTGGGCGTGGGCGGCATGGCGAACGTCTATAAAGGACGGGACCTCAAGACCGACGCTGTGGTGGCGGTGAAGATCTTGCGGGAGGAGTTCAGCCAGAACACCGAACTGGTGCGGCGCTTCAAGAACGAATCCAAGGCCATCTCCATTCTGGACCACCCCAACATCGTCAAGGTGTTCGACGTCTCGGTCACCGACCGGCTCCAGTTCATTGTGATGGAGTACATCGACGGTATCACCCTGAAGGAATACATGAACCGCCGGGGCGGGCCCCTCACCTGGAAAGAGGTGGTCCACTTCTGCCAGCAGGTGCTGGACGCGCTGGACCATGCCCACCAGAAGGGCGTTGTCCACCGGGACATCAAGCCCCAGAACATCATGCTTCTGGCGGACGGCCGGGTCAAGATCATGGACTTCGGCATTGCCCGCTTCTCCCGCGCGGAGTATCAGGACACCAGCGAGAAGGCCATCGGCTCGGTGCACTACATCAGCCCCGAGCAGGCCAAGGGCGACGTCACCGACGCCAAGGCGGATATCTATTCCATGGGCGTGATGATGTACGAAATGCTCTCCGGCAAACTGCCCTTCGAGTCGGACAGCGCGGTGTCTGTGGCCATCAAACAAATTGCCGACACCGCCGCGCCTCTCAGCGAGGTGGCGCCGGACGTGCCCAAAGCACTGCAGGACATCACCGCCCGGGCCATGGCGAAGGACCCGGCGCGGCGCTACCCCAGCGCCCGGGCCATGCTCAACGACCTGGAGGAGTTCAAAAAGAACCCCAGTATCCGGTTCGAGTACGAATATATGACCGAAGATTCGCCAGCGAGGTATATCGACAAGGTGGTTAAACAGTCAAGCAACGGCCCCTCGGGCCGCAGAACTCCCTCTTCGCAGGGGCCGCGCAAAGCGCAGGCGCCCTCTTCCGGCAGCAAAAGCGGCGGCCCGCGCAAATCCCGCCGCAAGGTGGGCGTGCTGCCCATCCTGGCAGGCATGGCCGCTGCCTTCGCGCTGGGCAGCGCGATTCTGTGCTATCTCATCTTTGCCAACTCCACCAACCCCCTGTTCAGCAACAAGAAGGACGTGGAACTGCCCGATTTCACCGGCATGCAGTGGGAGACGGTGAAGGATCAGTATTCCGGCCAGCTGACCCTGGTGGCCGAACAGGAATACAACGCCCAGTATGAAGAGGGCGTCATCTACTACCAGTCCCCCCGCGGGCCCCGCACCGTCAAGGAGGGCCAGAAGGTCACCGTCAAGGTCAGCCTGGGCACTTTGTATGTCAACGTGCCTGACGTGACCCAGTGGAAAATTGCCGACGCCGAAGAGGAACTGAAGGATCTGGGCCTGCAGGTGCGGCGCATGATCGTGGAGGACGACACCCTTGCCGAGGGCACCGTCATCCGCACCGAGCCGGCGGCAGGCGAAAGTATTGCCAGCGGCGAGACCATCTCGGTCTATGTGAGCCAGAAGAAGATCGAGACCGAGACCACCGTGCCTCCGGTGAGGGGCATTTCCCTGGAGGACGCCCAGAAGGCGCTGACCAACAACAACCTGGTCACCGGCGTTGTTACCGAGGCTTACAGCAGCGAGTACGCGGCGGGCATTGTCATCGACTCCACCCCTGTGGAGGGCTCCACCGTCAAAATCTACTCTCAGGTAGGTCTGGTGGTCTCCAAGGGACCCGAGCCCACGCCGGAACCCACCCCGGAGCCCACGCCCGCGCCCACCCCGGCGCCCACGCCCAGCCCGGTGCCTTCTCCGGTGCCCACGCCGAGCACTGAGCCCTCACCCGCTCCCGCCCCCACCGCCAGCACCGAGCCCGGTGGTGGCACCACCTGACCGGCCTTTGCAGCAAGAGGAACTTTATGCCTGAAGGATATATCACAAAGGGGATCGGCGGCTTTTACTATGTGAAGGCCGGGGACCGCATGCTGGAATGCAAGGCCAAAGGGATCTTCCGCAAACGGAACATCACCCCCGTGGCGGGGGACAAGGTGACGGTGGAAGAAGAGGCGGGCAGCTGGGTCATTGCCGACATCCTGCCCCGCAAAAACGTCTTTGTCCGCCCACCCATCGCCAATCTGGACGTGTTGTTCATCGTGGCCAGCACCACCCAGCCCACCCCCAGCACCCTGGTGCTGGATAAGCTCAGTGCCATCGCGGCGGACAAGGACGCCCAGCCGGTGCTCATCATCACAAAGTCTGACCTGGCGGGAGCGGAAAAGCTGAAAAGTGCCTACGCCCCTTCGCCGCTGCCGGTCATTGTGGCCGACCATGCCACCGGCGAGGGCCTGGACGAGATACGCGGCTGGATCGAGGGCCGTCTGTGCGCCTTCTGCGGAAACTCCGGTGTGGGCAAAAGCACCCTGCTCAACGCCCTGCTGCCTCAGCTTTCCCGGGAGACCGGCGCCATCAGCCAAAAGCTGGGCCGCGGCCGCCACACCACCCGCGAAGTGGAAATTTTCGAGGCTTTTGGCGGCTTTGTGGCCGACACGCCCGGCTTTGCCAGCCTGGACACCGGCCGTGCCTGTTACATCCCCAAGGAGAACCTGCAGTACGCCTTCCCGGAATTCGAAGCTTACATTCCGGAATGCCGTTTCACCGGCTGTTCCCACCGCAGCGAGGCGGGCTGCGCCGTGCGCGCGGCGGTGGAGGCGGGGGAGATCAGCCCCACCCGCTACGAGAGCTACCTTGCCATGTACGACGAAGTGAAGGACATCAAGGACTGGGAAGTGCGCTGAACACCGCATTCAAAAGGCCGGGGCCGCGCCCCGGCCTTTTCCCATGACGCAAACCAAAGGAGGAAGCGCCCATGCCGCGCTGTGTCATCATCGGAGCCGGGCCGGTGGACCCGGAGCAGAAGGAATTGTTTGTGCCCGGCGACTACGCCATTGCCTGTGACGCGGGCTACCGTAACGCCGCGGCGCTGGGCGTGGCCCCGGACCTCATCGTGGGCGACTTTGATTCCGCGCCCCGCCCTGAGGCAGGAAACCTGGTGGTGCTGCCGGCGGAAAAGGACGACACCGACACCCACTATGCCGCCCGCCTTGCCGTGGAAAAGGGCTTTGACGAGGCCCTCATCCTGGGGGTGCTGGGCGGCGCGCGGCTGGACCACAGCCTTGCCGCCATCGCCGCCGGGCTCTGGCTGGCAAAACAGGGCCCGAAAGTCACCATTGCGGGCCGGGGAGCGGTGCTGCGCTATGTGCTGCCCGGCCGCCCGGCGCGGGTGCCCCACGACCCGGAAGCCTACTTCTCTCTCTTCCCGCTGGAAGGCGCTGCGGAGGGCGTTTGTATCTCCGGGGCCAAATACCCGCTGCAAAATGCCCGCCTTATGCCGGACGCCACCTTGGGCGCCAGCAACGAGACCCTGCCCGGCGGCGCCGAAGTGCAGGTGGCGGACGGCAGCCTGCTGCTGGTCTGCGCGCCGAAATAAGCGTCCCGGCGGCAAAAACGGCCGCTCCCGTGCACATTTTCCTCCCCCGGGGGATATAATGGCGTATCCGTACAAAGAGCCATTGAAAAGGGGGAAGCGCCATGCAGGTGGTCGTGGTCAAAAGTCCGAAGTGTCTCGCAGGGTTCCTGCGCGCCTTGTTCAAGATCAAAAAAGAGGGGTAACGCCCCGCAAGCGGCAGCGCCCGCGCACCGGTTTCAAGGCCGGTGCGCGGGCGCTGCCTTGTTTGTCCGCTTTTGCGGCATATGCCTCCCGCGGCGTGAATATACATGTGTCAGAACACGCGAAAGGGGCGAAACAATGGAACTCAAGGTGTTTAGAGATACCTTATCCACCATGGGCAGCCTGTGGGAGACCAAAGCCGAGCTGCCCATCGAGACCGAACTTCTCATCCCGGATTATCTGCCGCAGGTCTTTAAGATCGTCAAGTGCTTTGTTTATCCCGTCACCCTGCAAAAACAGGTAACGCCCGGCCGCCTCACCGTGGAGGGCTATCTGCGGTGTGTGGTCTACTATCAGGCGGAAGAGGACCAGAGCCTGTGCCAGGTGGAGCAGAAGATCCCCTTCACCCGGGCCATGGATCTGCCCGAAGGCCAGCACCAGGGGTATTCCGTGGCGGTGAGCGGCGAAGTGGAGTACATCAATTGCCGCGCGGTGAACCAGCGCCGTGTGGATGTGCGGGGCGCCTATGCCCTGTCCGCCCAGGTGTGCGCCCAGAGCGAGCAGGAGGTCATCACCGCGCTGGCGGACTGCGGCGCCGAACAGAAACTCATTCCGGTGAACGGGCTTCGCGCGGTGGCAAACCTGGATAAGCTGCTCACCGCCGAGGAGGAGGTTAGCCTGCCCGATCAGGTGCAGGCGGTCATCGACGTTTCCGGCGTGGGCCAGGTGGACGAGGTCAAGGTTATCACCGGGAAGGCAGTGGTCAAGGGCCGTATCCAGGTGGCGCTGACCTACCGCAGCCAGCCTGGCTGGCAGCTGGAGACCGTGGAGCAGCCGGTGCCGTTCAATCAGATCATTGATCTGGACGGAGCCCCCGAGGACGCCGTCGCCTTTGCCGAGGCCGAGATGATCGGCTGCACCCTCACCGCCGCCGCGGGGCAGGAGGGGACAGGGACCCTCACCGTTACCGCCATGCTTCATCTGCGCATGGTGCGCCCGGTGGAGTGCTATGTGGTGTCCGACGCCTTCTCCACCCAGTACAGCGCCGACGTCACCTACAAGACCGTCACCGCCGAGCAGCTGGCGGAAACACTGAACCGCACGGCGGAGGCCACTGCCTCCGGCCCGTTGCCGGATGAGAACGCCCAGATCATCGGCTGCCTGGTCACGCTGCACCCGCTGGAATGGGTGGCGGCGGAGGGCGGCGGGGTCAGCCTGGGAGGCCGGGCAAGCGCCCACGTGCTGTGCATGAACTCCCTGGGCGAGATCGACTGTTACGACAAAGCCTTTGACTATCAGCTGCCCGACGTCTGGCCCGGCACCGCCGATCAGTACCGGGCCGAGTGCTGGCCGGTGGTCACTTCGGCCCAGCCGTCGGCGGCAGGCGGTGAGGTGACGGTGCGGGTCTCCATCCGGGTGCGGGGTCTTGTGTTCCACCGCACCAAAGAGACAGTGGTGGATTCCATCACCTGTGAGACTGCGCTGGAAAACGCCGAGCCGGATGTGGCCCTGCGTATCTGCTATGCCCAGGGGGGCGAAAACATCTTTGACATTGCAAAGCATTACCATGTGCCCCCGGCGGCCATGATGAAGCTGAACCACCTGGAGGACCTGCAGCTGACCACGCCCACCCGGCTGCTGGTGCCCATGACCGTTTGAAAGGAGGCCGGCGTATGGAAAGCAGCAGCGTATACAAGGACATTGCCGCCCGCACCGGCGGCGACATCTACATCGGCGTGGTGGGCCCGGTGCGCACCGGCAAGAGCACTTTTGTGAAGAAGTTCATGGAAGAACTCATCCTCCCGCGGCTCACGGTGCCCTCGGTCAAGACCCGCGCCCGGGACGAACTGCCCCAGTCGGCAGCAGGGCGCACCATTATGACCACCGAGCCCAAATTCATCCCGGAGACCGCCGTCACCATCGAGCTGGAAGGGGGCGGCAGCTTCAAGACCCGGCTGATTGATTGTGTGGGCTACATGGTGGAGGGG
>DXFW01000032.1 GCA_019114225.1 Candidatus Allofournierella pullicola | reverse complement strand
GACGATCTCGTCGGTGTTGTAGCCGAAGGACTCGGTCGCCTCGGACTTCATAGCCTCGTTGATGCCCTCTTTGGTGACATCCTTGCCCTTGACGACGGCGACGAGGATGGTGGTGGAACCGGTCGCGGTCGGGACGCGCTGAGCGGAGCCGATCAGCTTGCCGTTCAGCTCGGGGATGACCAGGCCGATGGCCTTGGCAGCGCCGGTGCTGTTGGGAACGATGTTGGCGGCGCCGGCACGGGCACGACGCAGGTCGCCCTTGCGGTGGGGGCCGTCCAGGATCATCTGGTCGCCGGTGTAGGCGTGGACGGTGGTCATGATGCCGCTCTGGATGGGATAGGTGTCGTTCAGGACCTTCGCCATGGGAGCCAGGCAGTTGGTGGTGCAGGAAGCGGCGCTGATGATCTGGTCATCGGCGGTCAGGGTGTTCTCGTTCACGCTGTAAACGATGGTCTTCAGGTCGTTGCCAGCGGGGGCAGAGATGACGACCTTCTTGGCGCCGGCTTCGATGTGAGCCATGGCCTTGTCCTTCTTGGTGAAGAAACCGGTGCACTCCAGCACCACGTCCACACCCAGCTCGCCCCAGGGCAGCTCGGCGGGGTTGGGGTTCTTGTAGATGGTGATCTTCTTGCCGTCCACGGTGATGGAGTCCTCACCGGCCACCACAGTGTGACCGTCGTAACGGCCCTGGGCGGTATCGTACTTCAGCAGATGGGCCAGCATCTCGGGGCTGGTCAGATCGTTGATGGCCACCACTTCGTAGCCCTCCGCGCCAAACATCTGACGGAAGGCCAGACGGCCGATGCGGCCAAAACCATTGATTGCAACTTTCACTGCCATTGTAAAATCCTCCTTATGATTCGCGTCACGCCCTTGCGGGCGGAACATCTCACGGCTGGTTTTATTGTATCGCAATTTTATTCAAAGCACAAGGGGCTGTGAAGAATTTAACACAAAAATGCAAAAGAAAACTTTGGAAGGTACAACCCGCGCATGAACGGGCCGCGCCACGTCACACTAAAGGGAGAACACTGCCAAAGGGAGGAATGTACATGGGCCTGCAGGCGGAGTGCGCCCGCCGCACGGCGGCGCTGCTGCGCGCGGAATGCGCCGAAGTGCTCACGGCCGAAGGGGCGGCGCAGCGGGCCGCCGCCTACCGCATTCTGCGGGCGGCGCAGAATCTGGAGATGTGGGCGCATTTGACGTGCGGAGGCCTGCCGGCGCGGGTGATGGATCTCTCCGCCAGCGCCCGGGCGCTGGTGGAGGCGGCGCGGGAGGTGTGCCCCATGCCCCCTTCCCTGCTGCGGTTTTCCGCCTGCGGCCAGCCGCTTCCGGTGGCCGCAGGCGAACCGGCCTTTGGGGCGGTGCTTTTGAATCTTTTGTGCAACAGCCTTTTGTACGGCGGGGCGAAGCCTGCGGTGAGCGTGCGCTGTGTGCGCCAGGGCGGCCGGGCGGTGCTGCTTTTGCGGGACTGGGGGCCGGGCATTCCGCCCCACCGCCAGCGGCTGGCCCTGACCCCCTTCGCCGGGGCGGGCAGCCTGCCGGGCCTGGGGCTGGGGCTGCCTCTGGCCGCCGCCTTCGCGGCCCGCTACGGCGGAGCCTTCACGCTGGAGAGCCGCCCGGGCAAGGGGGTGGCGGCGGCGCTGTCGCTGCCGCTGTGCCCGGTGGCGCGCCTGCCCCGCCCGCCCCACGCCGCCGCCCTGCTGGCCGACCGCTACAGCCCGGTGTATGTGCAGCTTTCGCCCCGGTGCGTCCTGCCCGATTGACCGGCGTATCCTGCTATATTATAATGGATGTGCACGATTTTTCGGGAGGCAGGACATGGAAAAGCGAATTTGTATCCTCTACACCGGCGGCACCATCGGCATGGTGCCCACCCCCAGGGGTTATGCGCCCCGGCCGGGGTATCTGGGGCCGCTGCTGGCAGCCATGCCGGAACTGACCGGCCCCGAGGCTCCCGCCTGGGACCTGGTGGAGATGGACCCGCTGCTGGACTCCTCCAACATCGCCGTGGGCGAGTGGAACGCCATCGGACGGGCCATTTTTGAGCGCTACAACGACTACGACGGCTTTGTGGTGCTGCACGGCACCGACACCATGGCCTACACCGCCGGGGCACTGAGCTTCATTTTGGAGAACCTGCAAAAGCCGGTGGTGCTCACCGGCAGCCAGATCCCCCTGTGCCGTCTGCGCAGCGACGGGCGGGAGAACCTCATCACCAGCCTGCTCATTGCGGCGGACGGGCGCGCCTCCGAAGTGTGCCTTTATTTCGGCGGCAAGCTGCTGCGGGGCTGCCGGGCGGTGAAGCGCTCGGCGGACGGGCTGCAGGCCTTTTTCAGCCCCAACTACCCGCCGCTGGCCCTGGCCGGGGTGAACATCCGCTACGACAACGCCGCCCTGCGCCGCCCCGCGCCGGAAGGCCCGGCGGCGCTGGCCCCCTTTGACAACGTGCCCATCGGGGTGCTGAAGGTGTTTCCGGGCATTCAGTTCGACCTGTTCGAACCCATTATGACCCGGCGGCTGCGGGGGATCGTGCTGGAGACCTTCGGCGCGGGCAACATCCCCGACGAACAGGGCGCGCTGCCGCCCCTCATCCGCAAGGCCTGGCAGAACGGCGCGGTGCTCACGGTGTGCAGCCAGTGCTTCGAGGGCGGCGTGCTGCTGGGCGAATACGCCGCCAGCGCAGCGCTGACGGCGGCGGGCGCGGTGAGCGGCGGCGACATGACCACCGAAGCCGCGGTGGCCAAGCTCTATTATCTGTTCAGCAAAGGTCTGGACGCCGCCGAGGTCAAGTGCCGCATGGGCGAGAACCTGCGGGGCGAACGCACCGACAATCTTACATAATTTTTTAAATAAAGCGGCCCCGCGCCGGGAACTTCCCGGCACGGGGCCGCTTTTCATTTTTTTCAGCGCTTGACGATCTTGTAAAGCTGGATGACCACGGTGGGCGCCACGGCCAGCAGGGCGACCTGCCCCAGCTGGGCGGCGGAGAGGGCGCTCACGGCGAAGAGGCCGGAGAGGCCCGGCACAAAGAGCACGGCGGCCAGCAGCACCACGCCCAGAACGAAGGCGCCCAGGCTGTACCAGTTGCCGGCAAAGCCCAGCTTGAAGATGGAGGCCCGGCCGCGGCAGTTGAAGCCGTGGAACAGGCGGGCCAGCGTCAGGGTGGCGAAGGCCATGGTGCTGGCCATGGCCGCGCCGCCGGCGGAAAGGCCCAGGTAGAAGGCGGTCATGGTGGCCGCGCCGATCAGCAGCCCTTGTGCGCCGATGGCGCCCAGCAGGCCCTTATCCAGCAGGGGCTGTTTGGGGTCGCGGGGAGGCTGGTCCAGCAGGTCCTCACCCGCCGGCTCCATGCCGATGGCGATGGCGGGCAGGCTGTCGGTGAGCAGGTTGATAAACAGCAGGTGCACCGCCTGGAAAGGCACCGGCAGCGCCGCCAGCGAGGCCCACAGCACGCAGAGGATACCCGCCGTGTTGCCGGAAAGCAGGAACTGGATGGCGTTTTTGATGTTGGCATAAACGCCGCGGCCGTTCACCACCGCCCGCACGATGGTGGCGAAGTTGTCGTCGGTGAGGATCATGGAGGCGGCGTCCTTGCTGACCTCGGTGCCGGTGATCCCCATGGCCACGCCGATGTCCGCCCGCTTGAGGGCAGGCGCGTCGTTCACGCCGTCGCCGGTCATGGACACGATACTGCCCCGGCGCTGCCAGGCCTCCACGATACGGATCTTGTGCTCCGGCGAGACCCGGGCGTAGACCGACACCTTTGGCAGCACTTCGTCCAGCTGCTCGTCGGTCATGCTTTGCAGCGCCGCGCCGTCCAGCGCCTGGTCCCCCGGCTGCATAATGCCGATCTGGGCGGCGATGGCACTGGCGGTCACCTTGTGGTCGCCGGTGATCATAATGGTGCGAATGCCGGCGCGGCGGGCGTCCGCCACCGCCTGGATGGATTCGGGCCGGGGCGGGTCCACCATGGCCACCAGGCCCACAAAGGTGAAGTCCCGCTCGCTGGCCATGATCAGGGGTTCGCTCTCCTCCAGGGTGCGGCGGGCAAAGCCCAGCACCCGCAGCCCCTGGCGGGACCAGCTCTCGTTCACCCCCACCAGCAGGGCTTTGTCCTCTTCGGTGAGGGGCCGCTCGCCCTCCGGCGTGAGAATGCGCGCCGAGCGGGCCAGCAGTTCGTCCATGGCGCCCTTGGTGTAAAGGGTGCGCGCCCCGTCCACCCGGTGAAGGGTGCTCATCAGCTTGCGGTCGGAGTCAAAGGCCAGTTCGCCCAGGCGGGGGCACTCGCCCCGCAGCACGTGCTCGTTCATGCCCATGCCCCGGCCCAGCTGCACCAGGGCGATCTCGGTGGGGTCGCCCACCGCGCCTTCCTCGCTCATGGTGGCGTCGCTGGCCAGCAGGCCCATCTCGGCCAGCAGGGTCTGGGCCGGGTCGTCGGCGGCCATATCCGCCGCCTCCAGCTCCTGCCCGGCCACCCAGGCTTTCTGCACCTGCATGCGGTTCTGGGTGAGGGTGCCGGTCTTGTCGGAACAGATGACCGACACCGCGCCCAGGCTCTCCACCGCCTTCAGGTCCTTGATGACGGCGTTCTGGCGGGCCATCTTCTGGGTGCCCATGGCCAGCACGATGGTGACGATGGAGCTGAGGGCTTCGGGAATGGCGGCCACCGCCAGCGCCACGGCGAACATCAGGGAGTCCAGCACGGGCATGCCGCTGCGGAAGATGGAAAGGAGGAACACCACGCCGCAGATGGCCATGATGACCGCCGCCAGCTTGCCGCTGAAGGCGTCCAGGCTCTGCTGCAGGGGGGTCTTGCGCTGCTGGGTGCGGTTCATCAGCGCGGCGATGTGGCCGATCTCGGTGTCCATGCCGGTGCCGGTGACCACCATCAGGCCGCGGCCGTAGGTGACGAGGGAGCCGGAGAAGGCCATATTCTTGCGGTCGCCCAGGGGGATGTTCTCCCCTTCCAGCGCGCCGTCGGTCTTTTCCACCGGCTCGCTCTCGCCGGTGAGGCTGCTCTCGTTGATCTTCAGCGACCAGCTGTTGAGCAGCCGGCCGTCGGCCACCACCATGTCGCCGGCCTCCAGCAGCACCACGTCGCCGGGCACCACCTGGGCCGAGGGCAGGGCCACCGTCTCGCCGCCCCGCAGCACTTTGGCGGTGGGGGCGGACATGGCCTTCAGGCTCTCAAGGCTTTTTTCCGCCTTGAGGTACTGCACGGTGCCCAGCACCGCGTTGAGCAGCAGCACCGCAAAGATGACCAGCGTGCTCTCGCTCTGGCCGCTGGCCAGGGAGATGAGGGCCGCCGCCACCAGAATGATGACCAGCAGGTCCTTGAACTGCTCGGCAAACACCTGCAGAGCGCTCTTCTTCTTGCCTTCGGTGAGTTTGTTCTCCCCGTATTTCTCCAGCTGGCGGGCCGCCTCTTCGGCGGACAGGCCCTGGGCGGAAACGGAGAGGGCGTCCAAGGTTTGCTGCGCTGTTTTTTCGTACCAGTTTTCCATTCTTTTCCCTCCTGTGCCGGGCGCAAAAAAAGCCCGGCTGTCTGCAGCCGGGCAAAAAAATGGCCCGGCGTTTATGTAAGCCGGGAAAGTTAAGAAAAAAGACTCCCCGGCAGCCGCATTGCGCGGCTGCTGAAAAGTCTTGTGACCACCGGAAGGGGTCCGCGCCGCCAGGCTCAAAGGGCCGGGATTGTTGGCGATGCGGCACAGCGGCCAGGAAAGGCCGCCTACACTACTCCCTTTTCAACATCTTTTATTATACGCGCAAGCGGACGGCACGTCAATCGCGCCGTCCGCTCTTTACAAACTTTTTACATTTGAGAGGCCGCGTTCTCCTCCGGGGCGGGTTCGCCCACGGAGCCGAAGGCATAGACCGCGCCGCACACGCCCACCAGGGCCAGCGCCGCGGCCTCCGCCAGGTCCGCCGCGCCGGCCAGGCCCACCATGAAGCGGGCCAGCGTGCCGGGGAAAGCCAGGCAGGTGCACAGCAGGAAGGCCGCGCTGCCGGTGAAGAACACCCAGCCGCCGCTGCGCCCGCCGGGCACATAGGCCACCTTGGCCTGGGCGGCGGTGAAAAGCAGTGCCGCCAGCGCCGCCAGCGCGGCGAAGTTGGCGTCCACCCGGGCCATGCCGGTGGGGGCAAGGCCAAAGCGGCTGATGGTGAGCAGGTAGAGCGAGAGGGTGCCCGCCACGCCCACCAGGGCGCTGCGGGTGGGAGCCTCGAACTCAGGGGTGAACCGGCTGCGGCCCAGCAGCAGCATCCAGACGGCGCTGATGAGATAGAGCACCGCCCCCGCTTTGCCGAAAGCGTCCAGCTGCGCCCAGCCGGCCAGCTTGGCGCCGCCCAGGGCGGCAAAGCCGAAGCCCGTCAGAAAGCACAGCACGCCCTGAGCCGTGCTCTGGCCGCAGAGAGCGGCGGGGCGGCGGGGCGCCAGCAGCGCGCCCAGCGCCAGCAGAAACAGCACGCCTCCCGCAATGGCGTAGCGCGCCCAGGCGGGGCCCCAGGTGACAAAGCCGGTGTCAAGGTCGGTGTAGTTCACCACGTCCAGCCAGCGGGCCGCGCCGGCCAGGGCCGAGACCAGCAAAAGCAAAAAGGCAGCAAAGCG
This sequence comes from Candidatus Allofournierella pullicola, assembly GCA_019114225.1. GTDB lineage: Bacteria > Bacillota > Clostridia > Oscillospirales > Ruminococcaceae > Allofournierella_A > Allofournierella_A pullicola. Next base: position 15,869 of record DXFW01000032.1, on the reverse strand, counting down.
TTTCATCAGCGTTCCTCAAGGGTCTTGTATTTCTGCCGCACGCCCAGATACTTGTAGGCCGGGCGGATAATGCGGTTGGCGAACATCACTTCTTCGATCCGGTGAGCGCACCAGCCGGGAATGCGGCTGATGGCGAACAGCGGGGTGTACAGGTCCGGCCCAATGCCCAGCATTTTGTAGATCAGGCCGCTGAACAGGTCCACATTGGCGCAGACGGTCTTGTTGCCCTTTTCCTCGGCAAAGACCTGGGGGCCCAGCTTTTCCACCAGGCACAGGAGGTTGAACTCGTCCTCAAAGCCCTTTTCCATGGCCAGGTCCCGGGCTTTCTCGCGCAGGATGACCGCACGGGGGTCGCTCAGGGTGTAGACCGCATGGCCCATGCCGTAGATCAGGCCGCTGCCGTCGCCCTCCTGGCGGCGGATGATCTTGCGCAGGAACTCCCGCACCTCGTCCTCGTCGGTGTGGTTCTGCACGCCGGCCTGGATGTGGCCCAGCTGCTCCATCACCTTCAGGTTCGCGCCGCCGTGCTTGGGGCCCTTCAGGCTGCCGATGGCCGCCGCGATGGCGGAGTAGGTGTCGGTGCCGGAGGAGGACAGCACCCGGCAGGTGAAGGCCGAGTTGTTGCCGCCGCCGTGATCCGCGTGGAGCACCAGGCACAGATCCAGCAGCTTTGCTTCCTCGTGGGTGAACTTCTGGTCCGCCCGGTAGGTGGCCAGGATGTGCTCGGCGGTGCTCTGGCCGGGGATGGGCATGTGGAAGAACATGCTCTCGTGGTCGTAGATACGCCGCTTGACCTGCCAGGCGTTCACCATGATGGTGGGCAGCCCGGCGATGAGGCTGATGGACTGCTCCAGCAGGTTCTCCAGGCTCAGGCCCTCGGGGTTCTCGTCGTAGCTGTACATGGCCAGCACGCCCCGGGCCAGCTTGTTCATAATGTTGGGGCTGGGGGCCTTCATGATCATGTCCTCGGCAAAGCTGTCCGGCAGGGCGCGGTGGCTCTCCAGGATCCCGCAGAACTGGGACAGTTCGTCCGCGGTGGGCAGGGTGCCGAAGAGCAGCAGCCAGATGACCTCTTCAAACATGAAGCGGTCCTTCTGATAGGCTTCCTCCACGATCTTTTCCACGTTGACGCCCCGGTAGATGAGTTTGCCGGGGATGGGCACCACCGCGCCGGCCTCCGTTTTGTCGTAGCCCACCACGTCGCAGACGTTGGTCAGCCCCGCCAGCACGCCGGTGCCGTCGGGGTTGCGCAGGCCGCGCTTGACCCCCAGCCGCTCGCTGGTCTCGGGGTCGATGTAGTTATTTTTCAGGTATTCTTCGCATAGATATTTCATGGTCTCCGGTGCGAGCCGGGTCTTTTCCACTGCCATGATCTTCGCCCCTTTCCAAATCAATACTTTCCCGTTTTTCTGCGGCCGCCCCTCGCGGCCCTGTTTTCCCTTTTAATATATGTTTTTCATATTACACGCTTTGCCCTTAAATTGCAAGGGCGGCAAAAAAGGAGGACGTTATGAAACGCGCGCTGCTTCCCATCGCTCTGTTTGCCCTGCTCACCTACTGCCTGCCGCTGGTGAGCCTGCTGGTCCCGGTGCTGGCCGACGGCTCTTTTGACCAAAGCGCCCCCGCCGCCTCCGGGGCGGAAGAAGAAGGCCGCAGCCCCGCCGCCCAGTTCCTGCTGCCCTCCGCCTCCGGCGAAACACAGCAGCCCGCGGGCAGCGCCGCCGACAGCGAAGTCATCCGCCTGTGGGACGCGGGCAGCCAGCAGGTGCTGGAGGTGCCGCTGCTGGAATACCTCATCGGCGCGGCGGCCAGCGAAATGCCCGTCACCTGGCCGGACGAGGCGCTGAAGGCCCAGGCCATCGCCAGCCACAGCTACGCCCTCTATCAGCGGGACCACGCCGACGCGGACAAGCTCTCGGGGGCATGGTTCTCCGCCGACCCCGCCCGGCGGCAGGGATACATGACGCGGGAAGTTCTGGAAAGCTACTGGGGCAGCGCCTTTGAGGAGAACTGGGCCCGGCTGGAGAGCCTGTTCACCCCCATCCTGCACCAGGTGCTCACCTATGAGGGCGCGCCCGCCGCCGCCTGCTACCACGCCATCAGCAACGGGCAGACCGAGGCCAGCGAGAACGTGTGGAACGAGGCGCTGCCCTACCTCTCCGGGGTGGACTCCACCCTGGACCTCACCGCGGAAGGCTACGAGCAGACGGTGACCTACACCACACAGCAGATGTACGACGCCATCGTGCTGGCGGTGCCGGGGGCGCAGCCGGAACAGGGCAAGCCGGAAAGCTGGTTCGGCGAGGCCAGCACCACCGCCGCCGGGTACGTGGACACCATCGAGTGCGCGGGGGTGTTCATCCGGGGCACCGACCTGCGCACGGCCCTGGGGCTGCGCAGCGCCTGTTTTTCCATCCAGTACGCCGACGGGGTGTTCTCGGTGACCACAAAGGGCTACGGCCACGGGGTGGGCCTGAGCCAGTACGGCGCCAGCGCCATGGCCCTCACCGGCAAGTCCTGTGCCGACATCCTGGCCCACTACTACCCCGGCACCGCGCTGGAAACGCTGGGCTGAAACATAAAAAGCGCCGGGACGGCATGCCGTCCCGGCGCTTGGCGCTTTTGGTCTCAGTTTTCGTCCAGCAGCAGCTGGTCCACCTTGCCGATGAGCACATCCTGCTTGATGTAGTTCAGGCCGTAGGCCTCCACGTAGCTGTCGTAGTTGTCGCCCAGCAGCTCCTTGAGCTCGGCCTCGTCGGCGGTCATACCTTCCTGCTCGGCAATGGCCTGACGGATCAGGCTGAACTTGGCCGCCTCGGGCAGCTGCTCGTCCAGCATGGTCAGATAGTCAGCCTCGCTGCCGTAGCCGGAGAGCATCATCAGGGTGTCCACAGAAATGCCGTAGCTGGCCGCCTGGTTGTTGATGGCCGCCAGCTGAGCCTCACGCATGTACTCGGAGATCTCGGCGGGCACTTCGGTGATCTTGGAGTTCTGATCCAGATAGTCCAGCATGTAGTTGTACTTCTTGGTGTTGCGGATGGCGGTGGCAATGCCCTCCTCCGCCTCGGCGGCGGTGGTCCAGCCGTAGGTGGACTGCAGGTTCTCCGCCACAAAGGCGTCGTCCATCTCGGGGTAGAGCAGTTCGTCGCCCTGGATGTAGTTGATGGTGGTGGTGAACACCGCGTCCTTGCCCGCCAGCACCACGGTGTTGCCGTCGGCGTCGGTGGAGTCGTTGTAATCCTCGGGGAAGGTGACGTTCACGTCAAAGGTCTCGCCGGGCTTGTGGCCGATGAGCTGCTCCAGGAAATCGTCGATGTAGCTGGTCACACCGATGGTCACGGTGGTGCCCGCGCCATTGGTGTTGCCGCCGGTGAACTCCACGCCGTCCACGCTGCCCACATAGTCGATGTTCACGGTGTCGCCGTCCTCCACGGCGCGGTCGGTGACCTCGTCGTAGTAGGCCCACTGGCTCAGCAGGCTCTGACGGTTGCTGTCCATCTCCTCCTCGGTGGGCTCGATCTCCTCAGCGGGGACCTCCACGCCCTTGTACTCGGGCAGAGTGACGTAGTCCAGCGCATGGATGTCCTTCCAGAAGCCGTTCTCGTCGATGTATTTGCTGTAGTCGATCTCCACCATCTCGGGCACGTCCTGGGATGTACCGGAGCCTGAGGTGGAAGAAGAGCCGGAGGCAGAGTTGCTGGCGGCAGAGCCGCAGCCCGCCAGCGCGGCGGTCATGGTAAGCGCCAGGGCGGCAGCGCCCAGGCGGATCATCTTGCTTTTCAAGGTGGTATTCCCTCCTGTAATGTTGCGGCCGGGGGCCGCGCAGTATCGGCTCTTATTATAGCACGCAAAGTCAAACCGTCGAGGCTTTTGGGTCAAAAATTCACAATTCTGTATCCTATTTACTACTATTTGTAAATTACATCAAATTTTATACACGTTTTTGTTTGGCTTGCATGGGCAAATACAGTATAATGAAAGAAAAAAGCGGGAAAGGGCGAACGGAACATGGCACACAGAAAGCGGGTGGGAGATGTGTACGCCATCCCCCTGCCGGACGGTACCTTCGCGTTTTGCCGGGTGCTGAAAGGCGCCGCCGCGGCCTTTTACCGGCACCGGGGAGAGAGCCCGTCGGACCTGCCGCCAGACGAGGAATATGAGTTCGTGGTCTGTGTCTACGACCACGCCTTTCGCTCGTGGCAGTTCGTGGCCGCCCGCCCCTTTGCGGCGGAGGAAGAAGCCTGGCCGCCTCCTTTTTGCTGGGTGGACCAGATCACCCGGAAGGGCTCGCTGTACATCAAGGGAGAGAGGGTCCCCTGTTCTTACGAGGAATGCAGGGACCTGGAAGTTTTAGCGGTGTGGGACAGCTGCCATCTGACCGACCGCCTCATGGGCGACCACAAGTGGGAAAACTGCTTCAAAAAGCCGCTGTTTTCGGAGAAAGAGCCATGATCGACAAAAGCAAAAAGTACTGGACGGGAGTCTGCGCCGCGGACATCGACGAGTGGCTGCGGCTGTATGTGCCAAATGAAACGCTGGACATAAAGCCGGTGGTGTGCCGCGCCTGCGGGAGCGAGGCGTTCCTGCTGCGGCTGGACCGGGACGAAGGGGTCATCCAGGTGGAGTGCACGGCATGCGGCACAAAAAAGATCCTGCTGGACGGCGAGGACTACCGGGCAGACGCGCGGCTGCGGCTGCGCAAGTGCCCGGTGTGCAAAAGCTGCAAGGAGTACAACCTGCGGGTGGGATTTGCCCGCAGGGAGAACGGCAGCGTGAAGTGGGTCTACATCGGCAACCGCTGCACCGGCTGCGGCACGCTGGGCTCCTATCTTGACTGGAAGATAAACTACGAACCCACCGATGAGATGGAGCGCAACATCTGACGTTAAAAACCGGCCCGCCGGGCCGCGGACATGAAAGAAAGAGGGGCACAAACATGGACTACAACAAGGAATCGCTGGCGCTGCACGCCGCCCACAAAGGCAAGCTGGAAGTGGTGGGCAAGGTGCCGGTGAAAACGCGGGACGATCTTTCGCTGGCCTACACCCCCGGCGTGGCGGAGCCCTGCCGGCACATCGCCCAGGACCCGGACGCGGTCTATGACTACACCGGCAAGGGCAACCTGGTGGCGGTGGTCACCAACGGCACGGCGGTGCTGGGCCTGGGGGACATCGGCCCCAAGGCGGGCCTGCCGGTGATGGAGGGCAAGGCGCTGCTGTTCAAGGCCTTTGCCGGTGTGGACGCCTTCCCCATCTGCCTGGACACCAAGGACCCCGCCGAGGTGGTGCGGGCGGTGGAGCTCATCGCCCCCGGCTTCGGCGGCGTGAACCTGGAGGACATCCGCAGCCCCGAGTGCTTTGAAATCGAGCGCATTCTGCAGGAAAAGCTGGACATTCCCGTGTTCCACGACGACCAGCACGGCACCGCCATCGTGGTGACGGCGGCGCTGCTGAACGCCCTGAAACTGGTGGGCAAGCAGCTGGAACGCGTTCGTATCGTGCTGAACGGACCCGGCGCGGCGGGCACCGCCATCATCAAAATGCTGCTGGCGGCGGGCGCCACCGATGTGACCGCCGTGGACGAGCACGGCATTTTGTACGAGGGCCGGCCGGCGGGCCTGGCCGATCACAAGGCGTGGCTGGCCACCGTGACCAACCCCCGCCATCTCACCGGCGGCCTGGCCGAAGCGGTGAAGGACGCGGACGTGTTCATCGGCGTGTCGGTGCCCGGCGCGCTGAAACAGGAAATGGCCGCGAGCATGGCCAAGGACGCGGTGGTGTTCGCCATGGCCAACCCCACCCCGGAGATCCTGCCCGACGAGGCCAAGGCCGCCGGCGTGCGGGTGATGGGCACCGGCCGCAGCGACTTTGCCAACCAGATCAACAACGTGCTGGCCTTCCCCGGCGTGTTCAAAGGGGCGCTCTCGGTGCGGGCAAAGTGCATCAACGACCAGATGAAGGTGGCGGCGGCGAAGGCCATCGCCGGCCTCATCCCCGACGGAGAGCTGAACGAGGACTACATCATCCCCGGCGCCTTTGACGACCGGGTGGCCCCGGCCGTGGCCGCCGCGGTGGCTGCCGCCGCCCGGGAAAGCGGGGTGGCCCGCCTGTGAGAGAGATCAAAGCCGCGGCCGTCGCCGAAGCGGTGGCCGCCCTGTGTATCGAGGCCAACGCCCACCTGCCTGCGGATGTGGAAGCCGCGCTGCACGCGGCCCGGGCCGCCGAGCCCTGGCCTCTGGCAAAGCACACCCTGGGCCTTTTGGAAAAGAACCTGGAAATGGCCCGCGCCTGCTCCCTGCCCATCTGCCAGGACACCGGCATGGCCGTGGTCTTTGCCGAACTGGGCCAGGAGGTGCACATCGACGGCGATTTTGAAGCGGCGGTGAACGAGGGCGTGCGCCGGGGCTACGGCGAGGGGTATCTGCGCAAGAGCATTGTGGTGGACCCGCTGCGCCGGGGCAACACCGGCGACAACACCCCCGCCGCGCTGCACCTGCGCCTTGTGCCCGGCGACAGGCTGAAGCTGACGGTGGCCCCCAAGGGCTTCGGCAGCGAGAATATGAGCCGCCTTGCCATGCTGCGCCCCGCCGACGGGGTGGAGGGCGTGGAGCGCTTCGTGCTGGAAACGGTGCGGCTGGCAGGCTCCAACCCCTGCCCGCCCATGGTGCTGGGCGTGGGCATTGGCGGCAGCTTCGACGGGGTGGCCCTGCTGGCAAAGCAGGCGCTGCTGCGCCCGCTGAATGAGCCCAACCCGGACGAATACTACGCCGCGTTGGAGAAAAAGCTGCTGGCCGAAGTGAACGAACTGGGCGTCGGGCCCCAGGGCTTCGGCGGCAAGACCACCGCCCTGGGCCTTGCCATCGAGACCGCCCCCACCCATGTGGCGGGGCTGCCGGTGGCGGTGAACGTGAGCTGCCACGCCACCCGGCGGGCCAGCGCGGAACTGTGAGAGGGAGGGCGCAAAGATGGAACACAGACTGACCACTCCCTGCACCCGCGAGGCGCTGGCCGCCCTGCGTGCGGGAGACACTGTGCTGCTCTCGGGCGTCGTTTACACCGCCCGGGACGCGGCCCACAAACGAATGATGGAATGCCTGGACAAGGGCGAGGCTCTCCCCTTCCCTCTGGAGGGCAGCGCGGTCTACTACGTGGGCCCCACGCCGGAACAGCCCGGCCGGGTCATCGGCGCGGCAGGCCCCACCACCAGCGGGCGGATGGACCCCTACTCCCCCCGGCTCATCGCGCTGGGCCAGCGGGTGATGATCGGCAAAGGCGCCCGGGACAAGGCCGTGAAAGAGGCCCTGAAAAAGGAGGGCGCCGTGTACCTGGCGGCGCTGGGCGGCGCGGGCGCGCTGATGGCCGCCTGCGTGAAGGAGCTGGAGGTCATCGCCTGGGAGGATCTGGGCTGTGAGGCGGTGCGGCGGCTGGTGGTGGAGGACATGCCCCTCACCGTGGTGCTGGACCCCGTGGGCGGCGACCTTTACGAGAGCGGCCCGGCGGCCTATCTCGCCGGGTGCTGAGCGGATTTGCGGGCGGGTTTTCCCGCCCGTTTTTTTTGCGCGTCGGCGGCCGTTCGGCCGCGTCTGCCCGGCGGCTTGCTTTGCCGCTTTAAACTGGTAAAAATTTTATGCTTGACAAATGCCTCGGGCTGTGGTTTAATGTCAGTAAATCAATGAGGCGGAGATAAAACTGCACAGCGCGCCTACAGAGAGCCCGGAGGCTGGAAACGGGCGGAAAGCGAGGCAGACAAATGGACCGCCGAGAGCAAGGTGAACGGGGCGAACGCCCTCAGTAGCTGCGCCGGGAGGCTCCCGTTACAGGGCGCAGGGCGTGTTGGCGCCCTCACGAGTGGCCCGCCTTTTGCGGCCGGGCAAACAAGGTGGCACCGCAGGTTTTTCAAAGACCTGTCCTTGTAGCAATGCAAGGACAGGTCTTTTTTTATTTCTTTTCCGAAGGGAGGCGCCGGATATGGCAAAACTCAAAGCCCGCAACCGTTTCTCCACACGATGGCGCCGATGGCGTCCTTTCAGCTGACCGCCATCCACCCTTTGAACTCAAAAGAAATGAGGAACATACCATGAAAAAGAACCGCCTTTTCGCCGCTTTCACCGCCGCCGCCCTGGCCCTGTCGCTGGCCGCCTGCGGCTCCGCGCCCGCTTCCACCGCTTCCACCGCCTCCGGCAGCGCCGACGGCGAGAGCTTCAAAGTGGGTATCGTACAGTACACCAGCCACTCCAGCCTGGACGAAATTTGCACTGCCATCCAGAGCGAGCTGACCGCCCTTTCCGAAGCCAGCGTCGCCGCCGGCGGCCCGGCCATCGAGTTTGAGGTGCAGAACGGCCAGGCAGACACCGCCACTTTGAACGACATCTGCAAGCTGTTCGTCTCCGAGGGCGTGGACCTCATCATCCCCATCGCCACCCCCGCCGCCACCGCCGCGGCCGCCGCGGTGCAGGGCACCGACATCCCCCTGGTCTACAGCGCCGTGACCGACCCGGTGGGCGCTCAGCTGGCGGACAGCATGGACGCCCCCGGCCAGAACATGACCGGCACCAGCGACTACATCGACACCAACAAGATCCTGGACCTGGCCCTGGCCGCCGACCCCGGCCTCAAGACCCTGGGCCTCATTTATAACCTGGGCGAGACCAACAGCGTGACCACCATCTCCAACATGAAGCCGGTTCTGGAGGAAAAGGGCATTGCCGCGGTGGAGAGCACCGTGACGAGCGCCGGCGAGGTACAGCTGGCGGCCCAGAACCTGCTGGCCCAGGGCGCCGAAGCCATCTTTGTGCCCATCGACAACACCGTGGCCGACGGCATGGCCGTGCTGGCCTCCACCGCCATCGAGGCGGGCGTGCCGGTTTACACCGCCGCGGACAGCCTTGTGCGGGACGGCGGCCTTGCCACCACCGGCGTGAACTACACGAAACTTGGCGAGCTGACCGCCCAGATGGCCGTGGACGTGCTGAACGGTGCCGACCCCGCCGCCACCCCGGTGCAGGTGCTGAACGACGGTATCACCACCGTGAACACCACCACCGCCGCGGCCCTGGGCATTGACCCGGAGATCTTTGACCTGACCGGCGAAGGCTACATCGCCGTGGAATAAACCCATCCGCCCCCGGCGCGGCTCATCCCCGCGCCGGGGCACTGACTTTGTTTTGTAAGGAGCGTTTCACATGACCGCAATGCTTTTGGAGAGCGCGGTGGAGCAGGGCTTCATCTACGCGCTGGTGGCGCTGGCGCTGTATCTCTCCTACCGGGTGCTGGACATTGCCGACCTCACCACCGACGGCACCTTTGTGCTGGGCAGCGCCGTGTCCGCCGTGTTTTCCGCCGCGGGCAAGCCGGTGCTGGGCCTTGTTCTGGCCTTTGCCGCCGGCTGCGCGGCGGGCTTCGTCACCGCCTTTCTCCACACCCGCATGAAGGTGCAGGCCATTCTGGCGGGTATCATCACCATGACCGGCCTCTACACCATCAACCTTTGGACCATGGGCAACCGGGCGGACCTGCCCCTGCTTAAGGCGGACACGGTGTTCACCCGCGCGGCCGCCCTGCTGGGCAGCGAGTGGAGCAAACTCATCGTCTGCGCCGTCATCACCATCGCCGCCGCCGCTGCCATGGCCCTTTTCCTCAAGACGCAGATCGGCCTGTCCATCCGGGCCACCGGCGACAACCGGGACATGGTGAGCGCCTCTTCCATCGACCCTGCCTTCACCATCACTGTGGGTCTGTGCATTGCCAACGGCTGCACCGCCCTCTCCGGCGGTGTGCTGGCCCAGTACCAGATGTCCAGCAGCATGAGCCTGGGCACCGGCGTGGTGGTCATCGGCCTGGCCAGCCTCATCATCGGCGAGATGTTCACCCGCCGGGGCGGCGTGTGGCGCGGAGTGGCCGCCGCGGTCATCGGCTCCATCGTCTACCGGGTGCTGATGGTGTTCGCTTTGCGCACCAGCGCCAATCCCTCCAACCTCAAACTCATCAGCGCGGTGATCGTTGCGGTGGCCATCAGCTGGCCCGCCCTCACCGCCTGGGTCAAGCTGACGCGGCGCAAACTGGCCGCCAGGGAAAAGGAGGCGCGCTGAAATGCTCACGCTGACAAACATCACCAAGACCTTCAACCCCGGCACGCTGAACGAGAAAAAGGCGCTGCGGGGCATTGACCTGCACCTGGACGCGGGGGACTTTGCCGCCATCGTGGGTTCCAACGGCGCGGGCAAGTCCACCCTGTTCAACGCCATCGCGGGCAACTTTTTCACCGACACCGGCCGCATTGAACTGGACGGGCGGGACATCACCTTTGAAAAGGAGCACCGCCGCAGCCGCGAGATCGGCCGGCTGTTCCAGGACCCGCTGCGGGGCACCGCCCCCCACATGACCATCGAGGAAAACCTGGCGCTGGCCTATCTGCGGGCGGCCAAAGTGGGCTCGGGCTTTTCCCGCATTTCCGCCAAGGAGCGCTCGCTCTTCCGGGAGCGGCTGGCCCAGCTGGGCCTGGGCCTTGAGGACCGGATGAAGCAGCCGGTGGGCCTGCTCAGCGGCGGCCAGCGGCAGGCGCTGACCCTTTTGATGGCCACGCTGGTGACCCCGAAGCTGCTGCTTCTGGACGAACACACCGCCGCCCTGGACCCGGCCACCGCCGAAAAGGTGCTGGAGCTGACCACCTCCATCGTGGCGGAGCGGGGGCTCACCTGCCTGATGATCACCCACAACATGCAAAGCGCTCTGGCGCTGGGCAACCGCACGCTGATGATGGACGACGGACGGATCGTGCTGGACGTGAAGGGCGAAGAGCGGGCAAAGATGACGGTGGAGGACCTGCTGGCCGCCTTCAGCAAGAACGCCGGCCGCGCCATGGAAAACGACCGCATTCTGCTCTCCACGGTGGAGTGATTTGCCCGGCGGCAAAACCGCCCGGCCCCCAATGCAAAGCCAAAAGGCCCCCGGCCTGCGCTCAAAGCGCGGGCCGGGGGCCTTTTTCCGTGTACACAAATGATTTAGGAGACCTGCTTCAGATGGGCCTCGAAGCCGCTGGAATAGACCACTTCGTCCTCTTCGTTCATCATCCACATGGCCTCCACGTTCTCCAGGCTCTCCACCAGGGCCTGACCTTCCTCCAGCGGCATACAGTAAAGGCCGGTGGACAGGCAGTCGGCAAGGCCGGAGTCCGGGGCGAGCACGCTCACCGCCGAATAGTAGTTGGCGGGCATGAGGGTGTCCGGGTCGATGAGGTGGTGATAGCGCACGCCGTCCAGCTCATAATAGCGCTGGTAGTTGCCGCTGGTGACCAGCGACATGTCCTCCACCTCCACCACGGCCACATATCCCCCCGACTCGGTGGGCACGATATCGGCAGTGGTGGTCCAGGGGTTCTGAATGCCGCCGGTCCAGCGGGAATAGTCCGGCTTGTGGCCAATGCTGCGCAGGTTGCCGCCCACGCTGATGAGGGCGCTCTTGAGGCCCCGCTCCTCGGCGGCCCGGGCCACCATCTCCGCGGCGTAGCCCTTGCCCACGCTGCCCACGTCCAGCTGCAGTTCCGGGTCGGCAAAATAAACGGTGGAAGCCTCTTCGTCCAGGATGAGGTCATTGATGTCGCAGTGCTGCGCGGCGGCCTCCAGCTCCTCCGTCGAGGGCACGGCGGCCTGGGCCGGGTCGTCCAGGGCGGTCTCCCGGTAGTTGTGCCAGATCTTCAGCACGGTGCCGAAGGCCACGTTCATCTTGCCCCCGGTGGTCTCGTGCATGGTCTTGGCCTCGGTGAGAAGGCCCATAATGCGCGCGTCCACCTCCACCGGCTCCCGGCCTGCCCGGGCATTCACGTCCCGCAGGTTGGTCACGCCGGAGTAGGAATAGTAGATGTCATACAGCTGATGATACTCCACCAGATCGGCGTGGAGGGCCTCCATCTGGCGGTTCCACTCCTCCTCGCTTTCGGCATAGCCGATGACGGTGGTCACGGTGTCGAACACGTCGAACCAGCTCACGGTGTAGCGCTCGTACCCGGCCAGTTCCGGGTCCTGGGGCGCAGAGGAGGAGGCTCCCCCGCCGCCGCAGCCGCTCAGCAGCCCGGCGCACACGGCAAGGCTCAGCACAAAACTCACAACACGTTTGCCCATGGCTTCTCCTTTTAAGCAGAGGGCGGCTTCCCGCCGCCGGATTGAAAAAGGGGGCCGGGCCTTGCGGCCCAGCCCCGGGGTTCTATCTTGATCTCAGACGTTGGTCGTCGATCAGGCCATGGCGCGGCCCACCGCGTCGATGAAGGCCACCACGTTCATGGTGCAGGAAGCAGCCAGGTCGGCCACATCGGGAGCGCTGTGCTCGCCGGTCACGCCGATGGCGCTGACCTCAGAAGCGGTCTTGCCGGTCAGGTAAGCAGCGAAGGCGTTGGCCTGCTCGTTCCACTCCTTGCCGATGGGGCTGGCGCCACGCATGCCGTAGTCGTCGCCCTGCTCCATCTTGGGAACGATGGTCTCGCTCTTGGGAGTCACGGTGCCGTCGACGGTGACGTCGAACTTGGCCTGGGTGCAGTTCAGAGCGGTGCTGGTGATCTTGCCGTCCTTGTCGTAGGTGACAGCGGCGTAGGTGGTGTCGGTCTGAACCAGGCCGGCCTCGTCAGCGGAGGGCAGCTTGGAGGAGCTCATCTCGGTGGACAGGCCCAGGCCCAGGGTATCCTCGGCGGTGGCGCCCAGATCCTGAGCGTTGTTGCAAGCCTCCACGATGGCAGCCTTGATGTCCACAACGTTCATGGTGCAGGAAGCAGCCAGGTCGGCCACGTCGGGAGCGCTGTGCTCGCCCACAACGCCGATGGCCTCGACCTCAGCAGCGGTCTTGCCAACAACGTAAGCGGCGAAAGCGTCAGCCTGCTCGTTCCACTCCTTGCCGATGGGGCTGGCGGGGGTCATGCCGTAGTCGGTGCCCAGCTCCTGCTTGGACTTGAAGGTCAGGGAGGTGTCGAAGCTGCCGTCAGCGTTCACGGGCACCTTGTTCTGAGCCACGTCGATCTTGCAGGAAACGATCTTGCCGCTCTCGTCCACGGTCACGGCGGCAACGGTGCTGTCCACCTGAGCCAGGCCGCTCTCGTCAGCGGAAGCGTTGGTGCCGCTCAGGCTGGAGACGATGGCGATACCGGTCTTGACCTTCTTGCCAGAGCCGCCGCAAGCGGTGAAGCTCAGAGCCAGAGCCAGGACCATGACCAAAGCCAAAACTTTTTTCATGTTGTCTTACTCCTCTCAAAAACGAACATATACATCCATGCCCTTTTGGGCAGCACCCCTATTATACCTGTGCGTCAGATGTTTGTCAATGTGAAAAGGCCGGAAAAAAATGACAGAATGGTTCCAATCGTGCAAATTTTTTCTCATTTGCCGTCATTTTGCACCGCCCGGTGCTCGGCGTGCAGCTCTTCCAGCAAAGCGGCGAAGGTCCAGGCCCGGTTGGTGTCGGTGACCACGGCCTTGAGGGGAATGCGCACCCCCGCCTCTTTCAGCCGGTCGAGAAAGGCGTCCAGGCCCTTCCGGTCCAGCCCCCACAGCACCAGCGCGGGCGTGGGGTCGGCCGGGCCGGCGTTCAAACCGCCCTCCTCTGCCCCCGGCAGGCCGCAGAGGGCAGCCACCGTGCGGCCCAGGTCCTCTTCCTTCACGGTGCGCAGGCGCACCCCGGCTCCGGTGCAGACTTTGTCCAGCGCGCTGTCTTCCGGCACTTTCCAGGCCAGCGCCGTGGCCGGCGGCAGAGCGGCGATGTGTGCTTTCATGTTTGCAAAACCTCCCAAAAGGCCCGCCGGGCGTTTTTGCGGCTTGTCCGTGCCCCGGCGCATGACCTTCTCTTTAAATACTATACTATAAGGGGATGATACCATATTTCTGCCCGGGCTGGCAACGCGCACCGCCTGATTATAAATTTTTTGTGAAAAGCCTTGACAACCCGCAGCCGCCGGAATACAATATTAGCAGTCGAAGCGCGAGAGTGCTAAAACTAAGAATTTTTCCAAGTTGGACCACTTTCTCAAGGGGGGACGGACTGTATGAATACAAACAAGTATACTCAAAAAACGCTGGAGGCGCTGCAAAGCGCCCAGCAGCTGGCCATCGAGTACCAGAATCAGGCGCTGGAGCCTGAGCACCTTCTGGCCGCGACTGCCAGCCAGCAGGACGGGCTCATCCCGCAGCTGCTGATGAAGCTTGGGGTGGAGCCGGGCAATTTTGCCGCGGCGGCCGCCCAGAAGGTGGCGGCTCTGCCCCATGTGACGGGCACAGGCCGCGAGCCGGACAAAATTTACATCTCGGCGGCCACCGACAAGGTGCTCACCGCTGCCGAGCACACCGCCGAGGCCATGAAGGACGAATACGTCAGCGTGGAGCACCTGTTCCTGGCGCTGATCGAGCAGCCCAATGAGGCCGTGCGCCAGGTGCTGCGCAGCTTTGGCATTGACAAAAACCGCTTTCTGGAGCAGCTGGCCACCGTGCGGGGCAGCCAGCGGGTGACCAGCGACCACCCGGAGGAGACCTATGACGCGCTGAAGAAGTACGGCCAGGATCTGGTGGAACTGGCCCGCCAGCAGAAGCTGGACCCGGTCATCGGCCGTGACACCGAGATCCGGAACGTCATCCGTATTTTGTCCCGCAAGCGCAAAAACAACCCCTGCCTCATCGGCGAGGCGGGCGTGGGCAAGACTGCCATTGCCGAGGGCCTGGCCCAGCGGATCGTGCGGGGCGACGTGCCGGAGAACCTGAAAAACCGCACCATCTTCAGCCTGGACATGGGCGCGCTGGTGGCGGGCGCCAAATACCGGGGCGAGTTTGAGGAGCGTTTGAAGAGCGTTCTGAACGAGGTGAAAAAGAGCGAGGGACAGATCATCCTGTTCATCGACGAGTTGCACACCATCGTGGGCGCGGGCAAGACCGACGGCGCCATGGACGCGGGCAACCTGCTCAAGCCTCTGCTGGCCCGGGGCGAACTGCACTGTATCGGCGCCACCACCCTGGACGAATACCGCCAGTACATCGAGAAGGACCCGGCCCTGGAGCGCCGGTTCCAGCCGGTGCAGGTGGATCAGCCCACGGTGGAGGACACCATCTCCATCCTGCGCGGCCTGAAGGAACGCTATGAAGTGTTCCACGGCGTGAAAATCCAGGACAGCGCCCTCATCGCGGCGGCCACCCTTTCCAACCGGTACATCACCGACCGTTTTCTGCCGGACAAGGCCATCGACCTGGTGGACGAAGCCTGCGCCATGATCCGCACCGAGATGGACTCCATGCCCTCGGAGCTGGACGATCTGCGCCGCAAGATCATGCAGCATGAAATTGAGGAGGCCGCCTTGAAAAAGGAGACCGACGCCCTCAGCGCCCAGCGGCTGGCGGCACTGCAGAAGGAACTGGCCGAAATGCGCGCGCAGTTCAGCGCCATGAAGGCCCAGTGGGACAACGAAAAGTCCAGTATCGGCAGCGTGCAGAGCCTGCGGGAAGAGATCGAAAAGACCAACGCGGCCATCGAAAAGGCCGAGCGGGAGTACGACCTGAACAAGGCCGCCGAACTGAAGTACGGCAAGCTGCCGGAGCTGAAAAAGCAGCTGGCGGAGCAGGAAAAGAAGGCGGAGGCCGCGGGCGAAAAGCAGGATAACCTGCTGCGTGACCGGGTGACCGACGAGGAGATCGCCCGTATCGTTGCCCGCTGGACCGGGATCCCCGTGGAGAAACTGGTGGAAGGCGAGCGGGAGAAGCTGCTTGGCCTGGAGGACATCCTCCACAAGCGGGTCATCGGCCAGGACGAGGCCGTGCAGAAGGTCACCGAGGCCATCCTGCGCAGCCGCGCCGGCATTGCCGACCCGAACCGCCCCATCGGCAGTTTCCTGTTCCTGGGCCCCACCGGCGT
>DXFW01000031.1 GCA_019114225.1 Candidatus Allofournierella pullicola | reverse complement strand
ATTTAAATCGCTGCATTCTCAGACACAATCGCTTGCGTCCTGTGAATTACTTTTTGGAATTTTTAAAGTGTTTTCCACACTCAAAAAGGGTCCTTCAAGTTCTTCTTATTGTTCAATTTTCAAGGTCCTCTTGCCGCCCCTCTCTCGAGGCAGCTTGCTTATTATATCTCTCGTTTTGCTCTTTGTCAAGAGTTTTTTGAAAGTTTTTTCGCAAGCTTTCCACTCGGCTAACCTCGTGTTTTGCGGCTTCGTTATAATACCACACCGGAAGGCCAAAAGTCAACGGTTAAAAGCAGTTTTTTGCCGAAAAGTCTGTCTTTTGGCACTTTGCCCATTTGTCTTGCCCCTTTTTGTTGATTTTCCAGACTGTTTGCAGCAGCGGATTATACAGCCTGTACGAAAGGGTCAAAAAGCCTTTCAGACACATTACTATCCGTATTGAACGTTTTTGCGGCAAACAAAAAGAAAGACGGCCCAAGGCCGCCCTTCTGCAAAAATTTTCTCATGTTTTTCCCTATCCCTGAAGCAAAAGTTCCCGCATTTCTTTCAGGATTTTGCGTTCTCTGCGGGAGATCTGCACCTGGGTGGTGCCCAACACCCGGGCCGTTTCGCTTTGCGTCTTGCCAGAAAAAAAGCGCAGATATATAAGAGTGCGGTCCCGGGGCGGCAGACCGGAGAGCACTTCTTCCAGCCCGATCCGGTCTGCCAGGTCTTCTTCGGGAGAATCCACAGGGATGTCCAGCTGGCGGGAGTCCTCCGCGTCGGCGGCGGGCGTGAGAGAGATGGCCGGCTGCCCGGCGCGGATCGCCAGCGCCACCTGCTCCGGGCGTTCGCCCAGGGCTTCCGCCAACTGATTTACGGTAGGCTCGGCACCGGTGTTTTTGATCATGCTCTCCCGCAGGGCATTCACCCTGAGGCCCAACTCCTTGAGCGAACGGCTTACCTTGACGGTGCCGCCGTCCCGGAACAGTTTCTTTATCTCTCCCAGGATGACCGGCACGGCATAGGTGGAGAACTGCACGCCCCGCTGCTCGTCGAAACCGTCGTAGGCCTTGACCAGCCCCATACAGCCGGCGGAATACAGGTCGTCGTACTCAATGCCCCTGCCCCGGAAGCGCCCGGCACAGGCATGCACAAGGCCCAGATTGTTTTGTATGAACTCCTCCCGCGGGCCCAGTTTGGTCGGCACGGAAAAGCCCCCTCTCTATATAAAGATATGTAAGAGAGGGTCAGCCGCGGCCGGCGAGAGTCTTGGTCAGCACCACCCGGGTGCCCTGCCCCGGCTTGCTGGTGACCTTGACTTTGTCCATGAAGCTCTGCATGACTGCAAAGCCCAGGCCCGCCCGCTCCTCCGGATTGCCGGTGGTGAACATGGGCTGCATGGCCTTTTCCACATCCGCGATCCCCACGCCCTTGTCGGTGATGGTGATTTTCACACGGCCGCCCTCGTAGAGAGCAATGGACATGTGCACCAGCCCCACCCCGCCGGGGTAGGCATGGACGATACAATTGGTCACCGCTTCGCTGACGGCGGTCTTCACGTCGGCCAATTCAGGCACAGTGGGGTCGGCCTGGGCCAGAAAGGCCGCCAGCGCGCCCCGGGCAAAGCCCTCGTTGACGCTGCGGGAGTAAAAGCTGAGTTTGACCAGATTCTTTGCTTTCATTGCCTGTGCGCTCCTTTTTCTATATGGATTCTATGCGGGCCAGCCGCAGCATTTTGGCAACAGCGGGCGGCGCTTTTTGCACGGTGAGCCTGCCTTCCAGCGCCTGCATTTGCTTGGCTCTGCCCAAGATGAGCCCCACCCCGCTGGAATCCATGAAATCCACGCCGCCGAAGTCCAGCACCAGTTGGGCGGGCATGCAGCCGGCGATCTGGCCGTCGATCTGCTGGCGCAGAAGCTGGGCGGTGTGATGATCGATCTCCCCCGCAAGGTATGCGATGAGGGTGTCGCCCGCATGGGTGAATGTGACCTTTGCCATGCTTCTTTTTCCTCCTTTGCCCGGCATATATGCAAACAAAAAGCCCCGTATACCTGGCAATTACCAAGTATACGGGGTCGGGTGCAAATATTTTGCCGCAACGTGGCGGTGCAGTCACAGCCGCTCCAGCAGCATGGGCCGGGCCTGCGCGGCCAGATACAGCGAGCCGCAGACCACCGCGCCCTGGGGCAGGCCAAGGGCCGTGTTCAGCGCTTCATCCAGACTGGCGCAGGGATAGGCCGGCACTTCCGGCAATTCCTGTTCGGCCAGTTCAGCCAGCGACGCAGCGGACATGGCACGGGGGCAGTCGGGTGTGACGGCATAGATGGTGCTGAAAGAGCCGCCCAGCGCCCGCAGCATTTCGGCGGCAGCCTTGTCCGCCAGAACGCCCAGCACTGCCACGGGTTTTTGGGGCAGTTTCTGCGCTTTGAGGGTGGCGGCCAGCGCCGCGGCGCCCGCCGGGTTGTGGCTGCCGTCCAGCAGGACCAGCGGCTGTTTGCGAAGCACCTCGATACGGGCCGGGAAGCGGGTGGCTTCCAGACCTTCCAGAATCGCTTCGTCGGAAATATCCAATCCCTTGCGCCACAGAGCCAGCGCAATTTCGATGGCCATGGCCGCGTTGCAGGCCTGGTGCGCCCCGGGCAGGGCAAGGTCCACCTCGTAGCCGCCGTATTCCAGGCGGTTCTCGAACAGGCCGCCCTGGCGGAGATGGATGTCCTCCGCTTCGGGCGCCACCAGATCGGCCTTTTCGCGGATACATGCGGCGGCTATGACCTGCAGGGCTTCTTTTTCCTGCACCGGATAAGTGACCGTGATACAACCGGGTTTGACGATCCCCGCCTTCTCCGCGGCAATTTTTTCCACCGTGTCGCCCAGCAGCTCGGTGTGGTCCAGGTCGATACGGGTGATGGCCGCCACGAGGGTATTCTCCACGGCGTTGGTGGCGTCAAAACGCCCGCCGAGGCCGGTCTCCAGCACCGCGATGTCACAGCATTCCTCGTCAAACCAGCACAGGGCCAGCGCGGTGACCGCCTCGAACTGGACCGGGGTCTCCCCCAGTGTTTCGGCGGCGGCGCGCACCTTCCCGGCCAGGCGCTCCAGCGCGTCGGGCGGTATCATCTGCCCGTTGATCTGGAACCGCTCACGGAAATCCAGCACATAGGGCGAGATGGTCAGCCCGGTTTTGAACCCGGCTTTTTGCAGGATATTTGAAGTGAAGGCCGCCACGCTGCCCTTGCCGTTGGTGCCGGCAATGTGAACATAGCGGCCCCGCTTCTGAGGGTCGCCCAAAGCGGCCAGCAACGCCTTCATTCGGTCAAGGCCGGGCGCGCCCGCAAGGCGGGGCAGGCTTTGCAGCCATTCCAGAGCAGTTTGCTTCATTCGATCTCCCTTTCTCTGTTGCGCCACAGAATGCCGCACATGCGGAAGAACAGTAAAATCACCAGGGCCACAAACAACCCTGACACAACGCCCGAAAAATCCAGCAGCACATCCAGCGTGCTGGAGGTGCGTCCCGGCACGTAAAGCTGGATCGTCTCATCGATGACCGCCACCAGCAGGCCGCAGAACAGCGGCCAGCTGACGTGGCGCACAAAATGGCGGGTGTAGACCCGCAGGCAGAGCATGAACCAGAAGCCCTGCAGGGCAAATTCAGCAAAGTGGGCCATCTTGCGCACAGTGTGCAGCGAAAAAGGCCCCAGCCCCACCCGGGCAGCCAGCGCGTTCAGCAGTTCCTGCACGCGCTGGCTCTGCGCACCGGAAGCCTGGGCGATCTGCAGCGAGTTCCGGAAGATGAACCAAATGCTCCAGACCAGGCACCCGGTGAAAAGGATTCGGGCGAAGATGACCAGCGGACTGGTCTTTCGTTTTGTTTCCAAAGGCAGTTTTCCTTTCGGCAGCCGGCTTTTTAGCCCAGAGCGGCAATGCTCTCGTCAATGCGGGCCAGCTTGTCCTGGGCGCGGGCCAATTTGGCGCGGATGTCCTCCACCACCTGGGCGGGGGCCTTGTTCACAAAACCGGGGTTGTCCAGCTGGCGGGTGAACATAGCGATTTCCTTTTCCGCGCCGGCCTTCTCCTTGTTCAGGCGGGCCAGCTCCTTGTCGCGGTCGATGAGCTCCAGCATGGGGATGAAGCCCCGGGCGCTGTGAGTGATGGCCTGCACCATGCCGTCGGTGGGGCCGTCGTAGTGCTCGGTGACGGTGACGTCGGTGGCAAAGGCAAACTTGGCCAGATACTCGCCGCCACGGCGGAAGGCCGCGGTGTCGGCGGTCTCAATGACCATGCTGCTGCGCTTGGCGGGGTGGACGCCCATCTCGGCGCGCAGGTTGCGCACCGCCTTGATGTAGTCCATCAGCTTTTCAAAGTCGGTCTCATCAGCAGAATAATCCAGCGCGTCGGTGAACTCCGGCCACTGCTCGATCATAATGCTCTCGCCGGTGCCGGGCAGGGCGTGGTAAATCTCCTCGGTGATGAAGGGCATGAAGGGGTGCAGCAGCTTGAGCGCCTGGGTGAGCACATACACCAGCACCTTGCGGGCGGTGTCCGCCTCGACAGGGTCGGAGCCGTTCAGACGCACCTTGGCAATTTCGATGTACCAGTCGCAGTAGACCTCCCAGATGAAGTCCTGGATCTTCTGCGCGGCCAGGCCCAGCTCGAACTTCTCCAGGTTCTCGGTGGCGGCTTTTGCCAGATGGTTCAGGCGGGAGAGCACCCACTTGTCGCTCAGATCCAGCTTGTCCGCCGCGGGCAGACCGGCCTCGAAGTCCTCGGGCAGGTTCATCATCACGAAGCGGGTGGCGTTCCACAGCTTGTTGGCAAAGTTGCGGCTGGCCTTGATCTTCTCGTCGGAGAAGCGGGTGTCGTTGCCGGGAGTGCCGCCCAGCACCAGGGTCAGGCGCAGGGCGTCGGCGCCGTAGTCGCGGATGACCTCCAGCGGGTCAATGCCGTTGCCCAGGCTCTTGGACATCTTGCGGCCCTGGGCGTCGCGCACCAGGCCGTGGATGAGCACGGTGTCAAAAGGCGCCTTGCCGGTGTAGGCCAGGCCGGAGAAGATCATGCGGGACACCCAGAACCCGATGATGTCGTAGGCGGTGACCAGGGTGTTGGTGGGATAGAAATAGGCCAGGTCCTCGGTCTGCTTGGGCCAGCCCAGGGTGCTGAAGGGCCACAGGGCGCTGGAGAACCAGGTGTCCAGGGTGTCGGGGTCCTGTTCCAAGTGGGTGCTGCCGCAGTGAGGGCAGGCAGCAGGCGCGGTTTTGGCCACGATGGTCTCGCCGCAGTCGGCGCAGTACCACGCGGGGATACGGTGGCCCCACCACAGCTGGCGGCTGATACACCAGTCACGGCTGCCCTTCATCCAGTTGATGTAGTTCTTGGTAAAGCGCTCGGGCACAAACTTGATCTCGCCCTTTTCGACGCTCTCGATGGCGGGAGCGGCCAACGGGTCCATCTTGACGAACCACTGCTTGGAGATCATCGGCTCGATGACGGTGTGGCAGCGGTAGCAGGTGCCCACTTCGTGGGAGATGTCCTCGGTGGCTTTGAGGAAGCCGCCGGCTTCCAAATCCGCCAGAATGGCCTTGCGGGCTTCGGCGGCGGTCATGCCGGCGTACTTGCCGCAGTCCAGCACTTCGGGCTCATCGGCGCTGGCACGGCCGCTGGCCTTCAGTTCTTCCCAGGCGGCCCGGTCCGCCGCGCCGGTCATATGGCCGTCGTAGGTCAGGACGCGGACCATGGGCAGGCCGTGGCGCTGGCCCACTTCAAAGTCGTTGGGGTCGTGGGCGGGGGTGATCTTCACCACACCGGTGCCCTTTTCCATGTCGGCGTGCTCGTCGCAGACGATGGGGATCTCGCGGCCCACCAGCGGCAGCACCACATGACAGCCGTGGAGATGGGCATAGCGCGGGTCCTCGGTGTTGATGGCCACCGCGGTGTCGCCCAGCATGGTCTCGGGACGGGTGGTGGCCAGCTCCAGCATTTCGCCGGTCTCCTTCACCGGGTAGAGCAGGTGCCAGAAATGGCCGCCCTTCTCTTCATACTCCACCTCGGCGTCGGAAATGGAGGTGTTGCAGTGGGGGCACCAGTTGACCATCCGGTTGCCGCGATAGATGAGACCCTTGTTGTAGAGGTTGACAAAGACCTCCAGCACAGCCTCAGAACAGCCCTCGTCCATGGTGAAGCGTTCCCGCTCCCAGTCGCAGGAGCAGCCCAGCTTCTTGAACTGGCTGACGATACGGTTGCCGTACTGATTCTTCCAGGCCCAGGCGCGCTCCAAAAAGCCTTCCCGGCCCAGCATATCCTTGGTGAGACCCTCTTCCTTCATCTGGGCCACCACCTTGGCTTCGGTGGCGATGGAGGCGTGGTCGGTGCCGGGCAGCCACAGGGCAGCATAGCCCTGCATGCGCTTGAAGCGGATGAGGATGTCCTGCCAGGTACCGTTCATCGCATGGCCCATGTGCAGCTGGCCGGTGACGTTCGGCGGCGGCATAACGATGGTGTAGGGCTTTTTGTCGGGGTCGGCCTTGGTGTGGAAGTAGCCGCCGTTCAGCCAAAAGGCATAGACGTCGTCTTCCACACGGGCGGGATCATAGAGTTTCTCCAGTTCTTTCATGTTTTTCCCTCCTGTGAGTTCTGGCGGGGCGTACAAAAAGGCCGCCCCATGTGCGTACACACTTGGGACGGCCTGTAAAATACAAAACCGCGGTACCACCCAAATTGCCGCGCGGAAAACGCGGCCACTCGAGAGCCCTGTAACGGGGGCAAATCGTGCGCGGCTACTGAACGTTCGCCGCGCCTGCTCAGAAGCGACAGCCCGCCGCGCCTTCCGCCGGGTTTTCAGCTGCCCCCGGCTCTCTGCAAGGAAGGGATGTGCGGCGCGCCCTCTTCATCAGCGCATTTGTGTCTATACATTATAAAGCGGCGGCGGGGCGTTTGTCAATACGCTCAGCCCAGGCACACGCCCATGCTGCGGGCGACCTCCAGCATGCCGTGGCCGTCGGGCACAAGGCGGCTCTTGCCGGCGATCTCCTCCAGCGGATTTTCGGTGACATGGCCATTCACCATGGCCACCGTCACGCCGTAGTGCTCGTGGGCGACCAGCTTGGCCGCGTAGGTGCCGAAGCGGGTGGCCAGCACCCGGTCGTAGGCGGAAGGGCTGCCGCCGCGCTGCATATGACCGGGCACGCAGACGCGGGTCTCACAGCCGGTCATCTCCTCGATCTGGCGGGCAATGCGGTCGGTGGCGGTGCGCTCGCCGGCCGCGGCGCGCTTGGCGGCCCGCTCCTTTTTCTTCATGCGGGCTTCCTCAGCGTCGTAAACGCCCTCGGCCACGGCGATGATGGAGAAAGCCTTGCCCTCTTTGGCGCGCTTTTCCACCGCGGCGCAGACGTTTTCGATGGTGTAGGGCAGCTCGGGGATAAGAATGATGTCCGCCCCGCCGGCGATGCCGGAGTAGAGGGTCAGCCAGCCGGCCTTGTTGCCCATGATCTCCACCACCATGCAGCGGCTGTGGCTGCCGGCGGTGGTGTGGATACGGTCGATGACTTCGGTGGCGATGTCCACCGCGGTGTGGAAGCCGAAGGTGACGTCGGTGCCGTAGATGTCGTTGTCGATGGTCTTGGGCAGGCCGATGATGTTCAGGCCCTCCTGCGCCAGCAGGTTGGCCGTTTTGTGGGTGCCGTTGCCGCCCAGGCAGAGCAGGCAGTCCAGCTTCATCTCTTTATAGTTTTTCTTCATGGCGGCGACCTTGTCCACCTTGTCGTCGCCCACCACCCGCATGAGTTTGAAGGGGGTGCGCTTGGTGCCCAGAATGGTGCCGCCCACTGTGAGGATACCGGAAAATTCCCGCGGCTCCATCACGCGCCAATCGCCGTCGATCAGGCCCTGGTAGCCGTTCAGAATGCCGATGATCTCCACATCGTCGTCCATGCGTTCATACAGCGCCTTTGCGACGCCCCGGAGAGTGGCGTTGAGGCCCGGGCAGTCGCCGCCGGAGGTGAGGATGCCAACCCGTCGTTTCATCTTTGCATATCCCCTTTTCACCGCGCGCCCCGGCAAAAAAAGAGGCGCGTTTTTTCCAATTTGTAGTTTAAGAGTAGTCCCGCCGCGCCCTTTTTGTCAATGGGTTTTGAAAAAAAGCGGCGCAGAAAAATTTTCGAAAATGGGTGTTGACAAACCGCGGAAGCTTCGATATAATAATAAAGCACTCGCGAGAACGCCTCGCAGGGCAAACATATTGGAGAATTGTGTAAGGGTAGCACGACAGACTCTGACTCTGTTTGTGAGGGTTCGAATCCTTCTTCTCCAACCAAAGAAACAGCAGCAGCGCGGCATTTGCTGCTGCTGTTTTTTTCGGGGTGTAGCGCAGTTGGTAGCGCGCCTGGTTCGGGACTAGGAAGCCGTGGGTTCAAATCCCGCCACTCCGACCATAGAAATCAGCCTGTAGAGCCAATCTACAGGCTTTTCTTTTTGCCTTGAACCAACATTTGAACCAAGAGGCAAACATAAACGCTATAAATCAACCAACATTTCAACCGACATATAAACTCGGAGAAACTATAATTAAACTCGTACTTATAGTTGATATTAACATTGTGATATGGCATAATGAGGGCAAAGATTGGGGACGATATAATGGAAGTACTTCCAATCCCAAACTACAATCAAAACAGGCATGGGATAAGAAAATACATTCCATTTTTAAAAAAAGATGGGGGGCAAGGCGAAAAAAAGTTCTCTCGGAAATTTGTTTTTGCTTACTCGATTTTTTGGGCATTCTTTTTGTTGGGCGTTTTGCCGTTTATCTTTTGTCTTATTGCGTCGGACATTACCGCAAACGGATTCATTAGCGCACTGCAATTTTTTGTAATTGCATTTTACGCAGGACCATTTATTGGTTTTGTGTATTCTGCCGTGTTGGAGCGAAATATTGACATATCGCCATCAAATGACAAGACAAAAGTAAGATTTGTAGATTGCTTGTTTGGCTTTGGGACTGCGACCTGGTATTTAGGAATGTTCATACAGGATTGGTTTGACATAAACATGGCGTTAGCGATCCTGCTGCAATTTATTGTGTTTGACTTTTTTATCGAAAGAAATTGCAAGGCACAAGACGCAAAGGAATACGCGGAACTATGTGAGGACAAGTTTGGAATAACAATACGCGATAAGGACAATTTGAAAACTGTAGACGAAGCGAAGCGCCTTGTGTCTGATATAATCGCGAATTTAAATGCAAGATAAAGAAAAAGCAAAATTCCCCCGGGACTTATGGCCCGGGGGTTTGTTTTACATGTGCGGATTTTTCTTCCATTTGCTGTTGGTAAGATACCAGAAGTATGCGCGGTCGTCGTCATCAAGGCTTGGAATCGCGTTGAGCGCAGCAAGCGCTTCGTCCTGGCTGATTGCGTCGTTTTCGTCCGCGTCTGCGATTGCCTTATAATTCAGCCAGTCTGCGAGACCGTCCGCGCCCAGCGTGTCGTACACATCAACCTGCTTTTGCCTGGTTTTGGGAGCAGAATAGTCTGGGAAAATTTCCTGCAACGCCTTGTCTCTGCCAACAGCGTAAACCGACTGGATGGCTTTTACCTTTTGCTGGTCATCAAGCAAGCTGTAGATTTCAGAATCCAGCAGAGAGAATGCGCCATCGTAGGAAATCCGGCCCATTGTACGCTGGTAATCGGAATACTGCTCGTTGGTCAGCTTTTGCGTTTCACCATCATAGGTTTCGCTCCAATTGGGCTTTTGCGGGAATACGCCAGTCTGTCCAGTGGATTAAAACAGCCTGCTGATTTCGTTGTCCATCGGCGTGGGGTTCACATTTCCTGTCTGGCCGGGGTTCACAAACTGATTGAAAACGCCCTCTGCAAGATTGTCCGCACGGGTGATCTCGCGTTCCCATGTGTCGTATGCAGCAGACAAAGACTGGCTTACACCGGGGATTTTGCTTTGTGCCATTGCAATCTGCGTAGCAATCATATCGCCATTCGAGAACGTCTGTCGCTGAACAGGGTCAGCAACGCAAGCAATCGCACCCAGTGTGGACGGAATGAGACGCTGCGGAAATTCCACAATCCCGTTTATGAGGTTTCCTGTGGGCGTTTCGCACCCGCCAAAAATGTCGGATAGGCTTTGCAGCGGGGACATATCCAGCAGCGTGTCGCCCATAGCGACGACACTTCGCTTGAACGCCTCTGCAATGGCCTGCCCGTCCAGGCCGCCATCTTTTTCCGCTTCGCTTGCAAGAGTACTGCCAAGAATCAAGGCGCTGCTGGCAGGCTGCACCCAGTCGAACGTGTAGTAGTTGTTGCCAATTTTGATAGAGCACGAAAGTTTGCCCTGCATTTCGTCGTACTGCGCCTGGTCTGGGTTTTCGCTGGCGGGGCCGGTGATAATGCCTGCTTTGTACAACAGCCATCCAAGGCCGACTGCTACGGTGCCAGTGAGGCCCTTGGAAATTTCGTCGATATACGCGCTTGGGTCGCCTCCGTTCTTAACCCATCTGCGGATTCCCATAGCAAGTCCAGCCGGACTGTAATCAAATGCACGCACAGCAATATTTGCAGGCGTTTTGGTGAATGGCATTGCCACCTCGCCCACCAGGCCGGTGTTTTTCTTAATGCCACTGACAAGGCGGGTAATGCGGTTGTCGTCCTTAAACGTAGCTTTAAGCGCAGACTGAGTGGCTGCGTCAAACGCCTCCTCCGGGACTTCGTCCAGAGACTTATATCCGCGTGCCTCGATGAAGTTGGCCATTCTGTCCACAAACTCCTTGCGCACAAACAGTTCGTCTCCAAGCTCCAGCAGACCGTAGGTAAAGCGACGAATGTTCTCCACAACACTCTTTTCGTCGGAAAGTTCCACGTATATGTTTTTCCCGCCAGTGGCCCACTCGCTGAATCTTCCGAGCGCTTTATTTGTAGACCCGAAAGCACCTCCGATAACAGGCATGCGGCTCACCACATTCGTATCTCCGCTCAGCTTGAACACGTCCGCGTTGTTCTTGCTGTCAAGGATTGTGTTTTCCCACTTTCCATCTACATTGCCGGAAATGGTATCTCGAACCATATTGTATGCGTCATTTGCCAGCGCCTTGCTTTGCTTGCTCAAACTAAGCGCCTGTGTAGGCTGGTAGTCTTTGTTAAAGAACTTGTAGACCTTCTGACCAGCAGCACTGGCCTTTCGGCTCAAAATGTTGGGCGAACGAAACGCAAGGTTTGCCAGAGCATTTCTTATCTTCGTTCGGGGGGTCAAAAGCATGGCGACGTGTGACGCCTCAACAATCTTTTGAAGCGTAGTCGCCGGATACTTCTTGGAGAGCCGCTTGCTGATTCCCTCTAACGCGGCCTTCATTGCCTCTTCATCG
>DXFW01000030.1 GCA_019114225.1 Candidatus Allofournierella pullicola | reverse complement strand
GTTTACGGGCGGCAAGTAACAGAACCTTCGCGGCTGGCAGACCGTACTTGCGTGACGTGACGCGCACGCTAGTATTCTAGGGCTATGCCCGCATATGAAAAACCCCCGGCTTTGCCGGGGGATATTTATTCTTTTGCGCCTTGCATTTTGCGCCGCCCGGTGGTATAACGACGATGGTAGAACCCACCGGGACGCCTCGCCCCGGCGCAATGTGAGGAGGTCTTTTGAACATGAAAAAAGCTATGGCACTGGCCCTCGCCGCGGCGATGGCCCTTTCTTTTGCGGCGTGCGGCGCGCCCGCGTCCCAGCCCGCGTCTCAGCCGGCCAGCGTGTCCCAGCCGGAAAGCGCGTCGCAGCCGGCGTCCGCTTCCCGGCCGGAAAGCGCGCCCGTAAGCGTGCCCGCCCCGACGGGGGAGAGCTATTTTGACGCCAACGGCATCCCTGTGCTGGACGAGCCTTCGGATCTTGATGTGCACGCGGTAGCCTACGACATGGAAGACAGCACCATCCAGCGCACAGTGCCGGCCCAGGTCAGCGCCCGCGTGGTGGTGGGCGACGCGGAGAAAGAGGGCTACAAAAAGGTCGCGCTGTATGTGACGGTGACCTGTTCCGACTTTGCCTACAACGAGGAGGGCGGGCTGGACGAGGACGTGGCCTACAACAGCGGCATTTACGACCTGTACACCGGCCGCGCGCTGCCCACCCGCAGCACCGCCGGTGATGCGGCGTACGATTATTCCGCCACCGTGGAGGTGGACGGCACTTCCTACGACATCTCCTACAGCAAGAACATTCAGTGGATGGTGCTGCCGCTGGACAGTGGAGAAGTGTACCGCCGGTGCAACCAAAACTGGGTGTTCGAGGTGCCCGAGGCATACGACGGCCTGGTCTACTGCGCCACCGACAAGGTGAGCTATGACCCCGCCTCTTACAGTGAGGAGATCGACGAGAGCGAGCATTACGCCATGGACCTTTTGAACGATGAAAGCGTCGCGGCGGACACCACCGTGTTCTTCCGCTTCGGCACCGACATCCCGGCCTGATCCGCCCTTTCCGGGCCGCGCTGAAAAGCGCGGCCTTTTTTCGTCTCAAAAACTTTACAAATTGTTTTGTGACGGGGCGGCGCCGGGGGAGTATAATAGGAACAGTGACAGAAAACAGCGAAAAGGAGCGTGAAGGGAATGGAACCGAACACCACCCTCATTCTGGAAGGGGGCGCCATGCGGGGCCTGTTCACCTCGGGCGTGTTGGACGTGTTCATGGAGAACGACCTGTATTTTCCCCAGGTGGCGGGGGTCAGCGCCGGGGCGCTCAACGGCGTGAACTATGCCGCCCACCAGCCGGGGCGCAGCCGGGCGGTGAACCTGGACTATGTGAACGACCCGCGGTACATGGGCGCGAGCCATCTTCTGAAGAATTTCAGCTATTTCAACTTCGACTTCCTGCTGGGGGAGGTGAGCGAGACGCTCAACCCCCTGGATTTCGACACCCTCTATTCCTCGCCCCAGAAACTGTGGGCGGTGGCCACCGACTGCCGCACCGGCGGGCCGGTGTACTTTGAGAAGAACCAGCCGGGGATCGATTTCATGGACGCGGTGCGCGCCTCCGCCAGCCTGCCGCTGATGGGCCGCATGGTCAAGGTGGGGCACGACGTCTGCCTGGACGGCGGCGTGGCCAACCCCGCGCCCCTGCCCGCCGAGCTGCCCGTGCTCTGCGGCAAAACGGTGCTGGTGCTCACGCGGCAGGCGGGCTTTCGCAAAGGCGGCCAGCACCGGGTGGTGCGGCGGCTCTACCGCCGGCGCTACGGCGCGCACCCGGAGCTTTTGGAGGCATGTCTCACAGGCCCCGAGCGCTACAACCAAAGAATGGACGAGATCGACCGTCTGGAAGAGGCGGGGGAGATCTTCGTCATCCGCCCCGACGGCCCGGTGACGGTGAGCCGCGCCGAGCGCAGCGTGGAAAAGCTGGACGCACTCTATCACCGGGGCCGCGCCGCCGCCGAGGCGGCCCTGCCCGCCATGAAGGAATTTCTGGGTCTGGAATGAGCCGGAACAGCACGCCCCCCGGGCCGAATGGCCCAGGGGGCATTTTGCTTGCGCTATGGAGAGGAAGAAGTTATCTTACTTACAGCACCCGCACCCGGATGACCGAGGGGATGGCGGCCAGCTGGTCGGCCAGGGCGGCGTCCATGCCGCCGGTGACGTCCAGCATGGTGTAGGCCATTTCCTTTTTGCTCTTGTTCACCATGTTCTCAATGTTCAGCTTGCTCTGGGTGATCACGGCGGTGATGGCGCTGATGAGGCCCGGCTCGTTTTTGTGGATGACGCACACCCGCTTGCCCGCGGCCCTTGCCTGCACCACTTCGGGCATGTTCACGCTGTTCACGATGTTGCCGTTGAGCAGATAGTCCGCCAGCTGGCTCGCGGCCATCACGGCGCAGTTCTCCTCGCTCTCGGGGGTGGAAGCGCCCAGATGGGGAATGCAGGTGACGCCCGGCACCCCCAGCAGCTCGGCGGCGGGGAAATCGGTGACGTAGGCGGCCAACTGGCCCTCGGCCAGCGCCGCCAGCAGGTCGGCGTTGTTCACAAGCTCGCCCCGGGCAAAGTTCAAAAGGCGCAGCCCCGGCTTGCAGGCGCGGAACACGCCGGCGTTCATAAAGCCCTTGGTCTGGGCGTTGGCCGGCAGGTGCAGGGTGATGTAGTCGCACTGAGCCACCAGTTCGGTGAGGCTCACGCTGTGATGGACGGCGCGGCTCAGGTTCCAGGCCGCCTGCACCGAGATGTAGGGGTCGTAGCCAAAGACCTCCATGCCCAGGTGCACCGCCGCGTTGGCCACCTTCACGCCGATGGCGCCAAGACCCACCACGCCCAGCTTTTTGCCCGCAAGCTCCGGGCCCACGAACTGGCTCTTGCCCTTTTCCACCAGGGCGGGCACCGCGTCGCCCTCACCGGCCAGGCCCTGGGCCCACTCCATGGCGGGCAGCAGGTTGCGGCTGGCCAGCAGCAGGCCGCCGATGGTCAGTTCCGCCACGCCGCCGGCGTTGGCGCCGGGGGTGTTGAACACCACCACGCCCGCTTCGCTGCATTTTTCCACCGGGATGTTGTTCACGCCCGCGCCGGCACGGCCGATGGCCAGCAGGCTCTCGGGCAGGGGCATGTCGTGCATTTTTGCGCTGCGCACCAGAATGCCCTGGGGCGCGTCGCAGTCGTTGTCCAGTTTGAACTGAGCGGGGCCCAGTTTGGCCAGCCCCGCCGGGGCGATGTTATTCAGTGTTTTGATGGTATACATAAGGCGCTGCACTCCTTTTTCAGCCGTACTGTTTCACAAAGTCCTCCATGAACTGCACCAGTTTGGCCACACCCTCGGCGGGCATGGCGTTGTAGATGGAAGCGCGCATGCCGCCCACCAGACGATGGCCCTTCAGGTTCACAAAGCCCGCCTCGGCGGCCTTGGCGCAGAAGAGCTTGTCGGTGTCCGCGTCGGGGCTGGTGAAGGTGACGTTCATAATGCTGCGGTCCGGCTTGTTCACCGGGTTTTTGAAGAATTCCTGGCTGTCGAGATAGTCGTAGAGCACCTTCGCCTTGGCGTTGTTGCGCTTTTCCATCTCTTCAAGTCCGCCGATCTCCTCCTCGATGTACTTGAGGGTGAGGCCGGTCATGTAAATGCACCAGCAGGGGGGTGTGTTGTACATGCTGTCCGCCTCGATGAGGGTCTGGTAGTTCAGCATGCTGGGCACGTTCTCCGCCGCCTTGCCCAGCAGGTCCTCCCGCACGATGGCGATGGCCATGCCCGCAGGGGCCACGTTCTTCTGCACGCCGAAGTAGATGAGGCCGTATTTGCTCACGTCGGTGGGGCGGCTCAGAATGCAGCTGCTCATGTCCGCCACCAGCGGCACGCCCTCCACCTGGGGCAGCTTTGTGAACCGGGTGCCGAAGATGGTGTTGTTCTCGCAGATGTGAACGTAACTTGCGCCGGGGGTGTATTCGATGGCGTCCACATCGGGGATGGCGGTGTAGTTGATGTCTTTGGTGTTGGCCACGATGTTCACCTTGCCGAACTTGGCCGCCTCCTTGGCCGCCCGGTTCGAGAAGTTGCCGGTGACCAGATAGTCCGCCTGGCCGGTGGTCATCAGATTCAGGGGCACCATGTCGAACTGGGTGGAGGCGCCGCCCTGGATGAAGCCCACTTTGTAGTTGTCCGGAATGGAAAGCACCCTGCGCAGCCGCGCCTCGGTGTCCTTGATAATGGCGTCGAAGGTACTGCTGCGATGACTCATCTCCATCACGGACTGCCCGCTGGAGCCGTATTCCATCAGCTCTGACTGGGCGGTCTTGAGCACCTGCTCAAACATCATGGACGGGCCTGCGCTGAAATTGTACACTCTTGCCATTTCGTTTCCCTCCAGTAAAAACTTGCCGCGCCTCCCGGGGGAGACTGCGGTAACTTTAGTATAGTACAAAACGAAAGGACGCGCCAGCGCAAAGATTCACAAAAAAGCAGGGAGTTTTCCGCACTGGACGCACGAAAAACACAAATGTCCTTGTCTGGAGGACAATGCGCAGCAAAAAACGCCGGGGACGGTCTGTTCCGTCCCCGGCGGGCAAATGCTGTTTACTTTTTCTCCTCGTCGGCGTGGCTGCACCGGGAGGCGCAGTGGGCGCAGTCGCCGCCGCAGCCTCCCGCAAAGCCTCCGTTTTTGAAGATGAAGGCCAGCGCCCCGATGAGAGCCGCCGCCACCGCGGCGAGGATGAGGATGTCTCCAAGACCCATAAGAACAAGTCTCCTTTGCAAAGATCAGTTAAACCCCAGCGTCAGGCCGACGCACCGCACAGCGAAGGCCACCACCCAGGCGATGGCGCACTGGCTGAGGGCCACAAGGGCCGCGGCCTTTGCGCTGCCCATCTCCCGCTTGACGGCGGCGATGGCCGCCACGCAGGGGGTGTAGAGCAGGGTGAAGGTGAGGAACACAAAGGCGGTGAAGGGGCTGAACATGCCGCTCAGCGCCGCCGGCAGGGTGGTCAGGCTGGAGCCGGTGAGCACCGCCAGGGTGCTGACCACCGCCTCCTTGGCGGAAAAGCCGGTGATGAGCGCGGTGGACACCCGCCAGTCCCCAAAGCCCAGGGGAGCGAACAGGGGAGCCAGCAGGCCGCCCAGGGCAGCCAGCAGGCTGTTGGCGGAGTCGGTGACCACGTTGAGGCGGCTGTCGAAGGTCTGCAAAAACCAGATGAGCAGGCTGGCCACAAAGATGACGGTGAAGGCCCGCACCAGGAAGTCCTTGGCCTTTTCCCACATCAGGCGCAAAACGCTGCCCGCGCTGGGCAGGCGGTAGTTGGGCAGTTCCATCACAAAGGGAACCGGCTCGCCCTTGAAGGCCACCGCCTTGAGGATGAGGCCGTAAACGACGCCGATGACCATGCCCATCACATACAGCCCGATCATCACCAGCGCCTTGTGCCCGGTGAAGAAAGCGGCGGTGAACATGGCGTAGATGGGCAGCTTGGCGGAACAGCTCATAAAGGGGGTGAGCAGAATGGTCATCCGCCGGTCCCGCTCGCTGGAGAGGGTGCGGGTGGCCATGATGGCGGGCACGCTGCACCCGAAACCGATGAGCATGGGCACGAAGCTGCGGCCGGACAGGCCGATCTTGCGCAGCAGCTTATCCATCACGAAAGCCACCCGGGCCATGTAGCCCGAATCTTCCAGAATTGAGAGAAAGAAGAACAGGGTGACGATGATGGGCAGGAAGGTGAGCACACTGCCCACCCCGGCGAACACGCCGTCGATGACCAGGCTGTGCACCACCGGGTTGATCCCGTAGGCCGTGAGCCCCGTGTCCGCCAGGGCGGTGAGTTTGTCCAGCCCGAGGCTGAGCAGGTCGCTCAGGCCCTGGCCGATGAGGCCGAAGGTAAGCCAGAACACCACCCCCATGATGGCCAGGAAGATGGGGATGGCCAGCACCCGGTGGGTGAGAATGCTGTCGATCTTCACGCTGCGGGCGTGCTCTTTGCTTTCGCCCCGGCGCACCACCGACTCGGCGCACACCTGCCCGATGAAACAGTAGCGCATGTCTGCCAGCGCCGCTTCCCGGTCGGTGCCCACTTCGCCTTCCATCTCGGTGATGGCGTGCTCCATCATGTCCTTTTCGTTGTCCGAAAGGTCCATCCGGGCCAGCATGGGCTCGTCTCCCTCCACCAGCTTGGTGGCGGCGAACCGCACCGGCACCCCCGCCCGCTGGGCGTGGTCCTCGATGAGGTGGCAGATGGCGTGAATGCACCGGTGCACCGCCCCGCTGCAGAAGTCCAGCCGCTGGGGCTTTTCCCGGTTCAGCGCCACCTGCATGGCGTGCTCGATCAGCTCGTCGATACCCTCGTTCTTGGCCGCCGAG
Source organism: Candidatus Allofournierella pullicola (assembly GCA_019114225.1). Lineage (GTDB taxonomy): Bacteria > Bacillota > Clostridia > Oscillospirales > Ruminococcaceae > Allofournierella_A > Allofournierella_A pullicola. The sequence continues at coordinate 5,379 of DXFW01000030.1, read as the reverse complement.
ATGGGGATGACCGGAATGCCCAGCGCCTGCTCCAGATGGTTCACATGCACCGTGTTGCCGTTGGCGCGCATTTCATCCATCATGTTCAGCGCCAGCACCATGGGAATGCCCAGCTCGATGAGCTGGAGGGTGAGGTAGAGGTTGCGCTCGATGTTGGTAGCGTCCACAATATTGATGATACCGTCCGGCTTGTTGTTCACCAGGAAATCCCGGGTCACGATCTCCTCGCTGGTGTAGGGCGAGAGGGAATAAATGCCCGGCAGGTCCACCACCGTGGCCTGGGGATGTTTGCGGATCTGGCCGTCCTTGCGGTCCACCGTCACGCCGGGGAAGTTGCCCACATGCTGGTTGGAGCCGGTGAGCTGATTGAACAAGGTGGTCTTGCCGCAGTTCTGGTTGCCCGCCAGGGCAAACACCAGCGGCGTGTCTGCCGCCAGGGCCGTGCGCTTTTTCTCGCCGTGGCCCGGGTGGGGAATGGGCGGGATGGCCGTTTTGGGCACAGCGGGCGCTTCGCCCGGCTCGCTCGCCTCGCCGATGGAGATGTTTTTTGCGTCCTCCAGCCGCAGGGTCAGCTCATAGCCCCGCAGCTCCAGTTCGATGGGGTCCCCCATGGGGGCGGTCTTGCGCAGGGTCACCCGGGTGCCCGGCGTCAGGCCCATGTTCAAAAAATGACGGCGCAGCGCTCCTTCGCCTCCCACCGCTTCGATGGTGGCGGCTTTGCCCAGCGGCAGCTTGTCCAGCGTCATTGCTCCGGCACCTCCTGTTTATATATAAGAATTAGTATCCTCTAACGCGCACAACTATAGCATTCGTTCGCCCAAAAGTCAAGGCGCGGCCCCGGCGGCCGGCCGCAGAGTGACAAAATATGCGTTTTTATGCATGAATATTCACCCACATTCCCGCGCCGCGGGGCCGCGGCGGCGCCTTTGCGCCTGGCTCCGGGAAAGGGGATATAGGGCAATGCGAACGAGAGAACCTGCACCTGAAAGTATGATTTTGTTCAAAGCGACAAAAAGCCGGACAATTCATAAAAATTCATTGACAAAGCATAAATATGCGGTATACTAATCCCAAGGTTTCTCCAACACAGGACGGGGAGCCAAAAACAACACCCCCGCAGCGGGGGCGCAAAGAGGAGTGTATCCATATGAAAAAACTGATCTCCGTGGCTCTGGCCGGTGTGATGGCCCTGAGCCTCGCCGCCTGCGGCTCCACTACCCCCGCCAGCGAGCCCGCTTCCGGCAGCAGCGCGGCTTCCGGTTCTTCCGCGGCTTCCGCCAGCAACGCCGCCAGCACCGAAGGCAAGCAGTACATCTTCAGCGTGGACGACCTGACCGGCAAGACCATCGGCGTGCAGCTGGGCACCACCGGCGACACCTACGCCCAGGACATCGAGGGCGCCACCGTTGAGCAGTACAACAAGTTCAACGACGCGGTGCTGGCCCTGAAGCAGGGCAAGGTGGACGCGGTCATCATCGACAACGAGCCCGGCAAGGTGTTCGACGAGCAGAACGACGACATCATCATGCTGGACGAGGACTTTGTGGTGGAAGACTACGCCATCGCGCTGAACAAGGGCAGCGAGATGACCGCGAAGTTCAACGAGGCCATTGCCGCCCTCAAGGAGAACGGCACCGTGGACGCTATCCTGGATAAGTACATCAACGGCGTGGAGGGCGCCGAGGGCTATGTGACGCCCGAGGGCACCGAGTATCCCAACGGCACCCTGACCATGGCCACCAACGCTTACTTCCCCCCCTACGAGTACTATGAGGGCGATGAGATCGTGGGCATCGACGCCGAGTTCGCCAAGGCCATCTGCGACTATCTGGGCTACGAGCTGAAGATCGAAGACATGGAGTTCGCCTCCATCATCCCCGCCATCAACAGCGGCAAGGCCGACTTCGGCGCCGCGGGCATGACCGTCACCGAGGACCGTCTGCTCAACGTGGATTTTACCGACAGCTACTGCACCGGCATCCAGTCCATCCTGGTGCTGAAATAAGGTCTGGAAATCAGAGGGGTTTAGGTGTATAATTAAACGCACAAGTGTGCGGCGGAACAGGGGCCGGCTTGCCAGCCCCTGTTCCTGTGCAGAGAGGAAGGTGGCCTATGGGCCTGTTGCAGTCGTTTTTTGAAAGCGATTTCTGGCAGATACACATCTATACCAACTTCATCGCCGAGGATCGCTGGAAGTACCTCACCGACGGCCTGAAAGTCACCATCATCATCACCCTGGCGGCGCTGGTCATCGGCATCGTGCTGGGCGCGCTGGTGGCGGTGGTGCGCGTCACCCACGACAAGGCGGGCCGGCCCGGCCTGGGGCTCAGGCTGCTGAACGCGGTGTGCCAGTTCTATCTCACCGTCATCCGCGGCACCCCTGTGATGGTCCAGCTGCTCATCATGTACTTCGTGGTCTTTGCCACGGTGGACCCGGGCAAGCTGGCGGTGGCCATCATCGCCTTCGGCATCAACTCCGGCGCCTATGTGGCCGAGATCTTCCGCAGCGGCATTATGAGCATCGACCCCGGCCAGATGGAGGCCGGGCGCAGCCTGGGCCTCTCCTACGCCCAGGTGATGAGCCGTATCATCATGCCCCAGGCGGTGAAGAACATCCTGCCCACTTTGAACAACGAGTTCATCGCCCTGGTCAAGGAGACCGCCGTTGTGGGCTACATTGCCCTGGGCGACCTGACCCGCGGCGGCGACCAGATCCGCAGCCAGACCTGGGACGCTTTTCCGCCGCTTCTGGCGGTGGCGCTGATCTATCTGGCCATCGTTATGCTGCTGGAGAAGCTGGGCAAGATCGTGGAAAGGAGGCTGGCGCAGAGTGATCGAGGTTAAAGGTCTTCGGAAAAAATTCGGCAAGGTCAACGTTCTGGACGGGCTGGACATCACCATCAACAAAGGCGACAAGATGGTGCTGGTGGGGCCCTCCGGCTGCGGCAAATCCACCTTCCTGCGCTGCCTCAACCAGCTGGAAGTTCCCGACGGAGGCGAAGTCTGGTTCGACGGCCAGCTGGTGAACGGCCCCAAGACGGACATCAACGCCGTGCGCCGGCGCATGGGCATGGTGTTCCAGCATTTCAACCTGTTCCCGCACCTGACGGTGAAGCAGAACATCACCCTGGCCCCGGTCATGCAGAAGCTCAAGACCCAGGCGGAGGCGGACGAACAGGCCATGCAGCTGCTGGAGCGTATCGGCCTGGCGGACAAGGCAAATGCCTACCCCAGCACCCTGTCCGGCGGCCAGAAGCAGCGTATCGCCATCGTGCGGGCGCTGGCCATGGACCCGGAAGTGCTGCTCTTCGACGAACCCACCAGCGCCCTCGACCCCGAGATGGTGGGCGAGGTGCTGCAGCTGATGAAGGAACTGGCGGCCAGCGGCATGACCATGGTGGTGGTCACCCATGAGATGGGCTTTGCCCGCGAGGTGGCCAACCGGGTGGTGTTCATCAACGAGGGCAAGGTGCAGGAGGACGAACCCCCCGAGGAGTTCTTCACGAATCCCAAGAACCCCCGCCTGCAGGAATTCCTCTCCAAAGTGCTGTAAAAAAGCGTTATCCCAACTACCCCGGCGCGGGGCGGCTCTGCCGCCCCGCGCCTTTGTGCGTTTTGTACAAACGGTTTGGTCAAAACGACAACAGAAGGAAAAAATGAAGCCGAAAGTACAAACTCAAAGACCGACCCACACAAGACAAAGGCGCGGCGGGCATGCTACAATGAAGCCAAAGAACGCCGCCCCGGCCAAAAGGGGCCCAAACGCTGAAAGGAAGGACGCGCAAATGAAGTTTCTGAACGTTGAGATCCCGGTGAAGAACCTGCCCGAGCTGGATCAGGGCTTTGTTCCCCTGGGCCTCTTTTTCAAGTACCATCAGATGGCTGCCACCAAGCCCCTGTGCATTGCCGTGGAGCGCAGCGGCGGCCAGGTGGGCACCTGGGAGTGCAAGGTCTGCGGCACGCCGGAGATGGCCGAGGCCGACGCCTATTATGTGGACCGCATGGTCAAGTTCCTTCTGTGGAGCTGGGGCGGCTTCAAGGTGTACATCTGCGGCGACGACGCCCTGGCCCGCCAGATCCAAAAAGCCTACTCCGCCACCGGCACCCGCGCCTTCGACAAGGACTTCATGGAGAACGTCTACGAGCGTGAGTTCCAGGTGCTCAGCCTGCCCTACGAGAGCCGGCCCACCGCCTTCCAGAAATCGGAGAGCGTCGGCCGCCACACCAACGGCGCCCGCATTGGCTTTGACGCCGGCGGCTCCGACCGCAAGGTGAGCGCCGTCATCGACGGCGAGACCATCTACAGCGAAGAGGTGGTCTGGTATCCCAAGGTCAACCCCAACCCCGACTATCACTACCTGGGCATTCTGGCCGCCTGCGCCACCGCCGCCGCCAAGATCATGGAAAAGGGCCGCAAGGTGGACGGTATCGGCGTTTCCTCCGCCGGCGTTTACATCGACAACAAGTGCATGGTGGCCAGCCTGTTCCTCAAGGTGGCCAAGTCCGATTTTGAAAAGAAGGTCAAAAACATCTACACCCGCGTGGCCGAGGACCTCTCCCGCATGCTGGGCTACGAGATCCCCGTGGTGGTGGCCAACGACGGCGACGTGTCCGCGCTGGCGGGCGCCATGGGCCTGGGCGAAAACGGGATCATGGGCATTGCCATGGGCACCAGCGAGGCCGTGGGCTATGTGGACGGCGAGGGCAACATCTGCGGCTGGCTGAACGAGCTGGCCTTTGCCCCCGTGGACGGCCAGCCCGACGCCATGCAGGACGAGTGGAGCGGCGACATCGGCTGCGGCGTGAAGTACTTCAGCCAGGACGGTGTGAACAAGCTGGCTCCCCGCGCCGGCATTGACCTGGACGAGAGCGAGCCTCCCGCAAAGCGGCTGAAGGTGGTGCAGGAGCTGATGGCCGCCGACGACGACCGCGCCGCCGCTGTCTACCGCAGCATTGGCGTGTATCTGGGCCACACCATGGGCCTCTACGCCCAGTTCTACGACATCCATCATGTGCAGATGATGGGCCGCGTGATGAGCGGCAAGGGCGGCGACATCATCCTGGCCGAGGCGGCCCGGGTGATGGACGAGGAGTACCCCGATGTGGCCTTCCGGCCCGAAGCTCCCGACGAGATGACCCGCCGCGTGGGCCAGAGCTCCGCGGCTGCCAGCCTGCCGGAAGTCAAATAACATCCCCCTGTGCGAACCAAAAGCCCCGGGCCGCAAGGCCCGGGGCTTTTTGTATACCGGGTGAATTATACTATCAAGTGCAACACTTTAGGAAAATAAAAAGAAGTTCATACAGAACCCTGGTAGAATAGAGTTACCACACAACTAAACCACCGGGAGGGAACTGTATGAACTACCATCATCTTAGCAT
>DXFW01000029.1 GCA_019114225.1 Candidatus Allofournierella pullicola | reverse complement strand
TCTGCACTCGCCGCAAACTTGGGTGTAAATGCCGATTCTACTCGATATAATTTTTATACTCAAGTGACTGTGGTAAATCGTCTTTGTGAAGCGTTGAAGACCTTTCCAGACGATATAAACCTCATTATATTGTTTGTCCACACGGCTGGTTATTATTTGAAATTTGATTTTTCAAGTATTAAATCGGGGCGCGGTAATACAATATCCTTTTATCGTCTTACATTACGTGCGGACGATGCAGTATTGGCTTACAGAAAAGAGCTCTGGGAAAAGCTGCGTGAAATATATGCACGAGGATACGCAAGAACGGAAATTGAAAATATCCTCTTTACCTATCCGCAGACATACGCTAAGGAAGCAGATGCCAATATCATAAAATGTGATCTTCAGCTAATATTGCAATTCTTTTCTTTGTTAAATAGAGAGAATTTGTATCATTGTATCATTGCGCAAAATATCAAAAAAACAATAAATCTTGTTAATTGCGATGATGTAGGCGTACTTGCTTCATTTTTAGAAAATAATAAATTTCAAATATATTGGGCGCTTCAACAAAACGATGAAGAAATGTTTGCCTCAGGGTACGAAAAAGGAATACAGTTGCATAAAGCACGTGTCAAACAGTTGGTTCAACACTATAACGGCAGAGATGTAGACTTTATGTGGGGAATATGCCAAGAGTGCTCTGAACTTTTTGGTACACAAGATCACGGTATATATAATGCCATAGGATATGCATTTGATATTTTTCGAGAAAACAAGATTTTATATATGCACGCTGTAGAGTCCTATATCAAGCATAATACCCCGTTTAATTGGTCGCCTTATGCAATTATAGGCAGGCTTTTTGACTTTGCTTCTCCTGAAAGCATTAAATGTATTATTGAGAAATATACTTTTTTGCAGCAAAACACATGGCTTTGGTGTTTTTACTCTCAAATGCCAGAACACCTACTTTCTTCGCGTTGGGCAACCGAGCTTCTAGACTACTTAGAACATCCAGACAACACTCTAACATCCTCTCCTTTCAGAAAAATTGAGGAATTAGAAAAATATAATGTTGTGGACCCTCTATTTATCTTCAATGCAATTTGCACAGTACTTAACCATTTCGATGAGGCCCCCTTTGTGTCCAAATTATATTTCGGCTCACTACTTAATCCGACTAGTAGAGCATCTTCTGATCTGCTTATAGAAAGATTTGGCGCCAATCTTGGTATACTGGAAGAACTATATTTGAAAGTAACGATTACCTCCTCACATGAAGATTACGATGGCATGTTGTTGTTTTCCATTACAAACGCAGATTCCTCGTTTTTAGTCACATATCTTAACGAAGCGTCTAAATACTCTACAATGCAATGGAGGAGTATTGATGTTTTCGGCGACAGGCTTTCTTATCTTTGGAAAACAGATGACTACGCAATATACGCAAATACTGTCTTCGAATTTTTGTGTTCCGCCTCCAATGATAAAGTAGCCTGTTGGGAGTGTCGAGTTGCCTTTACCGAATCGTTTAAGTCTGAACAAATGCAATCGGAGCTTTTAGAAAAACAAAATGGTTGGATTGCGTACAGTATTGATCGATATCATACTGATAAAGTACGCATTAGCATACTGTTCTCTTTGATTCGGGAGCTTCCTGTAAAAAGAAGAAAATGGGCCATAGAGTATTTTTTGTCTCTCAATGATGATCCGGAAATCTTTGAAGTGTTGTCGTTGGAACCATCCAGTTTTGACGGTACTGGTAGTCTTATTCCTGCTATTCAAGAGCGTATCGATTTTCTCTCATCTCTTTTGCCCAGTGTATCTGGATTAAAATACCTCCGTCAGAAAAACTACATTGAAAAAAAGATAGAGGAAATTCGAAGAGAACTTTATGAACAAGAAATTCGCGAGCTACTAGAAGCATGGAACAATTAATCTTATTATCATATTGTACAACCTACTTGTTTGTGTAACCTTGTTCCTTGACCATTCTCTATTTTCGCCAAAAGGAATTGTAAATTATCAAAAAGTGCGCTGCTATCCTACACTTGGATTGCAGCGCACTCACTTTTCAGGCTATATAACAAACAAATCCGAACCCATGGCCAACCGGCACAAGGTTCGGATTTGTTTGTTGTGGTGGAGATGAGGGGGATCGAACCCCTTACCTCTTGAATGCCATTCAAGCGCTCTCCCAAGTGAGCTACACCCCCACGGGCTTGCCGTCTCGCGACTGCTTTGCTATTATAGCAAACCCCGTGAGGAATGTCAACCCTCTTTTTCGAGAAAATCGAAGGTTTTTTTCGCGGCTTATTCGGCGCTGTCGTTGAAGGCCTTGAATGCCTTGTAGGCCATGTAGACGTCGATCTTGGCCACCAGTTCGAAGGGCGAGTGCATGCTGAGCACGGGCACGCCCACGTCCATGGTGTCGATGTTGTGGGAGGCCACATACTTGGCGACGGTGCCGCCGCCGCCCTGGTCCACCTTGCCCAGCTCGCCGATCTGCCACACGGCGCCGGCAGCGTCGAAGATACGGGTGAAGTAGCTCACCAGTTCGGCGGACGCGTCGTTTGCGCCGCCCTTGCCGCGGGAGCCGGTGTACTTGGAGATGGCCACGCCCTTGCCCACAAAGGTGCTGTTCTGCGCCTCGAAGGCGGAGGGGAAGGTGGGGTCGAAGGCTGCGGTCACATCCGCGGACAGGCACTTGGAGTTCTGGAAGCAGAGGATGTCGTCCGCGCCCTGGGCCTTGCACAGCTGCTGCACAAAGTGGAAGACATACATGCTGTTCAGGCCGGTGACGCCCTCGGAACCGATCTCTTCCTTGTCGGTCAGCACGCAGACGGTGGTGTAGACGGGAAGCTTGGTCTCCATCTCGGCAATGAGGGCGGGGTAAGCGTCCACACGGTCGTCATGGCCGTAGGCGCCGATGAGGCCCCGGTCAAAGCCCACGTCCTTCGCCTTGAAGGCGGGCACGGCCTCCAGCTCGGCGCTGATGAAGTCCCGCTCGGTAATGCCGTACTTGTCGTTGAGCAGCTTCATCGCCAGCAGCTTGACCCGGTCCTTGACCTCTTTGTCGGCAAAGGGCAGGCTGCCCACCACGATGTTCAGCTCTTCGCCCTTCACGCCCTCGCTGAGCTTGCGCTCGTTCTGATCCGCGCTCAGATGGGGCAGCAGGTCGGTGATACAGAAGACGGGGTCGCCCTCTTCCTCACCGATGCAGACGTTTACCTGGGTGCCGTCCGCCTTGCAGATGACGCCATGCAGCGCCAGGGGCATGGCCACCCACTGATACTTGCGGATACCGCCGTAGTAATGGGTTTTGAGCAGGGCCAGCTCGTTGTTCTCATACAGAGGGTTGGGCTTCAGGTCCAGACGGGGCGCGTCGGTGTGGGCGATGTTCATATGTACGCCCTCGCTCAGGGGCTTCTGGCCCATGGTGGCGGCGATGACGCTCTTGCCCCGGTTGTTCAGATACACCTTGGCGCCGGGGGCGTAGTTGGTGCCGGGCACAAAGGGAACGTAGCCGTTCTCTTCCAGCAGCTTCACGGTGTAGGTGGTCACATCCCGCTCGGTCTTGCCGTTGTCCAGGAAGGCTTTGTAGCCCTCGCAGAACTCGTCCGCCGCCTTGTTCAGCTCCTCGCTGGCCTCGGCCGCATGGGGACGGGTGTACAGCAGCTGTTCGGCCAGCTTCTGGCCTTCGGTCATTTCTTTGCTCATAACTGATCCTCGCTTTCTTCAAGCCCCGTAAAGAGCCTGATAACGTTCATAGGCCCGGTTGATCTTGGTGACATACAGGCCCATTTGCTGATAAGGGAAGGTGTGGAGCACTTCGCCGTCGGCGGAGTAGTCGCTGCTTTCCAGCAGGCCGTCCACTGTGCCCCACCCGCTGTGGTAGGCCGCCGCCGCGGTGGACACGTCGCCGTGGTACCGCTCAAGGCAGGCGGAAACATAATAAACGCCGAAGCGGATGTTCACCGCCGGGTCGTAAAGGTCGTCAAAGGTGAGGTCCTCGCCGGGGGCAATTTTGCTTTTGATCCAGTCGAAGGTGACCTCGGTGATCTGCATAAGGCCCCGGGCGCCCACATTGGATTCGGCGCTGGGGTCAAAACCGCTCTCGGTGCGTATCACCGCATAGATGAGAAGTGGGTCCACGCCGTTCGCGGCGGCGGCGTTTTCCACATATTCCGTATATTTCAAAGGATAGCGCGCCAGGTCCAGCCTGTGCAGCCCCTCCCGCAGGCCCCTCACGGCCAGCACAAGCACCGCCGTGATCACGACGAGCCATAAAATTCTTTTGCCGAGCTTTTTTGTCACTCATGCACCGCCTTTCTCCTGCTCAAGCGCCGTCAGTGCCTGGCGCCGAAGATGTTCCATGTCTTTGTCGTTGCGTATCTCCCGCGCCGCGGCTTTGCGCAGTGTGCGCACCGGCAGCTGAGCCGCCAGGCGCGCCCGGGCCTGCCGCCGGGTGAGGCCATCCCGCTTGCGAATGCGCGCCACGCTTTGCTCGTAGGGCGCGCTCACCAGCCAGATGGCGTCGCAGTGTTTTTCAAAGGGCGCGCCCACGATGACCGCGCCGTCCACAAAAAAGAGTTTCTCTCCCCTGCGCTCCGCCTCTTGGGCAGCAGCCAGCAGACGGGCGATGATCTCCGGATGGGTGATGTTCACCAGCCTTTGGGTGCTCTCTTCGTCCCGGAAGGCCCGGTCCGCCAGCAGCTGCCGGTTCACCGTGCCCTGGGGGGTGAGCAAATCGGAGCCGAAGGCCTCCGCCAGCTTTGCAAGGCAGGGAGAGCCGGGCTCCAGCACCTGCCGGGCCACCAGGTCGGCGTCCGCCACGGTATAGCCCAGCTGGCGGTAAAGGGCGGACACGGCGCTTTTGCCGCTGCCCGAGCGGCCGGTGATGCCGATGATCTTCACAGCTCCACCACCTCAAAGGCAGCCGCGCGCACCAGCCGGTTGTAGACCGCGAGGCCCACGCCGCCCACATGGGGGCAGCGGGCGTAGACCGTCTGCGCGCCCTTTTCGTCCAGGCGGCGCAGGGCGCTGAACAGCTCCCTGGCCTGGGCCGCGTCGTCCTCTTTGGCGCCGTAGCTGATGAAGGGCACCGGCAGCTGCTCGCCCTCGCCGTCAAAGCAGAGGGCCCACACGCCGGGGCCGGCATGGTCGCAAACGTACTTGCGGTAGGCTTCGAAATCGCCCCGCAGGATGGTCACGTGGGCCTTGGGGGCGTAGTGTTTGTACTTCATGCCGGGGCTGCGGGCAGTCTCCCCTTCTTTCAGCTTGTGGAGCACCGCGCCTGCCAGCTGCACCTCGCAGCCCAGCACCTGTTCCAGCTGCTCCTTGGTGACAAAGCCGGGACGCAGCAGCATGGGCTGCTCCCCTGCCAGGGTGATGACGGTGGACTCCACGCCCACGCCGCAGGCGCCGCCGTCCAGAATAAGGGGCAGACGGCCGTCCATGTCGGCCATCACATCCTCCGCGATGGTGGGGCTGGGCCCGCCGGAACGGTTGGCCGAGGGCGCTGCCAAAGGCAGGCCGCTGGCGGCGATGACCGCCCGGGCCACCGGGTGGCTGGGCATACGGATGGCCACGGTGTCCAGCCCGGCGCAGACTTCGTCCGCCACCTTGGGGCCGCGGGGCATGATGATGGTGAGGGGGCCGGGCCAGAAGGCTTTGGCCAGCGCTTTGGCGCCCTCGGGCACACAGGCCACCAGCCCTTCCAGCATTTCCATCCGGTCAATGTGAACGATGAGGGGATTATCCTGGGGGCGGCCCTTGGCCTCGAAGATTTTTTTGACCGCAGCGCCGTCGAAGGCGCTGGCAGCAATGCCGTAGACGGTCTCGGTGGGGATGGCCACAATTTTCCCTGCCTGCAGCAGTTCGGCGGCTTTGTTCACCGAGACCTCGTCGGCCTTTGTCAGAATGGTGTTCATAATGTTGCTTCCTTTTCCTGGGCGGCCTGCAGCCGCCGGGTCTGGTCGGCGGTGATGAGGGCGTTCAGCACTTCATCCAGCGCGCCGTCCATCACGCTGTCGAGTTTGTAGAGGGTCAGGCCGATCCGGTGGTCGGTGACGCGGCCCTGGGGGAAATTGTAGGTGCGGATCCGCTCGGAGCGGTCGCCCGTGCCTACCTGGCTGCGCCGGTCGGCGTCGATGGCGTCCTTCTGGGCCTGCTGCTTCTCCGCCAGCAGGCGGCTGCGCAGCACCTTGAGGGCTTTGTCCTTGTTTTTGTACTGGCTGCGCTCGTCCTGGCATTCCACCACCATGCCGGTGGGCAGGTGGGTCACCCGGATGGCGCTGGAAGTCTTGTTGACGTGCTGGCCGCCCGCGCCGGAGGAGCGGAAGGTGTCGATTTTCAAATCAGCGGGGTCCAGCTGAACGTCCACCTCTTCCGCCTCGGGCATGACCGCTACCGTGACGGTGGACGTGTGGATACGCCCTTGTGTCTCGGTCTCGGGCACCCGCTGCACCCGGTGGACGCCGCTCTCATATTTGAGGCAGCTGTAGGCACCTTCGCCCTGCACCGACACGCTGATCTCCTTCACGCCGCCCAGCTCGGTCTCGTTGAGGTTCAGCACCTCACACTTCCAGCCTTTGGAAGCGGCATACATGCCGTACATCCGCCAGAGGCTGGCGGCAAAGAGGGCGGCTTCCTCGCCGCCGGCGCCGCTGCGTATTTCCAGGATGACGTTGCGGTCATCGTTTTCGTCCCGGGGCAGCAGCAGGAGCCGCAGGGTCTGTTCCAGCTGTTCCTGCTTTTGCCGGCCCTCGCTGTACTCGGTCTGGACCATCTCCCGGAAATCCGGTTCCAGGCCCCCTTCGTCCAGCAAGGCACGGGCCTCGGCGCACCCGGCACAGACCCGCTCGTACTCGTCCAGCGCCTCCATCAGCGGGGTGAGGCGTTTATACTCCTTCATCAGCGCGGCGTAGCGCCCGCCGTCGGCCAGAATGGCCGGATCCTGCAGCGAGAGGTTCACCTCGTCGTAGCGGTGGCGCACCCTGCGCAGCTGTTCCAGCATGGGAGTTGCTCCTTTCCGTTTTGCGTTTTAAAAGGCAAAACGGGCGCGCTACTCCTCGCCGGGGCGGAGGATCTTTTTGATATTCTTTTCGATTTTTGCCCGGGGGAGCATGACCTCCCGCCCGCAGCCGGTGCAGCGGATCTTGAAATCCATGCCCACCCGCAGCACATCAAAGCAGGCCGCGCCGCAGGGGTGCGGTTTCTTTGTCAGGATCTGATCGCCCACGCGCACATCCACAGGCCAGTCCTCCCTTGTGTTTCGTCTGCGCCCGTCTTTGCGCGGACGGGTGCAATTTAATATTATATACCTTTGGCCCGGTTTTGCAAATATCCCCCGTCCCGCCCGCATATATTTTTTTTAAACGCGCGCTGGCGGGTGCGCCCGAAGCGCGGCGCGGACAAAACCAGACAAAGTGAGGATGGAAACGATGGTGGAATATACCCCCGAGGGCAAAGGCCGGGACGCGCGGCGGCTGACCGAAGCCCAGCTGGCCGAGGCGTTTGAGCAGGGCAGCATTCTGGAAAGCACGGCGCTGGCCTACGACCGGGACCGGCAGCTGGTGTTTGAACTGGCGGGGCGCCCCGCCCGCATGCCCCATGACGAGTGCGCCGCCGGGGCCGCCCAGGGCGAGGTGCGGGACGTGGCGCTGCTGACCCGGGTGGGCAGGCCCACCTGTTTTTGCATTACCGCACTGCCGGAAGAAGGCGGCGGTGCGTATCTTCTCTCCCGCCGGCTTGCTCAGGAGGCCTGCCGCAAAAATCATCTGGACACGCTTGTGCCCGGCGAACTGGTGAAGTGTGTGGTGACCCATCTGGAAAACTTTGGGGCGTTTTGCGATGTGGGCTGCGGTATCAGCGCGCTTCTGCCCATCGACTGCATGTCCGTTTCCCGCATTCAGAGCCCGGCGGACCGGGTGGGGGTGGGCCAGACGCTGACCTGCGCGGTGAAAAGCCGGGACGAAAAGGGGCGGCTCGTGCTGACTTTGCGGGAACTGCTGGGCACCTGGCAGGAAAACGCCGACCGTTTTCGGGCCGGCGAGACAGTGGTGGGGCTGGTGCGCAGCGTGGAGAGCTACGGCGTATTTATCGAGCTGGCTCCGAACCTGGCGGGGCTGGCCGAGCGCTGCGAGGGCCTGCGCCCCGGCCAGCCGGTGAGCGTTTTCATCAAAAGTATTCTGCCCGAAAAGATGAAGATAAAACTGGTCATTGTGAACCGGGAGCTGGCGGGGCCGCTGTTCTTCGCCCCGCGCTACTTCATCACCGGGGGGCGGCTGGAGCACTGGGTCTACTCCACGCCGGGCAGCAAAAAGCGCATTGAGACGGATTTTGGTCCGGCGGCCTTGTAAAAGCGGGAAATTTTCACTATAATAATTCCTGGAAATACCCCGAGGAGGAAGTGAGAAGATGGCCGGAAGTGCTTTTACCTTTGGCGTGAAACCGGGCGGACTGACCGAGAACACCGAAGTCCGCATCCTGCTGTGCTATCTCATCAAGACGGTGGCCCCCATGGCGCCCCTCACCCGCGCGGAGATCGAGCAGGCGCTGCTGGGCGAACAGCTGGTGAACTATTTTGAGCTGAGCGCGGGCCTTGCGGACCTGGAAGAAAACGGGCTTGCCACCGTGGACGAGGCGGGCGGCTGGGCCATCACCCCCAAGGGCCTGGCGGTAGCGGACGAACTGAGCATTGACCTTTTGCCCCGCACGGTGCGGGAGGCCGCGGTGCGCGCGGCGGTGCGGGCCCAGCAATGGGCGCGCAAGGCTGCCCAGCACAAAGCCGAAGTGGAAAAGACCGGCGACGGCTACGCGGTGCGCTGTTCCATCTCCGAGATGGGCAGCAAGCTGTTCGGCCTGGAGGTACTGCTGCCCGACGCCATGACCGCCGAGATGGCCAAGAATGCCTTTATCGAGCACGGAAGCGACATTTACGCGCTGGTGCTGGGGGCGCTGGCCACCCCCGACGAAAAAGACTGACCAAAGAAAAAGAGCCGTGCTGGCCAGCACGGCTCTTTTTTGTTTTCATGTGTCCTGCTTGCCTTCCACAACGCCCTCGTGGTGCAGCACGCTGCCGATGGTGCGGAAGAAGATTTTCACGTCCAGGGCAAAGGAGAGGTTTTTGGCATAGTAGCCGTCCAGCTCGGCCTTCACGGGGATGGGCAGTTCGTCCCGTCCGTGGACCTGGGCGTAGCCGGTGAGGCCCGGCACGCAGTCGTTGGCGCCGTATTTGTCCCGCTCGGCCACCAGGTCGTCCTGATTCCACAAAGCGGGCCGGGGGCCCACAATGCTCATCTGCCCCAGGAAGATATTGAAGATCTGGGGCAGCTCATCCAGACTGGTGCGGCGCAGAAAACGGCCCGCGCTGGTGATAAAAGCGTCGGGGTTTTCCAGCATGTGGGTGGGCATGTCGTGGGGGGTGTCGGTGCGCATGGTGCGGAACTTATAAATCTTAAAGAAGGTCTTGCCCTTCCCTACCCGCTTTTGGGTAAAGAGCACCGGCCCCGGCGAAGAGGCCTTGACCCACACCGCGATGACCGCCAGCACCGGGGAGAGGCACAAAATGGCCAGGCCGCTGCACACAAAGTCCAGCGCGCGCTTGAAAAAGCGTTTATACATCTCTTCAGCCCTCCTCCATGCCAGGTTCATCCCGCCGATGGTGGAAGGTGGGCACCATGTCGGTGAGCGCCTGCACCAAGTTTTCGCTGTTGTTGCTGTAGGCGATCTGCTTCAGAGCCATCAGATGGTCGAAGAAGGTCTGGTTGTTCAGCTTCAGCGGCGCACCGATGTAAATTTTGCGGTTGTCGGTCTTGCGCAGGCCCTCTTCGTCCATCAGCATCTCTTCATAGAGCTTTTCGCCGGGACGCAGGCCGGTAAAGACGATCTGGATATCCTTGTAAGGAATGAAGCCGGAAAGCTTGATGAGGTTTTCGGCCAGGTCCAGAATGCGCATGGGCTTGCCCATGTCCAGCACGAAGATCTCGCCGCCGCTGGCCATGGCTCCAGCTTCCAGCACCAGGCTCACCGCCTCGGAGATGGTCATAAAATAGCGCACGATGTCCGGGTGGGTAACGGTGACCGGGCCGCCTGCGGCGATCTGATCCTTGAACAGGGGGATGACCGACCCGTTGGAGCCCAGCACGTTGCCGAAGCGCACCGCGGCAAAGCTGGTCTTGCTGCGCCGGGCCATGGCCTGTACCACCATCTCGCACAGGCGTTTGGTGGCGCCCATCACGTTGGTGGGGTTCACCGCCTTGTCGGTGGAGATGAGCACGAACCGCTCGGCGCGGTATTTGTCGGCGCAGACGGCCACGTTGTAGGTGCCGAAAACGTTGTTTTTCACCGCCTCTTCGGGGCTGTCCTCCATCAGCGGCACATGCTTGTGGGCCGCCGCGTGGAACACCACCTGCGGGCGCAGGCGGGCGAAGAGCGCGTCCATCTTTTTGGAGTCGCGCACCGAGGCGATGAGCACTTCCAGATTGAGCTCGCTGCCGTATTTGCGGCGCAGCTCCTGCTGGATGGCGTAGGCGTTGTTTTCGTAGATGTCCACAATGATGAGCATTGCGGGCTTGCAGCTGGCGATCTGGCGGCAGAGCTCGGAGCCGATGGACCCGCCGCCGCCGGTGACCATGATCCGCTTGCCGCCCACGAACTGGGTGATAATGCTGGAAAGCTGCACCTCGTCGCGGCCCAGCAGGTCCTCCACCTTCACGTCGCGGATACGGCTGGCCAGGTCCTTGCCGTCGGTGATCATCTTGACGATGTCCGGCAATATCTTCACGTTGCACTTGGTGCGGTTGCAGATGGAAAGCACCCGACGGCGGTTGTCCTCATCCATGGTGGGGATGGCCAGCAGGATGGTTTCAATTTCGCAGCGCTCCACCAGCTCGGGGATATCCTCGGTGGTGCCCATGATCTGCACGCCCATGATGTAGCGGCCCTGCTTTTCGGGCGCGTCGTCCACGCAGCAGATGATGTTCATCTCGGGGTTGGCCGCCTTGTACTGCTCGTGGAGCAGGGTGCTGGCGGCGTCGCCCGCGCCGATGAGCAGGGTGCGCCGCGCCAGCCGCTTGCCCTGCCGCCCCAGCTTGACGTTCCGATACATTCGGTAGGTCAGGCGTGAATACAGCGTGAGCGCCACCGCGAACAGGCCGCTGAGGAAATAGACCGAGCGGGGCACCGGCGTTTCGCTGAAGATGAAGAAGGAGCACACGCCAAACAGCGCCACGGCGATGATGGAGGCCACACACAGGCGGAAGAACTCCACGATCTCAGCGTAGCGCCAGAGGCTGTCGTACATGCCCATGAGGGCATAGACGATCTCAAAGCAGCTGACAAACAAAAACCAGCTGGCTACAAGCAGGCTGGAATATCGCTGGTAATCGGCCCGGCCGTTGATGATGATCCAAGGCGCGATGTAAGCCATGGAAATCACCAGAACGTCGAAAGCGATCAATATTTGTTTTCGGAACCGGCTGAGCAGCCGGAAAAAGGTTTTGCTCAAAACCATCACCAATTCTTTGCGTCGGTCCGCCGCCGCAAGGCAGGCCAAAAGCGCCGGAGTAAGCCAGCGGAACACGTTTTTTCTTTACTGTTTTGTTATATTTTACAACATCCGGCCTTGAGAATCAATCCACATTTTATAGTTTGCCCGTCTCCGCGCGCAAAAACCGCCCCGAGGCCCGCGCGGCAAAGGGGTCCTGCCCGGCGCAAAACGCCGTGCAGGACCCCTTTTGAACTTCCTGGGGCCGCCTGGCCCCGGGGGGCTTTGTGAAACTGAAAAGCGCTCAGCGCAGCAGCTGGCCGCGCACGTCGGCGGGCAGATCGTCCACCACGCTGTGGTTGGGGTTCATCAGCACGCTCTCCTCCAGCTTCAGGCCGAAGGTGGCACCCTCCATCACGGCGGCGTGCAGGTTGCGGGGAGATTTGCTGTCGCCCGCATTCACCACCGGCACGCCGGCGGCCCGCAGCTCGTCAAACAACGCTGTGTTGGAGCGGGTGTTGCAGGTGATAACGTCATCGATGGCAAGCTCGGTGCGGCGGAAGTTCTTGTCCATCAGCACCACCTTGCCCTCTTCCACGCTGTACACCGTGCTGTTTTCGTAAACCTTCACCGGGTGCTTGAAGGGCTCGCTGTGCAGGGCTTCGGCATCCGTCTGGGCAAAACGCTTGCGCAGCACGTACATATGGATGACCTCCACGCTGGCGCCAAACTCCTTTTTGTCGGTGACGATGGTGACATCTTTGCCCATGCCTGCCAGGGCGGCGGCGGTGTCGGCCGCGGCATAGTGGTCGCCCCAGACCAAAACTTTCTCGCCTGTTTTGCGCATTTTGCGATCACCGGGATGGAAAGGGCAGTTCACCTTGGGGCAGGCGATGGCTTCTTCAAAGGGCACCACCCGCTCGGCGCCGATACACTCGGGCACATAGCTCACCGCGCCGGTGGCGTTGAGCACCACATCGAATTCCTTCAGCTGCTCCACGGTGGGGCAGGTGTGCAGGCGCACATCCACGTTCAAATCTTTGATCTGGTCGCGGATCCAGTCAGCGTACCACTTCATCTTCTCCTTGCCGGGAGCCATGCAGCAACCCAGGATGGCGCCGCCCAGTTCACCCGTTTTTTCAAACAGGGTGACCTTGTGGCCGCGGACGGTGGCAATGCGGGCCGCTTCCATGCCGGCGGGGCCGCCGCCCACGATACCCACTTTCAGGGGCGCCGCGGCGGGCTTGAGATCGTCGAATTCCATGTGGCCGCAGGCGGGGTTGATGGCACAGCCGATCTCCTTTTTGGCCATCATGCTCTCCTGCCAGCAGCCGGTGAGGCAGGAAATGCAGCGGCGGATCTGCTCCGGCTTGCCCATATACGCCTTCATGGGCCAGTAGGGGTCGCACAGAAGCTGACGGGCCAGGCCGATCATGTCGGTGTCGCCGTTAGCCACCAGCTGGTCGCAGTAGTCCGGGTTGCGGAAGGTGTGGCTGTTGATCACCGGGATGGAGACCGCCTTTTTCACCGCCTGAGAGGCATAGACCGTCCAGCCCTCGGGGTAATACATGGGGTCAAAGCCCGCGCCCGGGCTCTCCTGAATGCACTGGCTCAGGTCCAGCGCGGCCACGCCGGCGCGCTCGAACTCCACTGCCATGCGCACGCTTTCCTCCAGCTCGCGGCCGCCTTCCACCCATTCGTCCGCCGAGTAGCGCACCAGGATGGGAAAATCCCTGCCGCACTTTTTCTGGATGGAGGAGATGATGGCCAGGGGGAAACGCATGCGGTTCTCAAAGCTGCCGCCCCAGCGGTCGATACGCTTGTTGAGATAGGGCGACATGAACTGGGAGATGAGATAGCCGTGGGCGGCGTGCAGTTCCACGCCGTCGAAGCCCGCCTGCTTGACCCGCCAGGCAGCCTCGGAGAATTTGTCCACCATATCCACCACTTCCTCGGTGGTCATGGCGCGCACGGGCTTGCCCTTCTCCTCGGCGTTTTCATAGACGATCTCATGGCCGGCGCTCCAGGGCAGCTTGACCACCATATCCGTGGCGGACATGGTGTTGTAGCGGGGGATGGCACACTGGCGGCCCGGGTGCTGCAGCTGCACCACGCACTTGGCGCCGTATTTGTGCATGCCCTCTGCCAGACGGGCAAGACCGGGAATGCAGCTGTCGCTGTCCGCCACAAGGCCGGTGACGGTGGGGCGGCCGGTCTGGCCGTCCGGCGAGGTGGCGCCCACGATGATGAGGCCGGCGCCGCCTTTGGCGATCTGGCTGTGATGGTGGATGTCCCGCTCGCTCACCGAGCCGTCGGCGTTGGACGAACTCACGTCGGTGGGAACATGGCAGATTCGGTTGGGCACCGTCATGTTGCCGATCTGGATGGGTGTGAACAGATGTTCGTAGTGCGGCATGCAGATCACTCCTTTTCTTTGCAAGTCATACAAAATAAAATCGAAACGAGGATTGTTTCTGTTTTTATTGTACACTTGTGCAGAAAAGGGCGAAATGTCAAAAGCGACTTGGTTTATATCTTATCCGGCTGTTCTTTGGATGAGCCGGAAAGCGACGCGCGCCATTCCCGCGGGGTCACACCCTCCGCCTGGCGGAACATTTTGTAGAAGTAATAGGGGTTGGAAAAGCCTGCCTCCCGTACTGCCGCGGCGATGGGCATGGCTGTGGAGGCGATGAGACGCCGGGCCTCCAGGTAACGCAGGTTGCTCACATATTCCTGAAAGCTCATGTGCATTTCCTGGCGGAACAAATGGCGGAAGCGGGACTCGCTGAGGTAGCTTTGGGCCGCCGCCTCTTTTTGGGTCAGGCGCCGGGTGAAGCGGGCGTCGATGTAGGCCAGTGCCGGGCGCAGGCGCAGATAGCCGGACAGGCCCGCGCCTGTTCCCTGTTCGTCCAGCTCCATGCGGCTGCACAGTTCCGCCAGAATGAGCCGGAGCCGGGCCCGAATCAGCCGCTGCCGCCCGCTGCGGCAAGACAAAGCGTCCTCCCACAGCGCGTCCAGGAGCGGACGGAGCGCCTTGCCCGCGTCGCTGTTGGCCGGGATGTGGGTGCAGCAGTGGGCAGGGTCGCAGCGGAAAGGCAGCAGATACTCGGCCTCCCGCTCTCCCGCGCCGTCCAGCAGGAGGCCCGGAAGAAACAGAAAAAAGCGGAAACGGGTGTCCGACCCGGCGGCGCGGGCCGCGCCGTGGTGTTCCATGTCGTTTGCCAAAAAGATGTCGCCGGCACGGTAATCGTAGCGTCGGTCCTCAAAATAGAAAGCGCCCTCGCCCGCCATGCACACGCCCAGCTCGTAGTAGTTGTGCCAGTGCAGCCGCGGCGCGCCGCCGGCAAGGCTGTCGGTCACGGTGTAATCCAGCACCGAAAAGGGAAATTCCGCATTCAGGCGGTAGTCCCAGAAAAAGCTCTCCATCGTCAGCGCCTCCTTGCCTTTTTTTGATTGTATCGTCATCGGCCGCCGGCATGCAAGGGCGCAAGGCAGCGGAAAAAGGCCGCCGGGCGGCGGCCTTTTTCTATGGAACTCAAAGGGAAACGGACAGCCCGGCCCGTTACAGGATGATACAGATAAGGCCAGAACAGCCCTCGTTGATGACCCGCTCCAGCGTTTCCTGCAGGCGGGCGCGCGCCTCCTGGGGCATGTGGAGCAGCTTGTTCTGCAGCCCTTCATTCACCAGTTCGTGCAGGCTTTTGCCGAAGATATTGGACTCCCAAATTTTGATGGGGTCCTGCTCGAAGTCCTGCAAAAGGCTCATCACCAGTTCCTCGCTCTGGCGCTCGGAGCCCACGATGGGCGAAATTTCGGTGTTGATGGTGGCCTTGAGCAGGTGGATGGAGGGGGCGCTGGCCCGCAGGCGCACCCCGTAGCGCCCGCCCTGGCGCACGATCTCCGGTTCCTCCAGGTGCAGTTCGTTCAGCGTGGGCATGACGATCCCGTAGCCGGTGGCCTCCACCTGTTCGATGGCGCTGCGTATCTTCTCGTACTCCCGTTTTGCTCTGGCGAGGCTGATGATACAGGGCATGAGGCTGGCCTCGTCGCAGATCTCCAGGCCCGTGGTCTCCCCCAGCACCCGGTAAAAGATGTCCGGCTCCAGCTCCAGTTCCAGGATGACCTTGCCGGTGGCCAGCTGCATGCTGCGCACCCGGGCGCTTTTGAGATATTCGCATTCCAGGGCGGCGGCGCCTTCGGCCACGTCCTTCATCTGGGTGATGGAGGCAGCGTAGTCCTGGGCGGCGGCATACACCGCGCTTTGCAGCCAGTGGTCCGGCTCCAGCATGGTGATCCACCGGGGCATGGCAAAGGCGATCTCCTTCACGTCGAACTCGTAGAGAACGCTTTGCAGAATGCGGTCGATGGCGGCCGCGTCCAGATCCACACAATTCACCGGCAGCACAGTGTGGCCGTATTCCGCCTCCATCTCCTGCGCCAGCTGGCGCGCATGGGCGCCGGCCGGGTCCACGCAGTTGAGCAGGATGACAAAGGGCTTGTGGATCTGGGTGAGTTCCCCAATGACGCGGGCCTCGGCCTCCTTGTATTTTTCGCGGGGGATGTCGCTGATGGAGCCGTCGGTGGTGATGACGAGGCCGATGGTGGAGTGGTCCCGGATGACTTTGCGGGTGCCGGTCTCGGCTGCCACGTCAAAAGGCACCTCCTCCTCGAACCAGGGGCTCTTGACCATGCGGGGCTTCTCGTTCTCCTCGTGGCCCATGGCTCCCTCCACCATGTAGCCCACGCAGTCGATGAGACGGGCGTTGAAGCTGCCGCCGCCCTCCAGTTCC
>DXFW01000028.1 GCA_019114225.1 Candidatus Allofournierella pullicola | reverse complement strand
GGACTGCAGCATGGTGACCTTCAGCTCGGTCCCCATCTCTTGCTCCTCGGCAGAGATAGAAAAGGTGCTGAGATTGCCGTATACCTCCGCTTTGGCCACGACCGTGTCCTCTTTCTTTTGATAAGGCACTCCTTCGCCGTCCAGCACGTCATAAATTCCAAGGAGCACATACCGACGGACATATGGGATGATCTTCGAGATGCTATAATTCATTCACGCTCCTCCTGTTCGTTAAAAAAATGCAGCTACCTGTCGTTGTAAGCAGGGCAGTTTTCACTCAATATAGCCGCTGATGGGCTGTACGTACATCTCGTCTTCCGTCACCGGCTGATAGCGCTCCCCAGAATAGCTGTCGCTCCAGCCGTTCTCCGCCCGGTAGATATCACCTGTTTCCGTGTCGTAAACGCGCTCATATCCCAATGTGGCGTCGCTCTGCTTCTGGCTCTGGATGTCCACGCTGGTGTCTCGCGCCTTCCAGGAAGACATGATCCCGTTCAGCACCTCGTTTGCATTTCGGCTGAAGTCCATGGCCTGCTGTACCACTTCCTGCCCCGCCTGGATGGTGGCGTTTACAAAGTTTTCCGAGTACTCCAGTGTGCCGAGGCTCTCGGTCAAAATGCCCTCCCACTCAACGAAGGTGTCCTTGGCCGCTGTGACCGCCATGATGTTATACGCCATATAATACCCGCCGTCCGCCTGGGGGAGCTGGTAGCCTACCGGCGGGCCGGCCGCGATGGGAACACTGCCAAAATCCACGACCGACGCGGCAAACATCCCCTCTCCCTCTCTGCCGTCTTCGGTGAAGGTGGCCCGCAGCAGCTCATCGCCCAGCGCGTAGGCGCTCAGGCTGCCGGTGGACGGGAAACGCTCGGTCACAGTGAAGGCCTCAAACTGGGGGAAGGTATAGCCGGCATAGCCGGGGCCATATTGGGCGGCAAAGTCGGCGTACTGCGGGAAGATCTGATAAAAATTCTCTGTAGATGGGCTGGACAGCACGGGAGCCTGGGCAAATATCTGCATATCAGGCATACCGGTCACGCCGGAATAATAGGTCCAGGCGTCCTTTCCCTCCTGACTGTGGAGCAGGATATCCGCCTTCAAGAGAACGAACATCTGATTGAGGGGCTCAGCGGGGTCCTGAATCCGGATGGAGTGATACATCCCTGTACCGCCGCTGGTGACCGTCCAGCCCTTGGGAATCTGGATGCTGAAATCTGGGGTTTCATACAGTTCCAAATCCACAGTCCTGGCCGCCGTTTCCGTGATCGACACCGCGGGTTCCCGGGAAGATGGGGCAGGCTCCGATGTTATCTGACCATCTCCCTTCGGCACGCTTTCGCTCTCCGGTTCGTTTCCCGGACCGCCGCAGGCAGTCAGGCCAAACAGGAGCAGCAGGGCCACTAAAATAGATCCTGTTTTTCTCAAATTTCATTTCCTCCTTATACAGCGACTGCCTGGCCTGAGCGTCCCACACCGCTGCGGACGGGGTGGACGCAAAAAACCGCGCCAGGAGATCCTGACGCGGTTTGTCGTAGGCCGGGATGCTGCGCCAGTATCTGTGGAAAGCGTAGCATAGATGGCCTTAAAATATAAGGTTACATTTGTCTCTTTTTTTATTTTACATCGTTTTTTTCGAATGACAGGGGGGGTACATTTGTCTCACGCCTTGAAATCCGGGCTTTTTTCAGGGGTAACGCCCTTGTTCTCCGGCATCCACTCATAATAGAACTGCAGCAGGCCGATCCGGCTCTGGGTTCCGGTCTTTTCATTCAGGCTTCTGATATGGCGATACAGCACAGGACGGGAAAGGGCCATCTGCTGCGCGATATCCTGCACGCTGCCGTCCGAGACCAGTAAATACTGCAGCACATCCCGCTCCCGGTCAGTCAATGAATAGAGGCTGGCAAAGGAAGAGAACTTTTCCTTCGGCGTGTAGCCCGCCGCCGGAGCCGGGGGCGGCGCCAATACGGCATGAGCCTTGACCGTGTAGGCAAACATCAGGATGCTGGCCGCGACAAACAGCACCAGCATGAGGACGATCAGCGTAATACTCCTGCCGGCAAGGAGCAGCGTCACCGAGCCGTTGGTAACCAGCGCCGCCACGAGATTATTCACCGCCCGTCCCATGCCGGCCCAGAGGTCCGGCAGGCGCATACAGGCAGCGAGCTCCAAAAAACTGGTGGTAAAAAACACGACAAAAAATCCGGAGGCCACATAGGCGACCGCTACTCCGGTCAGGAATGGCCCGCCCCACCGGAGAACAATCACACACAGCACCGAGAGCACCATCACGCAGTACATCATCAGCGTCATATATTTTCTTTTCCGGATATCAAAGAGGAAACCGGCAGCCAGGCCGCTCAGGGCCAGCAGCATACGGGGCCATTGCCCGATGTCCATCGTGCCCGCCGCATGGCCCAGGGTGATCGCGTTATCCAATGTGCTGAATACGCAGGCCATCAGGGCCACCAGAAGTACCAGGAGCAGTCCCGCCGGTATTTTCTTTCTGGACATTTCATCGGGGCGGAGCGCGGTTCGGAGCGGCGCCGTTTCATCCGATGCGAGTGCTTCTTTGTGGATGCGGCGTGTGCGCATGATCAAAACACTCAGTACCGCAAGGGAAACAGAGAGTACCGCGGCCTCCGCGATCTCTATATTTACCAAATTGTTGTTTGCGTACTGTAGCAGGATGCCGGCCGCGTAGGAGATTCCCACCAGGCCGGCTATGCGTTCGGTCCGGATCGTGCAGGCAGCCAGATAATGAACGGAGCCGCCAAAAACGCCCAGCAACAGAAACAGAACCACGCCTGCCGCAAGCGTGACGGAAAACGAGATGTGCTGTTGGATCAAAAATATGCAGATAATGGAGAGGAACGATAGGGAAAATATAAGGATCGTCTTGTTCCTCTCGCGGACAGAGCGGTTTATCAGCGGGTATATAAGAAATCCAAGGGCATTGACGCCCAGCGCATAATTTTGTGCAATGACCGTCTGGCTTTCCTCGACAATGCGGGAGACCATATTGACATATAGATATTCCGAACCAAGAAACACAAATGTAAAAATACTCAGCAATAAAAATATGGCGCTATGCGACGCCATAGCCTGCGTTTTCCTTCTCTCCATTGCTCCTCCATATGGCATGAGTATACTGCACTCATATCATTGCTCTGGCACCTGTAACCATCTTAGGGGCCGTTCTCGTTTTACTTCTTGTTTGTTGTCCAAGTGGCTATACTTTATTGTAATTTCTGACGGCCCATTATACCACAACAAGAAACGTCAGGGAACTACAACTGATTCCAAACACATAATACGGGAGGAAATATTATACCACAACAAGAAACGTCAGAAAAGTGATTTTCAAAGATCAAAGCCGATCCGAAAAATGGCCTCCCGCTGGTGTCCCGGGGCCGTGTGGTCCGTGCGTATCGGCCATAAAGTTTTCCCTTATAGTTTCCCTTACGCGCTTAACACAGGTCTTTCGGCGGCGGTACAATCCAACACAACAGCGGATGATCTTTTCCCGAAAACAAATCAAAAAAGACCACAACGCAGTCAAAAAGATACGCTAACAACGCTATCTTATAATTCATTTTTTTCCGTTGATAATACCATGCAACCGCAGTGATAACCAATACTTCAACGGCCATTACGCCGATGGTGGGTAACGACGCCGCTTGCAGAATGGTGGCAAGGCATCCACCAGCACCGGTCAGCAACAATGCTTTCCGCTCCAAAGAAAAATCCGTCAGCCTTGCCACGAGATAAACCCCTAAAAACAGGCGCAGTTCATTGGTGAAAAGGCAAGAAACCACCCGTACCCAATCCATCATATATGCGCCCCCCAAAATTGATTGATTTGTCGCTTGACTTCCTGCAAGTGGGAGCGGCTGATGGGTAGCTGATCGCCGTTTTTCAGTATGGCAATGCTATCGCTGACCTTCATAATCTGGACGATATTGACGATATAACCACGGTCAATAAAAATAAATTCCGGTGCATTCAGTTCATCAAATACCCGCTGCAAGCTCTTTCGTACTTTTGAAGTTCCAACGCTGGACACGATACTGGAATTCTTGCCGTCCCGTTGGATATAGAAAATATCCTTGTAGGGAATCTTCTCCATGTGGTTTGCGGTCTGAATCGTGTATTCCTGTCCAGCCTCCAACTCAATCAGTTTTGCGGCATCAGTTATAGCGGCGGTCAGCTTCGTTTCCAGATTATTTTTCGGCACATAGCGGAAAATGGACAGTTCAAATGCATCAATCGCATACTCCGTATGTGAGGTCACAAAGATAATTCTGGCATTGGGCAGAAACCCTTTGACCTGCTGAGGGATTTCCATGCCGCTGATCCCCGGCATTTCAATGTCCAGCAAAATCAGGTCATAGAAAAAGCCATCATCGGTTATGTCGTAAAGCAAGTTCCGGCTTTGGGTATAGGTCGTTATTTCACAGCCGATGCCTTGCGCTTGTAAGCAAGTCTTGACGATTTTTTCAGTCGAAGCAACGGCCCGTTCTTCATCGTCACATATCGCAATCCGTATCATTTTTCCCCACCTTTCCGCACCAATATAACGCAACATAATAAACTATTTGCAAAAAGCACTTTGTTTGCTGAGAAAAAGCTGAGGACCACCAGTACAAAGAAATTTGTTCTTTTGCCAAGACGCTGCCTTGATTTTTTATTATACTGTGTCTGCCAGCACTTCGCAATTGGCTGTAAAAATTGGATACACTAAAATGAATTTGGGAGGCAGAAAGCTATGATCTACACAGAAGTTGAAAAAAAGGAACTTGATGAAGTCCAGCGGGTGTTTGCAGAACATCTTCGGCAGTGCCCGGATTATGAACTGCTATGGTCGGATAGTTTATACTTTCTCCCGTTTACCTCAACGTCAAAAAACAACGGAAGCGAAGCAACATACTCCAGCAGAGATGCCCGATCTGTTTTCCGCAGATGTTTGAGATAACGGTGAGTTACTTCCCCTCCATTATCATACCAAAGCCACAGATTTCTGGTAGACAACATCTCCGCAGGTTTTTCAGGCCGAAGCGCATCCAGCATCATCAACTCGTGGTTGCCAAGAAGCACTTTAACATTCGACATCTTCATTATTTGCCGGAGCAGCCGCCCACCATCCGGGAACCGGTCAATGATATCACCAAGGATGTAAAGAGTGTCTTCAGGTTGTAGATCGATCTGAGAGAGGATAGATTGAAACCGCCGACTATTCCCGTGGATATCTGAAAGAACATAAGTCATTGGGTCACACCACCTCCTTATAGACAGTATCTAATTATCAACACCAAATTGCTCTTTCGTGGAAAACTATGTCAACTCATTTATAGGGCTCTGACAGAGGAGACAGTTCGACATTATGAAAGAGGAACCTCATCTTATCGATGTGCTTCTCAATGTGCCAGTGACCACAAAACCAATACTGATATGCGAGCTTCTCCTCGATAGTATCGAGCCACTTTTCGGTCGAGTCATCCACTGTGGACTGATCAATAAAAGGAAGAAATGCCTCGCGCGGTTCATACCGGAAGGGACAGGTATGCGAGAGAACAACATCAACTTTCCAATCGACCTGGTCCAGGGTCTGTGCCACCTTCGCTTTGATTTTTTCCGAAGGCTGCTCGTCAGCCCACCAACCATATCCTCTTTCCAGCCGGTATTGTTTGTCCACACTATAGGCACCGCCTATGGTCAGATGCTTGATTCCTTCAAGGTCAAACATTTCGCCATCCGCAGCAAAAAGTAGGCTGGGGCGTTCTGGCTCATACCAAACCTTTCCTCCCCGCCATACTTTAGAGGAATATGATGTAATACTCTCTGGGCGCATTTCGTGGTTGCCATGGATGCAGAGAATTTTCGGCCCTAATTTTGCAAGAGACTTCTTTGTACGGGCGTCACGTTCATCGCCATAGTAATTAGCTCCAACGTCGCCCAAAAGAACCAAAGTGTCTTCGTGAGTCATGTTCATCTGCCTGCAAGCAAAAACAGCAGGAAGCGGATTTCCGTGGATATCTCCCATGTAATAAACCATTGAACAGCCTCCTTCTGTACCTATTATATCAGAACCTTAGCCTGACAGCCGTATCACCTCAAAAATATATACATTCCTCAGAAAAACATATACACATCATCTATCACCCCATGTGCGACTATAAAAACGACCGAAAGTCATGCTTCTGACTCTCGGTCGATTGCTTTCTCAGTTGGTTTCAGTAGAATAGAGAGCAAGCATTCCTGTCATCTCTTTCGACGCTCTCTCATGGAATGCTTTAGAGCCTTGATCGTGTCAATGATGACACCATCTTCAAAAGCAGAGCAATCTGCCAAGAGAGCTGCCACTTGACTGCTGGTGATGTCATTCTTTTCGTCGAGCTGCTCCATCAACAATCTGTCGGCAGTGACTCCCAGAGCGTTTGCAATCATAACAAATGTGTCAAGGCTCATACTTTTTGCGCCGGTCTCTATGTAACTGATGTATGAAGGGGATTTTTCAACCAGTTCAGAAAGCATCGCCTGTGACAGCCCATTTTCTTTGCGGACCTCACGGATGTTTTTGCCAATTTCGTTGTAATTCAGACTCATAACAAGGCCTCCTTAAAAAAATGTAGCCTTATTATAGTTTGCAGGATATATTATAGCCTTTACTTTATATCAATTTTGCCCCCGATTGATATATTCTATCAAACAGATAGCTTGTAGCATATACTGTAAGGGGGAGGGAGCCAATGGCAGAATTAAGTCCTACAGAGAGTCAGCTGATTGGTTCTCGCATCCGTGAGGCTCGCGTTAAGCGTCGAATGAGCCAGGCTGAGCTGGCTGATAAAGCCGGAATCTCCCTTCCACAAATCAGCACAATCGAAAACGGAAGGTGTAGCATGAAGCTGCATTCTTTCATTCGGATCATTGAAGCACTCCAAGTCTCAGCCGATTCGATCCTTCGTCCGGACACACCGGAAACAAGAGGAATTTATCAAAGCCAGTTTGACGAATTATTGGCTGACTGCTCCCCAAAAGAACTGGAAGCCATATTGAGAATCGTCCGTGAACTTCGAGCAACGATGCTCCAAAGGGATCCTGAATAAGTATGTGAA
Source organism: Candidatus Allofournierella pullicola (assembly GCA_019114225.1). Lineage (GTDB taxonomy): Bacteria > Bacillota > Clostridia > Oscillospirales > Ruminococcaceae > Allofournierella_A > Allofournierella_A pullicola. The sequence goes on along the minus strand of DXFW01000028.1, from coordinate 13,618 downwards.
AGCGCGTACCGAGCAAAACGGTACGCACCTTTTTTCTTGTTTATAAACCAGGAGTCATCTTCTTGACTTCTGGTTTATTCTTTTCAGCGCCAGCACTTTATATAATGTGTGTAAGTTTACATAGCGGAGGTTGGGCATGGACAAGATGATTGAAAGCACAAAAGAGCTGATGGAAGAGCAGATGCCATCCTTCGACTTTCTCCTTGACGAAGAAGCAGAAAGAAATTCTTTGTTGGCCGAGCACAGGGCTTGGCTTAAAAGCATAAAGCACGAAAGACCACTCCCGAAGCACCCGTTTCATGTCGCAGTGTATATCCGGTATTTCAATCAAACCAGGTATGAAAACTATTTATACCAACTATTCCATATCCATCAGACCATCAAGAAATCCAAGCATTTCTCCTGGGATCTTGGATGATGCTGCCGACCTGTGAGCGCGAACAGATTCACGGGGAGCCGCCTCTGGTTCTTTCAGGATTTCTCGCAGGATGTTTTCAAACTCTTTCTGCGATTCAAGGCGTATGATGGCCCACGCTATGTAGTCGTTTTTCTGCCCAGCAGGGCAGGTCTGGAGATACGCCCAGGCGCGCTGGTGCAGGTCCGAATGTGGGTTGGGACGGAAGAGAAACTGCTGCCGTTTCATCGCTGTTCCTCACGGCTCGACATTTGGCCCAAAATCCGTTCGTAGCCCTCAGCGTTCACCTTATCGTCCTCCAGCAGAAAAGCCCGACAAAGGCCGTCACGTTCGCTCACGTTGCGCATGACGGTCGCAGCGCCTCCTCCCATCAGGATCACGGGCAGAGTTCGCAGGTCAAACCCTGCTTCCATTGCTGCCGAAATGAGTCGCTCAGTGTAGAGCCGGCCCTGCCGCTGGATCAGCTTTCGTGCCTCCTCATCCATACTGCAGGGCTTGCCGGCAAGGATCCGTTCCACCTGGGCGTCCGTAACAGACAGGCCGGTATCCCGACGAACCTGCTCCTGGATCTCATCCATGCAGCGGATCATGCCAAGTTCCAGACTGCGGCAGGTGGCCGCATTCGGGACGTTGTTGTCCAGTCGCATAAGATCCACCGTCCATCCACCGATGTCCATGAGAAGCACAGACGGCTCATCCTTCACCAACTCAGGATGAATGGCAATGGCGGAATAACCCTGGGGGAACAATTTCACGCTTTCGATCTTGACTTTGTAGCGTTCCCCTTCGAACAGGAAGCTGACCGGCTGGCCATTGCGCAGCAGATATTCGGTGAACGGTTTCTTGTCCCGACCGTACCGTGCGAGAGGCAGGCCAGCCGCCAGCGTCACGGAGCTCTCCGCCGGCAGGCCCCGACAGCGGAGCTCCATGGCGATGGCGGCCAGGGTCAGAATGTAGTAGTTGTCGTTGACGGTCTTGTCACGCAGGATCGGCTGCCGGCCGGTGCCGCAGACATAGTATTTGCCCCCAATCTGGAGGGTGTTCTTCAGGGTGTAGGGTTCATGGGTGTACGCTGTCACACCGGCTGGGAACGAGAAATGCCTGGTTTTGATGGCGTAGTACCCGTGGTCAATGCCCATGATCATGGTTTCAAGTCCTTTCTGGCATTTGCCTTTATTTCTGTGTTTTTTCTTTCGGCCCCGGCCCATCTTATCTGGCCCGACTCATACTGGGGACCTGGGGTTCCTTGCAGTACTCCGGGTACCGAAGCCGAACCGCTTCCAACATGTAGGTTGCATCCGAAGTGGTGAACAGATCGTAAGGCGTCGCGCAGCCATCCGCGTTCCACCCGTTCCAGAGGTTGAACGCCAAGCGGGTCAGGCAACAGCTGCCGCTGGTCTGCCAGCCTTTGTTCAGGCCCTCCGGCCGGATGGCATCCTCCCGGAAGTTGAAGACGTCCTCAATGTGCTTCCTGGTCTCGCCGCTGATGCCCATGGTATAGAAAAAAGCCTTGTGGTAGGGATCAAGGCTGCCGGTCCGGCCGAGGCACTGCTCATAGAATTTCTCGTGTTCTTTGTTTTTGAATTTGATCGACATTCCGTTCCTCCTTCTGGTTCGGTTGTTCAAGGAAATCACCGGCTGGGAAAAACGATGACTTCCATTTCGGCGTTGATGTTTGCATTGCTGGGACTAGAGGAGTGCATTCTGTAAGCACTGATATCTTCTTCCCAGTAGGTAAGTGTATCTTGGGGGGAGAGTGTGAGAGGGGGGAGCGACAGTCTTCCTGCCCAAGAGGCCGAGAAAGTGACGCACCTTCCCCTGGGTGTAAAGAGGGATTTCTGCCCAGATATGATGATGACTTCGGAAAATAAAAAAGCGCCTGTTTGGACAAATCCAATACAGACGCAAAAACTTGAATTTTCGGCATTCTAAACAAAATTAAGCCGAATTTTTCTACAATATATTTTCTCAAAAAAAGGGGGGGATCGGGGACTAATCAGGTGGTACTGAGTCGTCACTTGTGACTATTTCAAAAAATTCATAATTTGTTTACAATTTCGCCGGGTCAAAATCGGAAAAACCGATCCAAACCAGTCAAAATAAGCCACAAAATCGGTTGTCGTTAGTTCAAGTCCTCACCAAAGCCCGAAAAGGGCGAAAAATATCTTTCAAACTGGGACCTAATTTTTGGCACGAAAAAACCCCGTAAACGGCTTGTTTACGGGGCTTTTCGGTCTTATATCTTTTTTGTTAAGACAATATGGTTGCGGGAGGCGGATTTGAACCACCGACCTTCGGGTTATGAGCCCGACGAGCTACCAGACTGCTCCATCCCGCGATATCAGCGTCCTCTCTTGAGGGCGCTTTATTACTATATCATACAGGGCATAGCTTGTCAAGGATTTTTTTGCGTCGCGAAGGAATATCTTGCAAATGGGCTTATGCAAGATACCTTTTCATATATTCCCCTGCTCCGTCGCCGTCGCTGGCGGTGAGCTGCCAGCCGCCGGGGGCCGCCTCGTCGCGGGTGAGCACCGCCACCCGGCAGTTGTCCAGGCTGACGGACCAGAATTTTTCCAGCGGGTTTGCAAGCGCTGCCGTGAGCATGGCGTGGAGCGCCGCGCTATGCCCTGCCACCAGCAGGGTCTGGCCCGCATGTTCCCGGGCCGCAAAGGCCAGGAAATCCGCCGTGCGCTCCAACACGCTTTGCAGGCTTTCGCCGCCTTCGGGCGGGCGGTAGGCAGGCGGGTCCGCGAAGAAAGGCGCAAAGGCCGGGCCGAGGGTGTGGGTGTCTTTGCCCTCATAGGGGCCAAAGGCTATCTCAATAAGCCGCTGGTCCGGCCGTATCTTTTCCATCGGCCAGCCGCTGACCAGCTGCGCGGTCTCCATTGCCCGGCACAGCGGGCTGGAATATACTTCGTCAAACCGTACCCCTGCCAGGCGCTTTTGGGCTTCCCGTGCCTGACAGCGGCCCGTTTCGTTCAGGGGAATATCGGTACGGCCCTGCAGCGCCGCACGCAGGTTCCAATCCGTCTGGCCGTGCCGAATAAGATACAATCGTGTTTGTGCCAAAAAAAGGCCCTCTTTCCTTGAAAGGCCGAATTATCGGCCCTTTTATCTGGTAAGATCCAATCATGGAGAAAAAATCACCACTTGGCCTTGGTCTCCACCACTTTGCCGGCAATGAAGAGCTTGTCAAGCTCTTCGCCCCGCAGCACTTTGGGCTCGTAGGCGGGATTGAACGGCTGCAGCACCACGGCGTTGCCCCGCAGGACATATTTCTTCAAGGTGCCCTCTCCCTCGTCGCCATAGACCATCACGCCCAGGTCGCCGTTTTCCAACGTGGGCTGCCGGTGCACCAGCGCCAGGTCACCGTCGCTGATCCGTGGCTCCATGCTGTCGCCTTTGACCACCAGATAGAAATAGCTGGACGGGTCCTTCACACGGGCGTACTCCACGCCATAATCTTCTTCGAAGGCCAGGGCGCCAAAACCGGCACGCACGGTGCCCACCACCGGGATGGGACTCTCCTCATAGCCGCCGAAAAACCGCTGCGTAGCGGCGGCAGGAGCCACCGCGGCCAGGCCCATCAGATCATCGATGGAGGTGCCCAGCAACGCCGCCAGGCGGGCCAGCGTATCGGGGTCCGGCGAGGAACGGCCGGTCTCCCATTTGCCCACCGCCTGCTGGCTGACGCCCAGCTGGACCGACAGGCTTTTCTGGCTGAAGCCGCTGCGCTTCCTCAATTCTTTTAAACGCTGTGGGAACATGCCATTCCGCTCCTTTCCTGTATGCACTCATTATACAACCGCAGGGTGTTTTTGTAAAGAAAAACGTAAAAAAAGTTGTTATTTTCGCTTGACAACAACCAATGGTTGTTATAGAATAAAGCCACAGAGATAAACCTTCGCGCTTTGTGGCAAAATGGAGGGAAACGATATGAAAGAGACAATGTGCATGATGCTGGCGATCTTTGCGGGGCTGGGCGTCGTGATGCTGGCCGGGGCCCTCATCGAGGGCGGGCTGTCCGCAGCGGTCGTTCTGGGGCTTGCGGCATGCGTTTTGGCAGCACGTGGTTTTTATCGTTTGGGCACGCATTCTCCGGCCCGCGCGCGGCGCCGGGCCCGGCGTCATGCCCGCCCGGCAATGGGGCTTGCCGGCGAGGCCGGCAGTCTGCGGGCTGCATAAGGCTGCGTCAAACAGGGTACAGCGGGCAGACAAAACCGTCTGCCCGCTTTTTGCATGTCTTTTTAGTCGTTAAGCCTTCAAAACCGCTTGACATCCCCACCAAAGTATGATAGTATATATAGCGCGCCATCGAACGCGCAAGGCGGCCACTATGGAGAGGTGTCCGAGTGGTTTAAGGAGCCGGTCTTGAAAACCGGTGACCCGCAAGGGCCGTGGGTTCGAATCCCACCCTCTCCGCCATTCACAACTGAATCACCTTTCACACACTTTGCTCTGGAGAAGTACTCAAGAGGTCGAAGAGGCGCCCCTGCTAAGGGCGTAGGTCGGGAAACCGGCGCGAGGGTTCAAATCCCTCCTTCTCCGCCAGAAAAAGCCCCGCACGAAAGTGCGGGGCTTTTCGTTTTGTCTGCCGGGATTTGAACCCGAGCGCCGGAAGCATGGGCAAAAAATCCGACCGCCGCCTGCGGCGGATACAGGGAGGATTTTTTGGCGCAGCGGTCGGCAAGGCCGAGGCGGCAGCGCCTGCCGATGGCCGCGCCGGGCACCGCAAGAGGGGCCGCGCTTTCCGTTCCGGCCACGCTGCCCTGAAAGCGACTTGGAGCAGGCACCTCCCCGCCCTCCACCGTTGGCGGCTGCAACGAAAACTTTTTGGCGCAGCGGTCGGCAAGGCCGAGGCGGCAGCGCCCGCCGACGGCCGCTCCGGGCACCGTAAGAGAGCCTGCAGCATTGAAGCCGCCGCCGGGATGGAGTAAAATAAGGCAAAGACCATCTTTTGCGAAAGGATGTCAGGGAATATGCAGTACGATTTCACTTCTCTCATCGACCGCTGGGGCAAAGACGCGCTTGCGGTGGACGAACTGGGCTCCGGGAAAGGACACGCCCCCGCCGCGCCCAAGGAGGGCTTTGACGCCATCCCCATGTGGGTGGCGGACATGAACTTTGCCACCGTGCCCACGGTGCCCCAGGCCCTTGCCCAGCGGGCAAGCCACCCTCTTTACGGCTACTTTGATCCTTCCGACGACTACTTCAGTTCCATCATCAACTGGCAGCAGCAGCGCAACGGCGTGACCGGCCTGACCCGGGAGTGCATTGGCTACGAGAACGGTGTGCTGGGCGGCGTGGTCAGCGCGCTGAACGTGATCTGCTCCCGGGGCGGCAAGGTGCTGCTCCACTCCCCCACCTATGTGGGCTTTACCTCGGCCCTCTCCAACAACGGATACGACATCGTGCTCAGCCCCATGACCCGGGACGAGGCCGGCGTGTGGCGCATGGACTTTGAGGACATGGAGGAAAAGCTGCGCACCCAGAACATCCACGCCGCCGTTTTCTGCTCGCCCCACAATCCCTGCGGCCGGGTGTGGGAGCGCTGGGAGCTGGAGCGGGCCATGGCCCTGTTTGAAAAGTACGACGTGACGGTGGTCTCCGACGAGATCTGGAGCGACATCATTTTGGAGGGCGGCAAACACATTCCCACCCAGTCGGTGAGCCAGTGGGCGCGGCAGAACACGGTGGCGCTGTACGCCCCCAGCAAAACCTTCAACCTGGCGGGCCTGGTGGGCAGCTATCACATCATCTACAACAAGCGCCTGCGGGACCGGGTGGAGAAGGAATCCAGCCTGAGCCACTACAACGAGATGAACGTGCTGAGCATGCACGCGCTCATCGCCGCCTACCGGCCCGAGGGCCAGGAATGGCTGGAGCAGCTGCGCCGGGTGCTGACCGCGAACGTAGACTACGCCTGCGGCTACATCAAAGACCATTTCCCGGGAGTGGCGGCCGCCCGGCCCCAGGGCACCTACATGCTGTTCGCGGACTGCACCGAATGGTGCAAAACCCACGGCAAGACCATCGACGAGGTGGAAAAAGCCTGCTGGGATGTGGGCGTGGCGCTGCAGGACGGCCGGGCCTTCCACGGCCCCTGCCACCTGCGGATCAATCTGGCCCTGCCCTTCTCCCGGGTGCAGGAAGCCTTTGAGCGCCTGGATAAATACGTTTTCAACGTCTGAAAGGGGAACCGCAAAAAGCCCCCGGGGCGGCCTGACGGCTGCCCCGGGGGCTTTTGACCTTTTTTCTCAGTCGATGACGGTGCGGGTGCGCCCAATGCCCACCACGGCGGCGGTGAGCTTTTTCCAGGTGTTGCAGCCGCAGATCCCGTCCACCGACAGGCCCACCGAGCGCTGGAACCCCCGCAGGGCGTTTTCGGTGTTGGGGCCGAACTTGCCGTCCAGCGTGCGGGTGGAGTAGCCCAGGGCGTTCAGCGCGTCCTGCAGCACCAGCACATAGGTGCTCACGGCGCCCCGGCGCAGGGTGGGGTAGCCGGAGGTGGTGCCGGAGCAGGCGGGCTTGCCGTAGCGGCGGTCGAAGTGGACCCAGGTGGGGGTCATGCTCTGGGGCTCCACATAGCCCCAGGCGCCGGTGTTCTTGGCCGCCCGCCAGATGGCGTTGCGGGCGGAAGAACCCTGGCCCTGGCCCACGTCGAAGGCCACGCCGGCGTAGTGCTGGCTGGCGGTGCCGTGGCCGCCCTCCCAGATACGCTTGAAGGCATAGCCCACATGGATCCCCTTGCCGTAGCTGCGGCGGGTGAGGTTCCAGGCCTCCATGGCGGCGGTGGTGGTCCACAGGGTGGGGCTGGAGGAGCTGCCCCGGAACTCCCGCACCCGCAGGGTGGTGCCGGTGGAGAAGGGCATGGAATCGCTCTCGTTGAGGTTGTAGGTCATCATGCGGTTTTCAAAAGAGTCATAGACGAATACTTTGGGCATGCTGATTCTCTCCTTTCGTTATCGGGCGCAGTTTGTGCAGGACGCGGGGATGGGCGGGTTGAGCTGCTCGTAGATACGCTGCCAGGTCTCCTCGTCCACCACCCCGGTGACCGGAAGGCCCAGGCCCTCCTGGAACAGGCGCACCGCCTGCTCGGTGGAAGCGCCGAACACGCCGTCCACCGGCACGAAGTCCGCCGCGCAGTAGAGCACCGCCACCTCGTTCATCAGCAGCTGCAGCTGCATGACCGCGTCGCCCGCGCTGCCCAGCTTCATCACATAGCCGGGATATTCCGGGCCGGCGGCTTCCGCGATCTGCTCGCTGCCCGCCGCCGTCAGGCTGAAGAAGGTGGCGGTGAGGGCGTTCCAGCTGATCTCGTCCGCTGTGCCGGTGACCGGCAGGCTGAACTCGCGCTGGAAGCTCTCCAGCGAATCCCTGGTCTTGGAGCCGAACACGCCGTCGATCCCGCCGGGCGACTGGACCTGATCGTAGAAATAGCCGATGTATTCCAGCAGGAACTGCAGCCAGGCCACGTCGCTGCTCATGGCCCCCTGGGCCAGCGCGAAGCCCGGCCAGGGCAGCAGGCGGTAGGCATGGACCAGCCCGTCGCGGGTGCGCAGCGTCTGGCTCTGCTGATAGAGCTTCTCCCAGGTGGCGGGGCCGATGACCCCGTCCTGGGTGAGGCCGAACAGCTTCTGGAAAGCTTTCACCGCCGTTTCGGTGGCGGGGCCGAACTCGCCGTCGATGTTGATCCGGGGGATGGAGGAGTAATAGGCGCTCATCAGCACAAGATAGAACTGCGCCTCCCGCACGGCACGCCCGGTGCTGCCCAGCCGCAGAGGGCTGCCGGGATAAACGCCGGGGCGCTGGTTGGGCGCCAGCAGCTGATTGGTCACGTCGGCGTAGATCTCGTAGAGCTTCTGCCAGGTGGCAGAACCCACCACACCGTCGGCGGTGAGGCCGAACTCCCGCTGGAACGCCTTCACCGCGGCCTCGGTGCCCGAGCCGAAGATCCCGTCCACCGCCGGACTTGGGATGGAGGAGTAGTTGGTGGCGGCAATGCGCAGCCAGAACTGCACCTTGCGCACCGCGTCGCCCCGGTCGCCCCGACGCAGGGGGCTGCCGGGATAGCCGTTGGTGGACTGGTTGATGTCGCTCTGCAGACTCTGGTACTGGCTCCAGATGGAGTCCCAGGTCATGCGGCCCACCACGCCGTCGGCCGCAAGGCCGTTCTCCTCCTGGAAGGCCCTGACCGCCGCCTCGGTGCCGGAGCCGAAAATGCCGTCCACCGAAAGGCTGCGAAGGTTCGGGTCAAACTCCGCCAGCTGCTGCAGCCAGAACTGCACCTGCTCCACGCTGGTGCCCCGGTCGCCCCGGCGCAGAGGCGTGCCGGGATAGCCGCTGCCGGTGATGGTGTCCTGGCTGCCGGTGGGCTCCTCGCCCTCGCTGGTCAGCTCCGCCAGCTTCTTCACGCTCACATAGATATAGCTGATCTTGTACCAGGTGGAACGGCCCACCACGCCGTCGGCGGTGAGGTTGAAGTGCTTCTGGAACGCCTTCACCGACGCCTCGGTGGCCGCGCCGAACACGCCGTCGGTGCCGGGCTTGCCAAAGGCGGGGTAGTTCTTGGCAATGCGGGTGAGCTGGCGCTGGATGATACGCACATCCTCGCCGGAATCGCCCCGGCGCAGGGCTGTGCCGGGATAGCTCTGGGGAATGCCCTGGATGTTGTTGGTGCGCACGATCTCGATGTCGTTCCCGTAGTAATAGCGCAGGATCTGCAGGGCGTTTTTGCCCTCGTTCGCCCGGTCCACGGTGCCCCACTGCTTCATGCCCGGGCAGCTGACGGTCTTGCCGTCGCAGTATTCGGTGTAGTAGGGTTCGATGGTGGCTTCGCGGCGCACATAGGTGTTGAAGATGTCGTCGGTGATCCGCTCCATCGGCTCAAAGATGTTCCGTCCGTGGACGTAATACTGGTCGTAGCTGGTGGAGTTCGTGATGTTGAAGTTGTAGCCCTTGCTGGGGTACCACTCGGTGAAGATACGGTTCAGCGCCAGGCTGATCTGGGCGTGGATGTTGGCCCGCAGGGCCTGCTCAGGCCAGGTGGGATAGACCTCGCTGGAGGCCACGTTGGCGATGTACTTGCGGAAGCTCACCGTCACGTTCTGGGCGCTGGCCGCCGGTTTGCCCAGATGAACGGTGATGGTCTCGGGGATGATGGGTACCGTGAGCACCCGCGGCTCGCACAGCTGCACCGGCGCGCTGCTGGGCGTCCCGCTGCCGGGGCTGTAGAGCTGGTGAGGCGGCACGTCAAAGCTGTCCGGCAGGGGGGCGGGCGCGCCCAGACGCTGCATGGGGCGCAGTTCCAGTTCCGCCAGCGCCACCTGCCCCGCAAACACCTGCAGGCCCTCCAGCGTCAGCGTCTGATAGCCTTCCTTGTCCGCCGTCAAATCCCACACGCTGTAGGGCCGCTGGGTGGCGTTTTCGTCCAGCGAGAGAGAGGCCGGGGGCGCGGGCAGTTCCAGATCCGGGGCCACGCCCCCGTCGTCCGTGTAAAATACCATTTCCTGCGCCAGCTGGTCGTCGGCGCTGCGCAGGCGGATGCGCACATTGCCCACCGGCGCGCTTTCACGCGCCGCGTAGGTCTGCACCCGCAGAGTTCCGTTGCACATAGGCAGATACTCCTTTTCTTCTAAGATGGAAGGGCGGCTGACCCACCTTATTCACCGGCGGCGCGGGCCGTTCCTCTTGGCTTTTGGGGCAAAGTGTATTATACTGATTGCAGCGAAGCCTTCCCATTGAAAGGAGCCGAAGAAAATGCGATACACAGTGGAAAATGAATTTTTGCGCGTGGAAGTGGACAGCCTCGGCGCAGAGCTGGCCAGCGTGGTGGACAAGGCGTCCGGCGCCGAAATGCTCTGGCAGGGCGACCCGGCGGTGTGGCCCCGGCGCGCACCCATCCTCTTCCCCTATTGCGGCAAGCTGGTGAACGGCAGCTTCACGGTGGAGGGCAAACAGTACGCCGGCGGCCAGCACGGCTTTGCCCGGGACCTGGAACATGAGTTTTTGGGCTGCGACGGCACGGCGCTGCGCTTCCGCCTGACCAGCAGCGCCGAGACCCTGGCGCTGTTCCCCTTTGACTTTGTGCTGGAGAGCACCTACGCCCTGGAGGGCCGCACCCTGCGCCACACCCTGGCGGTGACCAACACCGGCGCGAAGGAGCTGCGCTTTGGCATCGGCTACCACCCGGGCTTCAACCTGCCCTTTGACGACAAGCACACCACCGCCGACTACGAGCTGCGTTTTGACACGCCTCAGACCCCCATCGTGCAGGATGTGGAGGCGGGCTTCCTCACCGGCGGCACCCATCCGATGATGGAAAACAGCCAGGTCATCCCCATGGACGACCGCATGTTCGACAACGACTCCATCTGCATGGGCAGCCTTTCCGCCAAGACCCTGTGCCTGGTGGAAAAGGACACCGGCCGCCGTATCAGCTTTGACATCGAGGGCTATCCCTACACCCTGATCTGGAGCGCCGTGGGCGATCCCAAGCTCCACTTCCTGTGCGTGGAGCCCTGGTGCAGCCTGCAGGACAAAGCGGACGCCTCCGGCGACTGGGCCGACAAGCCCTGTGCCGCGGCGCTGGCCCCCGGCCAGAAGTGGGACACCGCGCTGGCCATCACCTTCCAGCGCTGAGCGCAAAATAACAAAGCGCCGTGCGCGAAACTTCGCGCACGGCGTTTCACTCTTTCGGAACAAGGAGGCCTTTTATATGTCCACTGCCTTTGAGAGCCGCACCGCCATGCTGCTGGGCGAGGCGGGAGTGGAAAAACTTCGCCGCGCCCATGTGGTGCTGTTCGGCCTGGGGGGCGTGGGCGGCTATGTGGCCGAAGCGCTGGCCCGTGCGGGCGTGGGTGCGCTGACCCTGGTGGACGACGACCGGGTGGCCGAAAGCAACCTGAACCGTCAGATCATCGCCCTCACCACCACGGTGGGCCAGCCCAAGACCCGGGCGGCGGCGCAGCGGGTGCTGGCCATCAACCCCGCCTGCCGTGTGGTGGAAAAAGAGCTGTTCTACACCCCCGAAACGGCGGACCAGGTGCCCCTGGAGGGCGCGGACTATGTGGTGGACGCGGTGGACACCGTGACCGCCAAGCTGGAGATCATCGCCCGGGCCAAGGCGGCGGGCGTGCCGGTGATCAGCTGCATGGGCACCGGCAACAAACTGCACCCGGAGCTGCTGCGCCTTTCGGTGCTGGAAAAGACCGAAGGCTGCCCCCTGGCCCGGGTCATGCGGCGGGAGTGCCGTGCCCGGGGCCTCAAGAACATCCCGGTGGTCTACTCGCCCGAAGCGCCCCTTGCACCCGCCGTCCCGCCGGCGGAAGAGGGGCCCGGGCCTCAGCGCGGCGGCGCGCCCCGCCGCCAGACGCCCGGGAGCGTGAGCTTTGTGCCCGGCGCGGCAGGGCTCATCCTGGCGGGCAAGGTGGTGCGGGACATCACCGGCATGGAGTAAGCACACTAAAAAACGGCCCGGAGCCTGCGCAGTGCAGGGCTCCGGGCCGCTCGCTTTTTGTGGGGGTTACGCCGCCGAAGTGTCCTCGTCCTCCAGGGCGTCCGCCTGGGCCAGGCCGGCAATGGTCAGCCCGCCGCTCATATAGTGGCTGCCGCCGTCATAGGCGAGGCCGATTTTATAGCGGGCGCCCGCCTCCAGGCCGGTGAAGGTGCCGGTGCGGCACTCGCCGTCGGCAGTGAAGTACATGGTGCCGCCGTCCACATATTCGCGGCCGCCGTAGGTCTCTTTCCAGAGGGTCACACGGTAGGCAAAGCGGGTCTCGCTGGTGGTGGTGGCGCTGCTGGTGATGGTGATGGTGTCACCGGCGGGGGTGAAGTAGCCGCTGGTGCGGGCCTGCACGCCGTTGAACACCATATAGAGGGTGTCGCCCACAATGGCGGACGCCAGAGTGGCGGATGTGTCCAGCCCTTCCTCCGGCCAGGTGATGCTGCCGCCAAGCTGCGCTTCGTTTTTGGTGGTGGCCTCGGGTTCTTCCTCGCTGCCGCCGCAACCGGGCAGCAGGCTCAGCGCCAGCACCATGGCAAGCGCCAGCGCCAGAAAACGGTTTTTGCGCTTCATAGTTTTCCTCCGTAAGGCGGTGGGCTTTGACAAACCCGCGCGCCGTGTTACAATAAAGTCAAGCGGAACGCCCGCCGCCGCAAAACGCGGCGAAGGGTGGATACTGTTTTATTATAATCCAAAATCGGCCGTCTTACAAGGCCAACCGCCCCGAAAGGAGTTTTTATGATGGATGCCCTCGACTGTGTGGATCTTGTGCGCCACGGCATGGTGCGCTTTCGCGTGCCGGGCGGCCCGGTGGTGTATGTGGACCCCTTCCAGTTGGAGAAAGCCCCCCACGACGCCGACCTGATCGTGGTGACCCACAGCCATTCCGACCATTTCTCTCCCGATGACCTGCGCCGCGCGGCGGGCCCGGACACCTGCTTTGCCGTGACCGCGCCGGTGGCCGACTGGCTCACGGGCGAAATGGGGGTGAACCCGGCTTACATCAGCCTGATGACTCCCGCGGCCCCGGACCTGGTGTTTGAATGCGGTGTGGTGCTCACGCCTTTGGCCGCGGAAAACAGCAACCATCCTCTGGGCTTCGGCTTCGGCGCGCTTCTGGAGATGGGCGGCTTTTCCTATTATGTGGCGGGAGACACCGACGTGCTGGCCGATGTGGCCTGTGACGTGCTGTTCGTGCCCTGTGACGGGCTCTATAACATGCTGCACTACATGGACCAGGTGCCGGACCAGCTGGCCGCCATGGACCACAAGCCCGGCGTGGTGGTGCCCTATCACTATGCGGGCTACATGGAAGGCACCGACAGCAACGGCCCCCATCTGGCGGAAAAACTGAAAGAGATGGGCTTCAGCGTGCGGCTTCTCTGCCGTCCGTGAGCGGTTTTTAAAAGAAAAACGGGCGTTTCCCCTGCCGCGCCGGTTTTGGGGGAAGCGCCCGTTCCTTGTTTTCCGGGGCCGCAAGGTCCCGCTTTTTTTGCGTCAGGGGCAAAAGCCCGGCAGGGAGAAAAAGAAAAGGGCCCTTGCCAAACGGCAGGGGCCCTGAAAATGGGCAAAGAGAAAGCCGGCACCTACCTATTTTCCCAGGTCGTCTCCAACCAAGTATCTTCGGCACTACGGAGCTTAACTTCTGTGTTCGGAATGGGAACAGGTGGAACCTCCGCGTAATCGGCACCGGCCGG
>DXFW01000027.1 GCA_019114225.1 Candidatus Allofournierella pullicola | reverse complement strand
AAAACCATTACTTGCGACCGAGGCACAGAGTTTGCCAACTGGCACCGCATTGAAGAACGATTGCATTGCGAGGTCTATTTTGCTGACCCCTACTGTGCTTGGCAGAAGGGCACAAACGAAAATTTGAATGGCTTGCTTCGGGAGTTCTATCCCAAAGGCAGAAATCTTTCCCGTGTTGCCCCCGCTACACTAAAACGAAACCTGGCGTTGATTAACGCCAGGCCTCGAAAGGTTCTTAACTTCCATTCTGCCCAAGAATTATGGGACTTTGAACTCAATTCCTGTTGCACTTAGTTTGACAATTCACTTGCTTTTAGGCCAGCAGGGGTTTGAGGGCGGCGGCCAGGGCCTCCTTCTGGGCCTCGGCCTCGGCCAGGTCCTTGCCCAGGGTGGTGAAGTAGGTCTTGATCTTGGGCTCGGTGCCGCTGGGACGCACCACCACGGTGGCGCCGCCTTCCAGGGCGTAGATCAGCACGTTGGCGGCGGGCAGGTCGATGGGGGTGACCTTGCCGGTGGCCAGTTCAGTCACGGTGCGGGCCTGGTAGTCGGCCACGGTGAGCACCTTGTAGCCGGCAAACTCCGCCGGGGGCGTGGTGCGCAGCTGCTGCATGATACCAGCCATCTTGTCCATGCCGGACAGGCCGGGGAACTCGTAGGAGTCCACCTTGTTCAGATAGCGGCCGTACTGGGCATAAATGCGCTCCAGTTCCTCCTTGATGGAGGAGCCAATGCTGCGGTAGTAGGCTGCCATCTCGCAGATGAGCATGCTGCCGATGACGGCGTCCTTGTCCCGCACATAGCTGCCGGCCAGGTAGCCGTAGCTCTCCTCAAAGCCGAAGATGAACCGCTCCACTTCGCCCGCGGCCTCCAGCTGAGCGATCTGGTCGCCGATCCACTTGAAGCCGGTGAGAACGTTGCGGCACTCCACACCGTAGTGGGCCGCCACCACGTCCGCCAGCGGGGTGGACACAATGCTCTTGACCATGACGGGCTTTTCGGGCATGGTGCCTTTTTCGATACGGCCGGCACAGATGTAGTCCAGCAGCAGCACACCCACCTCGTTGCCGGTGAGCAGCTGATAGCTGCCGTCCTTGCAGCGCACGGCGATACCCACGCGGTCGGCGTCGGGGTCGGTGGCCAACATCAGGTCCGCGCCGGATTTTTCGGCCAGTTCCAGGCCAAGGCGCAGCGCCTCAAAGATCTCGGGGTTGGGATAGGGGCAGGTGGGGAAGTTGCCGTCCGGATTCTTCTGCTCGGGCACGATGGTGATATCGGTGATACCAATGTCGCCCAGCACGCGGGTGACCGGCACAAGGCCGCTGCCGTTCAGCGGGCTGTAGACCAGCTTGAGGCCAGCCTCGGCGCACAGGCCGGGGCGCACCTGGCGGCTCTCGATGGCGGCGTAGAGGGCTTCGTAGCAGTCCTCGCCCACATACTCGATGAGCCCCGCGGCCATCGCCTCGTCAAAGGGCATGGTCTTGGCGCCGCTGAGCACGTCGGTCTTTTGAATTTCGGCATAGACGATGTCGGCGGCCTCGTCGGTCATCTGGCAGCCGTCCGGCCCGTAAGCCTTGTAGCCGTTGTACTTGGCGGGGTTGTGGCTGGCGGTGACCATGATACCGGCGTTGCAGTTATAGTAGCGGGTGGCAAAGCTCAGCGCGGGAACAGGCATGAGCGCCTTGTAGATACGCACCTTCACACCGTTGGCGGCCAGCACTTCGGCGGCGGCTTTGGCAAACACATCGCTCTTAATGCGGCTGTCGTAGCTGATGGCCACGGTCTGGGTGCCGCCCTGGGTCTTGACCCAGTTGGCCAGGCCCTGGGTGGCCTGACGCACCACATACACGTTCATGCGGTTGGTGCCCGCACCGATGACGCCCCGCAGGCCGGCGGTGCCGAACTTCAGGGTGACGGCAAAGCGGTCTTTGATGGCCTCGTCATCACCGGCGACGCTCTCCAGCTCCGGCTTCAGGTCGGGATCGTCCAGCGGGTAGGCGAGCCAGCGCTCATACTCATCTTTATACATAATTTCCACCTACTTTTTCATGGTATCGACACTTTTTGTGGAAAGTATCCAGTTGTATTTATTGTAGCGGCGGCGGCCGGGATTGTCAATAAAAAACGGGCGCAATGGGTCGAGGCGCGCGATGGCATTTCGGCGGGCGGTGTGCTATACTTATACAGGTATTTATTATAAAGTATGGGAGGCGTTTCTCTCGTGAGAGAATATCTTGAACTGTTCTGGACCTTCGCCAGGATCGGCGGGGTCACCTTTGGCGGCGGCTATGCCATGCTGTCCATTCTGCAACGGGAATGTGTGGACAAGCGCGGCTGGGCCACCGAAGAGGAACTGGCGGACTATTTCGCCATCGGTCAATGCACACCGGGTATCATTGCGGTGAACGTGTCCACCTTCATCGGCAACAAGCGCAAAGGCGTTCTGGGCGGTATCGTTGCCACCGTGGGCTTCACCTTCTTTCCCATCATCCTGCTGTCTCTGGTGGCGGCGGGGCTGGGCTATCTGCTCACCTACCCCATCGTGCGCAGCGCCTTTGGCGGCGTGCGGGTGTGCGTGTGCGTGCTGATTTTGAACGCGGTGCTGCGCCTTTGGAAAAAATCGGTGCTGGACAAACGCACTCTGGCCATTTTTCTGGCCATTTTCCTCCTCTCGGTGTTCGGCGGCCTGCTTCCGGTGAGCATTTCCCCTGCCGTCTATGTGGTGGCGGCGGCGCTGGCCGGGCTGGTTCTGGCGCCGGGCGCAAAAAAGGAGGATGAATGATGACTGCCTACGTTCTGACGCTGCTGCGTCTTTTCTATGAATTTGCCAAGGTGGGCCTGTTTGCCATCGGCGGCGGCCTTGCCACCCTGCCCTTCCTCTACGACATGGCCGAGACCGTCGGCTGGTTCACCGCCGCCGACGTGGCCAACATGATCGCGGTGAGCGAAAGCACCCCCGGCGCGCTGGGGATCAACATGGCCACCTACGCCGGCTACATCACCGCCGGTGTGCCCGGCGGCATTGTGGCCACCCTGGGCCTCATCAGCCCTTCCATCCTCATCATCCTCATCATCGCCCGCATGCTGAACAAATTCAAGGATAATCCCCTCGTTCAAAAGGGACTTTACGGCCTGCGCCCCGCTTCGGTGGCGCTGGTGGCCGCCGCGGGCGTGAGCGTGGCCGAGGTGACGCTGGTAAGCCTGCCCTCCATTGAGGCGGGCGCATGGAGCAGCGCCGTTGTCTGGCCGGCGGTGATCCTGGGCGTTGTGATTTTTGTTGCGCAGCGCAAATTTCCCAAGATCCACCCGGTGGCGTTTATCGTGTTTGCAGGCGTGGTGGGCGCGGTGTTCCGCTTCCCCGCCTGATCCATCAGCAAAAATTTGCAAGGAGGCGGCAGGATGTTTGCACGGGTGAACAGCTTCGGAGTGCAGGGTCTTTCGGGCTTTGCGGTGACTGCCGAGGCGGACATCAGCGGCGGGCTGCCCCAGTTCAGTATCGTGGGCCTGCCGGACAGCGCCGTGAAGGAAGCGGCGGACCGGGTGCGCAGCGCGGCAAAAAACCTGGGCTTTGCCTGGCCTGCCAGCCGTATCACGGTGAATCTGGCCCCTGCCCGGCTGCGCAAAACAGGGCCGGTGTATGACCTGCCGGTGCTTCTGGCCCTTTTGTGTGCCAGCGGCCAGCTGCCCGCGCTGGACGAACGCTTCGCCTTTGTGGGCGAGCTTTCGCTGAACGGCGCGCTGCGCCCGGTGACCGGCATGCTGCCCATGGCGCTGGCCGCCGCTGAGGCCGGCGTGACCCATCTCTTCGTGCCCGCCGAAAACGCTGCCGAAGCGGCGGCGGTGGAGGGGCTCACCGTTCTGGGCGCGGCGGACGCCGCTCAGGTGGTGGCTCATCTGCGGGGCGAGGCACAGCTCTCCCCCGCGCCCCGCAGGTCCTTCATCCCGGCGGACGGGCCGGATGGGCCGGACTTTGCGGACGTGAAAGGTCAGCTGGCGGCCCGCCGGGGCCTGGAGATCGCAGCCGCGGGCGGCCACAATCTTTTGATGATCGGCCCGCCGGGCACCGGCAAGAGCATGCTGGCCAAACGCATGCCCGGCATTCTGCCGCCGCTGACCCAGGAGGAAGCAGTGGAATGCACCACCATCTGCTCGGTGGCGGGTCTTCTGCCCGCAGGCAGCGGCCTTGTGGGGCAGCGGCCCTTCCGCAGCCCTCATCACAGCGTCAGCGCCGCGGCGCTGGCGGGCGGCGGAGCGAACGCGCGGCCGGGCGAAGTGAGCCTGGCCCACAACGGCGTTCTGTTTCTGGACGAGCTGCCGGAGTTCCACCGGGACGCGCTGGAAGTGCTGCGCCAGCCGGTGGAGGACGGCAAAGTGACGGTGAGCCGTGCCGCGGCCACAGTGACTTATCCCAGCCGCTTCATTCTTCTGGCAGCCATGAACCCCTGCCGGTGCGGATATTTTGGGCACCCCACCCGGGCATGCACCTGCACCCCCAGCGCCATCGAGACCTATCGCCGCCGGGTGAGCGGGCCGCTGCTGGACCGGATCGACCTGCACGTGGAGGTAGGCCCGGTGCAGTACAGCGAACTGGCGGGCAGCGAAAAAGCCGAGTGCAGTGCCGACATCCGCAAACGGGTCATCGCCGCGCGGGCCGTTCAAACCGCCCGCTATGCAAACGACGGCATTCGCTGCAACGCCGAGCTCTCCGGCCAGCTGTTGCGCAAATACTGCCAGCCGGACGCCGCGGCGGCAGCCCTGCTCCAGATGGCTTTTGACCGGCTGGGCCTTTCCGCCCGGGCCTATGACCGCATTTTAAAGGTCAGCCGCACCATTGCGGACCTGGCGGGCTGTGAACAGATCGGCTCTGCCCACCTGGCCGAGGCGCTGCAATACCGCAGCCTGGACCGCAAATACTGGTACGACAAATAAAAGGGCTTGCATTCCCCTGTGGGATATGCTATCATCAACACCAGTTTGAATCATTTTTTCTGCCACCGGGTAGAGAATGCTGCGGCATTCGTTTGCGCATCGATAGGTCTTTGCAGATGCGCAGGCGAATGCCGTTTTTTGGAGGGAACGATTTGAAAACATCCGCCTTTTTGAACTATTTTTCCACCGCCGAAAAGGTGCTTTGGAGCTGTTCTGTTGCGCTCATCCTCTCCTCTTTTCTTCTGTTTGACGGAGAGAACTGGCTGGCGCTGGCCGCTTCTCTCATCGGTGTGACTTCCCTTTTGTTCAACGCCAAGGGGAACCCTGTGGGGCAGGTCATCGGCATCGTTTTCTGCCTGATCTACGGCTTCATCTCCTGGCAATACGCCTATTACGGCGAGATGATCACCTATCTTGGCATGACGCTGCCCATGTCGGTGGTGACGCTCATCATCTGGCTGCGCAACCCGTTCAAGGGCAACCGGCTGTGCGTGCAGGTGGGACGGCTGCAGCGGCGGGACCTGTTCTGGCTGGTGTTTTTGACCGTTGTTATCACCGTGGTGTTCGGCTATGTGCTGGCGGTGCTGCACACCGCCAACCTCGCGCCCAGCATTCTTTCCATCTCCACCAGCACCATCGCCGTATATCTCTCCTGGCGGCGCAGCCCCTGGTTTGCCGCGGGCTACGCCCTCAACGATCTGGTGCTCATCGTGCTGTGGGCTCTGGCCGCCGCCCAGGACCCCGGCGCCGTTTCGGTGCTGATGTGTTTCGTGGCCTTCTTTGCCAACGACCTGTACGGTTTTCGCAATTGGCGGCGGATGTTGTGCCAGCAGCAGACCGCCTGACAACTCAAAAGCCGCCGCGGCTGCGCCTTTTCAGGTCAGCCGCGGCGGCTTTTTTTGTTTTCAGCCCACATAACCGGTGGCCTTGTCCACCCGGTTCAAAAGGGGCCGGCCCGCGAGGAAACGGCAGAGGTTTTCCTCGCAGATGGCAAGCGCCTTTTCGTAGTTTCCCGGCTGGGTCAGCAGGCCGGAAACATGGGGCGTGAGGATGGTGTTGGGGGCGTGCCAGAGGGGGTGTTCCGGCGGCAGGGGCTCCGGGTCGGTGACGTCCAGCGCCGCCCCGGCAATGCACCGCCCGTACAAAGCGCGGCAGAGCGCGTCGGTGTCCACCGCGCTGCCCCGGCCCGCGTTCAGCACCACCGCGTCCTTTTTGAGCAGGGCGATCCGCTCCGCGTTCAGCATGTGGCGGGTGGAAGCGTTTTCCGGCAGGCACAGCGCCACCGCGTCCGCCTGCGGCAGCCACTCTTCCAGCCGTTCCGTGCCGCCCAGGCCCTCCAGCCAATCGGGCTTTTCACCGGGGCGGCGGCGCACCGCCAGCACCCGGGCGCCCAGCAGATGAGCGCGCTCGGCAAAGCTCCTGCCAAGGTCTCCAAAGCCTATGACCAGGACCGTGCTTCCGGCCAGCGTGCGCACCGGCCCCAGGCGCTTCCAGCGGCAAGCCCGCTGATTTTCGGCGTATTCCGGCAGCCGCCGCCAAAGTGACAGCAGCGCGACCAGCAGCCACTCGGCAATGCAGGCGCCAAAGGCCCCGGTGGCGTTGGTGAGCACCGCGTCCCCGGGCAGAAGGCCCGGCGCGCAGTAGCCGTCGGTGCCGGCGCTGTCCAGCTGGAGCCAGCGCAGTTGTTTGCACCAGCGCAGCTGGGCAGGGTCGGCCAGATTGCCCAGGACAGCCTGCACCCTCTCCAGGTCGGCGGGAGTCACCGCCGCTTTTTCAACAAAGTGCAGCGTGTGGCCCGGCGCGGCGGCGGCAAGGCGCTTTTGGCCTGCTTCGTCCAGCGGAATGGTGACCAGTATCTCCATACGCATTTCCCCTTTGCAAAAAGGCCCGGCGTCTGCCGGGCCTTTTTCATTTCTTTTTTTCTCCGAAGCGGTATTCGGTGCCGTTCATAAGGCGCTGGATGTTGGCCCGGTGCATCCAGATCACCAGCACTCCCATGATGAGAGCGCATAGCGTGGTGAACAGGATGTTGCGCCCGGCATACCAGCTGTAGAATCCGGTGAACACGGGATAGAGCACCGCCACCGTGACCGAGGCAAGGCTGACGATACGGCTGGCAAAAGCAATGGTGAAGAACACCACTGCCAGCGCCAGCAGCACCACAGGTTCGCTGGCCAGGATGGCGCCGGCGGCCACGGCCACGCCTTTGCCGCCCTTGAAGCCAAACCACACCGGCCACAGATGGCCGCACACCGCGCCGATGGCCGCCAGGTATCCGGCGTAGACGCCGTTGACCTCCACGCCGCCGGTGAGCAGCGCCCCGGCCCAGCGGCAGAGCACCACCGCCGCCACGCCCTTGAGCATATCGCCCGCCAGGGTGAGGGCCGCAGCCTTTTTGCCATAGGTGCGCAGGATGTTGGTGGTGCCGGCGTTGCCGCTGCCTTTGGTGCGGATGTCTTCGTGGTAGAGCAGGCGGCTCACCACCACGCCGAAGTTGACGCTGCCGAAGAGATAGCCCACCAGCAGCGGGATGGCGCCCGTAAAGAGCACCGCCTGGATCAAAGTCATGGTCTGCACGCTCCTTTGCGTTGATGGCCGCTCACTTGGTGCTGCCGTCGCCCCGCTCGCGGACAATCAGCCGCACAGGGGTGCCTTCCAGCCCGAAGGTCTCCCGGATCTGGTTTTCGATGTAGCGCTGATAGGAGAAGTGGAACAGGTCCTTGCGGTTCACAAAGCACACAAACGTGGGCGGGCGGGTGGAGATCTGGGTCATGTAGTAGATCTTCAGCCGGCGGCCCTTGTCGCTGGGGGGCTGCACCCGGGCGGTGGCACGAGCCAGCAGCTCGTTGAGCATGCCGGTGGTCACCCGCAGGGCGTTCTGCTCATCCACATACTTGATGAGCTGGAACAGACGGTCCACCCGCTGGCCGGTCTTGGCGCTGATGAAGATGATGGGCGCATAGCTCATAAAGCTGAAGTCGTTCATCAGCTTTTTGCGCATGGCGTCCATGGTCTTGTCGTCCTTTTCCACCGCGTCCCACTTGTTCACCGCGATGATACACGCTTTGCCCTGCTCATGGGCGTAGCCGGCCACCTTGCTGTCCTGCTCGGTGAAGCCCTCGGTGGCGTCGATCATAATGACGCACACCCGGCTGCGCTCCACCGCCGCCAGGCTGCGGAGCACGCTGTAGCGCTCCACGCCTTCCTCCACCTTGCCCCGCTTGCGCAGGCCGGCGGTGTCGGTGAAGACAAAGCTGCCGAACTGGTTGTCCACATGGCTGTCGATGGCGTCGCGGGTGGTGCCGGCCTCGTTGGCCACGATCATCCGCTCTTCGCCCAGGACAAAGTTCACCAGGCTGGATTTGCCCACGTTGGGCCGCCCGATCACCGCCACGGTAATACGTTCGTCCTCCTCGGCGCTGCCGCTGCCGTCGGGCAGATGGGCGCACACCGCGTCCAGCAGATCGCCGGTGCCGTGGCCATGCACGCTGGACACAGGGAACACCTCGCCCAGGCCTAAGCTGTAGAAGTCATAGAGCTCCATGGGCGGCTCGCCCACTTTGTCGCACTTGTTCACCGCCAGCACCACCGGTTTGCCGCTGCGCATGAGCAGAGAAGCCACGTCCCGGTCCTGGGCGGTGACGCCGGCGTTGATGTCGGTGACCATGACGATACAATCCGCCGCGTCGATGGCCACCTGGGCCTGCTGACGGATGTGGGCCAGAATGCCGTCCGCTTCGTTGGGGTCGATACCGCCGGTGTCCACCAGAAGGAACTCGTGGTTCTGCCACTCGCACTCGCCAAAAATGCGGTCGCGGGTGACGCCGGGGGTGTCCTCCACGATGGCCAGACGCTGGCCGATCAGTTTATTGAACAGGGTCGATTTGCCCACATTGGGGCGGCCGACCACTGCCACGATGGGTTTTCCCATATTGTTTCGCCTCCGTTCGTCGGTTGAGGATGGCGCGCGTCAGGGCAGACGGAAGCCCAGAAGCGCCCGGACCAGCGCCCCGCCGCCGCAGGGCAGCAGGTGCACCTTCACCCCAAGGGCTTTTTCCAGCCGGGGGATGGTCCAGTCGTCCAGAAAGCGGTCCTTTTCGTCCCGCAGCATTACCTCGGGAATGCCGAGGTGGCGGCTTTTCAGCCTGCCCTTGCACTGGGCCACGATGTCGGTGGCGGTGACAAGGCCCGTCACGCTCACGTTTCCGCCGAAGAAATCGTTGCGGATGGGGTGCACCGCCAGCCGCACCTGGGGATAGCGGCGGCTCAGCGCCTCGGCCGCCTGCCCGATGAGGGGCGCGGCCAGCGTGCCGGTGACCAGGTCCATTTTGCGGGGCAGCACCGGCCAGCGGGGCCGGTGGGCGTGCAGTTCCTCAAAGAATTCCTCCTGGAACAGCCGCCACATACCCACGCCGTTTTCCAGCTGAGGGTAATCTTCATAAAATGCGTGGGGCGGGATGGGGCGCCCGGCGCAGAGGTACCATTCGTCGCCGGGATACACCAGCCGGCAGCCGTACTGCTCTTTGCAGCGGTTGCCCCAGCGCTCCAGAATTTCCAGCACCTCCCGGCTGGATTGTGCGTCGTAGGCCGTGAGCGGATAGAGGCCCTTGCGGTAGCGGGTCAGGCCGCTGGGCACCGCGGCAATGCTGGCCGCCGCCGGATACAGCGCGCACAGGTCCTCCAGCGTTTTTTCCAGCACGGCGCCGTCGTTCACGCCCCGGCAGAGCACCAGCTGGAAATTCATCTGAATGCCCGCCTCGGCAAAGCGGTCAAGATACGCCAGCACCTTGCCCGCGTTCTTGTTGGCCATCATCCGCACCCGCAGGT
This sequence comes from Candidatus Allofournierella pullicola, assembly GCA_019114225.1. Lineage (GTDB taxonomy): Bacteria > Bacillota > Clostridia > Oscillospirales > Ruminococcaceae > Allofournierella_A > Allofournierella_A pullicola. The sequence continues at coordinate 25,125 of DXFW01000027.1, read as the reverse complement.
CCGGGTCGGTGGTGTGCACCGAGATGTTGATGGGCGAGATGTGCATTTTGATGATACGCTCGGCTTCCCGCTCGGAGAGGTTGGTGAGGGTGATATAATTGCCGAACAGAAAGGACAGGCGCTCGTCGTCGTCTTTGAAGTAGAGCGTTTCCCGCAAGCCTTTGGGCATTTGATCGATGAAGCAGAACATGCAGTGGTTTGCGCAGGAGTGCTTTTTGTCGATCAGATAGGTCTCAAACTCGCAGCCGAAGGGCTCGTACTCCCCTTTCTCCGCCTGCAGATACTCCAGCTTTCCGCCCCGCTGCACCGCAAGGTGGAGCGACGGGCCGGAGGTGTAGAACTGGTAGTCCAGCATATCGTTGATCTCATTGCCGTCGGCGCTGAGCAGGGTGTCGCCTGCACGCAGGCCCAGCTTTTCTGCCGCCGAGCCCTTGTTCACGCTTTTAATGCGAACCGCCATTTCGTTCTTGCCGCCTTTCTGCCGGTTGTCAAAAGAAAAAGGGGAAGGCGCTGCCCTCCCCTTACTTCTGCGGGAAGCGGATCACGCTTCCTTCTTGACGATTTCCTTGCCCTTGTAGTAGCCGCAGTTGCCGCATACCTGATGGGGGAGCTTGTACTCGCCGCACTGGCTGCATTTGACCAGAGCGGGGGCCTCCAGCTTCCACACAGAGGAGCGACGCTTGTCGCGCCGTGCCTTGGAAACCTTTCTCTTGGGTACTGCCATTCTAAGCACCTCCTCTAATGTGAATCTTCGCTTAGCAGTTCTTTTAATATAGCAAGCCCTTGGTTTGCGGCAGGCTCTTGAGGCCCTGCCGGACAGCAGGAACAGCCTGCCGCTTTGGGTTGTCCGCAAACGGGGCAAAGCCCTTGACAGTCCGGGCTGCAAAGCAGCACGGTGGGGAGCTCCAACACCAACTCCTGAAAGGCCAGCTCATCGATGTCGAGCATGCCTTTCTCGCTGATGGGAAGTTCCAGCTCGTCGCTTTCAAGGTCAGCCGGCCCGACAGACCAGCCTCGCTCAATACTGCACGAGTAAAACGCGGGCGCGAGACACCGCGCACAGGGTGCGGTCACTTCAGCTTTGAGTGCAAGCTGCAGCTGCGCTTTGCCGTCGCGATCCAGCGCGGCGAAAAACTCGCCGGTGATCGGCCCGACCGGTTCATACCCCGGCCAGTCGTACCCGGAAAGATCGCATTCCAGCGCCGCCGAATAGGGCACGCGCCCGGTGCGCAGGAACTGTTTCAGGTCAAATTGCATACTACACCTCGAAAAGACCGCCTACCTATTATACCCAATGTATTCCGCTTTGTCAACACACAATTTTAAAGCGGGGGTCATTTTTTTGACCCCCGCCCCCGAAGCCTTTTCAGCCGGCTTTACAGGTACTTTTTCACGTCTTCGGGCAGATCTTCGGCCGCCGCGGAGATGGTGATGGTGACGTTGGTGCCGGCGGTGGCCGCCAGGCCCTCCACCTTGGTCAGGAACCCGCCCAGACCGGCCAGGTCGTGGTTGCAGGTCTTCAGAATGCCGTCGATGAACAGCTCGGTGATGTCGTAGTTGCCGGCCAGAACGCCCGCCACAAAACCGTAGAGCATTTCATAGCCGCAGATGCCATATCCGTCAAGGTCCACCAGGCGGGCGGCATGGTCGATGTCGAAGGTCAGCTGCATGGACTTCTCAAGAACCACAACGTTGCCGCTGGTGGTCTTGGTCACATTGTTGATGTGATCGATCATCGTCTTGGTCTTGCCGGTGCCTTTGGTGCCAACGATCAGTTTAATCATAGAGAGGGTACCTCCTTTATTTTCGAGGGCGCAAACGGTGGAGCCCGCGCCCATACGACTCATATTTATTATTGCAGCTTCGCTTCCAGCTCAGCCTTGCGGTCCTCGTAGCCGGGTTTGCCCAGCAGCGCGAACATGTTCTTCTTGTAGCTCTCAACGCCGGGCTGGTCGAAGGGGTTGACGCCCAGCATGTAACCGCTGATGGCGCAGGCCCGCTCGAAGAAGTAGATCAGCCAGCCCAGGTCGTACTCGGAAAGGCTGGGGACCTCCAGCAGGATGTTGGGAACGTTGCCGTCGGTGTGGGCCAGCACGGTGCCCTGCATTGCCTTCTGGTTGACCACGCTCATGTTCTGGCCCGCCAGGAAGTTCAGGCCGTCCAGGTTCTCGGCGTCCGCCTCGATGAACAGGTCCTTCGAGGGAGCGGCGATGTTCACCACCGTCTCAAACATGATCCGCGCGCCCTCCTGGACAAACTGGCCCATGCTGTGCAGGTCGGTGGAGAAGATGACGCTGGTGGGCATGAGGCCCTTGTTGTCCTTGCCTTCGCTCTCGCCGTAAAGCTGCTTGTACCACTCGTTCATCATGGTAAAGTTGGGCTCGTAGGCGGCCATCAATTCAACGCTCTTGCCCTTGCGGTAAAGAATGTTGCGGGCGGCGGCGTACTTGTAGCAGTCGTTGTCCGGCGTGCAGACGGAGTAGGCTGCACGGGCGTCCGCCGCGCCCTGCATCAGCTTGTCGATGTCGCAGCCGGCGCAGGCGATGGGCAGCAGGCCCACGGCGGTGAGCACCGAGTAACGGCCGCCCACGTCGTCGGGCACCACAAAGGTGGGCCAGCCCTCGTCGTCCGCCTGTTTTTTCAGGGTGCCGCGGGCCTTGTCGGTGGTGGCGTAAATGCGGTTCTTGGCCTCTTCCTTGCCATAGCGGTCTTCCAGGTATTTCTTGAATACCCGGAACGCCAGGGCGGGCTCGGTGGTGGTGCCGGATTTGGAGATGACGTTCACACTCACCCGCTTGCCCTCGCAGCAAGCCAGGATGTCGTTGAGGTAGGCCGGAGAGATGGAGTTGCCTGCGAAGAAGATCTGCGGAGTGTTCTTGCAGGTGCAGTTGTACATCTGGCCCTTGATGGCCTCAATGGCAGCACGGGCGCCCAGGTAGGAACCGCCAATGCCGATGACCACCAGCACGTCGGAATCCGAGCAGATCTTCTCGGCCGCGGCTTTGATACGGGCAAACTCTTCTTTGTCGTAATTGACGGGAAGGTCCACCCAGCCCAGGAAATCGTTGCCGGGACCGGTGCGCTCTTCCAGCAGCTTGTGGGCTGTTTCCACCTGAGGCCAGATGGCGCTCCACTCACCCTCGTTCACAAAACCGTTCAGGTGTTTTCCGTTGAATTTTACGCTCATGTTATGCTCTCCCGTCCTCTGCCCGGCCCGCTGCCGACGGGGGTGCCGCCGGGCGGTGAAGGCTGGGTGTTTGTTTGTAATAACTATACCGTTTTGACAGTATAAAGTCAAGGTGGCCCGCCGGGATTTGGCAAAAAATCAGTGGGCGGTCAGAGCCGCCAGCAGGCGTTCAAATCCCAGGCGCATGGTCATGGGCTGCACCGCCGAAGCCGCCGTCACCGGCCAGGAGCCAAGGGCCGTCTCGCCGGAATACACCGTCACCGTGCCCACCTGCTGGCCCTCGGCCAGCGGGGCCGCCAGCGTCTCGGGCAGTTCCAGCGCCGCGGTGAGGACGGCGCCCTCCCCTTTCTGCACCAGGATCTTTTCGGGCGCGGCGTAACGCAGCTCCACCGACTCCTCGGCCCCGCCTGTCACCGGCAGGCTCGCGGGGGCGTTTTCCGGCGCGGGGGCCGCCACGTTTTCAAAGTTGGCAAAACCGTAGTCCAAAAGGGCGGTGGCTGCGTCGAACCGCTCGGCGCTGGAGGCCGCCCCCAGCACCACAGCCAGCAAATTGAGGCCGTCCCGGCTGGCGCTGGCGGAGATACACACCCCCGCGCCGCTGGTGGTGCCGGTCTTGAGCCCGGTGACGCCTTGATACCGCTTGAGCAGCTTGTTGGTGTTGAGCAGCTGGGTCGCCCCGCCCCGCAGCGTGTCCATCCAGATGGTGGTATAGTTGGTGATCTGGGGATGGTTCAAAAGCATTTCACGGCTCATCACCGCCACGTCCCGGGCGGTGGAGAGATGGCCCGCCTCGTCCAGCCCGCAGGCGTTTTTGAAGGTGGTATTGGTCATGCCCAGCGCCGCGGCCTTCTGATTCATCAGCTCGGCAAAGGCAGATTCCGACCCGCCGATGAACTCCGCCACCGCCACCGCCGCGTCGTTGGCGCTGGACACGCAGATGGCTTTTATCATTTCCTCCAGGGTGAAAGTTTCCCCCGGTTCCAGCCAGATCTGGCTGCCGCCCATGTTGTAGGCGTGGTCGGAGACGGGCACCGTGTCCTGCAAGCTCACCTTGCCCGCGTCGATGGCCTCAAAGGTGAGCAGCAGCGTCATCACCTTGGTGATGGAGGCGATGGACATGGGGGTATCCGGTTCTTTTTCGTAGAGCACCGTGCCGCTGTCCAGGTCAATGAGCACCGCCGCCCGGCAGGGCACGTCAAAATCCGGCAGGGCAAAGCGCCCGGCGGCCAGCGGCTCGGCAGCGGCAGGCATGCACAGCGCCGCCGCCAGCACAAAGCACAGCGCCAGGGCCAGCAGTCTTTTTTTCAGCATAGGAGTTCCTTCCTCTCTTTTCGCAGGCCCGGGGGCCGGTTTTGTCTATGGAATGTATATGCCGCCGCCCTTGCGATTTTGCCCGCCGGGCCGTATAATAAAGCGGTAAATACCCTCTATATCGAAGGAGATACCCTATGCGCGTAAGCTTTTACACCCTTGGCTGCAAGGTGAATCAGAACGAGACCGGGGCGCTGGAGCAGTTGTTCCTGCGCCGGGGCTACACCCTGGCCGCCGGGGACGAAGCGGCGGACGTTTATGTGGTGAACAGCTGCACCGTGACCGCCGGGGGCGACAAGAAAAGCCGCCAGTGGCTGCGGCGGGCCAAGCGCCAGAATCCCGGCGCGGTGACGGTGCTGGCGGGGTGCTATCCCCAGGCGTTCCCCGAGGAGGCCGCGCAGCTGGAGGAAGCAGACGTGGTGGTGGGCAACGTGGGCCGCGCCGCCATGCTGGAGGACATCCAGAAAGCGCTGGACAGCGGCGAGCGGGTGGTGGACATCCGCGCCCACGAAAAGGGCGAGCGGTTTGAAGAACTGCCCATGGAAAATTTCGAGGGCCACACCCGGGCCTTCATCAAGGTGCAGGACGGCTGTGACCGCCGCTGCGCCTACTGCGTCATTCCCCGGGCCCGGGGCGCCAGCCGCAGCCGCAGTGAGGAGAGCGTGGTGAAGGAACTGGCCGCGCTGGCCGCCGCCGGTTATAAAGAGGTAGTGCTCAGCGGTATCAACCTGCCCAGCTACGGCAAGGACACCGGCACCGACCTGGTGAGCCTCATCGAGGCCGCGGCCAAGGTGGAGGGCATTGAGCGGATCCGGCTGGGCAGCCTGGAACCGGACCTTTTGAGCGACGAGGCCATCGCCCGGATGGCAGCGGTGAAGGAGCTGTGCCCCCAGTTCCACCTGTCGCTGCAGAGCGGCTGCACCGCCACGCTGCGGCGCATGCGCCGGGTGTACACTGCCGAGGAGTACGCCCGGGTGGTGGAGAAGCTGCGGACGGCCTTCGGAGGCTTCGCCAGCTTCACCACCGACGTCATCGTGGGCTTCCCCGGCGAGACCGAAGCGGAATTTGCCGAGAGCCTTGCTTTTGTATGTGAACAGAAGTTTTTGAAGGTGCATGTGTTCCCCTACTCCCGCCGGGCGGGCACCCCCGCGGCGGACTTCCCCGGCCAGCTCACCGAGGCGGAAAAGGCCGACCGGGTGCACCGCCTGCAAACGGCGGCGGACGAGGTGCGGGACGCTCTTGCCCGGGAGATGGTGGGCGGCGAGGACACCGTGCTGCTGGAAAAGGCGGTGAGCGCCAACCTGTTCACCGGTTATACCCGGCTGTATCTGCCGGTGGCGGTGAAGGCCCCCGGCGCGGCGGCGGGCCAGATCGTGACCGCCCGGCTCACCGGGTGGGACGGCGAGCGGGCGCGGGCCGAGGCCCTTTAATCAAAGAAGAAGCGGTGTTTCCTCCCCTTGGGGCGGAAGCGCCGCTTTTTTCAGTTCTCTTTTGCCGGAGCGCGGCGGGTCTCCAGCACAGCCTTGAGCTGACGGCCCGCCCCCAGCGGCAGCAAAAATGCGCAGAACAGCCCGCCGGTGGCCGCCACGCTGCACGCCACCTGCCACACATCTCCTGCCGGGGCCGCCAGGCGGACAAAAGTCTGGCCCAAGGCCGCGGCGGCGGCGAAGAGCAGCGCCGGCTGAATGAACCACTCAAACCACCGGGTGCGGATACCGGTGACCTTGTGGATACGGAAAATGTTCAGCAGCGCCGAGGTCACATTGGAGGCCCACATCACCGCCAAAAAGCCCGCCATGCCGAAGTGGGGCATGAGCAGCAGCACCAGAGCAATGCGCAGCACCGAGTCCCAGATACTGTAGCGGAAGGTGGCCACCTCCTCCCCCAGTCCTTTGAGGATGGAGTCGCCCATGGCGTCCAGATACATGCCCGGCAGCACCGGGGCCAGCACCAGGAGGTAAAGGCCCACGCTCTCGTCCCGGTAGAGCAGCCGGGCCAGCGGCGCGGCGTTCAGGGCGATGAGCCCGCCCGCCAGCACCGAAAAGAGGTTGGTGAACAGCATGATACGGCCCACCAGCGTTTCCAGCGTGCGGCGGCGGCCCAGAATGTGGGCGCGGGTGACCCCCGGCAGCAAAAGCGTCGCCAGCGGCGTCAAAAACGAAAAAGGGAAGAGCAGCACCGGCATGGCCATGCCCTTGAGCGCCCCAAACTGGGCCAGGCTCTCGGCCCGGCTGCCCAGAAAGGCCAGCAGACAGGCGGGCACCAGCATGTTCTCCGCCGTGTGGAGGGCGCTGTCCAGGCAGCGGCCTCCCTCCACCGGGGCCAGGATGTGCCAGATACGGTGTCCTGTGTCGGAGGGCGGGGCGGGACGCACCCCGCCGAACAACCGCCGGGCGTCCTTGCTGTAATCCCGCAAAAGCAGCAGGCAGGCCAGTGCCTCGCTGACGGTGTTGCCCGCCACCAGCGCCGCGCAGGCATACTGCGCACCCCACTCCCCCGCCGTGGGCAGCACCGCCGCCGCAAGGCCAATGCGCACCGCCTGCTCAAAGACCTGGCTTTTCACCCCGGGGCCCACCCGCTGGCGGGCAAAGAAGTACCCCTTGTACACCGCCGCCAGCGCCATGAAGGGCAGGCTGGGGGCCAGCACCAAAAGGCTCAGAGCGGCCCGCGCGTCCCCCAGGGCAAAGCGGGCCACCGGACGGGCCAGCAGCAGCTGCGCGCCGCAGGCGGCAAGGCCCAGCCACAGGGCGAGCCGCGTCAGCCGCGCCATCACCCCGGCGGCGCGTGCAGGCTCCGGGCGGGCCAGCTCCTCGGCGGCCAGCCGGGTGGCCGCCACCGACATGCCTGCGGTGGCCACGGTGGTGGTCAGGCCGTAGACGGTGAAGATCAGCTGGTAGAGGCCCATGCCCTCTGCCCCCAGCAGCGCCGCCATGTAGACCCGCAGCACCATGCCCGCCGCCCGCAGGCCGAGGCCGGTGGCCGTGAGAATGGCCGCATTTTTCAGATAGACCCCCACGCCGGCCATAAATGCGCCTCCCCCCCGCTGTTTTCCGCCTTATTCTTATGCGCGGGGCGGCAAAAAGTATGCCCCGCCACCTTTTCATCCCGGCGGGTTTGTGCTACTATTAAGAGGACTACGACAGGAGGTTTTTTCTATGATCGAAAAGATTCGACTGGCTGCCGGTTATCTGCGGGACCGGCTGCCCGCCGCGCCCCAGGTGGGGCTGGTGCTGGGCAGCGGCCTGGGCGGCCTTGCCGACCGGCTGGAAAATCCGGTTTATATCCCCTATTCTGAGATTCCCGGTTTTGTGGTGTCCACCGCGCCGGGCCATGCCGGGCGCTTTGTGGCCGGGCAGCTGGCGGGCAAGCAGGTGCTGTGCATGCAGGGCCGGCTGCACTTTTACGAGGGCCACTCCATGGAGGACATCGTCTTCCCCGTGCGGGTGATGAAGGAACTGGGCATTGAGGCGCTCATTCTCACCAACGCCGCCGGCGGCGTGAACCTGGAGTTCTCGGTGGGCGATCTGATGATCATTGAGGATCACATCAACTTCATGGGCCGCAACCCCCTCACCGGCCCCAACGACGACGAAGTGGGCCCCCGCTTCTGCGACATGACCTTCGCCTATACCCCCGCTTTGCGGGAGCTGGCGCTCAAAGTAGCCGGCGAACAGGGCGTAGCCGTGCGCACCGGCGTATATCTGGGCTATATGGGCCCCAGCTACGAGACCCCGGCGGAGATCCGCGCCTTCCGCACCCTCGGTGCGGACGCGGTGGGCATGAGCACCGTGCCTGAGGTCATTGCCGCCAGCCACTGCGGCCTGCCTGTGCTGGCCATCAGCCTCATCACCAACATGGCCGCGGGCATTGAAAAGAAAAAGCTTTCGGGCGACGAGGTCATTGCCATTGCCGACCGCCGCGCTCAGGTCCTGCAGGACCTGGTGCAGGGCGTCGTGGCAAAGCTGTGACCCGCCCCGTAAGATAAAGGAGAGAGAAACCAATGAGCGAATGCACCCATGATTGCAGCAGCTGTTCGCAAAACTGCGCCAGCCGCCAGAATCCTCAGGACTTCCACGAGCCTCCCCACCAGCTGAGTTCCATCAAAAAGGTCATCGGCGTGGTGAGCGGCAAGGGCGGCGTGGGCAAAAGCATGACCAGCGCCCTGCTGGCGGTGGAAATGCGCCGCCGGGGCTACCGCGTGGGCGTGCTGGATGCCGACATCACCGGCCCCTCCATCCCCAAGCTGTTCGGCATTCACGGCCGGGCGCTGGGCGATGAGAACGGTATCTGGCCCATCCAGAGCCGCACCGGTATCGACGTGATGAGCGTGAACCTGCTGCTGGAAAACGAAGAGGACCCCGTGGTTTGGCGCGGGCCGGTCATTGCCGGGGCTGTGAAGCAGTTCTGGCAGGAAGTCATCTGGAAGGACGTTGATTTCCTGTTTGTGGACATGCCTCCGGGAACCGGCGACGTGCCCCTGACCGTGTTCCAGACCCTGCCGGTGGACGGTATCGTGGTGGTGACCAGCCCCCAGGAGCTGGTGAGCATGATCGTGGGCAAAGCCGTGAAGATGGCCCAGATGATGAACATCCCCATCCTCGGCGTGGTGGAGAACATGAGCTACCTCGTCTGCCCCGACTGCGGCAAGAAGATCCCCGTCTTTGGCGACAGCCATCTGGAAGAGACCGCCGACAAGTACGGTGTGAAAGTGCTGGCCAAAATGCCGCTGGACCCGCAGCTCACCGCCTGTGCCGACGGCGGCGCCATCGAGACCTACGCGGGCGACGCGCTGGCTCCTGCCGCCGACGCGGTGGCGGCCCTGCTGGGTGACGCCAAATGAAAAAGCGGCCCGGCCTGTGGCGTCAGCTGCGCCAGGGGCTCTCCCCCTTGCTGGTGGTGACCTGGCTGGTGGTGCTGGCCGTGGTGTTCGGTCTCGCCTTTTTCAGCTGGCAGACATTTCTGTAAACAAAAAAGAGCCGCCCGTTCGGGCGGCTCTTTTTTGGTCTCATTCGATGCCGGTGACTTCGTAGCCCGCGTCGGTGACGGCGGCGGTGAGGGTCGCGTCCTCCACCGGGGCGTTCAGTGTGACCTTGGCGCACTTGCCCTCCAGGTCGGCCTTGACGGAGGCCACGCCGGGCACTTCGGCCAGCGCCTTCTCCACCCGGGCGGTGCAGTGGCCGCAGGCCATGCCTTCGATGTGAATGGTTTTCTCGGTCATAACAGATTCTCCTTTCGGCTGCGCGTTTTGTGCGCAGGGTTCGTTCTCTTGGGACAAGCCGGAAACTCCGGCCTGTTTCGGCTTGAAAAAGTTGAGGCGCAGGGCATTGGAGACGACGCACACGCTGGAAAGGCTCATGGCGGCGGCGCCCAGCATGGGGTTGAGCACCAGTCCGAATCCATAGAGCGCACCCGCCGCCACCGGAATGCCGATACTGTTGTAAAAGAAGGCCCAGAACAGGTTCTCCCGGATGTTGCGGATGGTGGCACGGGAGAGGCGCAGGGCATTCACCAGGTCCCACAGATCGCTCTTCATCAGCACCACGTCGGCGCTGTCGATGGCCACATCCGTGCCTGCGCCGATGGCCACGCCCACATCCGCCCGGGTGAGAGCCGGCGCGTCGTTGATCCCGTCGCCCACCATGGCCACCCGGCGGCCCTGCTGCTGCAACGCCCGCACCTGGGCCTCCTTGTCCTGGGGCAGCACCTCGGCCACCACCTGTTCAATGCCCAGGCTGGCCCGGATGGCCTCGGCAGTGCGGGCGTTGTCGCCGGTGAGCATGATGACCTTGAGGCCCATGGCCTGCAGCTGACGGATGGCGGCGGCGCTGGTGGGCTTGACCGGGTCGGCGGCGGCCACCAGGCCCAGCAGTTTTCCGTCAGCGGCAAAGTAGAGGGGCGTTTTGCCCTCCTTCGCCAGCCGCCCGGCCTCGGCGGCGGCCCAGGCGGCGTCCACTTCCTGCTCCTCCATCAGGCGCAGGTTGCCCGCCAGGCACGCCCGGCCGTCCACCACGGCCCGCACGCCCCGGCCGAGCAGAGCTTCAAACTGTTCGGCTTCGGGCAGAGGCATGTCCCCCGCGGCGGCCAGGATGGCCTCCGCCAGCGGGTGTTCGCTGGACTTTTCCAGTGCGGCGGCCAGACGCAGCAGTTCTGTTTTGTCCACACCGGGGGCAGCCAGCAGATCGGTGACGGCGGGCTTGCCCTCGGTGATGGTGCCGGTCTTGTCCAACACCACGGTGTCGATTTTATGGGCGTTTTCCAGCGCCTCGGCGTTCTTGTAAAGAATGCCCATCCGCGCGCCTTTGCCCGTGCCCACCATGATGGCCACCGGGGTGGCGAGGCCCAGCGCACAGGGGCAGCTGATGACCAGCACCGAGATGGCCCGGGCCAGGGCAAACTCCATGGTCTGCCCCAGCGCCAGCCAGACGCCGAAGGAGACCAGCGCAATGGCGATGACCACCGGCACGAACACGCCGCTGACCTTGTCCGCCAGCTTGGCGATGGGGGCCTTGGTGGCTCCTGCGTCCTGCACCAGAGCGATGATCTGGGCGAGGGTGGTGTCCTGCCCCACCTTCTCCGCCCGGAAGGTGAAGCTGCCGGAACGGTTGATGGAGGCGGCGATGACCCGCGCGCCGGGGGCTTTTTCCGCCGGAATGCTCTCGCCGGTAACGGCGGACTCATCCACGCTGGACAGGCCGGTGAGCACCGTGCCGTCCACCGGGATACGCATGCCCGGCTTGATGACCACCGTGTCACCCACGGCCACTTCTTCTGCGGGGATCTCTGTTTCCACGCCGCTGCGCAGCACCAGCGCGGTGTCGGGGGCCAGGTCCATCAGCGCCCGGATGGCCGCCCCGGTGCGGCCTTTGGCCCGGGCTTCCAGAAATTTGCCCAGGGTGATGAGGGTGAGGATGGTGCCCGCTGACTCAAAATAGAGGTCCATGCGATAGCGGTCCACCAATTCCATGTCCCCTGTGCCAAGGCCCCAGCCAATGCGGTAGAGGGCGAACAGACCGTAGACCACGGCGGCAGCGCTGCCCAGGGCGATGAGGCTGTCCATGTTGGGGCTGCGGTGCCACAGGCTCTTGAAGCCCACCGCGTAGAACTTGCGGTTCACATACAGAATGGGCAGGACCAGCAGAAACTGGGTGAGGGCAAAGATCACCGCGCCCTCCCGCCCGTGGAAAAAGGCGGGCAGCGGCAGGCCCATCATGTGGCCCATGGAAACGTACATCAAAGGGATAAGAAACGCCAGGGACACTGCCAGGCGCTTTTTCATGCTTCGCAGTTCCGCCTCGGCGGGGTCCTCTCCTGCAGGGGCGGCTTTGGCGGGCGCGGGTTTGCCCGCCGGGGCCGCGGGGCTTGCTCCGTAGCCCGCCTTTTCCACCGCGGCGCAGATGTCCGCCTCGGTGACGGCGGCCTCGTCGTATTCCACCTGCATGGAGTTGGCCAGCAGGTTCACCTGGGCGGCGTCCACGCCGTCCAGCTTGTTCACCGCTCGCTCCACCGCCGCCGAGCAGGCGGCGCAGCTCATGCCGGTGACGTCAAACTTTTGTTTCATCCTTCGGTTCTCCTTCGCATTCACAGCAGCAGCCCGGTGCGGCGGGTGCGCCAAACAGTTTCTTCAGCCGCCGGGCCTGGCTCTCCAGCTGTTCCGCCGCTTCGGCCTGCCCCTGGGCCCGCCGGGTGGCGGCAAAACTGGTGAGGGTGTGGTCCAGCGCGGCCAACTGTGCGGCAAGCGTGGTCTCCTCCAGCCGGGCGGCGCCGGAAAGGTCCCCCATCCGCCGCAGGATGTCTGCCCGCAGACCCAAGCCCTCCTGGTTGCAGCTGGGCAGGTTGCCCAGCGCCTCCAGCGCGCGGTCAAACTGGCCCTTATCTGCATAGAGGCGGGCCAGCATGCGCCAGGCGGCGCGGCGCTGCTCCTCTTCGGGCAGTTCCACCGCCCGTTCAAAGAGTTCGGCGGCAGTGTTCCGCAGTTCCTCCCGGGCGGTTTCGTTCTGTGCCTTATCGCCAAAGCCCGCCAGCAGAAAACCCAGCCGGAACCGCAGGTTCAAATCGCCGGGATATTCCCGCAAACGCTGGCGGCAGAACTCCAGCGCATTTCGCCAGTCGCCGCTCTCAAACAGCGCCCAGGGCGTTTTGCACACAGTATCAATTTCTTCGGCGGAAAGCTCCGGCCGAAAGCCCAACAGCTCGTCGGCGCTGCAGCCCAGCGCCCTCGCCAGCGGGCAGAGCAGGGCCACGTCCGGCAGCGCGCCGCCGGTCTCCCACTTGCTCACCGCCGCGCTGCTGACCCCCAGCTGGGCCGCCAGCTGCCCCTGGGTCAGGCCTTTCGCCCGCCGCAGCCGCTGTACCGTTTCGCCGATGGCGTTCATCTTTGCCACGCCCCTTTCTCTTTTTCATCTTACCACGGTGTTCCCCCGGGCACAATGGAGCTGTTTTCAAACCAACAAGTAATTTTTTCAACCATTGTTTGAATCATGCAACAAAAAGGCGCGGACTGAAATTCAGCCCGCGCCTTTCTTTGGGTTGCGGTTTTATCAGGTGTCCTGCAGCTCGCCGCGGCTGGCGGCTTTCAGGTAGGCGTTGATGAAGCCGTCCAGATCGCCGTCCATCACAGCCTGCACGTTGCCATTTTCAAAACCGGTGCGGTGGTCCTTCACCAGCGTGTAGGGCATGAACACATAGCTGCGGATCTGGTGGCCCCAGGCGATCTCCTTCTGGACGCCCTTGATGTCGCTGATCTTGTCCAGGTGCTCCTGCTCCTTGATCTGGTACAGCTTGGAAGCCAGCATTTTCATCGCGGTGTCGCGGTTCTGGAACTGGCTGCGTTCGGTCTGGCAGCTGACCACAATGCCGGTGGGCTTGTGGATCAGGCGCACCGCGCTGGAGGTCTTGTTGATGTGCTGGCCGCCCGCGCCGGAGGAGCGGAAGACCTGCATTTCGATGTCCTCGGGGCGAATCTCCACCTGAATGCTGTCGTCCATTTCGGGCATAACTTCCAGGCTGGCGAAGCTGGTCTGGCGGCGGCTCTGGCTGTCGAAGGGGGAAACGCGCACCAGCCGGTGCACGCCGTTCTCGCCTTTCAGCAGGCCGTAGGCGTTGGGGCCTTCCACCATGATGGAAGCGCTCTTGAGGCCGGCCTCGTCGCCGTCCTGATAGTCCAGGGTGCTCACCTTGAAGCCGTGAGCGGTGCCCCAGCGGTTGTACATGCGGAACAGCATGTCCGCCCAGTCCTGCGCCTCGGTGCCGCCGGTGCCGGCGTGGAAGGTGAGGATGGCGTTGTTCTTGTCGTACTGGCCGCTGAGCAGGGTGATGAGCTGCAGCTCATCCACGGCCTTTTCCACCTCGTTCACCGCGGTTTCTGCCTCGGGAATGAGGGAGGGGTCGTTCTCCTCCTCGCAAAGCAGAAGCATGGTGTCCGCGTCGTCGCACAGGGTCTTGAGTTTGGAATAGCGCTCCAGCTTGCCCTTCAGGGCGCTCATCTCGCTGAACACCTTGCCGCTGGCCTCGGTGTCGTCGTAGAAGCCGGGCATGGTCATCTTGTGCTCCAGCTCGGCCACCCGCTTTTCGCTGGCGGTGATGGCCAGCGCGTCGCCCAGCTCCGCGGTGGCCTGCCGAAGCTCGCCCATCTGCATTTTCAGTTCGTCAATGGTGATCATAGTGCAATTCCCTTCTGTGTGCTCTAAACATATCCCATAGTAGTATAGCCGAAAGCCGGCCCAAAGTAAAGGGTTTTGCGCCCCTCTCCATTTGCATTTTAGCCCCGTTTGCGCTACAATAGCAACAAATACCGTCTGCCGGCCCAGAGGCCGGCGAAAAGGAGTTTTTATGGCTGATTACACCGGCTGCAAGTGCCCTGTCTGTCAGCAGCCTTTCACCGAAAAGGACGATGTGGTGGTCTGCCCTGAGTGCGGCGCCCCGTATCATCGGGATTGTTATCAAAAAAACGCCGGGTGCCTCTTTGCCGACCGGCACGGCGCCGGCTTTGAATGGAAGCCCGCGCCCGGCGAAATGCCGAACCGGGACGCCTCCGCCGCCGGGTCAGAGATTTCCTGCCCTGCCTGCGGCGCAATGAACCCGGCGGGCGGGCTGTTCTGCGAGAGCTGCGGCGCGCCCCTGCGCACCGGCGGCCCGCGGTATGCGCCCGGCAGCGGCCCGGCCGCCTCCGGTCCCGCTTCCTACGGGCCGGACACCGCCCCCCAGTATGACCCCTATGCCGGGGCACGGCAGACTGCCCCGGGGCAGCTGCACCCGGAGGATGACCTGGGCGGCGTGAAAGCGCGGGACTGGGCGGCTTTTCTGGGGCCTAACGCGGGCTATTATCTGATGAATTTCAAGCGGATGACGGTGACCGGCCAGAAGCTGGCTGTTTCTTTTTCCGCCTTCTTCTTCGGGCCGTTCTACTTCTTCTACCGCAAAATGTGGCTGCCCGCCGCCATTTTCCTGACGCTGGACGTATTCGGCGCCTACATTCCCCAGCTGCTGCAGTTTCTCGTGCTGGCGGAAAGCCCCCTGGTGGCCGGGCTGAATCTGGACGTCTTTTCCACCGTGCTGAACGTGCTGCGGGTGGTGAATCTTGCCGTTCAGTTCACCGAAGGGCTGTTCGCGGTTTACTGGTACCGCCGGATCGGCGAAAAGCGCATTGCCCGTGTGCTGCAAAGCTGCTCTCCCGCCGAAGCCCCTGCGGCGCTGGCCAAGGAAGGCGGCGTAAGCCTGGCCGCCCTGATCGTGAGCCTCTCGGTGGTGCTGGGCCTTTACATCATGCTCTCCTTCATGGCGCTGGCGCCCCTGATGGCCGCGCCGATGGCGGGCCTGGCTGTTTGAGGCAAAAAATCCCTTCAAAACCGTCAAACAGCGGTTGACAGCCGCCCGTTTGATTGGTATAATGAATTGCTGCCCTTTAAAAGGGTGGCTATCCTTGCCCCGCAAGGGGCCATATGTCCAAAAGGAGGTGCACAGAAATGGCAAAGTACGAGACCATGCTGGTTACCAGCGCCGCGCTCGATGAGGAGGCTTCCGCCGCTCTGATCGGCAAGTTCAAGAGCCTGATCGAGGCGAATGGTACCATCGATTCTGTTGATGATTGGGGCAAACGCCGCCTGGCCTACCCCATCAACGACGAGGAAGAGGGCGTGTACACTGTGATCAAGTTCACCAGTGAGCCCGCGTTCCCCGCCGAGCTGGATCGCGTTTACAAGATCACCGACGGCGTTCTCCGCACGATGATCGTGGCCGAAGCCGAGTAAGGAGGCCAACCAATGCTGAATGTTGTAGCTTTGATGGGCCGGCTGGTGGCCGACCCCGAACTGCGCCACACCCCCCAGGGCGTGAGCGTGACCACCTTCACCATTGCGGTGGATCGCAGCTTCGTGCGCCAGGGTGAACAGCGGCAGGCCGATTTCATCGACATCGTCTGCTGGCGTTCCAGCGCCGAGTTCGTCTGCAAGTATTTCCAGAAGGGTTCCCTGATCGCCGTGAACGGCAGCATTCAGACCCGGACCTATCAGGACAAGAACGGCAACAACCGCAAGGCGTTTGAGATCGTGGCCGACAACGTTCACTTCGCCAGCAGCAAGTCTGGCGGCAACCCCGGCACCGGCAGCTACGCGCCCCGGCAGGAAGTTCCCCGCGAGGCGGCCCAGGAGGCCCCCAGCTACTCCGCCGGCAGCAATGAGGATTTTGCTGTGATCGACGACGGCGAGGATCTTCCGTTCTAACGAATCGAATTCTAACAGGAGGTAACCAGCCATGGCTTTTGAGAAGACCGAAGGCCGGCCCCAGCGCCCTGTGCGCCGCGGCCGCAAGAAGGTCTGCAGCTTTTGTGTAGACCGTGTGGAGCACATCGACTACAAGGATGTTGCCCGCCTGCGCAAGTATGTCAGCGAGCGTGCGAAGATCATTCCCCGCCGCGTGACCGGCACCTGCGCCTTCCATCAGCGGGAGCTGACCGTCGCGATCAAGCGCGCCCGTCATGTTGCCCTGATGCCCTACGTGAGCGATTGATGTTCACCCAAACGCCCCTGCCCTTCGCGGCGGGGGCGTTTTTCTCTGCTGTTTTGCGGATGGGCGCCGCTCTTCCCTTCCCTTGCAAAAAACACGGCCCTGCGGGATGTTTCCTGCAGGGCCGTGTTTTTTGTTTTATGCTGCGGGCGGTGCGCTGGGGCTGGGCGAAGGCGTCGGTTCAGGGGTCGGCTCCGGCGTGGGCTCGGGCGGATTGATGACCACCCGCTCCTTCGCGATATAAACGTTCACCGTCACCTCGTTCACATCAATGAAGGTGCCCGCCTCAATGTCAGTGCGCACCACACAGTCACTGGCATAATCGCCGTTGTTCTCGATCATAAAGAAGCTGGCTTTGATGTTGTTGGCCGCCAGTTCCTTTTCGGCGCTCTCCCGGGTGAAGCCGATGATATTGGGCATTTCCACCTTTTCGGGGCCCTTGCTGATGACCAGCTCGATCAGCGGCTGCTGGTCGGTGGTGGTGGTTCCTTCCTCCGGGCTCTGGTCGATGACCACGCCCTGGGCGTAATCGGAACTGTATTCCTGCGCCACAATGGCAAACCGGTAGTTGGCGCTGAACTGCGGATCGCTTTGCAGCTGGCTGTAGGTGTAGCCGGTGAAGTCCGGCACCAGCACCGTCTCGGGCGCGGCACTGCTGGCCGGCTGGCTGACGCTGGTGATCGGCTGGCTGCTCTCCCGCCCCAGAATGCTCCAGAGCAGCAACGCAAACAGCACCGCGATGACCACCAGGCTGCCCGCAAGCAGGCTCTTGCCGCTGACGGCCCATTCCCGCCGGGGCTGGCTGAGGCTCTCCGCCGCACGGGCGCTCATCAACGAGCCCATCAGTTCCGGCACGTTCTGGATCCGCCGGGCGGGTTCCATTTCCAACGCGTGCTCCAGCACGGCGGACACATGTCCCGGCACCGACGGCTCCAGCTGCTGGGCGGCGGCCAGGCTGTCGCTTACCAGCCGCTGACGGGCACTCACCGGGGCCTGGCCGGTGACCAGGCGGAAGAATACGGCGGCAAGGCCGTACACGTCGGTATAACGCCCCTCAAACTCGGCGGCGGAATACTGTTCCGGCGCAGAATATCCCTCATAAAGACAGCTTTTCAGTTCGCTGCCCTCGGTGCGCAGGCCCAGTGTGCCGTAACCGCACAGGCGTGCGGTGCCGCCGCCGGTGAGCAGGATATTATCCGGAGAAATGCCCCGGTGGATCAGCCCCGCTTTGTGCAGGGCCGCCACGCCTTCCATGACCGACTGCATCATGCTGCGGGCCTGGGCCGCCGGGATACAGCCCGGATGTTCGCTGAGATAATGGCTCAGGGTCTCGCCGTCCACCTGTTCCAGCACGGCATAGGCCGTGTTGTTCGCCTCCACAACGTCCAGCACAGCGGCCAGGCCGGTGGTGGGGGTAATGCGCATGATACTGCGGTACAGATCCGCAAAATCCATGCGGGTGGTCTTGAACAGCACCTCCTTGCCCTCTTTGGGCAGGATGGCGCCGGCAGTGTCGCGCCCTTCGCTGAGGGTCACCGGGAAATACTCCTTCAAAATCACCCGCACGCCGCCGCTGTTTTCCAGCGCGGCATACATCACGCCCTCACCGTCGGTGGAGATATGCCGTCCCACGGTGTAGCGTCCTGCCAGCAAGCTGGCATAGGCCAGGGTGCCGGGCGGATTGATGTTTCGCAGGCTCTTGTCGCAAAACGGGCACTGCTCTTTGCCCTGTTCCACCCGGGAAAGGCAGTGGGGGCAGAGAATGACGTCGGCCATGGCCATCGCCTCCTTTTCAGTGAAAAGCGCCCGCCGCCCCCCGAAACGGGTCGGACGGACAGGCGCCTAAACTCGCCCGCTGACGGGCGCGGAGGAACCGAAACTCAGCGGTCCAGGTCCTCTTCGTTTTCCAGATTGTGCCAGGTGTTCTGCACGTCGTCGTCATCGTCCAGCGCGTCCAGCAGTTTGGCCATCAGCTTCTGGTTGTCCTCATCGGTGATGGCAGTGGTGGTGGCGGGCACCATCTCCACCTCGGCGGAGATGAAGCTGTAGCCCTTGTCCTCCAGAGCCTGACGCACGTCGGAGAAGCTGTCGGGGTCGCAGGTGACCTCCACCACATCATCGCCCATGTCGAAGTCCTCGGCGCCGGCGTCGAAGCAGTCCTCCATGACCTTCTCCTCGTCCAGGCCCTCGCCGTCCAGCACGATGACGCCCTTCTGGGTGAACATGAAGCTGACGCAGCCCATGTTGCCCAGGTTGCCGCCAAACTTATCGAAGTAGTGGCGCAGGTTGGCCGCGGTACGGTTGCGGTTGTCGGTGAGGGTCTCCACCATCATGGCCACGCCGCAGGGGCCGTAGCCTTCATAGGTGATGGCTTCGTAGTTGTCCTTTTCGCCGCCCTCGGCGCGCTTGATGATACGCTGGATGTTGTCGTTGGGCACGTTCAGGCTCTTGGCCTTGGCGATCAGATCCCGCAGCTTGCTGTTGGAGTTGGGGTCGGCGCCGCCGGCCCGCACCGCCACCGCGATCTCACGGCCCACTTTGGTGAAGATCTTGGCTTTCTGGCCGTCGGTCTTCTCCTTCTTGCGCTTGATGTTGTTCCATTTGCTGTGTCCGGACATATTCGGATTCCTCCTATTACATCTTGGGCCATTTTTGCCCAAACAATTGCCAGTAACTAAATAATTTTATCATATCCCGCCGGGGATGGCAAGGGGGCGGCCGGCTGTACAAGCCGATTCGCCGTCTGTTTGCGCGGTTTTGCAGCAGTGCTTCAGAAGTTCAGCTCCATGTTCACCGACTTTTCGCTAAAGCCGTATTCCCGGTAGAGTTTCATCGCCCGCGCATTCAGTGCGTTCACCTGCAGCTCCAGGCCGCAGCAGCCCCGCTGCCGTGCAATGGCCTTGCACTCATCCAGCAGCCGGCGGCCGACGCCACGGCCACGATGGGCTTCGTCCACCGCGATGGAGTCGATGTAAAAGGTCTTGCGCTCCATCTTCACGGGGCCGCCCGTCTGCCGCTCCCGGTAGATGACAACGCCGGCGACCGCCCCGTTTTCTTCCCACACCAGCGCATGGCCGCCGCGCACCAATTCATCAAAATAGTCCGGCGGCAGCACCACAACGCCGGCGCGGTAAACGTCCGGCCGCCAGCCGGCATGCAGGTCCTGCACCTGCTCCATAATGGCCTCCACGGCTTCATAGTCGTTGACAGCTGCGTTTCTTATCATCGCTTTTATCTCCCTGTCACTTGAGGTTGCGCAGCGCCTTGGGGTAGTGATTCTTCACCCGGCCGCCGCTCACCTTGCCGCCGCCCAAGGGCAGGCCGTCCACCAGCACGGCGCACCAGCCATTCTTCGCGGTGACCGCCTCGATCTCCTCGCCCCGCAGCCAGGCTTCGGTGCGCGCGTCGCCCAGGGTCAGTTCTTCCCGGTTCTCGCAGTCCGCGCCATAAGCCATGAACAGGTGATGGTCCGGCTCAAAGCGGCCCTTCTGCGCCCGGCCCAGCGTTACGCCGCAGCGGGCGATGTTCAGTTTGAGGCCCTCTCCCTGCCATGCGGGCGGAGGCAGGAACAGCCTCTCCCCTGCCGCCTGCGTGTTCCGGTCTTTGAGCGCCGGGAAATACTCCGCCGCAAAGGCCAGCCACTCGGCGCAGGGTTTCGCCGGGCGGGCGGGTTTTACCCGCCGGGGCGTGGAGATGGCAGCCTCCGGGCTTTTCCGAAGCTTCGCCATAAAGTGGCCCTCCCCTCCCTGTGCGGGCCAGATACGCCGGGTCTTTTCCGACGGGAAGGGATGGTCACCGCAGCGGTTTTCTTCGCCGGGTGCGCCGAAGGAAACGCCGCAGTCCAGCAGCTCAAACTCCGGGTGCCGGGCCAGAAAATGTCCGATCTGGCCTTCGTCCTCCTCGGGCGCGAAGGTGCAGGTGGAATAGACCAGAATGCCGCCGGGGGCCAGCGCCGCCGCTGCGTTTTCCAGGATCTCCGCGCCCAGGGCAGCACACCGGGCCACCAAAGCCTGGCTGTGCTGGGCCACCGCCTGGGGTTCTTTTCGGAACATACCCTCGCCGGAACAAGGCGCGTCCACCAGCACCCGGTCAAACCAGCCGGGAAGGGCCGCCGCAAGACAGGCGGTGTCGCCGGTGGTGATGACGGAATTCACGGGGCCCATCCGCTCCAGATTGCTCATCAGCGCCTGGGCACGGGCAGGCTCGTATTCGTTGCTCACCAGCACGCCCTGCCCTTCCAGCGCCGCCGCCAGCTGGCTGCTCTTGCCGCCGGGGGCGGCGCACATATCCAGCACCCGCTGGCCGGGCTGCACTTCCAGCAGCGCCGCGGGAGCGCTGGCCGAGGGCTCCTGCAGATAGAAAGCTCCCGCATGATGATAAGGGTGCTTGCCCAGGCGCAGCTCGCTGTCCCCCAGCACCAGGCCGCTCGGGCAGAAGGGAGAGGGCGTCAATGGCACGTCCAGCCGCTGGGCCAGCCACTCGGGGGTGCAGCGCAGGCCGTTCACCGTCAGGCCCCGTGCCGGGCCCCCGGGCGCGTTGAACAGTTCGTCGAACCGGGCACCCAGCAAAGCCCGTTCCCTTGTTTCAAAATATTCCGGGTACATACTTCCACCGCCTTTGCATAACCGCCCCAAACCGGGACAGAATAGGAACGAAGGGGCCGACAGACAGCCGCCCCTGTTATGGAAAGGAGACTATCATCATGGACAACCGCAACACCAAGACCAGCAGCCAGAATGCCAAGACCACTTCTCAGAACGACAAGACCGGCGCCAAGAACATGGTCCCGAACCCTGTGAACGCCAAGACCACCAACACCGCGAAGAACAGCGCCAAGAACTGCATGGGCGGCAAAGGCACCAAATAACCAGCGCCCTGAACACACACGGGGGCCGGACGGGATGAACCGCCCGGCCCCCGCTTTTTGCGTTCTCCGTGCTTATTCCTCAGGCTTTTCCAGCGGGTCAAATCCCGCCCACAATGCCTCGAACAGTTCCTCGATCCGTGCGGTCTGCCCGGTGAGGTACAGCCAGCCCAGCAGCGCCTCAAAACCAGTGGAGGCGCGGTACTCCTGGGGCGTGGCGTGTTTCGCCACGGTGGCCTTGCTGGCGTTGCGCCCACGGCGCAGCACCGCCTGTTCCGCCTCGGTGAGCAGAGGCTCAATGACCTCCAGCGCCTTGCATTGGCCTTTGGCAGATACATACTTCACGCACACGGCGTGCAGTTTGCCGGGAGTGAGCCGGGTGCGCTCCACCAGCCGGCGGCGCACCAGCAGCTCCAGCACGCCATCCCCCACAAAGGCAAGGTTCAGCGGCGACTGCTCGTGGATGTCCACCGGCGATTCGCTCTCCAGATACAAATGTTCCAGCTCCTTTTCGCGCGCGGTATGCGCCGCACGCCATGAATCAGAAGATATAATCGAATTCGTACTCACCGATCTTGATGGTGTCGTCCTCCTGCACGCCCTGAGCCACCAGGTCGTTCAGGATACCGCTGTCACCAAGCTGACGCTGGAAATACTGCAGGCTCTCGTAGTCGTCCACATCGCTGCCCGCCAGAATGCGTTCCAGCCAGGGCGCGTCGATGGAGAACTCGTGTTCGCCGGTCTTTTCGATGGTATAGCTGCGCTCGCCCACCGGCACCGCCTGAGGCACATATTCTGCCTCGAAGGTCTGCACGGGAGGCAATGCCTGCAGCTTCTCCCACACCAGGCCGGGCAGGGTCCTGAGGCCCTGGTTCGCCGCGGCGGAGATGGGCAGGAACACAAGGCCCTTGCCCTCGATGTAGGCGCGGAACGCCTCGATCTGCTCCTCAGTAGCGATGTCGCACTTGTTGCCCAGAACGATCTGCGGCCGTGCCGCAAGTTCAGGGCTGAAATTCTCAAGCTCCGCGTTGATCTTCTCGAAATCCTCCACGGGGTCGCGGCCCTCGCAGCCGGAAACATCCACCACATGCAGCAGCAGACGGCAGCGCTCCACATGGCGCAGGAAGTCGTGGCCCAGGCCCACGCCCTCGCTGGCGCCCTCGATGAGGCCGGGGATGTCGGCGGCCACAAAGCTCTGCTCCGGACCCACACGCACCACGCCCAGCACCGGGGACAGAGTGGTGAAATGATAGTTGGCGATTTTGGGCTTCGCCGCGCTGATGACGCTGATGAGGGTGGATTTGCCCACGTTGGGGAACCCGATCAGGCCCACATCGGCGATCAGTTTGAGTTCCAGGCGTACCTCGAACTCCTGGCCGGGCAGGCCAGGCTTGGCAAACTTGGGGATCTGACGGGTGGGGGTGGCAAAATGGGTGTTGCCCCAGCCGCCCCGGCCGCCCTTGGCCACCACCACCGGCTCGTTGCCGGAGATATCTGCCATCACCAGACCGGTGTTCGCCTCTTTCACCAGAGTGCCGCGGGGCACGCGAATGATGAGATCCGGCGCGTTTTTGCCGGTGCAGCGGGCGGCGCCGCCGTTCTGGCCGGCTTCAGCCACATACTTGCGCTTGTAGCGGAAGTCCATCAGGGTGGAGAGGTTGTCGTCGGCCACAAAGACCACATTGCCGCCCCGGCCGCCGTCGCCGCCGTCGGGGCCGCCGGCCGCAACGAACTTCTCGCGGTGGAAACTCACCGCGCCGTCGCCGCCTTTGCCGGCCTTGATGGTGATCTTGGCCACATCTACAAACATGGACATGTTGTTCTCCTTATTTCTTGCGCCGCCGCAGGCGGCAGGCTGTTTTGCTCACAGTATGCCCGGCACGCGGGGCGCTTAACACCAGAAAAGCCGCAGGGGCTGGCCCCTGCGGCTTTGCAAACCATTACTGGCGGACGCTGACCTTCTTGCGGTCGCGGCCCATACGCTCAAAGCTGACCTTGCCGTCAACCAGGGCGAACAGGGTGTCGTCGCTGCCCTTGCCCACGTTCTCACCGGGATGAATGTGGGTGCCACGCTGACGAACCAGAATGTTGCCGGCCAGCACGAACTGACCGTCGGCGCGCTTGACGCCCAGACGCTTGGACTCGGAATCGCGGCCGTTCTTGGTAGAACCTACGCCTTTTTTATGTGCCATTGTGTTACACCTCCATTACTTAACCGTTGATAGCGGTGATCTCGACCTTGGTGTAGGGCTGACGATGGCCCATACGGCGGGCGCTGCCCTTCTTGGGACGATAGGTGATGATGTTCAGCTTCTTGCCCTTGCCGTTCTTGACGACCTTGGCTTCCACGCTGGCGCCCTCCACATTGGGAGCACCCACTTTGGTGTCGCCTTCGCCGCCCACAGCCAGGACGTTCTCGAACTTGACGGTGGAACCTTCCTCGGCGTTCAGCTTCTCAACGAAGACCACGTCGCCCTTCTGGACGCGGTACTGCTTGCCACCGGTAACGATGATCGCGTACATAGTTTTTGCCTCTCTTATATAAGTCTCGCTGGACGATAAGGCGGGTGAATGTTGCACACCTCTTAGCTGCCCAAACCATGCGGCTTTAATACTATACCACAAACGTCCGCCGATTGCAAGAGCTTTTTGAGGCAACGCATGGATTTTTTGCCTGTTTCAAGCCATTTTTCGGTCATGCGCGCCCGCTGAAAGCATGCCGGAGCAGGCTGGTCTGTCACTCGGCCAGCACAAGCGCTTCCAGCTCCGCTACATCCTGCAAAAAAAGATCGGCATTCTTTTGCATAAAGCTGCGGATCCCTTCCACCTCGCAGCCCCAGCCAGCAAAAGCGAAGGGTACACCGCAGCTTTTTGCCATCTGCCAGCCGGGTTTGAGGTCGTCCACCATCAGCAGCCGCCGGGGTTCGAGGGAAAACCGCGCCATGATCTGTTCCAGCGGCCAGGGTGCTGGCTTGCGTTTGTCCGCGCCCAGCTCCCAGCCAAAAACCAGATCCGGCTCAAAGCCGAAGTGCTGCCGGTAGTCCCGCCGGATGGTCTCCTCACTGGAATGACTTGCCACGCACACCAAGCCCCCCTGCCGGCGGTAGCGGCCCAGAAACTGTTCCATTCCATCAAAGGCCGGCGGAACATGGGCGGCAGACCAGGCGCGCCAGCCAGCCTCCTGCTGTTCCATCTCCCGGGGGGTGAAATGCAGGATGTCCCGGCACATGGCTTCAAAGCCGGGGTCAAAGTTGTAGGCAATGAACTGCTCCAGCGTCCAGTGCACATCCGGCCGCAGGGCCTGCAATGTTTTGACAAATGCCGGATAGTGGATGGTCGGTGTGCTGCGCACCACAGTATCGTCGTGATCCAGCACAAGGCATGGGAATTTGAGCATAGCACTCCGCGCCTCCTTTTACCCTTTTATCATCGCACAATAGCGCCCAAAAGAAAAGCCTTTTTTGCGCGGCAGGGCACACTTTCCCTCCCTCAGAAGCACACGCCGAGCGCAAAGGGCAAGACCCGGCAGGGAGGGGCAAAACCCCGTCATGGAAAAAAGAAAAGGGCCCCTGCCGTTTGGCAAGGGCCCTGAAAATGGGCAAAGAGAAAGCCGGCACCTACCTATTTTCCCAGGTCGTCTCCAACCAAGTATCTTCGGCACTACGGAGCTTAACTTCTGTGTTCGGAATGGGAACAGGTGGGACCTCCGCGTAATCGGCACCGGCCGGTATGCTCAAAGCATTTCGGCTTCTCACATATCTCT
>DXFW01000026.1 GCA_019114225.1 Candidatus Allofournierella pullicola | reverse complement strand
GGTGTCTGCCTCGCCGGGGGCGAGGACGGAAAGCCCGTCCCCCAGGCGCAGTTCCACCGCGCCCTTGCAGCCATAGCGGCGGCAGTTTGCCGCCGCCGTTTGCAGCGGGCCGGCTCGCAGGTCGGCGGCGATGACGCGCTTCGCGCGGCCTGTCAGCGCAAGAAAAATGGCCAGCTTGCCGTGGTCACAGCCGATGTCCGCCACGGCGGAGCCGGGCTTCACCAGCTGCGCCGCCGCCGCAAGGCGGGCGTCCAGCCGGGGCGCCTCAGGCGTTGCCAAAGTGGGCGTTCAGCTTCGCCACCAGCTCGTCGGCGTCGGTGCCGTGCACGGCGCAGGCCTGCTCGATGGTCTCGCCGCGGCTGGCGGGGCAGCCCAGGCAGTGCATGCCGATGGCCAGGAACAGCGGAGCCACGGAATTGTCGGTATCCAGAATGTCGCCGATAACGGTCTGACGGGTGATAGTCATAAAAAGGTCCTTCCTTTCAAAAATCCAGTCGGGGCGCTTCGCCCCGCCTTATTACTATATCCGATTTTTTGACGGTTTGCAACGGCCTCTCAGGGCTTGTAGGCCGCCGAGGCGAAGAGCACCAGGCTCTGCAGCGCCACCGCCGCCGCCAGCGCGCCGGCGCTCAGGCGCAGGGCCCCGTCGGTGGAGCGCCGCAAACAGAGGGTGCGGCCTTCGGCCAGAAGCAGCAGCGCGGCGGGCAGCACCGGCAGCAGGTAACGGCCCTGCATGCCGAAGATGGTGGTGAGGTTGATGGGGGTCCAGCACAGGGCGGCCAGCATGCTCAGCGCAGCCACAGCCAGCACCGTCAGGCCCAGCGTCCACCGGGCGCCCCGGCCCAGCAGGGGCTTTGCCTCCACCGGCTGCAGGCAGGCCCACACCAGCAGCGCCAGCAGGGCGATGGTGAGCAGCCAGCTGACCTCCAGCCCGTAGACGATGGGCTCACCGGGCAGCGCGCCCACCAGCCCCTGCAGATAGCGGGGCAGCTGGCTGCCCAGTGTGTTCACCAGCAGCTTGAAGGTCTGGGGGATGTGGGTGAGGATGTAGCCGAAGCTGTAAACATAGGTGGATTCTCCGTTGGGCTGGATAGAAGCGGCGTACTCCTCGGGTGTGAGGGTCTCGCCGCTGTTGGCAGCCACCCAGAGCACCCCTCCGGCCAGCGCCAGCACCGTCAGCGCGCCCACGGCCAGCGCCGTGATCCGGAACCAGCGCCGCTTGCCCCAGCGGAGCCAGCCGGCCACCGCCAGTGCGATCACCGGCGCAATGCACAGCAGCACGAACCAGATCCGCTCCACGTCCACGCTGCGGAACATATAGCTCACGGTGGAGCCGTTGAACCACAGCCAGCCGGCGGCAGCCGCCGCCCACACCAGCGCCTTGAAGGCCCAGCTGCGCTTTTTGCCGCCCAGCGCGGCGGCGGGGATGGGAACGCACAGCAGCACCAGCGCCAGATAGATGGCTTTCATGGGGCCCAGCAGCGCCGCCAGCACCAGAATACCGGCCTGCTCGGCCCGGCCCAGCTGCGCGGGGCACAGCAGCCCCCGCAGGCAAAGGGCGGTGAACACCAGGGCCAGGCCGTTCACCAGCGTGTCAGCGGAAACGCTGCCCGCCAGGCTGAGGGCCATGGGCAGGAGCCCCGCCGCGAAGAAGACGTTTTTGCGCGCGGGGGCAAGGCGCACCGCCAGCGCGCCCAAGGCGGCATAGACCGCAACGCTGCCCAGCCGCGCCAGCAGCAGCATGGCGTGGAACCCAAGGCCCAGCGCCCGGGCCAGCAGAATGCCCAGTGCCTGCGGCAGATACTGCAGAGCCACCACGTTATACGGCGGGCTCACTTCGGCGCGGGCGGTGAGAGCGGAGCTGTTTCCGGTGGAGAACAGCTCGTCGGTCATGGTCTTGTAGGCGAGAATGCCGATGGGGCCGGAGGAATCGCGCATATACTCCGCGTCGCACTCCCGCATGGCCAGCAGGGTCTCGCCGTTTTCCCCGGTGGTGACGCCGGGCTGCCCGGTGAGGCGGTTGGCCATGGCGTATGCGCTGGCCAGGTGGCCGTATTCATCGGGGCCTGCCAGCGGCGGGGTGACCAGGGCAAACACCAGCCCCAGAGCCACAGCAAAAAAGGCAAAGCTCACATACGCCTTTGCCCGGCACACAAAGATGAGCCACCAGCCGCCCATCACGGCGGCGAACACCAGCACGGCCAGCGGCGCGAAAGCCCGCAGGGCATAGCCGGTGCCGGTGTAGTTGGTGATGTATTGCAGCGCCGCGGTGCGTCCGGGCGCGGAGGTCCCGGCGGCGTCGGTGAGGGGCATGGCCGGGTCAGCCTGCTTCCCTTCGCCGTACACAAGGCCCGCCTTGTCCTCCGCCGCGGCGGGGGCGAAGGTGACGCGCAGCTGATAGCCGCTCCCCTCTTCCAGGGTGACGGGCGAGGCAAAGATCACATCCACAAAGGCGCCGTCCAGCAGCATGGTCATGTCGCCGTCGCAGGCGGTGAGGGTCTGGCCGCCGGCGCTCTCCAGCGCCACCCGGAACGCCCCCTGGGCCACCCGCCCGTCGGTGACGAACATCAGCCGCACCCCGTAGAGGGTCTGCCCCTCCCCGGCGGGCAGCTGCTGCACCAGGCCGGCGGCGGGGTCGGAGGGATACAGGCCCTGCTTTTCCACATATTCGTCGTGGACGATCTGATACTCGCACTGGTTTTTGCCAGCCTGGTGGAGGGTGTAGCCCGCCCAGGCCAGGGCAAAAGCCGCAGCCAGCGCACAGCACAGGCCGCCCATCCACAGACGGTGTTTTTTGATAAAAGCGCCCAGTCGTTTCATGGCGGGCTCCTTTCCATCGCCGCGAAAGCGGCGGGTCTCAACAGGTCTTATTGTACCGCAAAGCCGGTGGAAAAACAACTCGGCCCGCCGGGCACAAAAAAAGGGCGCGGCCCATGGCCGCGCCCTTTTGGGCGATTACTGCTGCTCCTTCATCTTGGCGAAGCACTCGCTGCAGTACACAGGGCGGTCTTCGCGGGGCTGGAAGGGAACGCGGGCGACCTTGCCGCAGGCGGCGCAGGTGGCCTCGAACATCTCGCGGGTGCCGCGGGTGGCGTTCTTGCGGGCGTCACGGCACTCTTTGCAGCGCTGAGGCTCGTTCTCAAAGCCGCGGCTGGCGTAGAACTCCTGCTCGCCGGCAGAGAACACGAACTCCTTACCGCAGTCTTTGCATACCAGGGTCTTGTCTTCGTACATGGTGAATTTCTCCTCTGATTTGATTTTTGCCCGCGGAAGGATTTTAACCGTCACCTTTGGTTTGGACCAATGCTCTAAGTGTTAAGCTACAGGGGCATATATGCTAAGCCCGAAGGCTCAGTGCGTGGGGTGGCTGCCGCGCAGTTTGCGGCGCAGGCGGGCGAGGGCGTTCTCCACCGCCTTGGGGGTGCAGTCCAGCTGCCGGGCGATCTGGCGGTAGCTGCCGCCGGCCAGATGGGCCGCCAGCACCTCCCGCTCGAAGGGAGACAGGCGGGTCTGGATGTCCGCCACGGTGGTGCGCAGCTGCTCGCGGCGGATGGCCAGTTCCTCCGGCCCGGGGGCGGGAGCGGCGTCCTCCAGCGGCAGGCTCTGGTTGAGGGGCGCGTTCTTTTTGCGTCCGGCCGCACGGCGGGCTGCCGTGACCGCGTTGCGAATGCACACCGCGGCATAGGTCTCGAAGGACGCGCCGCCGGCGGGCTGATAGGTCTTGATGGCGCCGAACAAGCCGATGATCCCTTCCTGCAAAGCGTCATCAAACTCCAGCCCCGGGCAGACGGCCCGGGCGGCGGCGCGGCGCAGCAGAGGCATCATGTGGGTGAGCACCGCGGCCACCGCGGCCTCCTGCCCTGCCCGCGCGCGGGCCAGCGTCTGTGGCGTGAGATGGATCATAAGACAAAACCTCCGCGAAAGGCGACTTTCGCAGAGGCCAGTCGGGGTCAATTTTTATCTCCTTTAGTTTATCCCACGGCACCCGGTTTGTCAATAGCGATTTGCCCAGTATCTCACAAAAAAGGTATGTTTTCTTTGTAGAATTCACACACCCTGCTCCCCTGCCGCGCCCTGTCGGCAGCGTGCGCTTGATTTTTCGCAAAAGGCATAGTATAATACTTGCGTTGCCCCGCAAAATGCCGGCGTGTCGGAATGGCAGACGATGCGGACTCAAAATCTTGTTCGTCCATTCACAGGCGTTTTTGTAGGACCCTTGGTATTACAGCATATTTTCAACTGAATAACAGCATTTGGTTTTAATATCCCTCCCGCATATCCCTCCAAAATCAGAGATATGCGGGACACAGGGAATTAAAATATAAATGCCGGTGTGGCGGAATTGGCAGACGCACCGCACTCAAAATGCGGCGGAGCAATCCGTGCCGGTTCGAGTCCGGCCACCGGCACCAGAATTTTCAGCCCTGAACTTACAGAGTTCAGGGCTTTTTTATTGCCCGATAGTCTGTACTCTGGTGTTTTGCGGGTAAAACGCGAGGATCGCATTTGCTGACGAAACCTTGCTGCTATAATCAAGGTGGGTGTAAATATTCGATGTCGTTCCGATGTCGCTATGTCCCAGCCACTCCTGGATGTCCCTCAGACTGACACCGTTGGCGTAAAGAAGGCTGGCACAGCTATGGCGGAGATCGTGGAAACGGATTTTTTTCAATCCGTGGTTTTTCAGTACAATCTCGAAATGCTGTGTGATGAAGTTTGGTTTGACAAGCTCGCCCATTGCATTTACATAGATATAATCCAGATATTTTTTGCAGTAGGCTGCACCGCATACCTTTTGATTGACAAGCTGCTCTTGTTTCAAGCGCCGCAACAGTTCTTCAAAGGGTGGGACCAAAGGCAGGGTCCGGTAACTGGACTTCGTTTTCGTTCGGTCCTTCTGTACGGTGATGTTCTTGCCGTCCACATTGACTTGCGTAACGGTGTGCTTTATGCTGATTGTCTTTTTTTCAAAGTCAATCGCATCCCATTTCAGTCCGACTACCTCGCTCCGCCGCAGTCCGTAAAATGCGGCAAGAATAACACCCAGCTCAATGGGGTCGCCCTTTACAGTCTTGAAAAGGATTTCCAGCTCTTGCTGGTTGTAAATCGTCGCAAGATATTTGTCTTTCCGGGGCCGCTCTACACGGTCAGCGGGGTTCGACTTAATTAGTCCGATCTGGAACGCATACTGCAAGCATTTACGGATGTTGGCGTGGCGATGGATTACGGTATTAGCCGTAAGCCCTTTACCAAGCTCAAATTGATAGTAGTCCTGGATATGCTTGGGGTGCTTCTCCAGGTCCTGCAAGGTGAGCATTTTGCCTTTGAAGTACGGGACAATGCTTCCCTTGATGGAATTGGCGTAGGATGAATATGTGGTCAGCTCAACGCTGTTTTTCATCATTTCCAGCCATTCCAAAATAAAATCGGTAAAGAGTATGGGGGCTTCATCTGCACACGGGTTGATATGAGCCACGGGATTTTCCTTCAGCCATGTCAACTCAACGGCATATTGAAATGCTGCCACGATTATCTCGTGGTATTGCAGCAATTCCTGCGAAGAAGCCTCGTGTTCCTGTCTTTCATAGCGATAAAATGCCTCCAGATCGCGTCCAGACATTTTGAGCAAACCAATAGGATGTTTCTCAAAGAATGGCTCAATCTGACTTCTAACATCGTAGGCATATTCCGCGTATGTACTTGGGCTAAAGGAAAAAGCGTTTTCTTTCAGCCACTTATTCAAAAAAACATGAAACGGCATATCTGCGTTTTCCAGCAGATTTTCGGGGTTAAATTCTTTTCGGGTCTTGAGCAGCATTGCTTCAGCCCGTTTTTTATTGCCCTTTACGGCAAGTCCGGTGCTGATGGATTTGCTTTTCCGTTTACCGTCAGCACCTTTCCAGCTTAATATCATCTGGAAATATCCATTTTGTTCTCTCAGGTGGCCTGCTACCATCATCATTCCTCCTTTTTGCAGCAGCTATATTCACCCGCTGTTGACGGTATCATCGTACCATCAACCTATAAATGCAGCAAGGATATGAATTAGCTTCGTCTGATGATGTGCAAGTAATTCAATATGTGAAGTTTGGGAATCTTGTAGGTTCGGCCTACTCGAAAATGTTCGATGCTGTTTTCTTGCAACAATCGGTAGGCGGACTTTTCGCTGATCCCCAACATTTTACTCATTTGTGCGACGCTGACAATATCAGGGTAGTTTGAAAAAACCATGCCATAAGCGTCTTTTTGAGATATTGACATACTCATAATCAACACCTCCTCAGCGCGGAGAATGTCAAAATAGAAAAGCAGCCGTACCGATAAAGGTGAAGGTATATGCTAACCTATAAATCGATACGGCTGCTGTATTGTAATTTGATTTCTATTCGCCATATTTGCCACGCGCCCTGACGATGGGGACACTTCTGGTCTCCGCTGGCGCGGCTGTCATAACTCCGCAGCGTCGTTTTACTCGTGCGCCGCAGGGTTCCCCCCAAGTCTTTAGGAGGCCGTGAGGAAGTATCTTTAAGCCCCCATGTAGTCACCGCGCTCCGAAGTGCCACCTTCGGGTTCCAGGCTTGCGTTGATCGCTCAGGACAGCTCGTTCATCACCTCCTTGGCTTGTCCTTCTTGGCGGCGCGCCTGATTCGCTCATACATGGGTTATGTACCAGAAATGCCGTCTATTC
>DXFW01000025.1 GCA_019114225.1 Candidatus Allofournierella pullicola | reverse complement strand
AGTTCATGCTGAACGGCGCCATCACCCTGGGCACCCTGGACGGCGCCAACGTGGAGATCGCCGACGCCGCCGGCATGGACAACGAGGTCATCTTCGGCATGCGCACCGAGGAAGTGAACGCCCTCAAGGCCATGGGCTACCATCCCAGCATGTTCGCCAACCGGGACGAAGTGACCCTGGAAGTGCTGAACTTCCTGGAGAAGGGCTGGAACGGCGAGGATTTCCACGAGATCGTGAACAACCTGCGCAACGTGGACACCTACATGGTGCTGGCGGACTTTGCCGATTACCGCCGCGCCCACGCCGACGTGCAGAAGCTCTATGCCGACCGCACCCGCTGGAACCAGATGAGCCTGGCCAACATCGCGGGCAGCGGCGTGTTCAGCGCCGACCGGTCGGTCACCGACTACGCCAACAACATCTGGGGCGCCAGCCCGGTGAAATGACCCCTGTGCCCCCGGCCCGATGTGCCCGGGGGCATTTTTTCAAACCGCGGCCGTTTGCGCCGCCAATTTCTCTTGCCAGAGGAGCGATCTTGCTTGGATCATTTGTTCAACAGCCTTGACAGCGCCTGCAAGACCCCCCGCGGGGCATTGAAGGCGGGCGAGCCCCTGCGCCTTGCGCTGACCATTCCCGAGCACTACGGCTTTGTGGAGCCGCGGCTGGTGCTCACCAAGGACGGCGGCCATCCCGTGGAGTACCGCATGGAATATGCGGGCTGCGTGGAAGGGGTGAACCACTTTCAGCTGACGCTGACCCTGGACGAAACAGGGCTGTATTTCTACTGCTTCGACCTTTATTCCGACTTCCGCAAACTCTACCGGGGCGAACTGGGCGAAGCGCTGCTCAGCTGGACCGACGGCGCCTGCTGGCAGCTCACCGTTTACGAGGCGGACTTTTCCACCCCCAAGGCCCTGCGGGGCGGAACGATGTATCAGATCTTCCCCGACCGCTTTTTCGAGGGCAAGCCCCACCCGGTGCTGCCCTT
This sequence comes from Candidatus Allofournierella pullicola, assembly GCA_019114225.1. GTDB lineage: Bacteria > Bacillota > Clostridia > Oscillospirales > Ruminococcaceae > Allofournierella_A > Allofournierella_A pullicola. The sequence continues at coordinate 5,145 of DXFW01000025.1, read as the reverse complement.
TGCCGACCGGGTCTACCGGGCGAACAAGCAGGGCGAGCCCTACTTCTGGCCCAACGAGCAGGGTGGCCAGCTGAACCTGGACTATTTCGGCGGCGATTTTGAGGGCATTCGCAAAAAGCTGCCCTATCTGCAGCAGCTGGGGGTCACCTGGATCTACCTGAACCCCATCTTTGAAGCCCATGCCAACCACCGCTACAACACCGCCGACTATCTGAACGCCGATCCCCTGCTGGGCACGAACGAGGAGTTCACCGTGCTCTGCCGCGAGGCTAAGGAGCGGGGTATCCGCATTATCCTGGACGGCGTGTTCAGCCACACCGGCTCCGACAGCCTCTACTTCAACCGGGAGGGCCGCTACGGCCAGGGCGGGGCCTATCACGACCCCAACAGCCCCTACCGCAGCTGGTACGACTTCGACAAAAAATACCCCTGCGGCTACCGCAGCTGGTGGGGCTTCGACACCCTGCCCGAGGTGAACGAGAACGACCCGGCCTACCGCAATTTCATCTGCGGCAAGGGCGGCGTCATCGACACCTGGCTGGCCCGCGGGGCCAGCGGCTTCCGGCTGGACGTGGCGGACGAACTGCCCGACGATTTCATCGAAGAGATCCGCAAGGCGGTGAAGGCCCACGGCCCGGACTGCTATCTGCTGGGCGAGGTGTGGGAGGACGCCACCACCAAGGAGGCCTACGGCGTGCGCCGCACCTATCTGCTGGGCAAAGGGCTGGACGGGGTGATGAACTATCCCTTCCGCACCGCCATCCTGAACTTTTTGCGGGGCGGCAGCGCCCTGGCGGCCGCCGAGCAGCTCACCGCCATCTGCGAGCACTACCCTGCCCCGGCGCTGCACGCGCTGATGAACCACCTGGGCACCCACGACACCGAGCGTATCCTCACCGCTCTGGAGGATGAGCCCGCCGAGGGGCGGGACCGCTACTGGCAGAGCGGACGGCGGCTGCCCAAGCCCAAATACGACCACGGCATTCATCTGGTGCGGCTGGCCTATGCCCTGCTGTTCACCCTGCCGGGCGTTCCCTGCGTCTACTACGGCGACGAGGTCGGCATGCAGGGCTACCGGGACCCCTTCAACCGGGCCTATTACGACTGGGGCTCCACCGAGAACCGGCTGAAGCCCCTGATCCGCCAGCTGGCAAAGCTGCGCAAAGAATGCGACGCTTTCTGGGAGGGGGATTTCCGGGTGACGCGGGCGGACGGCGGCCTGCTGCAGTACCGCCGCACCGGCCCCACCGAGACCGCCGAGATCGCGGTCAACCGCACCCCTCGTCTGCTGGCCACCCATGCCCTGGGCAAGGTGACCGAGGTGAACCCCTTCAGCTTCACCGTGGTGGTGGAGGATACGGCAAAGCTGGCCGCCCAGGAGGCGCTCTTGCCGTGAACGTTTGAACAACGAAAAAGGCGGCCCGCCGGATGTGCTCCGGCGGGCCGCCTTTTCTTGTGTGATTTATTCCTCGCCCCTGCCCCGGCGGGCCAGCACCTTGACGCTGCTGGCATACTCCGAGGGGGTCATGCCTGTGACCTTTTTGAAGTGGCGGGAGAAATAGTGGATGGAATTGTAGCCCAGCAGGGCGGCGATCTCGGTGAAGTTGTGGCTGCCCTGACGGATCATCTCCTTGGCCTTCTGGATCTTCAGGTTGCCGAAGTACTCCATGGCGCCGCCGCCGGTCTTTTCGCGAAAGACCTTTTGCAGATAGCTGCGGCCCACCAGATTGTCGCGGCAGATGTCGCTCAGCGTGAGCCGGCGCTGGATGTTGGCCTCCAGATACTGCTGCACCCGGGCCAAAAACTCGTTCTGGCTGCGCTCGCGGATGAGGCTGGTGGGGCGGCTGGCAGGCGTCTCGTCGCCCCGGCGCACCAGACACAGCAGCATGTACTCCAGCGAAACGCCGATGATCTGCTCGCAGCCGAAGGGGGCAGCCTCCCGGCGGATGAGGTGAGGGGTGAGGGGGTCGTCCAGCGGGGTGGAGAAGGCCGCGCCGGCCATCTCCACGATACGGGCCAGCAGCACCCGCTCGTTGTCGCTCACGTTCACCACCCGGTGGCGGAAAAAGTCCATGGCAGGGCCGTTGCACTCAAAGGAGATGATGACGATGTTGGGCGCGCCGTCGCCGGTGGCCCGCACATTATGGAACTCGCCCGGCTGATGGAAGATCATCTGCCCCTTTTTCAGCAGCTTTTCCTCCTCGCCGGCGGTGACGTACACCTCGCCCTTGTCGGCGTAGACCAGCTCCCAGAAGTCGTGGCTCTCACCCACAAAAGCGTAGTCCGGCCCGTACTCGAAATAATGCACCGAATAAATGCGGTCGATGGCCAGCGGACGCTCCAGTTCCAGCGGCGTGTATCCCATGCCCTGCCTCCTTTTTCCCTGCGGGGGCGAAAATTGCAGATTCTGCCATTAGTATACCGCATTTCGGCCGATTGTGCAAACTTTTTCCGAAAAAATATACCTTTTCCGGGGACTGTTCAACCGCGCCGGGCCGTGTTATACTGGGAATCAGCAACATATTGTGAGGAGATTTTATGCTGCAAACACTGCAAACCCGGTTCTACACCGACTGGAACTTCTACCGGCGGGTGCTGGCCATCACCCTGCCCATCGCCATCCAGAACGTCATCAACCTGGGCGTGAACATGATGGACGTCATCATGCTGGGCCAGCTGGGCGACACGGCCATCGCCGCCGCCAATCTGGGCGGCCAGCTGTTCATCATCCTGAACGTCACCGGCTTCGGCCTGGCCAGCGGCGCGGCGGTGCTCATCGCCCAGTATTGGGGCAAGCGGGACATGCTGCGGATCCGGCAGATCTTTGCCCTCAGCCTGCGCTTTGCGCTGGGCGTGTCGGCGCTGTTCACGGTGCTGGGGCGGCTGTTCCCCGTGGAGATCATGCACATCTTCGCCACCGACGCCGACGTCATCCGGGAGGGTGCGGCCTACCTGGAGTGGCTGTCGGTAAGCTTCATCTTCTACAGCTTCTCCAACTGCTACATCATGTGCCTGCGGGCGGTGGAGCAGGTGAAGGTGAGCATTGCGGTCTATTCCAGCAGCTTCTTCGTCAACGTGTTCTTCAACTACTGCTTCATCTTCGGCAAGCTGGGCGCGCCGGAGATGGGCGTGCGGGGCGCAGCCCTGGGCACCATCATGGCCCGCCTGTTCGAGTGCGCGGCGGTGCTGGTGTATATGTACCGGATCGAGCGCACGGTGTGTTTCACCCCGGGCTGGCTGCTGCGCCTGCGCAGCGGGCTGTTCGCCGACTATGTGCGCAACAGCGTGCCGGTGGTGAGCAACGAGCTTTTGTGGGCGCTGGGCGTGGCGGTGATGAACCTGACCATCGGCCACATGGGCCCCAGCTTCACCAGCGCGGTGAGCATCGTGAACGTCATCAACAATCTGGTGAGCGTGTTCATCTTCGGCATGGCCAACGCCACCGCCGTGGTGGTGGGCAAGACCATCGGCGAAGGCCGCCTTGCGGACGCGCGCCGGGCCGCCAACAGCACGGTGGCGGTGAGCGTGGTGCTCAGCCTCATCGCCACAGCCCTGCTTCTGGTGGGCCAGCGGCCGGTGATGAGCCTTTACAACGTGAGCCAGCTGGCCCACGACACCGCCCTCACCCTGATGACCATTCTGGCGGCCATGCAGCCCTTCCAGGCGGTGGGCACCGTGATGGTAGTGGGCGTGCTGCGGGGCGGCGGCGACGTGCGCACCAACCTCATATTGGACAGCGGCCTGCTCTGGGCGCTGGCCATCCCCCTGGGCCTTCTGGGCGGCTTTGTGTTCCACTGGTCCGCGCCGGTGGTGTTCTTCTGCCTGCGGTGCGACAACATCGTCAAGAGCGTGCTGGGCTTCATCCGCCTGTGCAGCGGCCGCTGGGTGCGGGTGGTCACCCGGCCCGACGCCGCGCCGGAGGCGTGAGGTCCCTCCCCCCGTAATGATTCCGGCGTTCCCGGATGAGATAAGGAGTGTTGAAGATGGAAAAGCAGAACGTTGCATGGATCGGCACCGGCGTGATGGGCGCCTCCCAGGCCGGACATCTGGTGAAGGCCGGCTGGCCGGTGAAAGCCTACGGGCACCACTACGAAAAGGTGGCCGCCAAGGCTCCTGAATACGGCTTTGTCCCCTGCCGCACCATTGCCGAGGCGGTGGCCGACGCGGACTTCGTGTTCGTGATGGTGGGCTACCCCGCCGACGTGGAAGAGGTCTTTTGCTGCGAGGGCGGCATTCTGGCCTCGGCCCGGCCCGGCACGGTGGTGGTGGACATGACCACCTCCAGCCCCACCCTGGCCCAGAAGCTCTATGCCCTGGGCAAAGAGAAGGGCATTGACGTGCTGGACGCGCCGGTCTCCGGCGGCGACAAGGGCGCCCGGGAGGCCACCCTGTCCATCATGGTGGGCGGCGACGAGGAGGCCTTCAACAAGGCCCTGCCCCTGTTCAACGCCATGGGCAAGAGTGTTCTGCTGATGGGCCCCGCGGGCTTTGGCCAGCACACCAAGGCGGCCAACCAGATCGCCGTGGCCGGCGCCACCGCCGCCTACACCGAGGCCATCCACTACGCCGAAAAGGCCGGCCTTGACCCCCAGAAAATGCTGGCGGCCATCGGCGGCGGCGCGGCGGGCAGCTGGCAGATCGCCAACATGGCCCCCCGTGCCCTGGCCGGCGACTTTGCCCCCGGCTTCTTTGTGAAGCACTTCATCAAGGACATGAAGATCATCTGCGACGAAGCCGCCGCCCGGGGCGAGAGCCTGCCCATGGTGGAGAGCGTTTTGAAGGTGTATGAGGAATTCGCCGCCGCCGGCGGTGAGAACGAGGGCACCCAGGCGCTCATCGACTTTTACCGCAAGAATAAATAATCGATTTTCAACAATTTGTATTCTCTTTGAAGAGTGAATTGTCAAACTAAGTGCAACAGGAATTGAGTTCAAAGTCCCATAATTCCTGGGCAGAATGGAAGTTAAGAACCTTTCGAGGCCTGGCGTTAATCAACGCCAGGTTTCGTTTTAGAGTAGCGGGGGCAACACGGGAAAGATTTCTGCCTTTGGGATAGAACTCCCGAAGCAAACCATTCAAATTTTCGTTTGTGCCCTTCTGCCAAGCACAGTAGGGGTCAGCAAAATAGACCTCGCAATGCAATCG
>DXFW01000024.1 GCA_019114225.1 Candidatus Allofournierella pullicola | reverse complement strand
GAGGAATCCGGCATGTTCCGAACACGACCTGTTGGCGTAGTAGATAGCGAAGGGCATGTCTTGCATTTTGGCACGCTTCCACAGTATGTTCCTGGTCTGGTCATGGAATTGCTGGACTGGACAAAGACCAGTGAGGTCCACATGCTGATTCGCAGTTGTGTGTTCCACTATGAGCTGGAACTGATCCATCCCTTTGCTGATGGGAATGGGCGTGTAGGACGCCTGTGGCATACGCTGCTGCTTTCTCAATGGAATCCGACGTTTGCCTGGCTGCCGGTGGAGTCCATCATCCATGACCGCCAGCAGGAGTATTATTATGCCATCAATGCCTCCAATGATGCCGGAGAGTCTACAGTATTTATCGAATTCATGCTCTCAGCCATCAAAGCATCCCTCATAGAAGCAATCAATGCGAGTAATGAAATGAGCGCTGAAAAGACAGACAAGGCAACCCTTCGCCGGAACAAGATTCAAGAGTACCTGAAAACCCACGATTATATTATGAATGCTGATGTGCGGGAACTGTGTGGGGTATCGGCAGCAACAGCGAATAGACTCCTTGCTGGATTGGTCGCGGAAGATAAGCTGAAAAAATGGCGGAACAGTGGGCATTGGGCATACAAATTAACCGACTAATAGTTTAAATCATATATTTGATACCAATGCGTCAACTTTGCATCTTGGCAAAAAAGGGCGTCCCCCCGACAGCATCTTGCTGTCGGGGGGACGTTTTGTCGTAGTGATAGGTTTTGTTGCTCACAGCAGCTTCTGAATTTGCCCGTTCACAACACGACTCAGTTTTTCCAGACGCTGGTCCTCCACTGGAATCTGCGGATGCTCCCGGAAGGCAAAACCGCACAGGTTTTTCAAGTCGCTGCGGATGTCGTCGGTCATCAGGGCTTTGGCCACGACGATAAAGTCCGAACCAAAGCGCGGCGCCAGGTGAGCGGCATATCGCTCTGCCTGGTCCAACTGGTCGCTGTCTAGGTCAAACAGCAGGCTGCGGTTATTGTCAAACACCGGCGACATGGCCTGAATTTGGAGAGTGTCAGTATCGAACAGTACGCCGAAATTACCCAGATGCCGGTCCGTATTTAGGATAACGGCGTCCAGAACCATCATACGGCGGAAGGCATCCTCGCTTCCGATGGAGCGGAAATAGGACAGCAGCCCAGCTACTGAGTGTTCACCGCGGGCAATAGCGCTCATCTTGGCAAGACCCATAGATTCGCTAGTAAAAAGCGGGCAGGTAGACACCAGCCGCCCATGGTGGAACCGCATATCGTAGGAGACCGCACCGGGACACAGAAGGGAGGAGATTTGAGCGGCCAAATATTCTGAAAGGGGCTCCAGCTCATAGGTGGCGCTGCCGGCTTTATAGAGATAAATGCCGTCCCGCTCTCGTTTCCAGCACTTGGCGTAGTATCCGTCGGTGGCAAACTCCGGCGAGGTGGAGGACGGGCTCGGCTCGCCAAAGGAACCGTTCAGCGCGGCCTCGGCAATGATCTCGTCAAAGTCGTTTTGATACAGGGACACATCCTGCCAGCACAGCGGAGAACCGGCCTGTTTTACCCAAAAGGTATCATTGAGGGAGAGGGCGTGGCTGACCTGCAAGAAGCCATCCAGGGTGTGGCAGCCATACTGAGCCAGAAGCTGCTCGATGTGCTTGCGGTGTTTGGGGGCACGGCGGCCCTCCAAAAAGTCCTGCAGGGACATATAGCCAATGGGCCGCAGAGGGGAGAGCCAAGCTCTTTCCTGGGCGGTCACATCGCCAAATTCGTCCGCCTGGGTGGAGAACTCCAGCAGCGGAATGTCCTTGTTCAGTAAAATCCAGTCCATCTCGGCCCCCCTTTCTGGTTTTCATTATAGCACAGAATCCGGGCTGCGCCATCCATTTTTATCGTTTGGACGGCAGAGGGCAGGCGGGCAATAACACTCCCTCCCGGATTCTCTGAAGGCGCCTTTGGAAGTGCGTCCGCCCGGGTTGATAACATTTAAGGAACCATAAAAAATCGGTGGGCGAGGCTGGTATAAAATAGCACTAAATTGGTACAAATCGGTGGGCGCAAAATCGCCACAAATACCCATCGATTTTGGCTTTTTCGCTTCCCATTTTAGTGGTGATTTGTTACAATAGATTCACGGGATAAGGGCATCGCGATGCCCACTGATTTTTTGCAAAATCCGGCGCTACCCCGGATGGCAGCCGGGCAACGCGAGTCTGCCACAAATACCCACCGATTTTGCCCTCTCCGACCTCACAAATGCCCCCTGCTTTTTATGGAGGAGGGGCGCAGAAACCTTGATTTTACAGACGTTGCAGGGGGCTGGTCATACCATTTTCTATGGCATGGTTTGTATCAAGTAGGCCTGCACGATTTGTCCATCTGGGACCGTAATGAATGCGTAATGAATAACCCTGTTTCATACCAAAAGCGCGGAAACAAGAAGCCTTGAAAATGGCTTGTTTCCGCGCTTTTTTGACGGGGTGTCCGGCTCATACCACCCATCGCATAAAATGGGGTTCAAGAGGCCGTGAGTTCGATCTCTCGCCACTCGGACCAAATCCCTCAGCCGAAAGGCTGGGGGATTTTTCTTTTGCCTGTACGGGTTTGCGAAAATCCCTGTACCATACCGAATGATAAGGCGTTTCTGCGGAAAAGACCAATTGCCCCATGGAATGAATGCTTGATGAATAGGTTTCTGAACGATCATCGTGAAACGGAGAGAGCCCACGCTGAACGGGCGGGGAAAGGCACAAGGCTGCACCCCCAAAAGCGATACCGATGGCCGTCAGGCTTTTGCAGGGGAAATGAAAGAACAACAGGCCGCAAGGGACTAGCCCGTGCGGCCTGTTGTTTTATAAAGTGTGTTTTCAGAGCTTAGAAATAGGCCAGGATCCCCAAGCGGGTGTGGCTGGAGTAAAAGGCTAGCTGCTTTGGAATGAAGCCCGGTGTGTGACCAGACACAGCAGGCAGCTCATGGATGTGTCCGCTGCCGCAAAACGCCAGGCCAACGTCTTGCCAAAAACCGCGTTGGGGTGGATGGCTTTTCTGCTAAAATTCGTGAAACCGGGAAATACGGGAATGTGCGGTTTTTCATGCTTGGATCATTTGGTATCCTGGCGCTTCAAAAGCATGAAACCAACGAAAACAGATACAATAAGATATCCGCACAGCACAGCGAAGCACGGCAAGAACGACGACAGATCATTCGAAGCCGCATAAACAGACGGCATGTGCGCAGAGACTTTGATGAAACCAAGGTCAATATGAATTTTCAGGAACCCTAAAACCATCTCCAGAATGGTCGGGATGTTCGGGATCACAAGGCCGAAGACCACGCCCGTAATTGCGTTTCTGGTGTAGACCGTCATGGTAAGCGCAAAGCTGATGTGCACCATCGCAAAAAGAATGCGTGCCAGCACGGCAAGGACATAGTAGGCGGGATAAGAAATTGCCCCCACACCATAGCTGCTGCCTGCAAGAACTCCCATAACGATGCCGCCGATCAGCATTGTCAATACATACGCAGCGGATATCGTGAAAACGATGGAGAGATAGTAGTGCTTTTTTGCGATACCACGGCCAAAAATATTCTTCATCACACCGGAGCGATAGGCTTCTGCAACCATATTCGCTGTCAGCAGCATGAAGACATACAGGACGGTATCGCCGCCTAAAAATGTATCAAACAGCCCCTCGATTCCCGTGACAGGGTTTTCTGCAGACGCAAGAGAAAGAGAGAGCCTGATGGAAGCAACCAGCAAAACACAACTGAAAACAAGGCACCCGAAGAAAAACCGGTCTTTTTTCAGCTGATAAATATGTGCGCGAATCAAGTTTTTCATACTGCCTGCCCTCCCGAGAGCTTTTCCACAAAAAAACTCTCAATGTCTTCGTCGTTTGCCCCCAGGCCGCATACGCGCACTTTGTTCTCCACCAGGAATTGGTTCAGATCCGCCGGATCGATTTTCTCATACAGCCGCAGGCTTTGATCGGAGAGAACTTCATAACGAACGTCCGGATAGCGGGACGCAATGAGTGTTTTTGCCCCTTCCAAATGGCCCGGTTCAACCGTAACCTGAACGCCGCTGCTGCATGCTTTTTCCAGCGTTTCTTTGCTGAATTCGTCAATCAGGCGCCCGCCGTCGATAATGGCATAATCCGTTGCCAGCTTATGTAATTCGCTCAGGATATGGCTGGCGATCATAATGATGGTGCCATATTGCCGGTTTAGCGTCTCCAGCATTTTTCGGATTTCATATACGCCTTCCGGGTCAAGGCCGTTGATGGGTTCGTCAAGAATGAGAAAATCGGGATTGCCCAGCAGCGAAATTGCAATGCCCAATCGTTGTTTCATCCCCAGGGAAAACTGGCTTGCTTTCTTTTTTCCGGCGTTCTGCGATCCGACCATTTCCAGAAGTTTGTGATGATCTTGAGACTGAAGGCCAAACAGCAGTGAAAAATAGCGCAGATTTTCAAGTGCCGTCATGTGCTCATAAATGCCCGGCTTTTCGATCAGCATTCCCAGGTTTTTTCGCACGGCCGCCTCATTCGTTTTCCCCAATAAGGTGTAGCTGACCTCACTTTGCTGCGTTAAGCCGCAGACAATACGCATAAGGGTGGTTTTTCCGGCTCCGTTTTTTCCCACCAAACCATAGATCGACTTTTTCGGCACATGAATGCTCACATGATCCAAAACTGTTTTTGCACCATAGACTTTTGACAGGTTATTTGTTTGCAAAATGTATTCCATATCACTCCACCTTTTGATATTTTTTTGGCAAGTGCTTGCTTCAGTGTAATATGCCAGCGGCTGCCATATATAAACAAGCTATGAACTTTTGATTAAATTCCCGAAAACTGCAATGATTTTGGAGAAACAAAACGATTTTGATTTGTTCTTGTGATTGCCCTTTTGTTCTGCAGCGGAACACATTTGCCATGCGGGGCAGGGACCAAGACAGGCTGACCTATATGGATTTATACTCGCAGAAATCCCTGCCGGAATAAAGCAGACCGCTCCATCGCTGTGACGGAGCGGTCTGCTTTTGATTTTTATTGAAACAAGTTTTGCGGCCTGTGATTTCACCGCCCGGCTTTGACTTTGAAAAAACGTCAGCGATCAGTTGGCGCACAGGTTGGAGACCGAAACCATTTTGTGCCAGTAGTGAACATAAATATCCTGGTTCAGGGTGTCTGGTTCAAATGGCAGAAGCGGGACCTCCACTTCCTCCAAACGCGGGATCTCGCCGTGCACATAAGCGCCGATACGCTGGGCCGCGGTCTCCACGCGCTGGATCAATCCGCCCACACGCAGATCGATCACATCCAGGCCAAAGACGCTGTTTTCCAAAAGCCACTGCCTGTGGAACAACTGCAAAAAGCCTTTCAATTCCTCTTTCAGCGCGGGGAGACGGTTGTTGGCGATGAGAGCCAATTGCCGGGTGTTTCCGGCTTCATAGGCCGCGCGTATCTCCAGGCCAAGGGCGCACTTTTGCTCCAGCACCTTGCACAAAGAGATCAATGTATCAAACAGGTACTGCCAGTTTTCCGGCGTTCGCTCCTTTGCGCTGGAAAGGGCTTGTGCGCAGGCGGAAAAGTGCTCCGGATATGTGACAGGGTCCACGTGCGCGTCAAACAATCCGCACAGCAGATCCTGATAGAACAGGTATTTCACAGGGTTAACAGACACTCTTCCGGGCTTGGGATTCCCGGGAGTATATTGCGGCTGGTCCAGGCACAAAAAACAGTCAAAATCAGCCCCCATGCAGCAGCGGGGGAAATGTGCCCTGACGTTTTTGCTTCCGTTTGTATAGCACAGCTCGGCCCAGTATTGGAGGGATGGCAAAATCGAAAACAAAGAGCACTCGGCACCGTTGTCGGCCCAGGCGGTGATCAGCACCTGCTGCACACCGTGCTGAATGCAGCTTGCATGGGCCAGATCGGCCACATGCATACTGAAACCGTTGCCCGGGCAAAATCCGGTCCATTTCCAAGCGCCGCCGGCAAAAACGATCCGGTCGGAGATTTCCTTGTGCTTTTGGAACATCGCGTCATAGATCGCTTTGTCTTCGGAATAGTAGTCCCAATAGATCAGCGACACATCGTCGGGAAGCGTTTGGCGGACAGACGGATCTACCGGGCAGTCTGCAGAATAGTATTCCCCTCCGGTGGCCAAACGGAAGAACATGTCGCTCCAAAGCATTACATGAAAACCATATTTTTTCGCGATTTGGTGCACATGCGCAAAATGGCGCAGCAAAAGCTGCATCCGGTCCTGGTATCCGTGCTGCTTTAAATAAGCGCCCAGCCCGATCAAATGGGCCTCATCCATACCGATATTGACCTGGCGGCTGGTGAAGGATCCGGCCAAGGTGCGGAACATTGCGTCGATCAGACGGTAGGTCTTTTCTTCATCCACCAACAGGATATCGTCGATGTCCAGCACATCTTCAAAGGCTTTCCAGCGCAGCGACTGACCCAGGTGAGCCAGGGTTTGTATTGCCGGGATAAGTTCCACACCCATTTGTGCCGCAAAGGCGTCCATTTTCCGCAGCTGGTCCGGGGTGTATCCGCCGCGGCGGTATCCGAAGTAGGGATATTCTTCTATTTGATATGTATCCTCCATATACAACTGCAATGCGGTGTAACCCATTTTAGAAATGCAGACGACCAGCTTGCAAAAGGTGTCGAATGTGGGAACAGCATTGCGCGAACAATCGAGCATAAGTCCCAGCTGCCGGTAGCCCGGAGATTCGGAGAGCGTTACTTCGCCGCCGAGAGAAAGTGCGTCTTCCAACAGAAGCAATGCCCGCCCAAAGGACCTTCCGCTTTCCAAACGGATCACAGCGCGGTCCTTTTCTATTTGCACGGAGAGCCCTTTTTCCGCTGTTTCAACGTACACGTCAAGCCCCCGCAGGAACGCAGTGCCCTGAGGATAATATTCTTCCACAGCCTTTTGCTGTTGAGCGGTAAGACCAAAAAACATAAGCGCACCTCACTTTGATCCATGCTGCCCGCAAGTGGCCCCGGGGGCGGGTATTGCGAATGCACTTCCTGCCGGGGGAAACGGTTTTTCCTAATAGAACTATACCATATTGTGCGCCGCTTGCGGAAGGCTTCAAAATGATAAAAGGCACGTATGATACGCTTTGCGGACGCAGCGCAAAGAGAGGCTTTTGCGGCCCGGACCTCCTCGCAACCGAAGGGGGAGGGGAGAGGGACCTTGCGGACGCCCGGAGCAAGGCCGTGCACTGCCTGGTGCGGGAAAGAGGGCTTGCTTTTGTGTGCCTTTCCGGCGCGGCGGGCCGCCCCTTTGCTTTGGACGCGGGGGAGAGCACCCGGCGTCAGAGGTGCGGAAAAGAAATTTTATGCGCGTTTTGCACAAAATTTTGCGGACTAATTTGGAAACACACGTGCCACATATGCCGCGTTTTGCACCACTTGGGGAAAGTAAATTGAAATCCGGCGGTGTGCTACCTATAATTGAGAGGCATTGAGACAAGATCGTGAAATTTTTCGCGGGACAGAAGGGAACAAAGAAACGGCCATGCGAACAAGGATCAATTTGAATGAACAGTGGACCTTCACCGGCCCGCAGGGAGACGCCTGCGCGGTGGATCTGCCCCACACCTGGAACGCGGTGGACGGGCAGGACGGCGGCAACGACTACTGGCGCGGCACCTGCACCTATGAGAAGGACTTCGCCATGCCCCGGTTCGACCCGGCGGCGGAGGATGTGTATCTGGAATTTGCGGGCGTGAACGCCAGCGCCGATGTGGAGCTGAACGGCCATCCGGTGCTGCACCACGACGGCGGTTACTCCACCTTCCGGGGCTGCGTCACCGGACTGCTGGCGCAGGAGAATCACCTGGTGGTGAAGGTGGACAACGGCGTGAACGACCGGGTCTATCCCCAGAAGGCGGACTTCACCTTCTACGGCGGCATTTACCGGGACGTGGAACTGGTGGTGGTGAACAAGCACCGCTTCTCCATGGACCACTTCGGCGGCCCCGGCCTGAAGGTGACCCCCCGCGTGGCGGGCGCCGACGGCGAGGTGCGGGTGGAAAGCTGGAACAACGCCCCCGGCGCGCTGAACAAGGAGGGCTACAAGTCCGTGGCCCGTCAGCTGGCGGAGAAGTTCGGCTTCGAGAAGGTGGCCATCACCCTGCGGGAGAGCAAGTCCGCCTTCGACAACGACTGGAGCGCCATGCTCTACGACGTGGCGGCGGGCGAGTACTGCTTCTCCAAGCTGTACCATCTGCACATCATCGACCGCATTGGCGGCGGCGACAGCTTCGGCGGCGGCCTCATCCACGCCCTGCTGGAGGGCCGCACCAGCCAGCAGGCGGTGGAGTTCGCGGTGGCGGCTTCCGCTTTGAAGCACTCCATCGAGGGCGACTACAACTTCGCCACCGTGGCAGAAGTGGAAAAGCTGGCCGGCGGCGACGGCTCCGGCCGCGTGCAGCGCTGAAAAACGGCGTACCTTTGATAAAAACGGCCCCCTGCTGCGGGAGAAAACCTGCGGCAGGGGGCTTTTTGCGCGCCCACGGTTGCAACCATATGATAAAATGTATTTAAAGGCTGCGGCGGGAGTGCCCGGACAAAACCGGGGAGGAAAACTCCAATGCCGGGCCTGCCGGGCTTTGACCGGAACAGGAACGCGGGACGGGCAGGGCCGCAACGCCGCCGCCCAAGGCCGAAGGAAGAAAGGAAAGGGAACGTCATGCTGGCATATACATACGTCGAACGGGGCAAATTTGAACTGCGGGAAAAACCGAAGCCTGTCCTTCAAAACGACCGGGACGCGATCGTGAAGGTGACGCTGGCCAGTATCTGTTCCAGCGATCTGCACATCAAGCACGGCAGCGTGCCCCGGGCCGTGCCAGGCATTACCGTGGGCCATGAGATGGTGGGCATTGTGGAGCAGGTGGGCTCCGCCGTCACCTCTGTGAAGCCGGGCGACCGGGTGACGGTGAACGTGGAGACCTTCTGTGGCGACTGCTTCTTCTGCCGGCACGGCTGGGTGAACAACTGCACCGACCCCAACGGCGGCTGGGCCCTGGGCTGCCGGATCGACGGCGGCCAGGCGGAGTATGTGCGGGTGCCCTATGCGGACCAGGGGCTGAACAGGATACCCGACGAAGTCAGCGACCGGCAGGCGTTGTTTGTGGGCGACGTGCTGGCGACCGGCTACTGGGCGGCGCGTATCTCCGAGATAAAAGAGGAGGACACGGTGCTCATCATCGGCGCAGGGCCCACGGGCCTGTGCACCCTTCAGTGCGTGCTGCTGCACCATCCCAAGCGGATCATCGTCTGCGACGTGGACGAGAGCCGCCTGGCGTTCGTCCGCGCCCATTGGCCCCAGGTGCTGACCACCGTGCCCGGGAGCCTCAAGGAATTCGTGCTGGCCCACAGCGACCACGGCGGAGCGGATGTGGTTCTGGAAGTGGCGGGCAGCGGCGAGACCTTCCGCATGGCGTGGGACTGCGCCCGCCCCAACGCGGTCGTCACGGTGGTGGCGCTCTATGACGGGCCGCAGGTGCTGCCCCTGCCGGAGATGTACGGCAAAAACCTCGTTTTCAAGACCGGCGGAGTGGACGGCTGCGACTGCCAGGAGACCCTGCGTCTCATTGCAGAGGGCAAGATCGACACCACCCCGCTCATCACCCACACCTACCCCTTGAAAGACATCGAAGCGGCCTATGAGTTGTTTGAAAACAGGCGGGACGGCGTCATCAAGGTGGCGGTTTCCATGGAGTAAGGCGGCTGACCGCTGAAAAAAGCGCAGGCCCGGGCATTGCCCGGGCCTGCGCTTTTGGTTTGAAAGACCCGCTCAGAAAAACATACAGTCGGTGTAAGCCTGGAAAAACACCTTGCTGGAAGCAAGGTCCACGGTAACAGCTTGCCGCGCGGTGCTTTCGCAGCGCGCCTGCAGCGTGCGGTCCAGCAGCAGCATGGCCGCGCCCCGCAGGGCTGCGTTGCCCAGAATGCGCGTCCGGGGAACCAGCTCCTCCGGAATGAGGCCGATGGCCCCGGCGCTTTTCACGTCCAGATAGCTGCCGAATCCCCCGGCGATGGAAAGACTGTCCACCCGGTCCGGCTCCGCGCCGGAGGCATGGGTCAGGGTGACAATGCCCGCCGCCACGGCGCTTTTGGCAAGCTGCACGGCGCGCACATCCTTTTGGGTGAGGAACACCTTTCCGCAGATCTGGGCCGGCTCGGGGTCCAGCAGGCCGCTTTCGTCCAGGTCGCCTGCGGCCAGCAGGCAGGCCAGTGCGTCCACCACGCCGCTGCCGCAAATGCCCTCCGCCTCGGTTTCGCCCAGCACATGGGCATTCAGACGGCCGTTTTCCAGCGTGACGTGATCCACCGCGCCCGCCCGGCCGGGCATTCCCATGGAAAGCCCCGCGCCCTCAAAGGCAGGCCCGGCGGCGGTGGAACAGCAGGAGAGGGTGTGGCCGTCCCACAAAGCGATCTCGCCGTTGGTGCCGATGTCCGCCAGCAGGTGCACGCCGGGCTGTTCGGTCAGGCCGGCAGCCAGCAGGGCGGTGGCGGTGTCCGCTCCCACAAAGGCGGAAATGCACCGGGGCAGATACACCGCCGCGCCGGGGCAGCAAAGGCCCAGGTCCGCGCCGGTGAGCGTTTCACCGAACAGACGGTCGGCCTCAAAAGGGGCGTGGGCCAGGCAGTCCGGGTCGGCCCCGGTGAGCAGATAGAGCATGGCGGTGTTGCCGGTGATGACAAGAGCGTCCGGCGCGTCGGCGGCAAGGCCCGCTCCGGCGCACAGCTCCGCCAGCAGCTCGTTGATCCCTTCCCGCACGGCCTGGGCCAGTGCTTCGCGTTCACCCCGGCGGGAAGCCTCGATACGGCTGATCACGTCCGCGCCCCAGCGCCGCTGGGGATTCATTTTGCCGGCCTGGGCCAGCAGCGCGCCGTCCGGGCCGTAGAGGCAGACGGCAAGGGTGGTGGTGCCCACGTCCACCGCCGCGCCCACCCGTCCGAACATCGGCGCGGGGGCAGGCAGAGCCTCGCTTTCGCCCAGAATGAAGGCGGGTGCACTGGCCCCGGAGAACACTTCACAGCTGCCCAGCACCCGGGTGCAGCAGGCAAGGCGCACGCCGCGGGCGAGTTCAGCGGGGGAGAGCGCGCGCAGCTCCTCCGGGGAAGGCTCGCTCAAACAGCCCCGGGCCACCACCCGGCATTTGCCGCAGCGCCCCGCCCCGCCGCAGGGGGTCTCGGGAGCGGCGTGAGCCGGCAGGCAGTCGCTTAGCCGGGCGCCGGGTTCGACCGGAAAAACTGTTCCGTTGACGGTGATGGTGACCATGGCCGCCCTCACTCTCCTTTGCCGAACAGCACCGCCCCGAAAAAGGTGACGGTGTTCTGCCCGTTGATGTATTTCATTCCGGCCGCCTCAGCCAGCTTGGACACGTCCACGCCGTAGGTCTCCAGCGAGGCCAGGGCCAGGTCCGGGTGGCGGCAGGGCTCGTTCGTGCGTTTGGCGCACACCTCGCACACATGACAGCCGCCGGCCCCCAGCTGCAGCCAGTGGGGGAAAGAGCCTTCCCGCAAAATGCCGGTGAGTTTCTGGCTCAGCCGGCTGCTGCGGGCGGCGGCGTCCATCATGCCCTCAAAGTCGAAGCTGTCCTCCAGGGAGTCCACCGTCTGGTAGACCAGCGCAATGTCGTAACTCCGGGCTTCGGCCATCATTTCGTCAATGCCGCCCACGTCCGGCGGGCACATCCAGCAGCGGCCGTAGTTGCCGCAGGCGTTGGTGGCGCACACGTCCCGGAAAACACGGTCAAAACAGATGTCTTTCACCGGCACAAAGGCTGCCCGGAACGCGCCCTCTTCCAGCACACGGAGGCGCAGCGCCTCCATCCATTCGCCGCTCATCGTGCGTAGAACTCCGCCACTGCGGCAAAGAATGCGTTGATGTTCTCCCAGCGGGAAAGAGGCGGGATGTCACAGCCGGAGGAGATGACGAAGTTGGGGTATTGGCAGCACGCCTCCATCACTTTCCAGGTGGCCGCGCGGATGGATTCCGGAGTGCCGTTCCGGAATTCGCCCGCCGGGTCCACGTTGCCCATGGCCACGGTGCCGGCGGGGATGTGGGTCATCATTTCGGCCATGTCGATGGCGTTGCCGAAGTGGTAAGCGGCGGCCCCGGTGGAGAGGATGGAGTCGATCTGGCGGATGACCGCCCCGCCGCAGTTGTGGTAGATCACCAGAAAGGAGTCGTCCTGCACGGCGTCCACGATCTTTTTAATGTAAGGCGCGGAGAATTCTTCCTCCAGCGCGGGGCTCAGCAGCCCGGCCACCGGCTCGGCAATGACCACGCCGTTCGCGCCCGCTTCTTTGAAGGCGCGGCAGTAGTCGGTGATGAAACGGGTGGCTTTCTCCAGCAGGATGTGCACCATGTCCGGCTCGTCGTAGCACAGCACCATCGCCTCGGTCACGTCCATCAGCCGGGCGGCCAGGGAGAAGGGACCGATGACGCCGGCAAAGACCGGCCGGTCGGTGATACGTTGCGACGCCAGGCGGATGGCTTCAACGCACAGGCCGGAGCGGCCCGCGCCCACGGCGGGCACTTCCAGCGCCTGTGCCTCTTCTTCGGTGGCAACGATGCTGCCCACCACGGTGGGCACTTCCTCATCGGACACCCGGATCTGAGAGCCAAAGCACTCGGCTTCCACCGAAAGGTCCATCAGGCTCACGCTGGCGGCGGCGTCGGTGCGCTGCGCCACCAGTTCCATGGCCTGGGCCTGGGCCTCGGCGCTGGAAATAAGCTCGCTCACGGTGATGTTCATCAGCTGCACCGCAGGGAAGGAAAGAACGGGCAGCGCCTTTTTGACCGGGGCGGTGCGCAGCGCCTCCAGCCAGGCATTCATGTCACGCTTCATGGCAAAACTCCTCTCTCGTCAGGCGGACGCTTTGCAGATGGAAACGGCGGCGTCGGCGGCGGAAGCGGCGTCGGCGGTGTAGCAGTCGGCACCGATCTGGTCGCAGAAGGTCTGGGTGACGGGCGCGCCGCCCACCATGATCTTCACCTTGTCGTGGATACCGGCCTCCTCGGTCTTTTTCACCACTTCCTCCATCATGCCCATGGTGGTGGTGAGCAGGGCAGAGCAGCAGATGATCTGGCAGCCCTGGTCGATGGCGGTCTGCACATAGGTCTCGGGCGGCACGTCGGTGCCCAGGTCAATGACCTCCAGGCCCTTGCCCTCCATCATCATCTTCACCAGGTTCTTGCCGATATCATGCAGGTCGCCCTTCACGGTGCCGATACACACCTTGCCCACGGCCTCCACGCCGGCCTCCTTCATCAGAGGCTTGAGCAGCGCGGCGCCCATGTTCATGGCGCGGGCGGCCACCAGCACCTCCGGCACAAACACCTCGTTGTTCTTGAACTTTTCGCCGATCACGCTCATGCCGGCCAGCAGCCCTTCGTCCAGGATCTGCTGCACGGGAATGCCCTGGTCGATGGCCTGCTGCACCAGTTCCTTCACGATCTTGGCCTTGCCCTTTTGAAGATTTTCGGAAATATCGGTCAGAATGCTCATGAATACTCTCCTCCGTTGTATGTGGTTTCGGGCGGCTTTCCGGCCGCGCTGTTCTGAGCATAGGGTAGCACATCCGCCCTCGCCCCGGCTTGTAATCGATTGTTATTTTTGGTAATATTTTATCAACATGAGTTTGCGTTCCAAAAAAAACGGAGGGCACTATGGAGAAAAGTTTCGACCTCACCCTGGCGCGGGAGTGCGCGGCAGCGTTTGCCGCCTCCACCGGGCTGGGATGCATTGTTTCCGACAAGCGGGGAGAGACCCTCGCGGAATACGGCTATGGCTGTTCAGCCTGCCGGATCTGCCGGCTGGCGGGCCGGCCGGCGTCCCAGTGCGTGCGCGCCCAGAATTACAGCATGGCGGAGGCCGAGCGCTTTGGCGGGCGTTACATTTATTATTGCCCCATGGGGCTCACCTGCTTTGTGTCGCCCATCCTCGGTGAGCTGGACAGTTCCGCCCGTATCACAGCGGGCCCTTTTCTGATGGTGGAAAAGGAGGATTTCATCGATTGTGAGCTGATGGCGCTGGAAGAGGAAACGCGCGCCCGGGTCATTGCGGAACTGGAAAACGTGCGGGTCATCCCCACCGCCACGGTAAACCAGATGTCCACGCTGCTGTTTATGGCGGTGGGCTTTATGAATAAGGTGTCGGCCTCCGAGCGCATGCGGCAGGTCCAGTCGGCGGACGCCATCCAGGGCCAGATCAGCAGTTATATCCTGCAGCTCAAGCAGGAGGAGCAGCCGCCGCCCTATCCCTTCGGAGTGGAGCGGGCCTTCCTGCGCAGCATCCGCCGCGCGGAAAAGGAACAGGCGCGCCAGCTGATGAACGAACTGCTGGGCCACATCCTGCTGGCCACCGGCCAGCAGCTGGAAACGGTGAAATCCCGTGTGTGCGAGCTGCTGGCCCTCACCGGGCGGGCGGCGGTGGAAGCCGGGGCGGAGAGCGGGGCCACCCTGCGCCTGTGCCACGAGGGCCGCCTGCGGATCGAGAGAGCGGGGGACATCGAGGCCATGTGCTTTGCACTGAGCGACGCGGTGAACCGCCTGATGGACAGCGTGTTCCGCTATGCCGACATGCGCCACGCCCATGCCATCCACCTGTGCATGCAGTACATCGAGACACATTATTATGAAAAGGTCACGCTGGAGCAGCTGGCCGAACGGGTGTTCCTCTCGCCGGCTTACCTGAGCCGGGTGTTCAAGGAGGAAACGGGCACCGCCTTCAACGACCACCTCAACGCCGTGCGCATTGCCAAGGCGCGGCAGCTGCTGCTCCATGAGGACCTGCGGGTGACCGATGTGGCCAGCGCCGTGGGATTTGACGACCAGAGCTATTTTACAAAGGTGTTCCGGCGCTTTACCGGCATGACGCCGCTGCGCTACCGGGCGCGCTACACCCAGGGAACGGAATGAAAAAGAATGCCGCTTTTGAAGAGAAAAGCGGCATTCTTTTTTGAAAAATGTACATTTCCTTATTTTTACTTTCCGATTTTCCGGCAGGGAAATATCCCAAAATACTTTCACGGTGAACAAACGTGTATATTATTTAACAGCGGGGCCCGCATTTGGTTTTATCAGGTGAGCGGTTTATTCATTTATTCACGAGATTTGGAATTTTATGCGCTTTCTTTGAGTAAAGTGCTGAAATTTTTTCAATATTTGGGCAATAAAGTTGGCAAAATCGTACAATTTGTGATATAATAAAAGTCCAATGAGGGCCATTCGAAACGGTTATTATAATGGCAGATCATGAACTTGGTTCCACTTTCGCGCGGGTGGTATCCAAAATCCACATTCATGTACATTTTAAGAGTAGGAGAAGCTATGAAAGGTATTTGTGTTCGCAGTGAGATCAATCCTCTGAAGAAAGTTCTTCTTCACCGCCCCGGCAGGGAGCTGCTGAATCTGACCCCCGATCGTCTTCCCGAGCTTCTTTTTGATGACATTCCCTTCCTGAAGGTCGCTCAGCAGGAGCATGACGCCTTCGCCCAGATCCTGCGGGACAACGGCACCGAAGTGGTCTATCTGGAAGACCTGATGACCGACGTGCTGAACCTGCACCCCGAACTGGTCGAGCCTTTCCTGTATCAGTGGCTGTTTGAGGGCAACATCAAGACCAAGCGTTGGCAGGATAAGCTGTATGACTACCTGGTCACCAACTTCAAGGGCAAGGCCCTGGTTGAGAAGACCATGGAAGGCATCACCATGAAGGAGATGGGCGACGTTTCCGCTTATTCTCTGCAGGACCTGATCGCTCCTCCCGACGACCTGATCGTCGATCCCATGCCCAACCTTTACTTCACCCGCGATCCCTTCGCCTCTGTGGGCACCGGCGTGTTCCTGCACAAGATGCGGTTCCCCACCCGCTGCCGTGAGACCATCTACGCGGACTACATCTTCAAGTATCATCCCGACTTCGAGGGCCTGATCACCCGCTACTACGATCGTGACTTCCACGCCAACATCGAGGGCGGCGACGTGCTGAACCTCACCGAGGACACCCTGGCCATCGGTATTTCTCAGCGCACCAGCCCCGACGCCATCGAGATCGTGGCCCGCAACCTGTTTGCGGATCCCAACGCCAAGATCCGCACCGTCCTGGCCTTCGACATCCCGGCCTGCCGCGCGTTCATGCACCTGGATACCGTGTTCACCCAGATCGACGTGGACAAGTACACCGTGCATCCCGCCATCCTGGGCCCCCTGACCGTCTACGAGATCACCCCGGGCAAGAACGATCCCACCGATCTGCAGATCAAGCGTGTGGATTCCGACCTGGAGCACATCCTGGAGAAGTACACCCATGTGGACAAGGTCCATCTGATCTACTGCGGCGGCGACGACCTGATCGCTGCGGCTCGTGAGCAGTGGAACGACGGCTCCAACACCCTGTGCATCGCCCCCGGCAAGATCGTTGTCTATCAGCGCAACGACGTGTCCAACGCCATCCTGCGCGACGCCGGCATCACCGTTCTCGAGATGCCTTCCGCCGAGCTGAGCCGTGGCCGCGGCGGCCCGCGCTGCATGTCCATGCCTCTGATCCGGGCAGAATAACAAACACCAACAAGAAATCAATCTATCTTTTCCTTAAGGAGGAAATTACACAATGGGAATCAACATTAGAGGCCGCAGCTTTTTGACCCTGCTGGACTTCACCCCCGACGAGATCAACTACCTGCTGGACCTGTCCGCTGAGTTCAAGCGGATGAAGAACAACGGTGTTGAGCACAAGTGGCTGACCGGCAAGCAGGTCGTCCTGCTGTTCGAGAAGACCTCCACCCGCACCCGCTGCGCTTTCGAAGTGGGCGCCCGCGACCTGGGCATGGGCGTGACCTTCCTGGATCCCGGTTCTTCCCAGATGGGCAAGAAGGAGTCCCTGGCCGACACCGCCAAGGTTCTGGGCCGTATGTACGACGGCATTGAGTACCGCGGCTTCAAGCAGTCCGTGGTCGAGGATCTGGCCCGTTACTCCGGCGTGCCCGTGTGGAACGGCCTGACCGATATGTTCCATCCCACCCAGATGCTGGCTGACATCATGACCGCCCGCGAGGAGTTCGGCGATCTGCGCGGCCGCAAGCTGACCTTCTTCGGCGACGCCCGCAACAACGTGGCCAACTCTCTGATGGTCGTCAGCGCCAAGCTGGGCATGCACTTCTGCGCCTGCGGCCCCAAGGATCTGATGCCTTCTGCCGAGCTGGTTGAGAAGTGCCAGGCCGTTGCCGCCGAGACCGGCGCCGTGCTGGAGTTCACCGACGACGTCAAGAAGGGCGCCGAGAACTGCGATATCGTCTACACCGATATCTGGGTCTCCATGGGCGAGCCCGACGAGATCTGGGCCGAGCGTATCAAGCTCCTGCTGCCCTACCAGGTGAACAAGGAACTGATGGCCATGGCCAAGCCCACCGCCATCTTCCTGCACTGCCTGCCCTCCTTCCACGACCTGGAGACCACCGTTGGTCAGGACATCTACAAGAAGTTCGGTCTGCCCGCCATGGAAGTCACCGACGACGTGTTCCTGGGCAAGCAGGCTCGCCAGTTCAACGAGGCTGAGAACCGTATGCACACCATCAAGGCTGTGATGTACGCGACTCTGAAGTAAGCGTATGGGTAAGAGAATCGTAGTGGCGCTGGGGGGCAACGCCCTTGGAAATACCCCCGAAGAGCAGCTGAAGCTGGTGCAGGAGACTGCCAAGCCCATCGTGGACCTGGTTGAAAAGGGCTACGAGGTCATCATCGGCCACGGCAACGGCCCCCAGGTGGGCATGATCAACCTGGCCATGGAGTTTTCCGCCAACAAGGGCGGCAACACCCCGTATATGCCGTTCCCCGAGTGCGGCGCCATGACCCAGGGCTACATCGGCTATCATCTGCAGCAGGCCATCCAGGCCGAGCTGAACGCCCGCGGCATCCGCAAGCCCTGCGCCACCGTGGTCACCCAGGTGGTCGTGGACGAGAAGGATCCCGGTTTTGCCAAACCCACCAAGCCCGTGGGCAGCTTCTACACCAAGGAAGAGGCCGACGCCATTGCCGCTGAGAAGGGCTTCATCTTTGTGGAGGACTCCGGCCGAGGCTACCGCCGTGTGGTTCCTTCCCCCATTCCTCAGCGCATTGTGGAGCTGGACGTGGTGGAGCAGCTGGTGTCTGCCGGCGCCATCGTGATCACGGTGGGCGGCGGCGGCATCCCCGTGGTGGAGACCGAGAAGGGCCTCAAGGGTGTGGCAGCCGTCATCGACAAGGACCGTGCCAGCGCGCTGCTGGCCCGGGACGTGAAGGCTGACGAGCTGATCATCCTCACCGCTGTGGACCGCGTGTGCATCAACTTCAACAAGCCCGACCAGCAGGAGCTTCCCTCCATGACGCTGGCCGAGGCCGAGGAGTACATCGGCCAGAAGCAGTTTGCGCCCGGCAGCATGCTGCCCAAGGTGCAGTCCTGCATGGAATTCGTCAAAGGCAACACCAACGGCGGTGTTGCGCTCATCACCTCCCTTGCCCGGGCGGCGGACGCTCTGGAAGGGAAAACCGGCACTGTTATCAAACCGTAATCTTCCGAAATAGTAAAAATCGCTTTACGAAAAGAGGAGAAATAGTATGGGCAACAAGAAAAAACGCCGTTCGATAAGCACATTTGCGATCCTGATCGTTGTGCTGCTGCTTGTGTCTGCCGCCACCTGGCTGGCCAGCGGCCAGACCTACACCGACGCAGAGACCGGTGAACAGGTCGCCGTGGTCGGCGCGGGCCTCAGCGATATCCTGATGGCTCCCATCGGCGGCTGGCATGACGCCGGCGACGTTATCGGCTTCGTGTTCTGCCTTGGCGCCTTCCTTTCCATCCTGAACGCCACCGGCGCTCTGGAGACCGGCATCCATGTGCTGGTGAAAAAACTCCATGGCAAAGAGCTGGCTCTGGTTTGGATCCTGATGTTCCTGTTCTCCGTGGGCGGCACTACATACGGCATGGGTGAGGAGACCGTTGGTTTCTACATCCTGCTCGCTGCCACCATGATGGCTGCCGGCTTCGACCCGCTGGTCGGTGCCGCGACGGTTCTGCTGGGCGCCGGCTCCGGTGTTCTCGGCTCCACCATCAACCCCTTCGCCACCGGCGCTGCGGTTGCCGCTGCCGGCGTGGACGTGAACATGGGCATCGTTTACGTCGAGGCCATCATCCTGTGGCTGGCCACCTACTTCATCTCCGCACTGTTCGTGACCCGTTACGCCAAGAAGGTCAAGGAGGGCAAAGGCTCCATCCTGACCGCTGACCAGCTGGACGAGTGCAAAAAGGCTTACGGTTCTTCCTCTGAGATCGACGCCAACGTCAAACTCACCGGCCGCCAGAAGGGCGTGCTCGTGATCTTCGGTCTCTCCTTCGTGGTCATGATCCTGGGCTTCATCCCCTGGGGTTCTCTGAACGAGGGTATCTACAATACCCTGGGCTTCTCCAGTGTGCTCACCGGCAACGGCTTCGGCGACTGGTGGTTCGATGACGCTGCTACCTGGTTCCTGCTCATGGGCCTGCTGATCGGCCTCATCGGTCTGGAAGACAAGAGCAAGCTGATGCCCTGCATCGTGGCCGGCTTCGCGGACATGATCTCCGTCAACCTGGTCATCGCGCTGGCTCGCGCCACCACCGTTATCATGAGCACCACCGGCCTGGGCACCTGGCTGGTCGAGGCTTCCGTCACCGCGCTGTCCGCTTCCGGCCTGCCGGCTCCTGTGTTCGGCGCTCTGGACTACCTGCTCCACATCGGCCTGAGCTTCCTGGTTCCTTCTTCCTCCGGCCTGGCGAGCCTGTCCGCCCCGATCGTTTCGCCGATCGTTGCCGGCATGGGCTGGTCCGTGGAGACTTCCATCATGATCAACGTCGCTGCCAACGGCCTGGTCAACCTGTTCACCCCCACCTGCGGCTTCATCATGGGCGGTCTGGCTCTGGCCCGCGTGCCCTACGAGACCTGGCTGAAGTGGGCTGGCAAGCTCCTGGCCATCGTCGCTGTGGTCGCCGGCGTGGTCCTCACCGTGGCTATGCTCGTGCTGAGCTGATGACGCTCTGAGCAAGTAAATCTTACTCCCTCATTTCATAGGAAAACCGGCCGTATATCCCGCGTATACGGCCGGTCTTTCCTGTTTCTTTCTGCAACTCTCATAAAAGGCTTAGGTGATGCAATTTGAACAGACTGATAACCCTTCAGGAGAACCTTTCCGACGCGTACGATCCGGTCACGATCTGCTCTTTTGACTACGAGGCCATTCAGGCTGCCACCAAACCTCTGATCCACCAGTCCGCCCGCTTTTTGTACATCAAAAAGGGCAAGGGCGTCATTGAGATCAGCGGCGTGCGCTATGATATCCGGCCCAACATGCTGGTGGCCATCACCCCCTGGACCATCTCGGAGATCACCGAGGTGACCGCGCCCATCCAGCTGATGCGGATCGTCTACGACTATCAGTACATAAACTCCGTTCTGAAGGGCGTGTCAGGTCTGGAAGAAGACAGCTCCGAGCTGCTGCAGTTTTTGTCCATGGAGCCGGTGGCCTATCTGGATTCCATCCAGACGGACTACATCGACCTGCTGGCCGAGCAGCTGCGGGCGGAACTGGGCGTGGAGTCCACCCACAGCGCGCCCACCGTCCAGCCCCTGAGCCAGCTGTACGTCACCAACAAGCTGATCGAACTGATGATCCTTTACCGGCGGTATATTATGGCTGTCCGCGGCGAAAAGGACTACGAAAAGGGGATCTCTCAGGAGAACACCATCCTCAGTTACATCTATGCCCATGCCACTGAAAAGCTCACCCTCAGCAGCGTGGCCGGGGCCTTCTTCATCTCGGAGTCCACCCTTTCCAAGCGCATTTCCGACATCACCGGCACCACTTTCACCAAACTCCTCACCAGCATTCGCATTGAAAAAGTCTCCGACTTTTTGGTCTATACCGACCTGACGCTGGACGAGATCGCCGCTCTCACCGGCTTTGTGGACGCCTCGCACCTTTCCAAGCACTTCACCTCCAAGGTGGGGGTGACCCCCATCAAATTCCGCAAGATCTACGGCAAGTCCAAGACCAAGTTCAACCGCACCAACAAGAACATCGCCTTTGAGATCGCGGATTATATCCACCAGAACTATGCCCAGGAGAAACTGAGCGCCAGCGAGGTCGCGTCGAAGTTCGGCATTTCGGTGGCCGAAATGAACCGCCTCATGCTCTATTATTCCACCATGAACTTCGAGGCGCTGCTCAACTTTGTGCGGATCAACCGTGCCTGCGAGCTTCTGGCTTCCACCGATTACTACGTCATCGATGTGGCGTTTGAGGTGGGCTACAACAACATCAAGACCTTCAACATCAACTTTTTCAAGTACAAGGGCATGACCCCTTCGGACTTCCGCAACCGGATCACGCTGCAAAAATCCGACGGCAGCGAGACCGGAAAAACCAAGAAAAAAACCACCCGCAGGCCCGAAGAAGAGGAATAAAACGCCGTTTTTTCGGCCCCGGATGCAACAATATACAATATTTTGTATCTATTGTGTATGGACATTCCCGATTTTCTGTGATAATCTATATCGAACGAGTGCATTTCTTGCAATGGTCTATTGCTGACCTGGCCGCGAGAGAAGGCCGTGGAGGTACCCCATGAGGGAAGAACGCCAGAAACTGATCCTGGAACTGATCCTCACCCAGCCCGTGGAGACCCAGCAGCAGCTGATGGAGCTTCTGCGGCAGCGGGGATTTCACTGCACCCAGGCCACCCTGTCCCGGGACATCCGGGCGCTGCATTTGTACAAATCCAGCGTGCCGGGCGGGGTGTCCCGCTATGCGGTCAATGCGCTGGATGCTGTCAGCGAGAACAAAGACAAGCTGACCAGCATTGCCCGGCTGGGCATTTGTTCCGTCGACAAGGTCGATAATTTCATTGTGATCAAGACCCTTCCGGGCATGGCGAAAGCCATCTGCACCTGTGTGGATGTGCTGGACGACAGCGAACGCCTGGTGGGGCGCGTGCCCGGCAACAACACGGTGCTGGTGGTCATGCGAGGTCCGCAGGAAGCAGACGAAATGTGCAAAACGCTGGAAGAACTGGTCGCGAGAAGGGCGTGAGCCTTTTTTGCGCCGGATTAACTCGTTCATTTGGGAGGAAAGTACCTGTATGAGCAATTTTGAGGGAAAAATCTATAATGTTACCCAGCAGGCCGTGAAGGAAGTTTACGGCCTGGACGTGGGCCCCGACACCCTTGTGGTGGAAGTGCCCCGCAACAAGGACAATGGTGACTATGCCACCGGCGTTTCCATGAAGCTGGCCCGCGAACTGCACAAGAACCCCGTGGAGATCGCCGAGGCCATTGCGGCAAAACTGCGCGAGCTGCTGCCCGAGGCCGAGTCCGTCACCGTGGCCAAGCCCGGCTTCATCAACTTCAAGCTGAGCAGCGAGGCGCTGACCAGCCTGATCAACCAGGTCCTGGACCAGGGCGATGACTACGGCCAGAACAACTCCGGCGAGGGCGTGCACATCCTGGTGGAATGGGTGTCTGCCAACCCCACCGGCGATCTGCACTGCGGCCATGCCCGTAACGCTGCCTGGGGCGACTCCATCTGCCGCCTGCTGGAAAAGAGCGGCTACGACGTGCTGCGTGAGTTCTACGTCAACGACGCCGGCAACCAGATCGTCATGCTGGGCGAGTCTCTGGTCTCCCGTTACTTCGAGTACTTCGGCAAGGAGTATCCCCTGCCCGAGAACGGCTACCACGCCGACGATGTGAAGCAGATCGCTCAGGACATCGCCAAGGAAGACGGCGACAAGTGGCTGACCGCCGACGCCAACGAGCGCCTGCACTACTTCATGCAGCAGGGTATCGACCGCGAGCTGGCGAAGATCGACCGCGATCTGAAGCTCTACCGCGTGAACATCACCTCCTGGATGCACGAGACCTTCTTCTATCAGAATGATATGAAGCGCATCAAGGACTGCCTGAAGATGATGGACGACAAGGGTCTGCTGTACGAGAAGGACGGCGCTTTGTGGTTCAAGAGCACCGACTACGGCGACGACAAGGACCGCGTTCTGCGCAAGAGCGACGGCACCCTGTCCTACCTCACCCCGGACATTGCCAACCATGTCTACAAGATGGAGCGCGGCTACCCCGTCATGGTCAACCTGTGGGGCGCCGACCACCATTCCTACGTGACCCGTATGCAGGCGGCTCTCACCGCTCTGGGCTATCCCAAGGGCACCCTGTCTGTGGAGCTCATCCAGATGGTCCGCATGGTGGAGGACGGCGTCGAGGTCAAGATGAGCAAGCGTACCGGCAACGCCATCACCCTGCGCGAGCTGTGCGAGGACGTGGGCGTGGACGCTGCCCGCTGGTTCTTTGTCTCCAAGGACATCACCACCCAGATGGACTTCGACATCAAGCAGGCTTCTGCCAAGAACTACGACAACCCGGTCTACTACGCGCAGTATGCCCACTCTCGTATGTGCTCCATCCTGCGCAACCCGGAGATCCCCGAGTTCCATCGTGAGGAGAGCTACAACCGGCTCACCAATGAGAAGGAACTGCAGCTGCTGAAGATGATCAGCGAGTTCCCCGGCACCGTTGCCAAGGCTGCCAAGACCCGCAAGCCCAACACCATTGCGGAGTACATCCAGTCTCTGGTGAAGCTGTATCACAGCTACTACAACGTGGTGCACGTGAACAACCCCGACGACCCCGAGCTGACCAACCAGCGCCTGGGCCTGGTCCTCGCTCTGAAGACCACCCTGCGCAACGCGCTGGATCTGCTGGGCGTCGACGCTCCCCAGTCCATGTAAAATACCCACAGGGCGCTCCGCAGGGAGCGGAGCGCCCTGGAATATGCGTCCGTAGCTCAGATGGATAGAGCGTTCGGCTCCGACCCGGAAGGCCGCTGGTTCGAATCCAGTCGGGCGCACCACAAAAAGGCCGCTGTACAAAAGTACAGCGGCTTTTTGCTGCGCTCTGTGCATGCGCGGAGGCATTTCGGGCGATGGACGCGGATGTGCGCAAAACATTTCTCTGTGTTCTTCGCCTGAAAATTCCTTGAAAAGGGCCCGCCGATCAAGCGGATGCCGGGCCCTTTTTGCGGGGAAAGACCTCTCCCGGAAACGGCTACTATGGTTGTAACAAGGCGTTTTGTATGGTAAAATAGGAATGATTACAGAATATGCGTGCGGCAGTTTTGCCCGCACTTCCGGATGGTGAAGAGGATGAAGAAGGAACAGACCATTAACCAATATCGAAAAGGCGTGCTCCTGACGATGTTGGGTCTGAGCATCGCGATCGTGGTGACAGGCACGCTGTTTTTGATGAATGGCCTCGCGATCCAGAACGCCACCGAGCAGCGCGCCCGGAACTGGCTTCTGGACGTTTCCGACCAGATCGCCACT
This sequence comes from Candidatus Allofournierella pullicola, assembly GCA_019114225.1. GTDB lineage: Bacteria > Bacillota > Clostridia > Oscillospirales > Ruminococcaceae > Allofournierella_A > Allofournierella_A pullicola. The sequence goes on along the minus strand of DXFW01000024.1, from coordinate 80,758 downwards.
CTGGTGGACAGCCGTATCTCCCAGTCCGTGGAAAGCATGAACATCATCCGCGACAGCGCCGTTCTTCTGGACGAAGAGTCGCTGCCGGAATTTTTGGCCCGCAAGGCGTCGGTGTCCGGGTTTGACGAGCTGTATCTGGCAGCGAACGCCCGGGAAGCCGAAGCTTGGATCGCAGAGCGCTGCTCCAACCTGGCGGGCGACGACGTAGTGCATTCCGGCACCACCCAGCTCATCCTGTCCCGCGAGCCGGAACTGGGCGTTTACTACTCTTCCGGCGAGACCGCGTACGACCCGGTCCTGCTGGGGATCAAGAACGCCGGCCTGCTCACCAGCATGCTTTCCGCCCAGAGCTTCAACGGGGAGGGCACCTCCCGCGTGATCACCCGGGACGGGGAACTGCTGGCGGCGGGTGAAGGCGGCCAGATGTCTACCCTTCTGCGGGACGCCTGGGAAGAGGGCACGGAGGAGGAACGCGCCCAGTTCAGCCAGATGTACGAGGATATCCATGCGGGCAAGCCCGGCGTGACCAAGGTGGAAAAAGACGGCGACGCGGTGCTGGTCAGCTATATCCCGCTGCTGGTCAACGACTGGTACGTGCTCACCATCATCCCGGCCGACTTGCTGGGCAAGACCATTGACCCCCTGGTCACGGAGAACCTTTGGCTCACCCTGCTGCTGGGCATTATTTTCGGCGGCGTGCTCATCGCCATGACCCTTCTGCGCCGGCGCTACCAGTCGAGCCTGGAATACATGGCCTTTGTGGACCCGCTCACCGGCGGCAAAAGCGACGCCCGCTTCCGTTTTGACGCCACCGCTCTGCTGGAAAAAAGCAGCAACTACACCCTGGTTTCGGCGGATATGCAGGGCTTTAAACTCATCAACAACATCTACGGGATCGAAGAGGGCAACCGGACGCTGCGCTATCTGTACGATACGCTGAAAAGCTGCCTGCGCCCGGGCGAGCTCATCACCCGCGCCTCTGCCGATTTGTTCTACCTTTTGCTGGAAGGGCAGGACAAAGCCGAGATCGAACAGCGGCTGCAGCAGATGTATAAAAAGGCAAACGCCTTCAACAAAGACCTGGAAAACCCCTATTATCTGGAACTGCGCTTCGGCGCCGATATGGCCCGGCCGGGCGAGACCGACGTCACCGTTATGGAAGAGCGCAGCAGCACCGCCCGCAAGGCCAGTGAAAAAATGCACGGCGGCTGCACCTTCTACGACGCCGAGTGGCAGCGGGTCCAGCTGGAAGAAAAAGACCTGGTCAACTGGCTGGATATCTCCCTGAACGCGGGGGATTTCAAGGTGTATTATCAGCCCAAAGTCCGCTTGGAGGACCGGCGGGTCTCCGGCGCCGAGGCGCTCATCCGCTGGCAGCACCCCAAACGCGGCATGACCTCCCCGGCGGTGTTCATTCCCGTGCTGGAAAAATACCGCTTTGTCACCCGCGTGGACCTGTTTGTGTTTGAACAGGTCTGCAAAGACCTTGCCCGCTGGAAAAAAGAGGGCAGGGAGATGTGTGTGGTGTCGGTGAACCTTTCCCGCCAGAACCTGGACGTGCCGGACTTTCTGGAAAAATACCAGGCCATCCGGGATAAGTACAAGGTGGGCCGCGGCCTCATCGAATTCGAGCTCACCGAGACCATCCTGCTGGACGACCCGCAGGGCGTGCGCCACCTCATCGACCGAATGCACGAAGCCGGCTTTGGCTGCTCGCTGGACGATTTCGGCTCGGGCTATTCCTCTTTGGGCCTCATCAATCAGCTGAATGTGGACGCCATCAAGCTGGACCGCAGCTTCTTTGTGGGCGACAACGACTCCAGCCGCGGCCGGCGCGTGGTGGAATCCATTATGAAGATGGCGGGCAAGCTGCACATCAACACCGTGGCCGAAGGCGTGGAAAACATGGAGCAGGTGCGCCACCTGCGCCACGCCGCCTGCGACACCGTGCAGGGCTATGTGTTCTTCCGGCCCATGCCGGTGACGGAGTTTGAGAACGCTGTCTGGGAAAACGGGTGTCTGATCTGCGTGGACCCCGAAGGCGCGCTGCTTTCGCCCCGGGCCTCCGGCTGGAAAGACGACAGCAGGCGCGGCAGCATCGTCACCTTCCTGTACCGGCCGGACACGGGCGCCATCCGCTTCTCGTCGGCCTTCTCGCCGGTGATGGAGGGCAGGCAGGAATTCCCCGACGCCATCACCTTCCTGCGCAGTTCCGGGCTCCTCAACGAAAACGACGAAGAGGACTTTCTGGACATGGTGGGCCGCTGCGCCCGGGACGAGATCCCCTGGGTGGAAGGCACGGTGCGCATTTGCGTGTCCGACGGCGGCTACGAGTGGATGGAACTGCACCTGGAGCGTGTGGAGCGGGAAGAAGGCGCGGTGATCGAGGGCGTTCTGGTGAACACCGCGAACTGGCGCAACGAGGTGGACCGCTGGAAGGAACAGGCCAACCGGGACGGCCTGACCGGCCTGTACAACCGCACTTATTTTGAGCGGAATGTCCACGAGCGGCTCACCAAGGGCAAGCTGAACTGCGGCGCGCTGATTTTTATCGACGTGGACGATTTCAAAAAAGCCAACGACGCGTTGGGCCACATGGTGGGCGACGATATCCTGCGCTGCATTGCCCAGCGGATCCAGGGCGTGTTCCGCCACTCCGACGTGGTTGCCCGCTACGGCGGCGATGAGTTTGTGGTGTTCGTTTCCAATGTGACCCGCGAAGTGCTGGAAAACCGCCTGGAGCGCCTGTGCACCATGTTCCGCAACCCCTACCGCAACGGGGACATCCACTATCAGATCATGGGCAGTATCGGCGCGTCCCTCTTCCCGGACCACGGCAGCGACTACGACGCCCTGCTGGCCAACGCGGACGCGGCCCTCTATGAGGCAAAGCGCCGGGGCAAAAACCAGTACCGTATTTTCCATGAGGACGGCCCGGAGGCAAAGGACCGGTAACGTCCGGCCCCCGGCGGCCCGCGCTTTACTTTTCAGGCGCGGCCGATATAATAAACATTATAGAGTGAGCATGTGTGTGGGCGCGCTGCGTCCCGCGCAAAAAGGGGGGATGGGGATGCGGCGTCGATGGCTCTGCGCGCTGCTGGCAGCCTGTGCGCTGCTCTGTGCCTGCGGCGCGGGCGAAGGCAGCGCCGCGGCCCCAACCTCCCCGTCTCAAGGCGCGCAAGCGACCGGAAGCCAGGCCGGATATCAGCCTCCGCCCATGGCCCAGGCCGCCTTCGACGCGTCTGCCGCCACCGGCGAAAATGACTGCCTGCTGGACACCAGCCATCTGGCGCGGGGCTATGTGGCGGTGAGCGCCGTGAGCGGCAAGCGCCTGAAATTCCAGGTGGTATTCGGCGATGTGAAATACAACTACGACCTCCCCGGCGACGGCACCCCCATCGTCTGCCCGCTGCAAAGCGGCGACGGAGAGTATACCTTCCGGGTGATGGAAAATGTGGCCGACACCCAGTACAGCGAAAAGTACGCCCGCACCGAACAGGTGCAGCTGGCCAGCGAACTGGAACCCTTCCTGCGGCCCAGCTGCTATGTGGATTACGCCGAAGGCGACGACTGCGTAGCCCTGGCCGGGCAGCTGGCGGCCAGCGCGGCGGACGAGGCGGGCATGGTGTCTGCCGTCTATGCCTACATCGTGGAGCACATCCGCTACGACACCCCCAAGGCGGAGACCATCGGCACCGGGTACCTCTCTGACCCGGACGAGACTCTGGCCACCGGCAAGGGGATCTGTATTGACTACGCGGTCTTGGCCGCGGCCATGCTCCGCAGCCAGGGGGTGCCCACCAAGGTCATCACCGGCTATGTGGCTCCCAACGACCTCTACCATGCATGGAATATGATCTGGCTGGAGGAGACCGGCTGGATCACCGTCAAGATCGAGGTGGACCGGGAGACTTGGACCCGTGTGGACCTGACTTTTGCGGCAGGCGGCGCCGACGCCGAGTTCATCGGCGACGGAAGCAACTACCGGGAGTACAAGACCTATTGACCGCGGCCCCAGGGCCCGGCGTACAGTAGAGAGGAAAGGAATAGGCGTCATGGCAAAACGGGAACTTGATGCGCTGGCCGTCAGCGCCCTGTGCGAAAATCTGGCCCTGCTGCTGGGCGCGGGCATTCAGCTGGACGAGGCTGCCGGCCTGCTCTGTGAAGACAGCGCGGCTGGCCCCTTCCGGGAGGCCGCCCGCACGATGCAGAAGGCCCTGCTGCTGGGGGAAAGCCTTTCCTCCGCGGTGGAAAAGACGGGCGCGCTGCCCGGTTATGCCGTTCGCATGATCGCCGCGGGCGAAAAGGCCGGCCGCACCGAGCCGGTGCTGAACAGCCTGGCCCGCTATTACGCTTCGCAGGCCCGCCTGCAAAAAAAGCTGCACAGCGCCGTGGTCTATCCTGCGGTGCTGCTGGGCCTGATGGCCGCCATCCTGGCGGTGCTGCTGGCCTGGGTGCTTCCGGTGTTCACCGGTGTGTATGAAGGGCTGGTGGGCGACATCGCCACCAGCAGCTACGGCTATATCCGCCTTGCCTACTGGGTGGGCGGCGCGGCGCTGGCCGTTACGCTGGTGCTGGCCGTTCTGGTGACTGCGGGCGCGGCGCTGAGCCGCACCGCAGCCGGCCGCACCCGGCTGAGCCGGGTGTTCCAGCGGCTTCCTTACACAGCGGGAGCCAGCCGCCGCCTGGCGGTGGCGCGGCTTGTCGGCGCGCTGGACATTTTCATTGCCAGCGGCCTGGACGCGGACACCGCCATGGAGGCCGCCGAGGGTATGGTGGACCATGCCGGGCTGCACGCGGCCATCAGCGCCGCCCGTGCGCAGATGGCCGGAGGCGCCGGGCTGGGAACGGCGGTGCATGACCAGAAACTGTTTGAGCCCTTGTATGCCCGCATGCTGCTCAGCGGCGAGCGCAGCGGCAAGACCGAGCAGGTGCTTGCCCGGCTCACCAGCCTGTTCACCCAGGACGCGGACGACGAACTGGACCGGGTGGTGGATATGATCGAACCCGCCCTGGCTGCGTTCCTCACCGTGTCGGTGGGCGTCACCCTGCTGTCCGTCATGCTGCCCCTCATCGGCATTCTGGGCACAGTGGGCTGAGGAGGCGGAGCCATGTATCACGACAGAACGTCCCTTTCCCCGGGCAGGCTTGTCCGCCGTGCGCTGCTGGTGTTGGTTTTGGCGGCGGCACTGGTCCTGGGCTGCGCCTGGGGCGCGGGCCGCGTGGGCGCCGATCTGGACGGCCAGGGCGCGGCGGCGCTGAAAAACGCCGTGGTGCGCAGCGCCGTCCAGTGCTATGCGGTGGAGGGCTATTACCCTGAAAATCTGGATCATCTGACCGACCACTACGGTCTGCAGATCAACCATGACCGCTATATCGTGGTCTATGAGGCGTTTGCCTCCAATCTGCCGCCGCAGGTCACTGTGCTGCAAAAATGACCGGCCCCGCGGCCGGTGCGGGAAAGGAGGACATCCCATGCGCCGTTCATCCGGCCGGGCGACCCCGGCATTCTCCCTGGCGCTGTTCGCGCTGATGTTGGGATGTATCCTCTGGCTCACCGCGCTGGGGGCAGGGCTCTACGGCCGCCTGACGGAAAGCCGGGCCGCCAATGAGCAGACCCGCGCCGCCCTGGGCAGCCTTGTCACCCGGGTGCGCGCCGGCGACACCGCAGGCGCAGTGCGGCTGGACAGCGGCCCCGAAGGGGATATGCTGGTCCTGACCGACCCGGACACCGGCTATGAGTTCCGTATCTATCTGGCCGAAGGCTGGCTGATGGAGCAGTTCTGCGCTGCTGACGCCGCCACCGACCCCGCCGCCGCCCAGCCCCTGGCGCAGGCGCGGGAGTTCACGGCCCAGTGGGTCAGCCCGTCGCTGCTGCGGCTCACGGTGGATGGCGATACCGCTGAAGCTGCGCTGCGCAGCGCCGAAGGAGGTGCGGCATGAACCGACACAGATCCATGGCTTTTTATGTGGAGTGCCTGCTGCTCACGGTGTTCCTTCTGGCGCTGACCGCTGTGCTGGCGCAGCTGTTCAGCGCGGCCCGTGCCCAGGCGTTGGAGGCCCGCCGCCTCACAGACGCCCAGCGTTTGGCTCAGAATGTGAGCGAGGAGTTTTACGCCGCCGAAAATGAAGCGGAATTTTTGCGCTTGGCCGGTTTGGAAGCGGCAGACGATTTGGGGGGCCAGGTGGAGCGCACCGGCCCCAGCGGCGAAAGCTACCGCCTGGACCTGGAATTGACGGAGCAGCCCCAAACGGCGGGCCGTACCGTTACTTTGCACGTTGAGGTGTTCGCTTCCAACGGAGCGGCGGTCTGCGGCCTCGATTTTGTGCGCTATTGGCCGAACTGACCGGTTGGAAGGGAGGAAGCCCGAATGCGGTATCAAGAGCATGGACATCTGCCGGTGCGCTCCGGCGCGCTGACTCTGCTCATCGCCATGGTGGCGGTGTGTCTGGCGGCGCTGGCGGTGCTGGCTTTTTCCACCGCCCGGGCAGACCGGGCCCTGGCCGAGCGGGCCATGGAGCGCTTTGTCCTGGACTCGAAATGTGAAAACGACGCCTGGCGCTGGCTGGCGCAGGTGGATGAAGCCCTGGCGCAGGGGCAAAATCTGCCCGGCGGCCTTGCGGCGGACGAACAGGGCGCTTTGGAAACCGTGATCGAAGGGGAGGAGGGCCGCCGGCTGACGGTGCGCCTCGTCCTCACAGAGGATGGCGGCTGGCGTATCGACGCCTGGCGGCTGAGCCAGGCGTGGCAGGCGGACGAAAGTCTCGACCTGTGGGACGGCAGCTTTTAAAGAACGGAAAGGAGCGGGAGCATGGAGGTCGCAGACATTCTCAAACGGGCGCTGGAACTGAGCGCTTCGGATATTTTTGTGGTCGCCGGCCTGCCGCTGACCTATAAAGTCAGCGGCCGCCAGTGCCGTGAGGGAGACCCTCTGAAACCCGAAGACACCCGGTCCATCGTGGAGGCCATCTATGCCCTTTGCGGGCGCAGCGCCGCCCGCGTGGCCGCAGCCGACGCCGACGACGACTTCTCCTTTGCCATTCGGGAGATGGGGCGCTTCCGGGCCAATGTGCTGCACCAGCGCGGTTCGCTGGCGGTGGTGCTGCGGGTGATCCGCTTCGGCTTGCCCGACCCTGAGGCACTGTCGATCCCCGACACTGTGCTGGCCGCCGCCGACCGGATGAAGGGACTGGTGCTGGTCACCGGCCCGGCGGGCAGCGGCAAGTCCACCACGCTGGCCTGCATGATCGACCGGATCAACCACCGGCGCGAGGGCCACATCATCACCATGGAGGACCCCATCGAATACATCCACCGCCACGGCAGATGTATCGTGACCCAGCGGGAGATCGGCAGCGATTCGCCCAGCTATCTGACGGCGCTGCGCAGCGCCCTGCGGGAAAGCCCGGACATCATCCTTCTGGGCGAAATGCGGGATCGTGAGACCATCGAGGTTGCCATGACCGCCGCAGAGACCGGTCAGTTGCTTTTCAGCACGCTGCACACCACCGGCGCGGCCAGCACGGTGGACCGGATCGTGGACGCATTCCCCGCCAGCCAGCAGAATCAGGTGCGCATTCAGCTGAGCATGGTGCTCCAGGCGGTCATCAGCCAGCAGCTGGTGCCCACCGTGGACGGCGGCCAGACCGTGGCCTTTGAAGTGATGTACACCAACCCCGCCATTCGGAACCTCATCCGTGAGGCCAAGAGCTACCAGATCGACGCGGCGATCCAGGCCGGCGCGGCGGAGGGGATGTGCACCATGGACACGAACCTTCTGCGCCTGGTGCAGCAGAAGCGTATCACCCGTGAGACTGCGCTTACCTACAGTATCCATTACGAGGCCATGGAAAAACGTCTGGACGCGCTGGCCGCGCTTTGAACGGACGCATGGGAGGAAGAAACATGGAAAAGGTTTTGCTTGAGGTGGAGACCCTGGGCGGACTGCGTATCAAGGCAGGGGAGAAGATTCTGCTGGAACAGGGTGCGCGGATCAACAAGCCCTGGGAACTGCTTGTGTTCCTTTTATTAAATATGGATGAGCCGCTCACCAACGAGCAGATCTGCGAGGCTCTCTGGGAGGATGACGAGGTCGCAAACCCCGCCGGTGCGCTGAAAAACGCCGCCTATTCCCTGCGCAAGCACCTGACCGCCGCCGGCCTGCCTGCCGACTGCGTGATGACCCGTGACCGGGAATACTGCTGGAACCCCGCCACCCCGGTGCAGCTGGATGTGCAGACCCTCAACGCCCTCTACCGCCAGGGCAGGGCCGAGCAGGACCCTCAGCGCCAGCTGGAGATCTGCCGCACCTTCCTGAGCCGGTATTCCGGCGATTTTCTGCCCAGCCTTGCGGGGCGGCGCTGGGTGCTGCCCAAGGCCAGCGCACTGAGCCAGAAATATCTCTTTGCCGTGCTCCATGCCTGCGACCTTCTCTTGGAGGGCAACACGCGCAGCAATGCCCAGGAAGTGCTGGACATCTGCGGCCGTGCCATGCTGCTGGAACCCCTCGGCGAAGATCTGTATCTGCGCCATTTTACTGCGCTCAAGCAGCTGAACATGAAGACCGCCATCCTCAACCATTACCCCATCATCTCCAACATGTTCCTGGATGAGACCGGTGAAGTGCTGGGGCCGGAACTGCAAAACATCTTCCGCTGGGCCAGCGAGGGCACCAACACGGTGGACGACATCCACCAGATCCAAAAGGACCTGGACGAGGTCACCCGGGACGACCGGCCCATCCGCGGCGCCTATTTCTGCCCCTACGAAGTGTTCAAGCACATGTACCACATGGTGGTGCGCAGCGCCGTCCGGGTGGACAACACCGTGGTGCTGCTGCTGGTGGGCCTTCAGAGCACCGGCAGCCAGGCCATGAGCAAGCAGGAGAACTCGCGGGTCATGCTGCAGCTGCGGGAGATCATCAAGAACACTCTGCGCAAGGGCGATGTGTTCAGCCGATACAGCCGCAATCAGTATGTGCTCATGCTTTCGGTGCGCCAGCCGGGCGACAGCGGCGTGGTGGCCGAGCGGCTGCTCAAAGGCTGGAGAGCCTCCGGCCTCAGTTCCGGCATGCGTATCGACATCTCCACCGGCCTGCCGGAACCCATTGTCTGACGGTGTGGCCTTGGTCCGTTCGGTCACAAATTCCCGGCCGGCAGCCGGAAAACGGGTGAGCGGCCGCAAAACCGTATCGTCAAAACGCTGATTTTTGAGGCGAGCGATTGGGGATTTCCTATAAAAAATGCCCTGTTTTTGCTGCTTGATAATAGGATTTGTTCCGAATTTCTCTTTAAAACGCTGATTTCTTGTATCCCGCGCTTTTGCGCGGGATTTTTTTGTGACCGGTTTGTGACCGGCGGCTGGTATGATGATAACACAGTGGGGCACACCCGCTTGCTGTGCTTTTTTTCAAAAGCAGGCGACCAACATGTTTCACCGCGTCCGCCAAAGGGCGCGTAGGGGAAAAGGAGGATACGTATGAAGAAGAAGTCTGGAGCGGCGCGGCGGCTTGCCAGCCTGGTGCTCGCGCTTGGGCTGATCTTCACGCTGGCTCCGGCCAGTGTGTTTGCAGGCGACGAAGTGCCTGTGAGCAGCACCGCCGTGACCACCGTGGATGAGCCCGCTGAGGAAGGCACTGAACCTGCCGTGGAGGGCACCGAGCCCGCCGTGGAGGGTACTGAGCCCGCTGAGGAAGGCACCGAGCCTGCCGTTGAGGGCACCGAGCCCGCAGAGGAAGGCACTGAGCCTGCCGTGGAGGGCACCGAGCCCACTGAGGAAGGCACCGAGCCTGCCGTGGAGGGCACCGAGCCCGCTGAGGAAGAGGTGCCTGCGCAGCAGGCTGCTCTCGTGGCGGCTTCTGTGCCTGCAGTGATGAAGGCAGGCGCGAAGAACCCTTTGATTGCAAATGTAACGATTAATTCGGATATTCCTGTGTACGCTGTGGGAACGAGAGATAGCTGGGATCAGGGAACATGGTTTAATGACGGAGACCCTGCGCCAGGTGAATTCGGATATCCCTTTTACACAGGGAACGATAGGGTATATTTCCTTTTCAGCTTGCCCGAATATGGGGGACTGGATGTTAGCTATAAGAAAATCCATGCTTGGGGCGCTTGGGAGAGCGGTTGGGAAGATAAGGAAGTGAATGCGCTTACTCCTGAAAGCGATGTTCCTAATGGAGTCAAAACTTTGGCCGCATATAGAAACTGCACCCATTACGTTATGTTTAGTGGCCCTACAGGGGATTTGACCACAGGTATTGATATTGTTGCAAAAGTAGCCGTAACGGATGCCTACTTCTACCTGCACCGCTACGATGTGGCCCCTGATGAAGTGGAGGCAACAGATTTCTACTATGTAGGTCAGGGAACAGTGAAACTTGGCGCCCCGGATGTGACTGCAAACATTCGTGATAATGTTTATTTGCATATAGTGGATGAGCCCGCGTATAGCCCTATCGTCCTGAATGAAGAAGTGAACAAGCTTTATGATGGGCTGATGACCTACTCTCATTCCGACGATGAGAGAGCGGGCACCTATGAAGTTGCGAGATGGGATGTAATCAAAGGCGCGTATGGCGCTTCTTGTGCATACCCTGAATTTGATGGAGCTGGCTACGATATCGTTGAAAGCGGCACCCCGACCTGGCACGTGGACGGCACGGTTGCTCTGAACAAACCGGCAGCTTACTTCTTCGCGAAGGACACCGACGGAAAAGACTATTACTTTGGCATTGGCGATGTGACCTTCAGAGCTGCAAAGGCTGATGACAAAGTTGATCTTTCCGAAGTCATTTCTCTCTGTGGGAAGGAAGAATATGTTCTGACGCGTCCGACCAGGTTCGAAAACATCAATTACAATGGCTTGACCTACTCCTATGCTGAGAGCGGGACTGACCCCTATACCTATACCATTGAATGGGACGAAGCGGTTGCCGCTTCTGAAGTAACCGACAACGATGACAATCTCATCGTTGAGAGCGGGCCCGTGTGGCGTGTGAATGGCACGATCACGTTCCATGTCCCGGAGCCGCTCCCTGAAAATATGCAGCCCACAGTTACCGAAGTCGATACGGTCTATAACGGCGCTATGCACGAAATCAAAATCGGCTATGAGGAATCCGCTCTCGAAAGCCGCTTTGAAGTGACCTATCAGGTCAAAGAAAACAAGGAAGGCGCTACCTGGCAGCCCAGCGAAACGGTTCCCGGTTCTGATACAGTTGTCGACCAGTATGTTATGATAACATTTGTCGACAGGGAAAAGGAATTTGCTCCTTATGTGGTGGGCGATAAGATCACCGGTAACCCGGAGACGGATAATTCGGTGCGCCTCAAGATCGCTAAGCGCCCGGTGATTTTGACGGTGAGCAGTGCAACGATTACTGAGGGCCAGACTGTGCCGAAATTCACGGTAACCGCTTCTGGAGAGGACGGCAATCCGAATTCCGGCCTTTTGGGAACCCATAAGCTGCTGGATGATTATAAAACCACCCCCGCCTCGCAGACGGTCGGCAATCACGAGGTGCTGCTTGACCTCGGTTCCGTGCACATTGTGAACGCTGATAACAACGTTCTGATGAACGGAAACTATACCATCAAGACGGTCAACGGCACCCTTACCATCAACGCAAAACCGGTGGATCCCGGCCCCGGCCCCGATCCCACCCCGGTTCCCACCCCGGTCCCCACCCCGGTCCCCACTCCTGTGCCGACCCCGGTGACCCCCGTTGCTCCTGTGACCCCGGATGAGGAGGAAGAGGAGCCCGAGGATGTTGAGGAGATCCCCGAGGAGGAGACTCCTCAGGCTTCGCCCGACACGGATGTAAACAAAGAAGACGACAAGACCGAGAACATTGAAGACGAAGAGACCGCTCAGGCGGGTGCTCCGGGCGAGGGCAACTGGGCCCTGCTCAACCTGATCCTGATGGTGCTCACCGTCGTGGCCGGTCTGGGCATGCTGGCGCTGCGCTTTGTGCGCAAGACCGGTGTGGCTCACCTGATCGGCATTGTTCCCGCGATCGTTGCTCTGGTTGCGTTCTTCGTGACCGAGGACATGAGCCTGCCCATGGCCATGACCGATAAGTGGACCCTCATCATGGCGGTCATCGCCCTGGTGCAGCTGGCTCTGCTTCTGCTGGGCCGCAATGGCGCGCAGGACGATGAGCAGCCCCGTGAGCAGTACTGATAACACTTCTCACAGGTCCTGAAAACCCCAGGCAAATCAAAGGGCGGCGCAGCTTCCAAAAGAGGCTGCGCCGCCCCTTTGCTTTGCACAAGACCAAGAAAAGGCCCCCGGGAAGATCCCGGGGGCCTTGCTGTCTGTAAAATGTCATGCGAATGCGGCCTTGCAAAAAGTTTTGCGGCGGCGCAGGCGTTAAGCCTGCTCCTGAGCGGGGTGGTCCTCCCGGATACGCCGCGTGTAGGTCGTGCGGATCACAAACACCGACGGCAGCACCAAAAGCACGAGGGGCGGCACCAGTTCCGTTTGCGGGGCAAAGGCAAGCGCCGATTTGAAAAAGGAAGCGGCCAGCCAGGGCACAGGAAAAAGCATGAGCGCCAGCTGCAGCCCGGTCACGATACGGTAGGCCAGAAGCCGCCCGGCCGATGGCTTATAAAGAACACGGCCCAAAACGCTCAGCACCAGCAGCAAAACGCCGTACCCCGCAATCAAAAACCCAATCACCTGAAGCGCCAGCGCGGCAAGCTGCCCAATGCCCGAACCGAAAAACTGAAGGAGAAAAGCGTAGCCTTCCACATCCCCTGCGCTGCCCGGCAGTGCTGGCATGCTGTTTTGTGCCGCGCGGAAAGAGCTTCCGCCTTCCGCAAAAAGAAGGGCGCCCGCCGCTGCGATCAGCAGGGCTGGGGCGAGCAGCAGGATAAGGTTCCGGTTTGCAGCTTTCATCTCTGTATCCCACCTTGTTGTGTGGCCTTGCCGCCGGAGGCAAAAGAGGCTCCGGGCAAAAGGCTCTTTTGTTTATCATACAAAACAAGTGAAGAAAAAGCCAGCCCCTGGCGCTTTTTGCGGCGGCAGAAAACAAAAAAATACCGAAGCAAAGCAAGCTTTGCTCCGGTATTGGTGCGGTTGGAGGGGCTCGAACCCCCGACCTATTGGTTCGTAGCCAATCACTCTATCCAGCTGAGCTACAACCGCGAACTGTAGTATATTTTATCGTTTTTGGGTGGCCTAAATGGTAATTTTATGCGTTTTTTCTTGTATAAAATCGCAAACGGGCGGCTTTTGGCAAGAGAAGAAACAGCCACATTGGGGATGGATTTTGTGCAAAAACGCCTTTGCCATTCATCCGGACATTCCGCCGCCTGTTCCCTGCAAAAAACTGACAGACAAAACAAATGGACGGCCCGCTTTCCTGCTGGAAAACGGGCCGTCCGCTCATTCATTGAAATTGCTGGATATACCGTGCCGAGCGGCGGAACCGCCAATATACATACAGCGAGAGCAGAACGGTCAGGCTGTCCGCTGCGGCCTGGGACCAGACCAGGCCGTACATGCCCACAAGCGTGTTCAGCAAAAACAGCATGGGGATGTTCAGCACCAGCCACCGTGTCACCCCAAGGAACAGGGCAATGCGGCCCTGGCCGAAGGCCTGGAAAAGATACACCGTGAAAAAGCTCAGGAACATCAGCGGCGTGGCCAGCACCCGGATACGGAGGAACTGGGAGGCCAGCTCCACGGTGCGGGCGTCCGCAATGAACAGGTGGGCAAACTGCACCGCGAACAGCTCATAGAGCAGAATGCTCACCGCCGCCACCACAAGCCCGGTGCCCCGGGCCAGGCGCACCGTGTCCTCCATGCGGCCGCGGTTGCGGGCGGAGTAGTTGTAGGCCGCCAGGGGCATCATGCCCTGGCAGATACCGATCCCCACGTTCAGGGGGAAGCGCTCCACCTTCAGCACGATACCCACAGCCGCCAGGGCCAGGTCGTCATAGGCCACCATCAGCTTGTCGATGATGACATAGTCCAGGTCGAACAGGAAGGTGGTGATGGCCGAAGGCACCCCAACGCTGAAAATGGCGGAAACGCTCTCGGCGCGGGGCATGCCGGCTTTGGGGGAGAAGGTGATGGCCGCGCCCCGGCCCATCCGCGCCAGCACCGCCGCAAAGAACAGAAACGCCACACAGTTGGACAGGCAGGTGGCAAGGCCTGCGCCCAGCACTTCCTGACCGTCCGGCAGAAGAACGAACATGAACAAGGGGTCCAGGGCGATGTTCAAAACGCCGCCCAGGATAATGCCGGCGCTTGCTTCGCGGGAGAGGCCAATGCTTCGGATCAGATTGGAAAGCACGTTGGAGAGCACTGTGGGCACACCGCCCACCACAATGACGCACAAGGCATATTGCCGGGCATAGTCATAGGTGTTGACGCCTGCGCCCAGCAGCTGCAGCACCGGCTCCATAAACACCAGAATGCCCACGGCAAACAGAGCCGACACGGCCAGCCCCAGATACAGCGAGAAGGCGCTTACCCTGCGCGCTTCTTCTTCGTCGCCTTCGCCCAGCAGCCGGGAGATCAGCGAACCGCCGCCGATCCCCGCCAGACCCGCCAGACACAGGGTGATGTTGAACACCGGCAGAATGAGCGAGGTGGCTGCCACCATGTAGGGGTTGTTGGTCTGCCCCACAAAGAAGGTGTCCGCCATGTTGTAGATCAGCACGATCAGCTGGCTGGCCGCCGCCGGAAGGACCATTTTCGCCAGCGCGGAGGGGATGGGGAGAGACCGGAAAATGTCCTCCCGAGAAAGATTTAGATTTGTCTGCATTGCTTGCACCTGTTGCCTGCGGCCGCGGGAAACAGCGCCCCGGCGGCCTGTGTTCGATCGATAATAACAGTTAATCATAACACAAAACGACGCCGAATGCCAGAAAACAGGTCCTTTTTCACAGGCCTGGGGTGCGGTGCAGCCGGAAATGGTTTTTGCGAAAGGTCAAAATGCCCTCTTTGCGCATGCGGCCCAGCTCCTTGGAAAGAGCGCTGCGCTCCACGTTCAGATAATCGGCCAGCTGCTGACGGTCAAAGGGAATGGAGAATTCGGTGGAACCCGCCTGTGCCGCCTGCGCCGAAAGATACATCATCACCCGGCTGCGGATCCCTTTGGCGGACAGGCAGAACACCCGGCCGGACCAGGCGAGATTCTTGCGGGCAAACAGAAGCGTCAGGTTGCGCAGCAGCCGGGGATACCAGGCGCATGCCTCGTTTTCCGGCCCCAAAAGGGCCGCCAGGCGGATCAGCAGCACCCGGCACGGCTGCACGGCGGTGACGTCTGCCATCATGGAAACGCCGCACAGCGCATAGGTCTCGGCAAAGGCATGCCCGGCGGGAATGCTGTGCAGAATGATCCGGTTGCCCCACAGGTCGCCGCTTTCCACGTGCACCTCGCCGGAAAGCAGCACCCCGAACTCTTCTGTGCGGTCTCCTGTGCGGAAAAGCACCGCCCCCTTTTCAAAATCCGCTGTGCGCAGGCAGCCCAGCGCCGTCATCTCGCGGAGCTCGTCGGCCGAAATGCCCTCAAACAGTGCAAGAGAAGAAATTTCCATTCCACACCCTCCGTTTTGTGGTCAAAACCACATACTTGCGGAGCTGATTGTACTATACTCAGAGCATAAAAACAAGGAGGTTTTACATTATGATTCGAAAGATCATCCATATAGACCAGGAAAAATGCAACGGCTGCGGCGCATGTGCAAGCGCCTGCCACGAGGGCGCCATCGGCATGGTGGACGGCAAAGCCCGCCTCCTGCGGGACGACTACTGCGACGGCCTGGGCGACTGTCTGCCCGCCTGCCCCACCGGGGCCATCACCTTTGTGGAGCGGGAGGCGGCAGCCTACGACGAAGCGGCGGTAAAGGCGAACCAGGCGGCAAAGGGAGCGCCCGTCCACAGCGGCTGCCCCGGCGCGCAGGCGCGGCAAATGCGGCGCACGGCAGAAACCACCCCCGCTGTGCCTTCCGCTTCGGAGCCGTCTCAGCTGGGCCAGTGGCCCTGCCAGATCAAGCTGGCGCCGGTGAACGCCCCCTGGTTTGACGGGGCGAAGCTGCTGGTGGCGGCGGACTGCGCCGCCTATGCCTATGCGGCCATGCACCGGGATTTTATGCGGGGCAAGATCACCCTCATCGGCTGCCCCAAGCTGGACGGCGTAGATTACAGCGAAAAGCTCACCCTTATCCTTGCGGAGAACGACATTCAGAGTGTCACCGTGGTGCGCATGGAGGTGCCCTGCTGCGGCGGGCTGGAGCTTGCGGTGAAAAAGGCGCTGCAGGCCAGCGGAAAATTCATCCCCTGGCAGGTGGTGACCCTTTCGGTGGACGGCCGGGTGCTGGACTGACCGGGCCGCGCGAAGCGGACGGGGGACATTTGAAAATGCTCTGAAAAAAGGGAGGCCCACGGGCCTCCCTTTTTTATTCTTTTCCGCTTGCCTCCAGCAGCTCCAGATATTTTTCCGCCGCCCGGGAAAAGACCTGGTATTTTTTCCAGATGATGTGCATGCCCGCTTCCCGCCGGGGCTCCAGCGGGCGGAAGCAGAGCGGGCTGTCCTCGCTCAGGTTGATGATCCGGTCCAGGCACAAGGCGCAGCCCATGCCGTCCTCCACCATCAGCGAGCCGTTGAAAGCAAGGGTGTAGGTGCCCGCGATGTTCAGCGCGTCCAGACCCGCGCCGAACCACTCGGGCAGCAGCGGCCCCTTGAGCACCTGGCGGGACACCAGCAGCGGCTGATGGATGAGGTCCTCCGGGGTCACCGCTTCCTTTTCGGCCAACGGGTCGTCCCGCCGCACCAGCACGCCCCACACGTCCCGCCAGGGCACCGGCAGCGCGTTGTACTTTGCCCGGTCCACATGGTCGAACACCAGGCCAAAGTCGATGAGGCCCTTGTCCAGCAGTTCGCAGACCTCCATGCCGTCGCCGCTGATGATCTGAAACCGCACCTCGGGCCAGCGGCGGCGCAGTTCCTGCGCCGCTTGGGTGAGAAAATGCACCCCCACCGTTTCGCCCGCGCCCACGCTTACCTCGCCGGTGATCACGTCATCCCCCAGCGAGACCTCCCGCTCAGCCTTTTCCACCAATTCCAGGATCTCTTCTGCCCGCTTGCGCAAAAGCATTCCCTCGCCGGTCAGCGAAACGCTGCGGCTGCCTCGCACCAGCAGCGGCTGGCCCAGTTCCTCTTCCAGTTCCCGTATCTGGCGGGAGAGGGTGGGCTGGGTGATATGCAGCGCCTCCGCCGCGTTGGTAATGCTGCCCTCCCGGGCAACGGTGAGAAAATAGCGCAGCAGCCGAAGTTCCATAAGGCAGTGTCCTTTCCGTTTTTGTTTTATTATATCCCTCCAAATCAATGCCTGCAAGGCATGTCACGGGATACGATATGGGTATTTGCTATTTCACGGCTGCGGGTTTACACTAAAATCAGAGAACGAAAGCACGAGGGGAGGAGCGGCCATGGAATGTTCGCAGCCGCAGGGAAAGAAGCCCTGGGCATGCGCCTGCTGTGCCATGGAAGAGGGCGAACTGGCCCAGACCCTGCGGGACGCGGGCTGCACCGAGGAGGCCGCCGCCGCGCTGATGGCAGACGTGCGGGATCCCCGCCGCCTGCTGGAACTTCTTGCGCGGCACCGGGCGGCCTTGCTGGACGAGGTGCACAGGTGCGAAAAAAAGATCGACTGCCTGGACTATCTGGTCTACAGGATCAAACAAAACCAACAGAAACGGGAGGACTGAACATGCTGGGAAATTTCACCTACTGCAACCCCACCCGGCTGCACTTTGGCGAACAGGCGCTGGAGCAGCTGGCGGGCGAACTGAAGAACTGCGGCAGCCGGGTGCTGCTGGCCTACGGCGGCGGTTCCATCAAAAAGACCGGCCTTTACGACAAGGTCATTGCCATCCTCAAAACCTGCGGCAAGGAAGTATTTGAGGTGCCGGGGGTCATGCCCAACCCCACGGTGGAAAAACTCTATGAGGGCTGCCGTGCGGCCCGGGAAAACAATGTGGACCTGATTTTGGCGGTGGGCGGCGGCTCGGTGTGTGACTACGCCAAGGCAGTGTCCGTTTCCGCCTGGTGCGCCGAGGACCCTTGGGACAAGTACTTTCTGCGCATGGAAGATGTGGACAACACCATCATCCCGGTGGGCTGCGTGCTCACCATGGTGGGCACCGGCTCGGAGATGAACGGCGGCGCGGTCATCACCCACCCCGGCCAGAAACGCAAGATCGGCCATGTGTTCGGCAGCAATGTCATGCCCCGCTTTTCCATCCTGGACCCCACCCTCACCTACACCGTGCCCAGGGAGCAGATGGTGGCCGGCATTTACGACGCCTTCAACCACATCTGTGAGCAGTATTTCTCCGGCACGGATGACAACACCACCGACTACATCGCCGAGGGCCTTATGCGCTCGCTGATCGCCAGTTCCCGCACGGCGGTGCGCCAGCCGGAAAACTACGAAGCCCGCAGCAACATCATGTGGGCGGCCACCTGGGCGCTGAACACTCTGCTGGCCATGGGCAAATCCACCGACTGGGAGGTGCACATGATCGGCCAGTCCATCGGGGCCTACACCAACGCCACCCACGGCATGACCCTTTCCGCCGTGTCTCTGGCCTATTACCGCTTCATCATGGCGGACGGCCTTGCCAAATTCGGCCGCTTTGCCGTGAACGTGTGGGACGTGGACCCGGCGGGCAAGAGCGCCGAAGCGCTGGCCGAGGCGGGCCTTGCGGCAATGGAGCGCTGGATGGAGGTGCTGGGCGTGGCCCGGAACATCCGTCAGCTGGGCGTCACCGAAGATATGCTGGAGGGCATTGCCGACGGCACCTTCCTGATGACCGGCGGCTACCGCACCCTCACCAGAGAAGATGTGCTGAACATTCTGAAAGCAAGCATGTGAAAGGGAGGAAACGACCATGGCAGTGAAACAGACGGCAGGGCGGGATTCTTTGGGGCAGTTCGCCCCGGAGTTCGCCCATCTGAACGATGATGTGCTGTTCGGCGAAGTGTGGAGCAGGGAAGAGGCGCTCTCCCTGCGGGACCGCTCGCTGGTCACGGTGGTGTCGCTGATGGCCCAGGGGATGGTGGATGAATCCTTCCGCTACCATCTCACCACGGCGAAGCAGAACGGGATCACCCGCACCGAGATCGCCGAGATCCTCACCCATGCGGCTTTTTACGCGGGCTGGCCCAAGGCGTGGGCGGCGTTCCGCATGGCGAAGGACGTGTGGGCCGAGGAGGGCGTTGACGAAAAGGCCCGCCACCAGAGCGAGATGGTGTTCCCCATCGGCGCGCGCAACGACGCCTATGCCCGGTACTTTGTGGGCCAGAGCTACCTTGCGCCCCTTTCGGCCAGTCAGGTGGGGGTGTTCAACGTCACCTTCGAGCCGGGCTGCCGCAACAACTGGCACATTCACCACGCGAAGAGCGGCGGCGGCCAGATCCTGATCTGCGTGGCCGGCCGGGGCTGGTATCAGGAAGAGGGCAAGCCCGCCCGGGCGCTGCGCCCCGGCGACGTGGTGAACATCCCGCCCGAGGTGAAGCATTGGCACGGCGCCGCGGCGGACAGCTGGTTCTCTCACCTGGCGCTGGAGGTGCCCGGCGAGGAGACGAACAACGAGTGGTGCGAGCCGGTGAGCGGCGCGCAGTATGAAACGCTGAAATAAAAGGAGGAAACACCATGAGCAAACGGGTGCTGATCATTTCCACCAGCCTGCGCCAGGATTCCAACTCCGGGCTGCTGGCGCAGCAGTTCGCCCAGGGGGCGCGCCAGGCGGGCCATGAGGTGGAGTTCATCTCCCTTGCGGGCAAGGATATCCGCTTCTGCAAGGGTTGCCTTGCCTGCCAGACCAGCGGCCGGTGCGTCATCCACGACGACGCGGACGCCATCGTGCAGGAGAAGATCCTCCATGCCGACGTGCTGGTCTTTGCCACCCCCATTTACTACTATGAGATGAGCGGCCAGATGAAGACCCTGCTGGACCGGGCAAATCCCCTTTATTCCGCGGACTATGCCTTCCGGGAGGTGTGGCTGCTGGCCTGCGCCGCCGAGGAGGGCGACGAGGTGTGGCAGCGCGCCGCCGCGGGCCTGGGCGGCTGGGTAGAGTGCTTCCCCAAGGCAAAGCTGGCGGGGGTCGTGTTCGGCGGCGGCGTTACCGCTCCCGGCGAGGCGCGCGGCAGCGAGGCCATGCAGCGCGCGCTGGACGCGGGCCGGGCGCTGTGAGCCGGGCGGCGCGTTTGGGCCGCACGCTTGCCGCGCTGTTGGTTTTGGCGCTGACCGGCTGCGGGGCAGCTCCCGCGCCGCAAAGCAGCGAGGCGGCGCCCACGGCCGTTCCCTTCGTGGCGGGATCCCACACGGAGAGCGATCCGCAGGAAATCGGTGGTCCGTCCGCCGACCCACAGGAGGAAGAGACCTTGCTGTACATTCAAATCGGAGATACGACCCTTACCGCCGTTCTGGAAGAGAACCCTTCCGCCGGGGCGCTGGCAGCGCTGCTGGAAGAAGGCCCCCTCACCCTTGAGGCAGAAAACTACGGCGGCTTTGAAAAGGTGGGCGCGCTGCCCGAACGCCTGCCCCAAAACGATGTGCGCACCGCCGCGGGCCCGGGGGACGTAATGCTCTATCAGGGGAGTTCCGTGGTGCTGTTCTACGGCAGCAACACCTGGTCCTACACAAAACTGGCCCATATCACCGACACCGAGGGTCTGAAGGATGTTTTGTCCGGCAGTGAGACTTCTTTTACCCTGTCGCTGGAACCGCGAGCGGGCGGGCGCATAGCCGTTCCCTCTGCTGCATACCCTACCAGAGGGTGATACAATGAAAAGATTTCCCTGGAAGACCTATGCAGCCTGGGTGCTCCTGACCGAGGCGGTGGGCGGCCTCGCCGGCTGGCTCACCCGGGAGGGAACAAAGCTCTACACCGAACAAATCGTCCAGCCGCCGCTTTCTCCGCCGGCCATCGTGTTTCCCATCGTGTGGGTCGTCCTCTACGCCTTGATGGGCGTGAGCGCCGCACGGATCTGGATGGCTCCGCCCTCGGATGACCGCCGGCTGGGCCTTGGCCTGTATGCCGGGCAGCTTGCCTTCAACTTTTTCTGGAGCATTTTCTTTTTCAACCTCCAGTGGTTTGGCTTTGCGCTGCTGTGGCTGGTGGTCCTGTGGGCGCTGATCGCGGCCATGGTGCTGGTCTTTTACCGCATGGAGCTGCTGGCGGCGCGGCTGCAGCTGCCCTACCTTGTGTGGGTGGCTTTTGCCGGCTACCTCAATGCCGGCGTGTGGCTTTTGAACTGAAAAAAGGATGGGCCCCCGCGGGGACCCATCCTTTTTTTGTCTGCTCACATTTCGATACCGGTGCGGGCGGGAAGCCCGGCGTGGAAGTAGTGCTTCACCTCGCCCATCTCGGTGACCAGGTCCGCCCGCTGGCGCACCGCTTCGGCAGCCCAGCGCCCGGTGAACACCAGCTCGGTGTGCGCAGGACGCTCATCCATCAGCCGCAGCAGGTCGTCCACAGCCAGCAGACCCAGGTGTTCCGCCACCAGGATCTCGTCCAGAACCACCAGGTCGTACTGCCCACTGACAAGGGCTGCCCGGGCTTTGTCGTAGCCTGCCCGGGCGCAGGCGGCGTCCCGCTCCCGGTCCGGGCCGGAAAGCTCTTCGCCGCTGCCATACTGCTCCATCGTCACCGCACCGCTCAAAAACTCCCGCAGTGCCCGCGCTTCACTGGTGTTGCCGGTTTTCATAAACTGGCCGAAGTAGATCTCCATTCCCGCGCCCGCGGCCCGCAGCATAAGGCCCAGGGCGGCGGTGGTCTTGCCTTTGCCGTTTCCGGTGTAGACCTGCACCTTTCCCTCAGAAAGCTTGTTCATTCGTGTCTCCTTTTCGGTGCCGGAGCGCCGTTGCTTTTTCTTTATTATAACCGCAACGGTCCGCCGCGCCAAGCCTGTTTCCGGTGATGATATCACTGTCCGCGGCGGGTTTTGTGGTATAATAAAAACAAAAAAGGGAGATGGGGACGATGTTGGAAGTTGGCATGAAAGCGCCGGAATTCACCCTGCAGGACCAGGACGGCCGCGAAGTGAGCCTTGCGGACTATCGGGGCAAAAAAGTGGTGCTCTATTTTTATCCCAAGGACAGCACCCCCGGCTGCACCCGGCAGGCCCGCGCCTTTGCCGACGCGTTGAATGAGATCGGGGCGCAGGGCGCGGTGGTGCTGGGCGTCAGCAAGGATTCCGTTGCCTCTCACCGCAAGTTCGCCGATAAATACGGCCTTCCCTTCACGCTGCTCAGTGACCCGCAGCTGGAAGCCATCCAGGCATACGGCGTCTGGCAGGAAAAGAAGCTCTACGGCAAGGTGAGCATGGGCGTGGTCCGCACCACCTTCGTGATCGACGAGGCGGGGGTCGTGGCGGCGGTAATGCCCAAGGTCAAGCCGGATACAAACGCAGCCGAGGTGCTCCGGCTGCTGAAGGGAGAGGGATGAACCATGAAAGGAATGTTTTCCAGCCTGTTTGCGCCGGGCGCAAAGGGCTATCAACAGATCAGCCAGCAGGAGGCGAAGAAACGGATGGACGCAGGCGGCGTTCTGGTGCTGGACGTGCGTGAGCCGGCGGAGTACGCCGGCGGCCACATCCCCGGCGCGGTGCTGCTGCCCCTGGGCACGATCAGCGAAGCCAGCGCCGCCGGCGTGATCGGCGAAAAGGACGCTCAGGTGCTGGTCTACTGCCGCAGCGGCAGCCGCAGCAAGCAAGCCGCGGCCATTCTTGCGCGGCTGGGCTATTCCAACGTGTACGAGTTTGGCGGCATTATGACCTGGCCCTATGAGGTAACGGCCGAATGAAGATCATCATTTCGCCGGCCAAAAAGATGAAATCGGACGACGGCCTGCCCTGGCAGGAACTTCCGCTTTTTCTGGAAAAGACCCAGCGGCTTCTGGAGACGCTGCGGGCCATGCCCTATGACCGGCTCAAAACGCTCTGGAAGTGCAACGACTCCATCGCGGAGGAAAATCTGCGCCGGCTAAAAACGATGGATCTGCGCCGAAACCTCACGCCCGCCATTCTGAGCTATGAGGGCATTCAGTACCGCTATATGGCGCCGGACGTGTTCACCGACAGGGAGTTTGGCTATCTGCAAAAGAACCTGCGCATTCTCTCCGGGTTTTACGGTCTGCTGCGCCCCTTTGACGGGGTGACCCCCTATCGGCTGGAAATGCAGGCGAAGCTGGCGGTGGATGGCGCCAAAGACCTCTACGGGTTCTGGGGCGCGGGCCTGGCGGTGGCGCTGGCCGAGGGCACAGACTGGGTGCTGGACCTGGCCTCCCGGGAATACAGCGACGCGGTGACCAAACACCTGCCGCCTTCCGTGCGGCTGGTGCGCTGTGTTTTTGGCGAGGAACAGGCGGGCAGGGTGGTGGAAAAGGGCACCCTGTGCAAGATGGCCCGGGGCGAGATGGTGCGCTATATGGCTGAGACCGGCGCCGAACGCCCGCAAGACCTTTGCTCGTTTGACCGCCTGGGCTACCGCTTTGCCCCCGGATATTCATCGGAGAACGTCCTCGTGTTCCTGCGGGAAACATGAGGGCGTTCCCTTTGCGGGCGACGAAAAGCCCTTGTGTTTTTGCGCCTTTTTGCGTACAATGTTCAGCGGAGAAAGTCACGCCCCCTGAAAAATCAAGGAGAACACAATGGAACAAACCTTCGCCCTGAAGGGCAATATTATTTTTACGCCTGTCTGCGGCAAGCTGGAAGTGCGGCCCCGGCAGTATCTCGTCTGCGAAAACGGGCTTGTGGCGGGCATTTTTGAGACGCTGCCCGAGCGGTTTGCAAACATCCCCGTCCATGAACATGGCGACCGGCTCATCCTGCCCGGCCTGGTGGACCTGCACGTTCACGCCAGTCAGTATGCCTACCGGGGCCTGGGCATGGATATGGAATTGCTGGACTGGCTGGAAGAAAACGCCTTCCCGGAGGAAGCCCGTTTTGCCGATCCGGCCTATGCGGCGGCGGCCTACCGGGTGTTCGCGGATGAACTGACCCGCAGCGCCACCACCCGCGCGAGTATCTTTGCCACGGTGCACCGGCCCGCCACCCTGCTGCTGATGGACCTGCTGGAAAAGGCGGGCCTGCGGGGCTTTGTGGGCAAGCTGAACATGGATTCCAACTGCCCGGACTATCTGCGGGAGACCACCGAAGGTTCCCTGGCTGAGACCCGCCGCTGGCTGGAAGAAAGCGCCGGCTTTTCCGGTGTGCGTCCGGTCATCACCCCCCGGTTCATCCCCAGCTGCTCCGAGACGCTGATGAACGGCCTGGGCGGGCTGCAGCGGCAGTTCGGCGCGGCAATGCAGTCGCACCTGTCGGAGAACCTCTCCGAGATCGAGTGGGTCAAACAGCTGCGCCCCTCCACCCGGTTTTACGGCGAAGCCTACAGTCAGCCGGGCCTGTTTGGCGGCGAGTGTCCCACCGTGATGGCCCACTGTATCTGGAGCGGCGAGGAGGAGCGGGCCCTGATGAAGGAGCGGGGCGTGTTTTTGGCACACTGCCCACAGTCCAACATGAACGTTTCCTCCGGCATTGCGCCCGTGCGCACCTGGCTGCGGGAAGGCCAAAAGGCGGGTCTGGGCAGCGACGTGGCCGGCGGCGCGCACCTTTCCATCTTCCGCGCCATGACCGACGCCATCCAGTGCTCCAAGCTGCGCTGGCGCCTGGTGGATGACAGCCTGCCCGCGCTCACCCTGCCCGAAGCGCTGTATCTTGCCACCAAAGGCGGCGGCGAGTTCTTCGGCAAAGTGGGCAGCTTCGAGCCGGGCTATGAGTTCGACGCCATCGTCATGGACGACAGCGCCCTGCCCACCACCCGCCAGTGCACCCTCACCGAACGTCTGGAGCGAGTGGTCTGGCTCTCCGACGGCCTGCCTCTTGCCAAGTATGTGGCCGGGCGGCAGCTGTTCTGAAATGCAAAAAACCGGAGACGGTCCCTTCCGAAAGGAGGAGCCGCCCCCGGCTTTTTTGTTCTTTAATGCCCCGCAGGGGCGTTGAGCAGAGCGTCGATCTGCCACCGCTCCGGCATGGAGCGGATGGCGCCTTTTTTGGTGGTGACCAGCGCGGCCGCCGCATTGGCAAAGCGCAAAAGTTCTTCCAGCTGGCTCTGGGTGAGCTGGTCGGGGTCATGGTCCAGCAGATACCCCAGCGCACAGCCGCAGAAGGTGTCACCCGCGCCGCAGGTGTCGACGGTACCCACCACAAAACCGGGCTGCTCGGCACGCAGGCCGCGGCAGTAAGCACGGCTGCCGTCCGGCCCCAGCGTCAGGAAAAGCACCGAGATGTTGGGATACCGTTCGCGGATGAGGCGGACGCCTTCTTCGCAGTCCTCTGTGCCGGTGAAGAAGCGCACTTCGTTGTCCGCGATCTTCAGATAGTCGCAGCGGGACATCCCCAACCCCATACATTCCTTGGCAAGTTCCATGGAAGACCACAGGGGCGGGCGGAGATTCGGGTCGAAGGAGACTTTGACTCCGGCTTCCCGGGCCCGGTCCAATGCGCAAAGGGTCGCGGCGCGAACGCCGTCGTGGGTCATGGACAGAGTTCCGAAATGGAATATCTTTGCCTGTTCCACCAGCCCGGGCGCCAGTTCCTGCGCCGTCAACATCATGTCGGCGCCGGGGGCGCGGTAAAAGGAAAAGTCGCGGTCCCCGTCAGGCAAAGTGTGCACAAACGCCAGTGTGGTGTGAACGACGGGATCGGTGACAAGGCCGCGCATGTCGATCCCAACGGCGCGCAGCGTGTCCTTCAGCTGGCTGCCAAACTGGTCGCTGCCCACCTTGCCGATAAAGGCTGTGCTTTTGCCGAGTTTTGCAAGCATGGCCAGCACGTTGCAGGGCGCTCCGCCGGGGTTCGCCTCAAGAAGGGGATTGCCTTGGGAGCTGGTCCCGTTTTCGGTGAAATCGATCAAAAGTTCACCCATGGCCACAACGTCAAACTGCTTCATGGATCTTTCCTCCGTTCTCATGTCGCCCGGCAGCGGTCTCAGCAAAAGGTCCGCTCCAGACCGTAGCCTTCCAGCGAAAGCAGACGGGCGCCGCCGCCCCGGGCGCACAGCAGAATGCCGTTTTGCGCGTCAGAGGCGAACACGTTCAGGGAATGGTTGGTGGTGCAGTCGCTGGTGAAGATCTCAAGGGAGCTCTGGTCGGAAAAAACGTGCACGTCCAAAAGCGTCTTGTCACGGACAAAAAGGGGACTTTTGGACACACCGCGGCTCCAGCCGTCGGAGTTGTTCCGGTCCACATACATCATGCTGTGTTTCAGATCCAGCGTGCAGACCGTGCGGCGGCCTTCGCCGCAGCGCAGAGAAAGCTCCACCTGCTCCGCGTCGGTGTGCTCCAGATCCAGAGTGAACCGCAGTTCAAAAGCCACACCGTCGCCGGCAGTCACGGACTGCTCCTGATCTGGCTGCAGTTCCAGCACGTCTTTGAACTGAGGATCGCGGCGCAGCGCGCGCAGCTCTTTTACCGGCAGGAACTGAAGCGAATTGTCCGGCAAAAGGCGCACTTCCCGGGGCAGATCGAAAAAGCCGTTCCAGCCCTCCCGGTAGGTGGGCCCCCAGTCTTTCCAGGTCGGCATCCAGTCCCAGGAGTTTGCCCAGGCTACCATGATACGGCGGCCGTCCGGCGCGAGGAAGGATTGAGGCGCGTAATAGTCGAATCCCCAATCGTTTTCGCCGCTGGTGGACCACTGGAACTTTCCGGTCTCATAATCGAAATCGCCCACAAGGTAGACGCTGGTGCGCTCACCGCCGCCCATGGGAGAAAACATCAGCACATATTTGTCGCCCAGAGGGAAGAAATCCGGGCACTCCCACATGTACCCCCACTCGCCGCGGCTTTCGGCCAGGACATTGAAAAATTCCCAGTGAAGAAAATCGGCCGAGCGGTATACAAGCGCCTGGGCTTTGCCGTCACGGCTGGCGCCGCAGACCATGTAGTAAAGACCGTCGTGCTCCCACACCTTCGGATCGCGGAAGCAGTCGGGACGCACGCCCTCGGGAGCCGTCAGCACGGGGTTGCCCTCGTATTTGTGGAACTGGACGCCGTCCTCGCTCCAGGCAACGCACTGGGACTGCTCAAACCCGTTGCCGTTGTTGCAGGTGCCGGTGTACATCACCCACAGCTTGTCGCCGATCACGATGGCACTGCCGGAAAAACAGCCGCCCTTGGGGTGATCGTCGTATTCTTCGCTGGGGGCCAGCGCCACAGGAAGGTAATCCCAGTGGAGCAGGTCCTCGCTCACCGCATGACCCCAAAACATGCGGTCCCAAAAACCGGAATAGGGATTGTATTGATAGAAGAAATGATACTTGCCTTTGAAATAGATCAGGCCGTTGGGGTCGTTCAGCCAGCCGCACTGGGGCATGAAGTGGTACCTCTGGCGGTAGCGGCTGTGCCGAACGCTCTCCGCGTGCTGGGCAATGTGCGCACACGCAGCCTCGATCTGCTGTTGCATACGTTGTTCTGACATGCTCTCTCTCCAATGCATTCAACGATTGTCGTACTGATCCCGCAGCTTTTTGGCGAACTCGGTGTTCAGACGGGATTCACGGCGCGCTTTGTCCTCTTTGATACGCAGCTGCTGCTGCCGCTCGGGAGAATAGGTCTCCCAGCGCTCCTGCCACGCGGCGCGGGCGGCTTTCATCTCTTCGGTCAGCTCGGGCAGCGCGGCGGCGGGGGTGTGCAGCTGGGGCACGTTGGGAAGGCGCTCTTCCACCGGCGGCACCGTGAGCTCTTTCTGGGTGGGGAGCAGCTGATACCAGTAGGCGGTGGAACTCCAGTCATCCGAAAGCTGATTGGCATGCCCATGCTCGATGGTCACACGCAGGTGCTTTTCAAAACGGACGGGGTCGGTGATGTGGAAGCGGTAGGACACCTGGAAATCACCGCTGTCACCCTCGTGAACGATGGTGCCGAAGAAGGGATACGCATTGCGCTGCATGCCCCAGGCGTGATTGAAATAGTCCTCGGTGCCGGTGCCGTTCAGGCTGGGGTATTCCTCGCCGTCGATGAAGAACATGTCGTTGCCCTCGCCCCACCAGCTGCCCTGGTAGTGCTTGACGGTCAGGTTGCAGCCCACATAATGGCCGCAGCCTTCCACGTCCAGAACGGTATAGTTGTTCTCGCCCTTGAAATTGGTGACGTTGTTCACTTCGGGAGAGTTCACCTGCAGGTCGTTGCCCCAGCCCTTGCAGGGGTTCTCGCGGTTCCAGCAGGCGTGGAAATAGGCGGTGTTCTCGCTCAGCGGTTCGGGATACATTTCGTAGTCGATGTTGAAGTAAAGGATGAAAGGAACGTCGTTTTCGTTGACGATCTCGATTTTAGCCTTCTTGTTGAAGGGCATGGGGAAGTAGCAGGACACAGAGCAGGGCGCGCCGTAGCGGCCGGCCTCTTCCGGCTTGAGCGACACGTTGAAGGGCAGGGAAGTGAAGTTGCCGGGGTAGCAGTTTCCAATGCAGAAGAAATCGCCAAAGGGAACCAGAACGCTGGGGTTGCTCTGGTCGTCCCAGGTGATCCGGATCAGGGCCTTGCGGTAGTAGAAGGGGTCGTAGTCATCCCAAATGACGCCGAGAGCCGGATGGATCTCCATTACCGGGGCGGCGCTGGCGTTCAGGACGGGGTCCAGAATGCTGGGGGATTTGACCCGCCGGCAGGAAGAAGTCATCCAGATATGAGTAATGCAGCCGGGCCCCTCCACTTCGCCCAGGCAGATGGTCTCGCCGGCAGGGATCTGCCAGTAGTCCTGGTTCTTTCCCCGCTGGTCCCAGCTGGAAAGCCTGCCGTTGCGCGCTTTGGCAACATGGGTCAGGTCACCGAAAATACCGCTTTGATTGTTCATGCTCAAAACTCCTTTTCATGCATTTGAACGTGTCAGCCCTTGACGGCGCCCGCCGTCATGCCATCCACGATGTTTTTCTGGAATATGCCGTAGAAGATCAGTTCCGGGATGATGATCATCACACTGGTGGCCACAATGCCGCCGTAGTCCACTGTGTAGGTGCCTTTGAAGAACG
Source organism: Candidatus Allofournierella pullicola (assembly GCA_019114225.1). Classification (GTDB taxonomy): domain Bacteria; phylum Bacillota; class Clostridia; order Oscillospirales; family Ruminococcaceae; genus Allofournierella_A; species Allofournierella_A pullicola. The sequence goes on along the minus strand of DXFW01000024.1, from coordinate 51,712 downwards.
AGGTGCCCATGGAGAGGGTGTAGTCCGCTGCGTCCCGCAGCATGACCGAAGCAAAGGGGAATTCGTTCCAGATATACAGCACGTTGAAGATCACAATGGTGGCGATGACCGGTTTTGCCATGGGCAGCGTGACCCGCAACATCAGGTCCCACACGTTGCAGCCGTCGATGATGGCCGCCTCGTCTATTTCCGGCGGCAAAGCCTTCAGATAGCCCACCAGCAGCAGGGTGTTGAAGGAGATGGAGGTGGCCACATAGGGCAAAACCAGCGCCAGCTTGCCGCGCAGCCCGAAAAACACATTGATCTTATACACAGGGAACAGCAGGATGAAGGGCGACACCGAAAGGCCCAGGATCAGGAAACTGTAGATCAGTGTGCGGACCTTCGGGACGGGAAACTCCAGCCGGGCAAGTGCAAAGGAACTCAAAAAGGTGATGGCCAGTTCAAAGATCAGCGACGCGGCGCAGATCAGGAACGTGTTGGCATAAAGCTGGGGAAAGTTCAGCGTGTTCAGGGCGTTTGCAAAGTTTTCAAGATTGAGGGAGGTGGGGAACGCCAGCGGGTCAGACAGGATCTCTCCGCTGGATTTGAAGGAGAGCATCAGCATCCACAAAAAAGGAAACACCACCACCAGGGTGATGAGGATCATCACCGGATACAGAATCAGCCTTGTCTGCTTTTTGGTCATGGTCAGTCCTCCTTATTTCGTGTGAGCAGGGAATAGATGGCCGTGATCAGCAGGGAGAGCAGGCTGGTGAACGTGGCAAGGGACATGCCGTATCCGTAGTTGCCGCTGTCAAACGTCTGTGCGTAGCTGTAGGTCACCAGCGTTTCGGAAAGATGGTTCGGCCCGCCGCCGGTGGTCTGCTGCACGATCTCGAAGATCTTGAACACCCCGGTAATGATCAGCACGGCCACGGTGGAGATGGTGGTCTTCATCATGGGCAGGATCACGAACCGCACCTTCTGGGGGAAGGTGGTGCCGTCGATGGTGGCCGCCTCCAGAACATCCTCCGGGATCATCTTCAGGCCGGCGATGAAAATGGTGGTGAGATAGCCCAGCTGCTGCCAGAAATAGATCACCGCAATGCTGTAGGGAGACAGCACCTCGCCGCCGATCCATTTTTGCTTGAGCGCCGAAGCGCCGATGGCGTCCAGCAGATTGTTGATGACGCCGATGTTGGGATCCAGGATGTACACCCAGATAATGCCCACGATGATGGGGGCGATGATGGCGGGCGAGAAGATCAGTGACTTGGACAGATCCGCGAACTTCAGCCGGCTGTTCAGAAGCAGTGCCAGCAGGAAGGAAAGGGTGAGCAGCAGGGCAAACGCAAGCACAAACATGATCATTGTGTTTTTGAGCGATGTCCAGAACACCTTGTCCTCAAGCATGCGGGCATAGTTCAAGAACCCCACGAAGGTGGGTTTGCCGATGCCGGAATATTTCGTCAGACTGTAGTACACGGCAATGCCGATCGGCAGGATGATGTACACCGTGTAGACCAGAAGGGAGGGCAGTGTCATCCCCACCAGATATCTTTTTTTGCTGAGCCAGTGCAAAACGAATCCTCCTTTGGTAAAAGCGGGCGCCGGCTGTCGGCCGGCGCCCGCTTGCAGGTCAAATGGAGCGTGTGGGGGACAGGATCAGTAAGCCAGCGCCGCGTCCATGTTGTCCAGTGCCTGCTCGGGCGTGTACACACCCTGCATAACGCCAAACAGGCCGTCGTACAGCGCCTCCTGCACAGAGGGGGTGAGAGTCTGGTCGGGCGCCGCTTCGGGAACCGCCCAGCCGGAGGCCAGGGCCTCGATCATCTGGTTCATGGCGTACTGAGTCTCGCTGGCAGCAACGCCGGAGTAGTTGGTGGCGGGGAAGATGGAACCTTCGTAGGAAATGCCGGTGGCGTCCTCACTGTAATAGAACGCAAGGAAGGCATACACCGCTTCCTGAACAGCGGGGTCATCCGCGACCTTGCTGCTCACCACGATGGGAGCGGAAGGCACCTTCATGGCGATCTCCTGCTCGGCGTCAGAGTCCTCGAACTTGGGACCCCACCAGAAGCCGATGCTGTCGCCCAGAGACTCGTCGAAAGCGGCGCAGTCCCACTGGCCGGTGCCGAACATCGCCGCGCTGCCGTCCACAAACAGCTGCTTCGCGTCAAAGTATTCGATGGTGGCCATGTTCTCGGGGAAGGCGCCCGCGTCGGCAAGGCCCTTCACTTTTTCAAAGCAGGAGACCAGCTTTTCGTTGTTGAAGGGGGTCTCACCGGCGTTGTAAGCGTCGATGTCTTCCTCCCAGCCGTAGCGGGCCAGGAACTCGTTGAACTCCCACATGGCGTAGGCGCTGTTCTTGCTGCCGATGGCGATGGGGGTGGTGCCGGCTGCTTTCAGCTGCTCGATCATGGTCAGGAATTCGTCGTAGGTGGTGTCCTCGGTGGGATAAGCCACCTGAGCCGCGTCAAAAATGTCCTTGTTGTAGAAGAAACCCTGCACGTTGCACTGATAGGGCAGGCCGTACTGCATGGAGCCGTTGTTGAAGGCGTCTTCCATGCCGCCCAGGGCGGTGTCCACGGCTTCGTTCTGGCTCAGGAAATCCGAAAGGTCCAGAAGATAACCGGATTCAGCATATTCGGGCGCCTGGCTGGCATCCATCCAGAAGATCTCGGGAAGGGTGCCGTCGGTGGCCTGCAGCATCATGTTCGTGGTGTGAGTCTCGGTATCGGCCGCCTGGAACTCCACCTTGTACTTGCCGGCATAGGCTTCGTTGAAGGCTTGCACGATCTGCCAGGTGACCGCTTCCTGGCTTTCGGGGTTGGCAACATGAATGCCAAAGGTGATGACGGTCTCTTCGGCAGAAGCCGATGTGGATGTTCCGGCGGATGTGGTGGAGCTGCTGGGAGAGCCTGCACATCCGGCCATCAGTCCGAGCGCCATGCTCAGGGCCAGGCCCAGCGATAATGCTTTTTTCACGGTGTATCCTCCTGTAAAAATGTATTGATGTGAAACCCATTCCACATTTTGGATTAAAAAAATGAGGAACCGCTTCCACATGTCTATAAAATAAAACAAATCGTGCGAAATGTCAACTAAAAATACCCGTCTAAAACTATTTTTGTTGAAAATGAGAATACAAAAGCCCGCTTTTTGTTGATTATACCGGAAGGGTAGTTTCGCCCTGCCGCAAGCTCACATCCAGCATGACCCGCTCGTTCTTGGCTTGTTTGCCGGCCATGCAGTCCAGGATAAGGCGCACCGATTCCCGCGCCAGAGCGTCGATGGGCTGCACCACGGTGGTCATCGGGATCCGGGAGAGGCGGGAGATGTAGGTGCCGTCGTAGCCGACGAGCTTCACGTCCTCCGGAATGCGCCGGCCCCGGCGCAGCAGCTCGTTCATGCAGATGGCGGCCAGCTGATCTACGCCGAACACTCCGTCAAACTCCAGCCCGGAGGAAAAGACATCGTCCACTACCTGCTGGTGGTATTCCACGTCAAAGCGGTTCCAGGCCAGTTCATAATCATAGACCTCCACGCCGTTTTCCCGCATGATACGGGAAAATTCAAAATGGCGGTCGTGATAGGGAGCCTCCACGGTGGTTTCGCCCCGGAAATGAAGCACACGCCTGCAGCCGCTTTGCAGCAATGCCTGCGCCGCAAGGCGGCCGCCCTTCACGTGGTCCACCGCCACCAGCGGGATGTCCTCGCCCAGATACCGGTCCAGGGACACAATGGGCTTTTTGATTTTATTGTAAGCTTCGGTGTCCATCGTGTGGGTGCCGCTGATGACTCCGTCCACGATGTGGCGGTTGAGCATGTCCAGATATTCCAGCTCCTCCGCATATCCGCTGGATGCATTGCAGAGCATGGTCTTGAAGCCCCGGCGGTGGATCTCCATTTCCGCGCAGTTCACAAATTCCGCATAAAACGGATGGGCAATGGTGGGCACCACCACCGCAATGATACCCGTACGCTTGTGATAAAGGTTGCGCGCCAGCTCGTTCGGCGTGTAGTTCAACTCGTCCATGGCGGCCTGGATCTTTGCCCGAGAAGCCGCAGAAACATATCCCGAACCGTTCAGCATGCGGGACACTGTGGCCACGCCGACTCCCGCTTTTTCCGCAACGTCCTGAATCCTCGCCATCTGTGCGACCGCCTTCCTTCCGGGCGCCAAAAAGGGCTCCGGATGATGTTTTATCATTATCATATACCAAACTGCGGGAGGATTCAATGAAAATGTGGAACTGTTTCCAGAAAACGCTTCCTTCCCAAAGAAAATGTCAGAATGTTGGCCGACAGGCGGGCAACATGTATAGAAAACGGATAGAAAAATGCGGCAGTTGACCGATTTGTTTGCGGCAGTATTGACAGAAAAAACAAAAGCGTCTATCCTAAAGGCGAAGAGGATAGAAAACGTTAACTGTTGCCGGGGGATGCGCTGTGAAGCAAGCGACGATCAAAGACATTGCAAAAGCCGCGGGTGTTTCCATCACAACGGTCTCCCGCGCCCTGAACGGGAACTATCCTGTCAGCGCTGAGGTGCAGCAGCGGGTGCGCAAAGCGGTTCGGGAGCTGGGTTACCGGCCCAACGCCGTGGCCCGCAGCCTGCGCAGCAACCGCACCAATCTGATCGCGCTGGTGGTGCCGGACCTTTCCAACCTGTTTTTTATGGAAGCGGCAAAAGGGCTGGAGCGGGAGATCGCCGCCGACGGCTATAACCTTGTGGTGGCCGGAAGCGACGGAAAAGCAGAAAAAGAACGCCAGCTGCTGGAATCTCTGCTGGAAAAACGGATCGACGCCCTCGTGATCGCCAGCAGCGACAGCAAGATCGATTCTATTCAAAGATTTCTGGAACTTCGCGTTCCGGTGGTCCAGATCGACCGTGTGCTGGACGGACTGGAAACGAACCAGGTGGGATGGGACAACAACGAAGCCTCCCGCCGCATTACGCGGGAACTCATCGACGCGGGGCACACCGAGATCGGGATCGTGAACGTCTCGCTGAAAAACCGCAACGGCCAGGAGCGGTATCACGGGTTTGTGCAGGCAATGGAAGAAAGCGGCCTCCCGGTGGAAGAAGAGTGGGTCAGCCCCTCCAATTTTGACGCCGAGTCGGCATACAAATGGGTCCGCGGCCTTCTGGCCCGCCCGGACCACCCTACAGCGCTTTTCTGCGCCAACAACATCGTGCTTTCGGGTACGCTGAAGGCATGTGCGGAATTGGGGCTGCAGATCGGCCGGGATATTTCCCTGGTCTCCTTTGGAATGGTGGATTCGTATTTTGGTCTGCGCGTCACCTGTATGTATCAGGACAGCTGCGAAATGGGCCGCCAGGCAGGGCTGCTGCTTCGCCAGCTGCTCCAATCCGCCGATTGCGGGTGCACCAGAGTTCAGCTGGACGCGCCGCTGCTGCGGGGCGACTCGGTGCGGAACATGCACGAATAACTGCCGGAGGGGGACATCCCCGACACGGACGCCGTGCAGGCGTATCCTGATAGAAAACGTTTTCTGATATGTGCGTCTGAATAGAAAACGTTTTCTATTCTGCGGCAAAGTTGGAAAAAACAGGCACAGGCGGCCTTTGATGTTCGGAGGGAGATAAAATGGCATTAAAGACGGTAAAGCAGCTGTTGGAGCATGCGGCGCAGGAACGGTACATCGTCGGTGCATTCAACGTGTGCAATCTGGAATCGCTGGGCGCCGTGCTGGACGCGGCCCGGCAGGAAAACGCACCGGTGATCCTGCAAATGAGCATGGGAGCACGCAAATATGTGCCCAGCGTTCCGGCTTTTGTTTCACTGATGAAACGGATGGCGGAGGAAACGCCGGTGCCGGTGGCCCTGAATCATGACCACTGCCCCACGCCCGAAGCCGCGATGGAAGCCATCAGCTGGGGCTTTTCCGGGGCAATGTTCGATGGCTCCCACCTGCCCTGTGAAGAGAACATCCGGCTGACCCGCGCACTGGCGGACTGGGCCCACGAACGGGGGGCCGGCATAGAGGCGGAACTCGGCCGGCTGCCGGGCTTTGAGGATGAGGTGTTTGCCGAGCATGCGGCATTTACCGACCCCGCAATGGCGGCCCGCTTTGTGGAGGAAACCGGCTGCGACAGCCTGGCAGTGTCGGTGGGCACGTCCCACGGAGGGGTGATCGCGGACGGCCCGCTCCCGCTGGACTTTGACGTGCTGGCCCGGATCCACGCAGCGCTGCCCGGTTATCCGCTTGTGCTGCACGGAGCGGCCAGCCTGCCGGCGGAACTGATCGAAGACGTGAACCATGTGGGCGGAAAAGTGCCCTTCATGCGCAATTGCAGCGAAACGGACATCGCCCGCACCGGGCAGTTCGGAGTCTGCAAGGCCAATATGGATGTGGACAACTTCCTCTGCTTCACGCGGGAGGTGCGACGGGTGCTGCGGGACACGCCGGACAAGTATGACCCGCGGGTGTATCTGCGGCCTGCCAGAGAGGCGTTTTCCGCCGAGGTGCGCCACAAAATGCGGAACGTCTGCGGCTGCGCAGGGAAAAACTGGCTGTGAGCCGGGGAGGAGGATGGAGCGATGATCCGAGCGGTTTGCCTGAATCCGGTGATCGACCGGACCTATTACATCGACCAGTTCACCGCAGGCCGCCAGTACAAGAACAATGAACCCAGCGAGTGCGTGGGCGGAAAAGGTGTGAACGTGGCCAAAGTCTGCGCCCAATTGGGGGAACCGGCGGCGGTCTATGGATTCGTCGGAGGAACGGCAGGCGGGCGGGTGCGGGCGGAGATGGCCCGCTGCTGCAGCAGTGTCTGCCTTCTGGAGGTGGCCGGAGAGACCCGCACCACCATCAATGTGATCGACCGCAGCCAAAATCTGGAGACCGAGATTTTGGAAATGGGGCCCAGCGTGGTGCCGGCACAGGCGGAGCTGCTGCTCTGCCGGCTGGAAGAGGACCTGGAAAAAGGGGACATCGTGGTGTGTTCCGGTATCTCCATTCCGGGCGCGCCTGAAGACATTTATGTGCGGATCGGCGCAATGTGCGAAAAGGCCGGCGCAATGTGCATTTTGGACGCCAACGGCGCCACGCTGCGAAATGCCGCCGAGGGCCGGTACTATCTTTGCAAGCCCAATCAGAACGAGCTGGCCGAACTGTGCGGCGAGGCGCCGACCACCGACGCCGAAGCGCTGTGCCGGATGGCACGCAAAGTGCTGCCCGGGCGCTTCGAGTGGATCATGGTCTCCATGGGCGCACAGGGTGGGCTGCTGGTCAGCGGAACGGAGTGCTGCCTGGCGGAGGTGCCGGACGTGCCGGTCATGTCCACCATCGGCAGCGGTGATTCCTGCGTGGCCGGGTTTTGCGTGGGCCTTTCCAGGGGAATGCCCCCACGCCAGGCTTTTGCGCTGGGTATGGCCTGCGGAGTGGCCAACTCCATGTCGGATGCGGTGGCGTGCGTGTCGCCGGATGATGTTCGTCGTTTGTTGAGTCAGATCATGCTTTCTGATCCAAAACAATACAGTATCGAAACCAAAGGAGGACCGTTATGAAAAAGTATGTTGCAATGTTGCTATCCGCTTTGATGATGATCGGGTGTCTGGCAGGCTGCGGCGCTCCCGCAGCCAGCACCGGGGGCAGTTCTGCCCCTGCGCCTTCCGGCACGGGAGAGACGCAGGAGCTGCTGCACTGGGATGACATGACCCCCGAGGAGGGCGCGGAACTGACCATTATGGGCGGCGCGCACCTGACCTCTGTGGCGGAATACGTGCTGAAGGATTTCATGGAAGAGACCGGGATCAAGATCAACTTCGAAAAGTATTCCTATGAAGAGTATCCCACAAAGATGAAGATCGCCATGAGCCAGGGCGACTCGGTGCCCGACGTGCTGATCGTTCACGACGAGTTTGTCCGCCAGTTCGTGGAGGCGGGCTATCTGATGGAGCTGAGCAGCATTTACGACAGCGAGAATACTCTGGATGTGCTCACGCCCGTGCAGTACAACGGCGGCGTTTACGGCCTGCCCAACCAGGTGACCAATCAGTTCATCTTCATGTACCGCGGCGATGTGTACGATGAGCTGGGCCTGAGCGCGCCCACGACGTTTGACGAGTATTTCGATCAGGCGCTGACCCTGAAGGAAGCGGGCTACTACGCCGGCGCCTGGGACCCCTCCGACCCCGACTGTGTCAGCCTGTTTATGAACTACGTGTACATGCTCGGCGGCGAAGTGCTGGACGAGGAGGGCAATATCTCCCTGGACAAGGCGGAAGAAGCGATCGCGTTGCTGGAGAAGTGCTATGACGCCGGTATCTGGCACAAGAGCGACCAGAGCAACAGCGACGAGTACTGGACCGCGTTCAATGCCGGCAAGATCGCGGCGTTCCCCGGCGCAGCCGCTCATGTTGCCTACTATGAGACCAACGCCGATCCCAACGGCCAGGGCGGCTACGGCACCCTGCGGATCGCCCCTGCGATGAAATTCTCCGAGGAAGGCCCGGACACTTACCTGAACAACACCGAATTCTGGGCCATCAACGCCAACACCAAATACCCCAATGCTGCCCGCATGGTGGTGGCTTACCTCACTCAGACGGTGGAAGCCGCCCAGAAGTGCGCAAACATCAACGAAGAAGGCCTGATGGCCCGTTTCGGCACCGGCTACCTGCCCGGCCTGGAAGCTCTGGCCCAGGGCGAAGGCGTGGCTGAATCGGCTCCCTTCGGCGGTGAAAAGACTGTGGCGCTTCTGGCGCAGGACCTGCTGGACAAGGCCGACACCATCGTTCTGCCTTATGTGGATGTCCGCACGGCCGAGATCAAAACCGTGATCGCGGAAGTGCTGGGCGAGATGTTCCTGAACGACGCCTACACGCCCGAAACCGCGGCGGCAGAAATGCGCGCCCGCATTGAACTTATCTGAGTCGTCTCCCGGAGGGCGGCAGGCAGAGAGCTGACTGCCGCCCTCTCTTTTCCCGGGATCGAAGCAAGGAGGGATCGCCCTTGAATAAGAGATCTGAGCGGTCCGGCGTTCGAAGCCGGGCCGGCATTTGGACGGAGATCAAGCGAAACAAGCACTGCTATGTGTGGCTGGCGCCGTTCTTTATCCTGTTCGTTTTTCTGTGCCTGTATCCCGCCTGTTACGGCTTTTATGTGAGCCTGACCAACTACGACGGACTGGCTCGAATGGACTTTGTCGGGTTCTCCAATTATGTGAAAGCATTCCGTGACCCGAAGTTCTATTCCTCGCTGTGGAACACGGTGGTTTTGTGGGCACTGATCGTGCCGGCGCGCACGATCCTGGCGCTGCTGTTCGCCGTCCTGCTCAATTCCAAGCGGATCCTGGGGCGCAAAGTGTATCAGAGCATTGTGCTTCTGCCTTACATTACGGCAGTGGCCATCGTGGCCATTGTTTTCCGTATCGTGCTCACCACAGAGGGCGGCCTGGTGAACGTGCTGCTGGGGAACCTGTTCGGTATCGACCCCATCGGCTGGCTGGATACCACTGCGCTGTCCAAAGTGTCGGTGGCCATGATGAACATCTGGCGTATGACCGGCTATTTTGCCCTGGTGATGCTGGCGGGGATGCAAAAGATCCCTCAGTCGGTGCATGAGGCGGCCATGTTGGACGGCGTGGGCCCGGTGCGCAAATTTTTCTCCATCACTGTGCCGCTGATGATGCCGGAGATATTCTTCGTTTCGCTCATCTCCACCATCTGGATCTTCCAAAACGTCAGCGATGTGATGGTGCTCACGCAGGGCGGCCCCATCAATTCTTCCACCACCCTGGTGTACTATCTGTACCAAAACGCGTATGAGTACGGCAAGATGGGCTACTCCGCGGCACTGAGCTTTATTCTCTTCGTGCTGCTGCTGGCGTTCAGCGGGCTGCTGGCCAAACATTACTACAAAGACATGGAGGGGTGAGCGGTGAACAAGAACTACAAACTTCGCGCAAACCTGGTCAAACTGCTCTCCCTGGTGCTGCTGCTCGTCATCATTGTGATCTCCTGCTTTCCGTTTGTGCTGATGTTTTTCGGCAGTTTCAAAGAGGACTATGAGATCTTTACCCTGACGCCCAAGCTGCTGCCCCAGAACGGGTTCAGCCTGGATAAGTACCGCCAGCTTTTTGCCAGCTGGCCCTTTGACAAGGCGATGATGAACAGCATTATCGTGTCCGTGGTCACCACGGCGGGAGCGTGCTTTTTCTGCACCCTCAGCGGGTTCACCTTTGCAAAGTACCGTTTCCCCGGCAAAAACATCCTGTTCATCCTGGTCCTTGCCACGCTGATGTTGCCGCTGGAGACCCGGCTGGTCCCCACCTACATGCTGTTCCGGAGCATTGGCGGCGCAGACAAGCTGTGGTCACTGATCTTGCCGGGGCTGACGCCGGCGTTCGGCGTATTTATGATGCGGCAGTTTGCCTCGAACGGCGTGCCGACCGAGACCATGGAAGCTGCCCGGATCGAGGGCGCTTCGGAAGCGCGCATTTTGTTCCGGATCGCGTTCCCCATGCTGGCGCCGGGGATCTTTTCGCTGGCGATCCTCACTTTTATGAACACCTGGAACGATTTTTTGTGGCCCATCATCATTATGAACCGCAAAGAGAACCTCACGGTGACGGCCATGCTGCGCAGCATAGGCGACGTTTCCATGAACGGCGGCTATGGCATTCTGCTGGCGGCGGTCACCCTCAGCGCATTGCCCATCCTGGTGATGTATGCGGTGTTCAACAAGCAGCTGGTAAAAGGAATCGTGGAAGGCTCCGGCAAGGAATGATACACAGGCCAAAGGCCGACGGGAGGAAACATCGATGAACATACCGAAGGAACTCGGACGGGTGCGCCGCGCGGCACATCCCACACAGGGGCTCCCGAGCGACAACAACCATGACCCCTCAAACATCCTCTTCTACAACGGGAAATATTATCTGTGGTATACCCAGCACGTGCACGATCTGCCTTATGGCCATTATACCGGCTGCAAGATCATGTGCGTCACCTCGGCAGACGGCGAGAACTGGGACGAGCCTTTCGACGCGCTGCTGCCGGGCGAACCGGGCAGTTGGGACGCAGGCGGTGTGCTCACCGCCAACGTGATCTTTGCCGAGGGAAAATACTACATGTGGTACAGCGGGGTGGGCGAGAATTACAGTGACGAAGCGCCTCAGCCCCGCAGCTGCAGCTGGGCGGTGGCGGACACCCCGGACGGCCCGTTTGTGCGCAAGAGCGGCGGCCCGGCGTTCGGTCCGGGAGCACCCGGCGAGTGGGATGACTTTGGGGTGGACGATATCACGGCCCTGTTCTGGAACGGGGAGTGGAGGATCTACTACAAAGGCAGCAACAGCCGTGAGCATGACGCCGACATGACGCAGCTGGGGTTTGCCCGTGCCCCGTCCATCGAAGGCCCCTACCGCCGCGATCCGCACAGCCCGGTCATCCGCGGTCATGCGTTTTCCCTTTGGCCGTACAAAGGCGGGCTGCTTTTGCTCAGCGGGCTCAAGCACAAGGCCCATGAGGGGTATATTTACAGGGGAAACTGGCATGACCCCACCGGCCATCAGTATCTCTACTACAGCGAGGACGGCGTTTGCTTCGAACCCTGCTGCGAGTTTGAAAACAGGGCCAGCGGCATTTTTGTTCCTCAGGGGGCTGCAGCCGATGACATCTCCTCCATGTGGGGCGTTGCCGTGAACACCCGTTCCAGCCATTTTGAACGGTACATCGAGAGGTTTGATTTTGAAGTGGGTGGAGAATAAACGATGATACAGCCGATCCTGCTCATCACATATCCCGACAGCATGGGCGGCAGCATTGCTGCGCTCACCCGCATTCTGGACAGCCGTCTGCAGGGGGCTGTGGGGCAGGTGCATTTGCTGCCTTTCTATCCCTCCTCAGGCGACCGGGGATTCGCACCTTTGCGCTATGACCGGCCGGACCCGGCATTCGGCAGCTGGGATGACGTGGAAGAACTGGCGGCCCGTTATGATCTGATGTGTGATTTTATGATCAACCACATCTCCCGCCAGAGCCCCTATTGCCAGGACTATCTGAAGAATAAAGACGCTTCGCCCTGGCGGGATCTGTTCATACGCTGGAGAGAATTCTGGCCGGGCGGCGAGCCTTCGCCGGAACAGCTGGCAATGATCTACAAGCGAAAGCCCCGGGCGCCTCATGTGCCGGTCCGCTTCGCGGACGGCACCACCGAGGAGCTGTGGTGCACCTTTGGCGAGGAACAGCTGGACATCGACCTGAAAAGCGCTGTGGGACGGCGCTTCGTGGAAGAGAACCTCTCGGGCCTGGCGCGGCATGGCGCAAAGACCATCCGGCTGGACGCATTTGCTTTTTCCACCAAGCGTGCCGGGACCAACTGCTTTTTTGTGGAACCCGACATCTGGGAGATGTTCCGCTGGGTGGAACAGATCCTGCGGCCCTTCGGCACGCGGATCCTCCCGGAGATCCACCGGGGGCCCACCGTGCAAAAAAAGCTGGCGGACCACGGCTACTGGACTTACGACTTTTGTCTGCCAATGCTGGTGCTCCATGCCATCTACAGCGCCAGCGGGGCACATTTGGCAGACTGGCTGAACAACTGTCCGCGCTGTCAGTACACCACGCTGGACACCCACGACGGGATCGGGGTGGTGGACGTGGAGGAACTGCTGACGCCGGAAGAAATCGCCTTCACAAAACAGTGCATTTTCAACTGCGGCGCGGGCGTGAAGCCGGAATACAATACGCCGGACTACAACAATCTTGACATTTATCAGGTGAACACGACCTATTACTCGGCGCTGGGAGAGCGGGACGACGCCTATCTTCTGGCCCGCGCGATCCAGTTCTTTGCCCCGGGTGTGCCGCAGGTGTATTATGTGGGCCTTCTGGCGGGCAGAAACGACATCGAAAAGCTGGAGCGGACCCGGGAGGGGCGCAGTATCAACCGGCACGATTATACCGCGGCCGAGATCGACGAGGCATTGGAGCGCCCCGTGGTGCAGCGCCTTGTGCAGATGATGCGCTGGCGCGGCGAATGCCCTGCCTTTGATGAGCGTGCGGGTTGCAAAGCGGTGCTTTTGCAGCCCCATCTGCTGGAGGTGCGGCGGGAATACAACGGGTATGAAGCCCGTCTGCGCGCCGATCTGGCCGCTGTTGACTTCTGCGTGGAAGTGCGGGAACAGGGCGGCCCGTGGAGGCAGGTCAGGCTCTGAGGCGTCCCGCCGGGGCGCAGCCGGAGCAAAGAAAGCAAGGGGGTTGCAATGAAGTGGATCGTTGGCTTGGATGTGGGCGGGACCAAATGCGCTGTGGTCCTGGCGCAGGCCGGCCGTGAGATCCGCATTCGGGCCAGGGCCGCGTTTCCGACCCGCGCGGAGCGGCCTTTTGCGGAGATACAGGCGGAGTTGTTCGGTGCGGTGCGCCAGGTACTTCGGGAGGAAGGCGTGCCCCCCGCGCAGGTGAGCGCCATCGGCGTCAGCTGCGGCGGCCCGCTGAACAGCCGCCGGGGCGTGGTGCTCTGCCCGCCGAACCTGCCCACATGGGTCGACATTCCCATCGTGGAACTTTTGCAGGATACGTTCGGGGCGCCGGCCTATCTGCTGAACGACGCAAAAGCCTGCGCCCTGGTGGAATGGAAACTGGGGGAGGGCCGGGGCACAAACAATATGATCTTCCTGACCATGGGCACCGGAATGGGCAGCGGGATCATCGCGGAAGGCCGGCTCGTCAGCGGTGCCTGCGATATGGGCGGTGAGATAGGCCATATGCGTATCGAACCGGACGGCCCCGTGGGATTCGGAAAACACGGGTCTTTTTCCGGCTTTACCAGTGGCGGAGGGATCGGGCGGCTGGCCAGTGCGCTCGCGCTCCAGGCGCTGGAACAGGGTGCGCCGTATGCCTTTGCGCGGGACCGGCAGACAGCTTCGTCGCTCACCGCCAAAATACTTGCGGACGCGGCAGCTGCGGGCGACCGGGACGCCAGGCGCATTTTTGCCCTTGTGGGCGAAAAGCTGGGCAAGGGGGTCGCGCTCCTCATCGACGCCCTCAATCCGGAGGCTGTTATCATCGGCAGCATTTTTGTTCGCTGCGAGGCGCTTCTTCGCCCTTCTATGGAGCAGGTGCTGGAACGGGAGTGTATCCCGTATTCGCTGGCAGCCTGCCGTGTCCTCCCGGCACAGACCGGTGAACAGCTGGGCGATCTTGCCAGCATAATGACGGCGCTGTACGGAGCAGGAATGGAAATGCCGGACCGTTTGGCCTGAGCCGCGAAGGGAAGACACCAAGAAGGTTGATTTTGACAAAAAGAGGTCTGCCGCCTGTGAAACGGGCGGCAGACCTCTTTTTGACATGTTGGGGCTATTCAAATGTGCTTTGCAACGCCCGGCGGATGGCGGCGCGCTGCATGCCGGAACCGATAAACACCAGCCGGTTATCTGCTTTGGCGCAGAGCTGCAGAAAACAGCCGCCCGGCGTGTAGTCCACCTGAAGAGGGCCGTCCACTGACTGCAGCGCACCCTTGACGCGAAGCACGCACCCGTAACGTTCCGGGGCACCGCCCAGTTCCTTCAGGGCGGCTTTCAGCCTTGCGGGCGCGCAGGTCCCGGCAAAGACGCTGGTGAAGCTGTCCGCCTCAGAGGCAGGCACACGGATGAAGCTGCGGGCCTGCGTCTGCACAGGGGCCGGCGGTTGCTGTACCAGTTGTGCCAGTTCCGTGTCGGAAAGGCTGCGCCAGTCCCGCTCAAGCAGAAAAGTGCCGGGAGCTGTTTCACGCAGAAAGTCCAAAAAACTTTCGCGCTGCTCTGCGGCAAGAAGTTCCATCCGCGTGGGCAGGATCAGCGAAGCGCTTTGCAATTGGTTTTTGTAAACGCTCAAAAACTGCCGGGCGTATTCCCGGCGGGGAAGGGGAGCCGCAAGAGTGCACACCATGCCTTTTCGCAGCGGAGTGTCGCGGCAGACGCTGTCCACTGCGCGGAGCACATCTGAAAGCCGGGCCACCCCGGAGGGCTCCAACAGGATACGGTCGGGAGAAAAAGTGCGCAGGATTTCTCCCATCATACCCTGCAGACGCGCGGTGAGCGAACAGCAAACACAGCCGGCGGTGAGCTCACTGACCAGAAGACCCTCCGCGCCAAGGCGCTCTGCGTCAATGCTCACATCGCCAAAGTCGTTTTCAATCACAGCGATTCGCTGACCGGCATAAACTCGTCCGGCCAGCTGGCGGAGAAAAGTGGTTTTTCCGCTTCCGAGAAAACCGGAAATAATATCGATGTATGGCACATGGCAGCCCTTCTTTCGTCTACTATAATAATATTTCATTATACCGTGGAAAGAAAATGACAAATTTGACAAATTGAGCCGTGCGAAATATGAGATTGAACCAGTGAAAGAAACTTTTCTATAATAAAGTTGACAGAAACGATGAGAACAGAGAGGCCGGGTAACGGAGAACAGGTGGGGAAATGATCGTTACGAACCGAATGCTCAGCATTCTGAATTATGTAATGCACAGCAGCGTGCAGCTGCACATCAATGATTTGGCAAATTTGTATGCGGTATCCCATCGGGTGATCTACTACGATCTGGAAATGCTGCAGGAACTTTTGCAGCAGTCTGGCTGCCCGGTGGACCTGCGTGTGGACAACGGCGCGGTCTCCTGTGAAGGAAAAAGCACCGATTGGCGCGCCTGCCTGCGCAAGGTCATAGAAGAGCAGTGCGAAAACGTCCTCTACACCCCGGAAGAACGGCAGGAACACATCCTCTGGCGGCTTCTCTGCGGACATCCCGTCCGCCTCGCAGCATTGATGGAGGAGCTGGATGTGTCCAAAACCACCATCAGCAACGACCTGGAGGTGCTGAAAAAGGGAACGGGGGCTTTTCAGATCACACTGAATGCCACCACGGCCAGCGGGTTTCGGCTGAGCGGCGACGAGACGAATGTGTGCCTTTATGCACAGGCCATGCTGCTGCAGCTGATGGAAGCCAACAATGTGGTGGGCCGACTGCATGCGGAACAGCTGCTGGAAATGCAGCGCCCCTATTGCTTTTATCAGAGCGAGGGGATCAGCTATCAGCAGGCCGAGAGGATCGCGGGCCGGGTGTTGCACGAGCAGGGGTTCGCCTACCGCATGGCAGGCAATTGCGCGCTGATGGCACTGATCTGTCTGCTGCGCCGCGGGCAGGATCACACCCCCGGAGCAAAGGAGGCAAAGCTGCTGGCTGGCACCGAAGCGGCCGCCGCAGCCCGGGAGATGGCCGAAAAGATCGACAGCATGCTGGACCCGACGCAGGAACGGCCCGCGCTGTTCTGGCCGCTGGCGCTGGCGCTGTTGGGGGCGGGAAGCGACTATGAGAATGCGCTGTACCTCAACCGTCATATCGATTGGCGGGTGCTGGCGGCAAATTTTGCCTCGGAGGTCTGTGCAAAGTTTCATGGGGAGGTAACGCCCCGGCTTATCAGTTTTATCCGGGACGAGCTGTTCCAGATTTTTCTTGGCTGTGAAGAGCCGCTGCGTGTGTGGGATGACCATATTGTCTTGTCGCTGCGCACGGAGTATGCGGCGCTTTATGACATCGTGCAGCAGAAAAGCGAGGTCCTGGCCCAGGCGTTTGGCCGTCCGCTGACGGAACGGCAGTTGGTGGACTTGATGATGGGCTTTTTGGAACTGTATGAAAAAAGCGAGCCTCAGGCACCCCGTAAACCCAAGGTACTGGTGGTGTGCAACAGCGGGTCGGTCGTTTCCCGCCTGATGAGCAACAAGCTGCAGCTTTTTTTGGACATCGAGGTGGTGGATACCATCAGCGCCTTTGAGGTGCCGGAATATCTGCGGGAACGTCAGGTGGATCACATCGTCACCACCGTCCCGCTGGTGAGCGAAAAGGTGCCTTGCATGTTTGTCAACGCGTTGCTGACCGAAGCAGATCTCAAAAATCTCTGGTCGGTGTTTCCCCAAAGAAAAGTGCGTTATGCCGACGCACAGTCCGCGGCGGGCAGCAACAGCACGTTTTTGAACCAAATGGCCTACCTCAGCGAGGTGGAACACGCGGTGGGAGAGCACAAGGCCACAGACGCACCGCTGCGCCTTGCGGATCTGGTGGAACCGGAGAACATACTGCTGGACGCGGTGTTCGGCTCACTGGCAGAAGCGGTCCACGCAGGCTGCACCATGCTGGAGACAAGCGGCTATACCGAAGCGGAGTATACCCGCACGGTGGAGCAGGCAGTGGAGCACAGCGCACGGTTCATGTTCATCGGGCCGGACATGATCATGCCCCACTCGATCGCCGGGCGCTATGTGAAACGAACGGGAATCTCCATCGTGCGGCTCAAAACACCGCTTTCTCTGGAGGACAGCGGTGCCCAGGTGCGGTGGATCCTGACGCTTTGCACCCTCAGCAAGACCAGCCATCTCAACGCGCTGGTGCAGCTGGCCCACCTGATCGGCAGCGAGCAGGCGATGGAGGCGATGAACAGGGCCGAGACGAAACAGGAATTGCTGACGCTGCTGCAGGAGGCAGAATGATATCGCACAGGAAAGGACAGGATACACGTGCTGAAAAAGGAGCTGATTTTCACGGGCCTGAGATTCGACACTCCGCAGGAGGCGATCGGATTCGGGGCGCGGGAGATGTGTGGCCGGGGCTATGTGAAGGAAAGCTACGGTCCGTCGGTCATTGAACGCGAGGCCCAGTTTCCCACGGGACTGCCCACGGAACCCGTCGGGATCGCTATCCCCCACACGGACTCCCGCCATGTGAACCGGAATGCCGTGTGCATGCTCAAGCTGGCACAGCCGGTGGAATTCCGGCAGATGGGGGACGAACAGAATCCGGTGGCCGCCTCCATCGTGTTGCTGTTGGCGGTGAGCGGCGAGGATCACATGGACATGCTTTCGGACCTGATGGAGTTGTTCTCCGACGAGGAAATGCTCCAAAGCCTGTACGAGGCGCCCACGCAGGAAGAGACGGTCGCGCTTTTGGAGCGCAAAGGTCTTATTGATTAAATCGGGCAGAGGCCCCAAAAGAAAGGAGGTGCTTTTTGTGGATGTGAAACGTGTACTTATCTGTTGCGCCAACGGTGTGGCGACTTCAACAATGGTTTCGATGAAGTGCAAAAAGAAGTTCAAGGAACTGGGGATCGATGCGGAAGTGCAGACCTGCACCAGCAACGAAGCCAAAAGCAAAGCCGCCAGCTTTAAGCCGGACATCATCATCTCCAATGTGGGAAAAAACGTGCGGGTGCCCGAAGGGATCCCGGTGGTGTATGGCGTGAACCTGCTGTCCGGTCAGGGGGCGGACGAGACCTGGGCCGAGATCATTGAGGCTCTGAAGTAAACAAACAAAAAAGGAGGAAGGATCTGTGGAGATCATCACAGCTGTTTTTAATTTTGTGAACAACCTGGGCGGAACTTTGATGATGCCCATTATTTTCACCATTCTGGGCCTTATCGTTGGCATGAAATTCATGGACGCATTCAAGTCCGGTCTGCTGTACGGCATCGGTTTTGCGGGCCTGTGGCTGGTGCTGGATTATTTCATGGGCAGCCTTGCCGAAGCGGCAAACGGGATTTCCACCAACCTTGGCCTGCACCTGGATGTGATCGACGCAGGCTGGATGCTGGGTTCGGCCATGGCCTTCGGGTCCACCCTGTTGCCGCTGGCCGTTGTGGGCATTTTGGGCGTCAACATCCTGCTTATCCTGGTGGGCTTCGTCAAGACCCTCAACATCGACATGTGGAACTACTGGATCATGATCACCGGCGGCGTCCTGGTGCAGAAATACACCGGAAGCTATTGGATCGGCCTGGCCGCGATCATCCTGTCCTCTGTGGTGGTCACCAAACTGGCGGACGTCTTTGCCGACCGCGCCTGGGAGGGTGAGTTTGTGCCCGAGGGCATTACGCTGCCTCACGAAGACACCATCACCATGGCCCCGGTCTACTTTGGCGTGAACTGGGTGCTGAACAAGATCCCCAAGGTCCGCGACTGGGACATTTCCACCGAAAAGATCGGAGAGAAGATCGGCGTATTCGGCGAACCCGCCGTGATGGGCCTGATCCTGGGCGCGCTGCTGGGTGCTGGCGCCGGGTTCGACGGCCTGGGCATTCTGAACATCGGCATGGTCTGCGCCGCCACCATGGTGCTCATGCCGAAGGTGTGCTCGATTTTGATGGAGGGCCTTGCGCCCATCGCGGAAGCAACCCAGGAAATGGCCAGCCGCAAAATGAAGGGACGCGAAATTCGTATCGGCATGGACGCGGCCATCGGTGTGGGCAATCCCAACGTGCTGATCCTCAGCATTCTGATCATCCCCATCATGCTGGTGCTTGCCATGATCCTGCCCGGCAACCGCATGCTTCCCTTTGCGGACCTGTCCAGCATGACACTGTACATTCTGTGGGCGGTCATCGCCTGCCGCGGCAATATGTTCCGCGCGCTGGTGGCGGCGACCGTGGGCGCGGCGCTGTATCTGCTGTGCGGCACCTATGTGGCTGCCACCTACACCGAGACTGCAGTGATGATGGCGCCGGACATGATCCCCGAAGGCACCATGTTCGTGTCCAGTATCAGCGCGGGCAACCCGTTGTATACCATTCTGCTGTTTATCTGCCGGCTGCTGGGGCTGGGCGCCTGAGCGCTGCCGGTTTTTAACCTGAGACGAAAAGAGGGGCTGAACAATGACCACACATTACGAAGCGGCTGCCGGTCAGGCGGCACGCAAAGAGAAACTGGCAAAGATTCTGGAACAGCAGGGCACCGGGCTTATGCTCGGCGGTATCATGGCCACCGACATGCGCATTGCCAAGGGCGCTTACCGGGGTGGCTGCCGTATCTTTGAGCCCAACCATCCGGCCATGGCACTGCAGATGGGCCTGCGGGGAGCGACGACCATGAACGAGGCCGAGTCCATCCGCCATCTGGTGCCGCTGGAGCGCATGACCACTGCCGTGGAGGGACTGCGGGCCACCCTGGGCGACGATATTTTCATCACCTGCGCTGCCCGCGGCGCATTCACGGAGGAACAGGTGGTCCCCTTTACCCAGGAGGACGCGCTGCGCATTGCCTGTGCTGGCGCCGACTGCCTGCATACCCACAAGTCGAACATTGAGGACGTACGGCAGATCGCGGAATATGCCCACAACGCAGGCCTTCTGTGCGAAGCGTACATCTCGGCCTACGACACCTTCGGCGTGCAGGCTCCCACCGATGAGAGCCTGCTGCAAGCGATCCGCGATTATGAGGACGCAGGCGTGGATCTGCTGGGTCTTTGCACCGGTATGATCTATCAGGGGCAGAGCGCCACCGGCTTCAGTGACGAGTGCATGCACCGGTTCGAACTTTTCCTGAACAACACCCATGTGGTCAAAGTGCTGGAAGGTGGCATAAAGCCGGGCAACATCGGCGCGGTCAAAAAGATCGGATTCGATATCCTGGTGATGTCCACTGCGCTGGACAATATCCTGCAGGACACCACGGCCGATACGGTGGAAAACCTGCTGGCTCTGTGAGCCCGGCGGCCTGTACGATTTTTTAGAAAAGAGGAAACACGGCATGGAGACATTCCAATATACCATCACCGACGAGGTGGGCCTGCACGCCCGCCCGGCAGGGCTTCTGGTGAAACAGGCCAAGCAGATGGGCTCGGTCATCACCCTGCAGGCGAAAGGTAAAAGCGCCGACGCAAAAAAGATCATCGCCGTCATGGCGCTGGGCGTCAAACGGGGCGAAACAGTCACCGTGAGCCTGGAGGGGCCCCAGGAGCAGGAGGAAAAGGAAGAACTGAGCCGTTTCTTTGCAGAGAACTTGTAACAGAGGGCAAAAGCTATGAAACAATGGCAGGGACAGGCGCTTGCGCCGGGGATCGCGGCAGGGGAAGTCTTTTTCTACCGCAGGCCGGACCGGACCGGTCTGCCGACCGCCCAGGAGCCCGGCGAGGAGTGGGCGCGTTTTGAACGGGCGGCCGCAACCGTTCGAGAACAACGCCTGGCGCTGGCGCAAAAAGCCCGCGAAGAAGCAGACCCGGCAGCGGCGGAGATTTTTGAGATCCACGCAATGCTGGTGGAAGACGAGGACTTTCAGGAACAGGTGCATGAGGCTGTTTTGGCTGGCGCCGGGGCCGCGGAGGCCGCTGCGCGGGCGGGCAAGGAATTCTCCGAACAGTTCGCAGCGATGGATGACGAATACTTCCGCCAGCGCGCGGTGGACTTTGCGGACATTGCCGACGCACTGTGTGCCGTCCTCAATCATGAAGAGGACCGGCTGGCCGCCCTTGACCGGCCTGTTATCCTGGCTGCGGAGGAACTGACACCCAGCGAGACCATCCGTGTTCCGCGCCGGTTCATCCTCGGATTTATCACACAGCTGGGTTCGCAGAATTCGCACACCGCCATTCTGGCCCGCACACTGGGAGTGCCCGCGTTGTCCGGCGTGCCTGTGGAGCCCGGTTGGAACGGCCGTCCGGGTATGCTGGACGCCGGGACAGGCGCCTTCTGCCTGGAACCGGACGAGGCCCAGCTGGAACGGGCACGGCAGTTTGCCGAGCAAGCAAAGAGGGAACAGTGTGAACTGGAGCGGTTGAAGGACCGGGAGACCCGCACCGGCGACGGCCGGAAAATACAGATTTTTGCCAACGCGGCAAGTCTGGAGGATGTTTGCAACGCGGCGGAAAGCGGGGCGGAAGGGATCGGTTTGTTTCGCACGGAATTCCTGTATCTGGCCGGCGGGGCAGCTCCCACGGAGGAGGAACAGTTTCTCGTTTACAAGTCGGCCGTTCAGGCGATGGGCGGCAGGCCGGTGGTGCTCCGCACGCTGGACATCGGGGCGGACAAGCAGGTGGATTATCTGGACCTTCCCCGAGAGGAAAATCCGGCAATGGGGCTGCGGGCAATCCGCTTGTGCTTTGCCCGGCCCGGGCTTTTTCTCGACCAGCTGCGGGCAATGCTGCGGGCCGGCGCTTTCGGCCCGGTACGTATCATGTTTCCCATGATCGCCTCAGAACAGGAGCTGGATCGGGCGCTGGAGCTTCTGGAGCAGGCGAAGGAGCAGCTGCGTTCAGCTGGCACGGCCTTCGGGCTGGACCAGGTGGGGATCATGGTGGAAACGCCTGCAGCCGCGGTGATGAGCGATGTGCTGGCAAAAAAAGTGGACTTTTTCAGCATTGGCACCAATGATCTGACCCAGTACACGCTTGCAGCGGACCGGCAGAATCCGGCAGTGACCGCGGGGATGGATCCTCACGACCCGGCGGTGCTGCGCCTGATCCGCCGCACGGTGGAAAACGCGCATAACAGCGGGATCTGGGCCGGGATCTGCGGGGAACTGGGAGCGGACACTGCGCTGCTCCCGCTCTTCCTGGAAATGGGAGTGGACGAACTTTCGGTCACGGTCCCCCGTGTGCTGCCGCTTCGCAAGGCAGTGCTGGAAATGTAAAAACGCAGAAAACAAAGCGGCTGTCACGGACTTGAGTCCGTGACAGCCGCTTTGTTCATTTGTGAATCATCCTTTGACTGCACCGGAGGTGAGACCCTGGATGAAGTAGCGCTGCAAAAAGACGAAGATGATGGTCACCGGCACGGCGGACACCAGCGAAGCGGCCATCATGGCGCTCCAGTTGGTGGACGCCTCGCCCAAAAAGGTCATCACCAGGCCGGGCACCAGGGTGCGGCGGGCGGTGTCGGTGACGAGGGTCATGGAGTAGAGCAGGTCGTTCCAGCTCCAGACGAAGCCGTAGATAGCAATGGAGATCATGCCGGGCACCGCCATGGGAAAAACGATCTGGAACATGATACGGGCATGGCCTGCTCCATCAATTTTGGCGCTCTCGATCAGCGCGTCGGGCAGCTGGTCAAAGTAGCTTTTCAACGTCCAGGTGCCCACCGGCAGAGTGAACACCACATAGCTGATGAGCAGCGCCCAATAGCTGCCCAGCAGGCCGGTGCGCTGCATCAGCACATAGATGGACAGCAGCAGAATGGCCTGGGGAAACGCCTGGCTCATCATAAACAGACCCATGATGAACTTGCGCCCCCGATAGCGGAACTTGGAAAAGCTATAGCCCGCAAAAGCGCACACGATGGTGGCCATGAAGCTGCTGGCAAAGGACACCAGCAGGCTGTTACGCAGATAGCCCATGATGGTGGGATCCTGGATGATACGCAGGATGTTTTCCAGCGTTTTGGGTCCGGTGAAAAAGGTGAGGGTGAAGGTGTCGGCGCTGGGCTTCAGGGCTGTGTTGATCATCCACAAAAGGGGCAGGAACACGAATGCGCCGATGGCCACCAGGAACACCCAGAAGAAAATACGGAAGCCAATGGTCTTTTGAAACATTTTCATCCTGTCACCCCCCTCAGTCGGATTCGTTGACCTGCCGCAGATACACAAAGCTGAAGCAGGCAAGCAGCAACGCCCAAATGGTGCCCACGGTGGCCGCCTTGCCCATGTCCCAGTTCTTGAAAGCGGTGGTGTACACCTCAATGGACAGGGTGGTGGTGGCCCGGGCGGGGCCGCCTTCGGTCATGGTCCAGGGCAGATCAAAGTGCTGCAGGTTGCCGATGGTGCCCAAAACCAGCACCAGCGTCACGATGGAACGCATTTGGGGCAGCACCACATGAAGGAAGGTCTGCCAGTTGCCGGCACCGTCGATACGGGCGGCTTCGATCTGATCCATGGAAACGCCCTGCAGCCCGCCCAGCAGGAAGGCCATATACCAGGGCAGCATTTGCCAGGAACGGGCGACCACCACACACAGCAGCGCTGTTTGCGTCTGGCCCATCCAGGCTACGCCCTTGTCCAGAATGCCAAGGTTCGTCAAAAGACCGTTGAGCACACCGTACTGGCCGTTGAAGATCCAGCTCCACAAAAAGCCGATGGCAATGCCGGGAATGATCCAGTTCACCAGGGTCAGGCCGCGCATGAGTTCGCTGCCCTTGAATCCCTGATTGAGCAGGATGGCCCAGATGAAGCCCAGTACAAAGGGAATGAGTGTGGCCAGCACCACAAAGATTGCGGTGGTGAGAAGGGTGGGCACAAAGTAGGGGTCTTTGAACACCTTGATGTAGTTTGACAGCCCGACCCAGTCGTAGTCGGGATAGAGCAGCGACCGGTCGGTGAAGGACATGAGCACCGCGTCCACAAAGGGATACAGAATGATGGCGGCAAACACCGCCAGACCGGGCACCACCAGCAAGAAGCCCACCTGGCGGTCGGTGAGGTGGCCGCCGTTTTTGATACCTTTCACGGAAAAGCCTCCTTAGCAGCCGGGGCCGTCCCGCATTGGGGGGCGGCCCCGGTCAGGTCAGATGTGTCCGGCAAGGAACTGCGCAGGCGCAGGGAGATTACAGGGCGTTCAGGCGGTTCTCCATGTCGGCCACGGCCTGTTCCGCGGTCTTCTGGCCCAGCAGGGCGGCCTGCAGTTCTTCGGTGATGACGCTCTTGACCTCGCTGGCGTTGGTCGTGCGGGCGGTCTCCTCCAGACGGGCGGTGGAGGTGGACTCCAGGAAGCCGTTCAGGTAGGCGTCGTTCTTCACTTCCTCACGCTCGGAGGCGCTCACGGTCACAGGGGGCATGCCGTTGTTGGTGAAGTAATCCATGGCGACTTCGTCGCTCACCAGGGTCAGGGCCAGGTCGGCAGCCTGCTCCTTGTACTCGCTCTTTTCAAAGATGACCAGCATGTGGCCCCACATGGTGGACTGGGGCTGGTCGCCGGCGTTCAGCACGGGGCGGGGCATGGCGCTGCAAACGTTCACCACGTCCTCGGGGGCAACGCCGTTGCTCACGGCCTGGCCCTTGGCAACCACAGCGTCGTCATAGAAAGCCATCTTGCCCTGGGCAAACATCTGCCGGGCCTCGCTGCGGCCGGTGTCCATGGCGATGTAGCCCTTGGCCAGCATGTTCTGATACCACTTGACGCACTCCACGGCGGCCTCGCTGTTGATGGTCACAGAGCCGTCCTCGCCAAAGAAGGCGCCGCCAAAGGTCCACAGCCAGGGCATGAAGTCGCCGGCGCAGGTGTCGTCCTTGGTGGACACGCCGTAGGGCACGATGCCCTCGCCCAGAGCGGCCACATCGTCCAGGCACTGCTCAAACTCTTCCATGGTGGTGGGCACGGTGTCCCAGCCGGCACGGGCCAGGATCTCGGGGTTGTAGACCATGGTGATGGAGGCCATGCTCCAGGGCAGGCCCAGCTGTTTGCCGTCCACGTTGCCCACGTCCAGAGCGGACTAGGTGAAGTTTTCCTTCAGATACTCTTCGCCCAGGATGTCGTTCCAGTCAGCCAGAACGCCCGCCTGCGCCACAGTGTTGAAGATACCGATGTCCACCTGAGCCAGGTCCAGCTGTTCAGAACCCTGGTTGCGGATCAGCAGCTGCTGGGCGGTGTCGGCCCAGGTCCAGCCCACCCAGGTCACGGTGTTGCCGCTGGCCTCTTCATAGGTGGTGCGCATGCGCTGGAAGATTTCCTTGGAGGCTTCCTCCTCGCCGGACCAGCCGGCCCAGACGATATTCACCGGCTCGGTGGAGCCGCTGTCCCCGGTGGAGGCGGGGGTGGAGCCGCCGGTGGAAGCAGGAGTGCCGCCGCAGCCGGCCAGAAGGGAAACAGCCATGAGCGCGCTGAGGCTCAGCGCCAGCATTTTTCTCATTTTCATTGTGATTCTCCTTTGTCCTATATTTGATGTTCGGATGATTGAATGGGCCCTATCAAACCGATGATCCAGCGTCCGGGCGTCCCCGTGAAAGATCATCGGTGTTGCCTGTATACGCGCACCTCGAACAGGTGCGCCCGTTCATCGCCCCAGGTCTTTTCGCAGACAAGGCGCAGCGCCGCGGCGGTCACGGCGCCGTCGGTGTGAAGTTCCAGCAGCCGCCGCCAGTTTCCGGTGCAGCGGGCCACTGTGTGCCAGCCGTCCGCACCCAGCGTCTGCACGCTCACGTCCCGCATGAGCTGGGGCGGCATGCCGCGGCGGGCGGCAAATTTGTGGTGGTCCTCCCAGTGGTCGGTGCGGCTGCTGGGGATCTCCATGGAAAGCTCCGGGTCAAGATACAGCAGGATGGTGTCGAAGGTGCGGGGGGCGTCCCAGCGCAGTTCCAGCCAGGGCTCCGCCTCGGGGGCCGAACACCACAGGTGCGGTTTGCGCCACACGCGGCTGCAGCCATCGATCACGTTTTCCGGCGCGTAGAAGCTGTTCTTGCCGGGCAGAAAAAGCGGGTCAAGGTATTCCGGCGCGTCGGCCCGGCCGCAGAGAATGCCCGGTGACCTCCGTTTTGCCAGTCCCAGCGAGACGCCGGGAGCAGGGTCGAACACAAGCATACCATATTGTCCCTGTGCCTGGGAAGGGAAGCGGGCTTCCAGCCAGTTCTCCCCGGCGGTCAGTTTCCAACTCTGCCCGCCGGCAGGCTGACCGGGGCAAAGGCGGCTGGGCAGGGGGCAGCAGTGCCATGTTGCCCGCAACTCGCAAGGCGTGTCGGCCCGAACCAGAAAACGCGCCTGGGGCTCATCGGGGCAAGGGCTGGCGATGAACCCGCCCTGCTCCAGCGGGAACCAGCCGGAGGGCGCTTCCCCGTCGGGCAGGTAGAAGGAGCTTGCCGTCACCGCGGCGTTCCGGGCAAGGTCTTCCGGGTCCCGGTTCAAAAGGCCCGGCAGGAACATATCTTCCCGCAAAAGCGTTTGGCGGATGTTCTCCACTTCCCCGGGAGCAAGCCCGGCGGGGCTCTTTTGCCACCGCAGGCAGCCCCAGGCGAGCGCAGCGGCCGCCTGGCCGGAAAGTCCGCAGGTGTTCATCACCCGTGTGGAGACGAACGCTTCCCGCCGGGTGCCGATGTTCCGGCCCGCGAACAGCAGATTCGGGAAATCGGCGTGATACAGGCAGCGCAGCGGCACGGCGTAAACATTCACCGGGATCTGGGTGCAGTTGTCCTCGTCGCTGCCGATCCCTTCTGCGGGGTGGAAATCCATATACCAGCCGCCGTAAAAGCCGCCGTCGTCGAACTCGGTGTGGCGCAGCACATCCTCCTGGCTGAGCAGGTAGGCGGTGTCCATCCGGCGGGATTCCCGCTTGCCGGGCAGGCTGCCCACCCACTCCAGCGTATAGCAGGCGGCGTCAAAATGCCCGCTGTTTTTGATGTGGTTCCAGATCCCCATCACAATACGCCGCAGTTCAAAGGCAATGTCCTGGGCGTCGGCAATGGTGTTGCGCAGCCCGCCGTATTCGAACCACCAGCAGTCGCTGCCGCTCTGGGTCTCGGAAACGATACGCCCGCCCCGGCCCAAAAGCGCCTCCACTTCCTCCAGCCCGTAGGCGTAGGAGGGCGGAACAAAGGTCACCGGGTGGTCTTCTTTCTTTACATAATAAAGG
The DNA here is from genome assembly GCA_019114225.1 of Candidatus Allofournierella pullicola. GTDB lineage: Bacteria > Bacillota > Clostridia > Oscillospirales > Ruminococcaceae > Allofournierella_A > Allofournierella_A pullicola. Next base: position 24,411 of record DXFW01000024.1, on the reverse strand, counting down.
ATGGAGCTGCCCAGCAGAGCGGTGGGTTCAGGGGCGGCGTCCTTTCGGAACAGGTGCTCGCCGATCCAATAGGGCACCCCTGCCTTCGCACCCACCGACCCGTCGCCGGTGGCGTCGATGAACATTTTGGCATGCACCCGCCAGGTGCGCTCGCTGGCCTGCTGGCTGCCCTGCACCCACAGCAGCCGGCGGTCCTGCACCTCCACCTGAATGACATCGGTGTTCAAAAGGAGGGTCAGGCCGGGCTGGCTGGTCACTGCGTCCAGAAGCACGTCGTCCCAGAAGAGGGGGTTTCCGTCGGGGTTGGAGTAAAGGTTGCGCATTTTCAATGCACCCAGCACACCCATCTCCTCGCTGAACAGATTGCCCGCGCCCACGGCGCCCCGGGTCCACACCCGGATCTCGCTGCTGGAATTGCCGCCCAGCACCGGGCGGTTCTGGATGAGCACGGCCTCCAGGCCAAGACGCGCGGCTTCCAGTGCCGCGCATACGCCGGCGGGGCCGCCGCCCACCACGGCCAGATCGGTGTATAACTCTTTCATGCTTCCACACACCTCTGTTAAGAGCAGATTATTCCACTTGAATGAAAGATTGTCCGCAAAAGGAATCGCTTGTTTTCCTGTAAAATATAAAAAAACGAGAAAAAGAAGAAACTTTTTGTTTGATTTGTCTCAATTCTATCAGCAAATGCTGCCCTTCGCCATGATTGTTTTGCTTTGTTTCTGGATTATTCTGCACTAAGTTGTTGACGCTGTGCGAAAGATGGGCTACACTGAAAACAGGCAAGTGCCCCGGAAGAGAGGAGGAAAAAGGATGTCGAACCCGTACCAAAGCGTGGGAGATTACCTGCAGTTTATCCGTGACAAATACAACGTCCAGATCTGCGTGAAGGACTTCGGCGGATTCATCCACATCAACAAGGATCTTTCCGAGGTGCTGGACCCGTTTCTTGCTCACACCAATCCCTTCTGCCTTTATATGAAAAGCGAGCCGGAACGGTTTCATGTCTGCCTTTCCATGATCCGAAAAATGCACGACAAGCTGCTGCGAACAAAAAAGCCCTTTTTCGGCGTCTGTCACGCAGGGCTGGGAGAGTATGTGGTGCCGGTGTATTCCGGCGAACTGCTTCTGGGCACGGTGAACGCCGGGTTTTTCCAGACCAATGAAGCCCGCACCCGCTGGTGTATCGGGCACGCCTGCCGCTGCAGCGAGGGGCTGGAGACCGAACGGGCGCTGGAGCTTTATGCCGAAAACATCGCAACACCCACCATTCCCGTGGACGACCTGCTGGTGGAACTGCAGCTGGCGGCGGGGCATTTGGGCCAGTCCTACCAGGTGCTGAGCAATACCCACGCCGCCCCCAACATGGCCCGGCGCTACCAGAATTCCAGAGAGGACACCATCTTTTCCCACGCGGTGGAATATGTGCGGATCAACTGCACCCAGCACGTTTCGCTGCCGGAGCTGGCGCGCTTCTGTCATTGCAGCGAAAGTTATCTCAGCCGCCTGTTCAAGCGGCACGCAGGAGTGAACGTGAGCACCTATGTGAACAAGGTGCGGGTGGAGCAGGCCAAGGGTATGCTGCGCTACAGCCTGCTGCCGGTGGCGGATGTGGCCGGCGCCTGCGGTTTCAACGACCCGAACTATTTCTCCCGGGTGTTCGCCCGGATCGTGGGCATTCCGCCTTCGGAATACCGCCGCCGCTTTTTGGACATCGAGACCCGGCAGCCGCCGCCCCAGGCACGGTGAAGAACTGCGTGGCAGATACAAGAAATCGCCTGCCCCGGCGGGCAGACAGGGTTCCGGGGCATGTGGTATCCTTAAAAAAAGCGACCCGCCCCCGCGCAGACACGCGCAATGAAAACAAGGAGGGGACCGCCCTGTGACCATCACCCTGACCGCAGGCATGTTTCTGATTTATACCGCAGCGCTCTGCCTGCTCATCCGCAAAGCCTGCTCGCCCCGCAAAAGCTATCTGGCGGAAAAGATCCTGTGCAGCCTGCTTTTTGTGGCGGTGGCGGGTGTGTCCGCACGCCTGGGCAGCCGCCCGGAGGCCTTTGCCCATCTGGCGCCCGCCCTGGGCTGCTGCGTGACGGGGGACGTGCTGCTGGCAGTGTATAACCGGCGGCGCAAGCTGCCCTGGTTCGTTGGGGGCGGGGTCTGTTTTCTGGCAGGGCACGGCCTGTTTGTGTGGGGGCTCTGCCGTTTGCAGCCTGCCAACTGGCTGGTGCCAGCGGCAGCCGCCGCAGGCGCGCTGGGCGTGCTGGCCCTGAGCCGCCTGTCCGGCATGCGTTTTGGCCGCCTGCTGCCCATGGCCGCGGTTTACGCCGCTTTTGTGTCCGCCTTTTTGGGCAAGGGCGTTCAGCTGGCGGTGGGGCTGGGCCAGCCCTGGTGCTTTCTGGTGCTGGCGGGCGCGGCCCTGTTCTGGATCTCGGACCTTCTGATCCTGTTCCTCTACTTTTACCGCACATCCCACCCGGCGATCCACGCCGCGAACCTGGCCACCTATTATTACGGAATGTTTCTGGTGGCCGTCAGCCTGGGTTTTTGAGAAAAATAACGGAAAGCGCCTCCCGGCCAGGGAGGTGCTTTTTGTGGTATACTGTGGAAAAAAGGGGAGGGAAGCGGGATGGATCAGGGGGAAAGGCTTGAAAGACGGGAGCAGGCGGTGGAGATACGCCTGGCGAGCCCCCGGGATATCGAGGGCTGGATGGCCCTTGTGCGCCGCGTGAAAGACGATTTTCCGGGGCTGGAAAGTGCAGACGGCCTGCGGGACCACCGGGCGGTGACGCTCCGCTTTGTGCAAAGCGGGGCCGCGCTCTGCGCAGCGCGGGGCGAACGCCTTGTGGGCGCGCTTTTGTTCTCGAAGGAAGCCGGTGCGCTGTGTTTTCTGGCGGTGGACCCGGCCTGCCGCCGCCAGCACATTGGGCAGAGAATGGTGTCCGCCATGCTGGCACAGATGGATGAGGGAAAAGACGTTGCCGTGACCACCTACCGGGAGGGCGACCCCCGGGGCGCCGCCGCCCGGGCCTTTTACAAGCGCCTGGGGTTTGTGGAAGGCAGGCTGGGGGAGGAGTTCGGCTGCCCGGTGCAGGAGTTCGTTCTGAAGCGATAGCCGCCGGACAAACTTTGACACGAAAAATCGGGCAGGAGCCGCCGCTTTGGGGTATGCTGAAGCCAGAAGGAGAGTGTGACCAATGGACTGGGTGGAAAGTATTCACCGGGCGATCCAGTATATCGAGGACCATCTCCGGGAGGAGTTGACCGTTCGAAATGTGGCGCAGCAGGCGGCCTTGTCGCCCTTTTATTTTCAAAAGGGCTTTGCCATGCTGTGCGGCATGACGGTGGGCGACTACATCCGCCAGCGCCGGCTTTCCGCCGCCGGGCTGGAGGTCCTCACGACGGACCGGAAGATCATCGACATCGCGCTGGAGTTCGGCTACGACTCGCCGGACAGCTTCACCAAAGCCTTTGCCCGCTTCCATGGGCTCACACCCGCCGCACTGCGAAAAAGCGGGGGTGCGGTTCGTTCCTTTGCGCCGCTTCGGATCAAAGTGACATTGGAAGGTGGTCAAAACATGGATTGCAAAATTATGAAAAAAGAGGCGTTCACCGTTCTCTGCCGGGCAAAGACCTTTAAATACGAAGAAGGCGCCACGGCGGTGCCCCGGTTCTGGGCCGAGCACTTCGCCGCGGGCGGCGGCCAGGTGGTGCGCGGGATGTACGGGATCAACCTGGACGAGAGCATGGGCGGCAATGAGTTTGAATACCTCATCGCTGACAACTACGATCCCGCCATGGAGGTGCCTGCCGGCTTCACCACCCGCACCATCCCGGCTCACACCTGGGCGGTGTTTCCCTGCACCGGCAAAATGCCTCAGGCGCTGCAGGGGCTGAACCAGCAGATCTTCTCCCAGTGGCTGCCCACGAACCCCGATTACAAGATCGCGGCCGGGATCAACGTGGAGTTGTACAGCGACGCCAGCCGGTTCGAACAGGGCACACAGGACCAGGAATACTATTGTGAGGTCTGGCTCCCGGTGGAAAAGAAATAACAGCTTCGCCTCCGGCTGCCGCACCGCGGCGGCCGGAGGCTTTTTGTCCCGCCCGAGATTGACAGGAACACAGAGGGAACGGTATGATATAAAAACGAAAACCCGCCCCGCAGGAGCCAGTCTCCCGGCGGGCGGCCTTTGGAGGTTCACAGATGAAACGGATCTTTCCTTTGCTGCTGGCGCTCTGCCTTCTTCTGATGGCAGGCTGCGGGCAGAAAGCGGACGCCGCCTACCGGCAGATCAGCCAGGAAGAGGCAAAAGAGATGATGGACACCCAGGACGTGGTGGTGCTGGACGTGCGGGAGCAAAGTGAATACGACGAGGGCCACATCCCCGGCGCCGTTCTGCTGCCGGTGGGTTCCATCGACGGGGAGACCGCCGCGGCAGTCATCCCGGAAAAGGACTTCACGGTGCTGGTCTACTGCCGCAGCGGAAACCGCAGCAAGACGGCTGCTGCCGCCCTGGCGGAGCTGGGCTACACCTGTATTTATGAGTTCGGCGGGATCAACACCTGGCCCTATGAAACCGAGTCGTGACCGGACTGCCGGAAGGAGAGAAAGACCTTGAACCGGGAAGAATGCCTTATCTGCAAAGCGCCGCTGGAATATCTGACGCAGAGCCAGGAGATGGAGTGCGCCGTCTGCCACAAAAAGGAGCTGAGCAAGACCCGCTGTGTGAACGGGCACTACATTTGCAGCGACTGCCACACCCAGGGGCTGGACCGTATCTTCGGGCTGTGCCTTGCCGAGACCTCTGCCGACCCCATTGCCATCGTGCGGCGGATGATGGAACTGCCTTTCTGCCACATGCATGGGCCGGAGCACCATGTGATGGTGGGCGCGGCGCTGCTCACCGCCTACAAAAACGCCGGCGGAACGTTGGACCTGGAACCGGCCCTGCGGGAGATGTATGACCGGGGCAAAGCCGTGCCCGGCGGCGCCTGCGGTTTTTGGGGCGCCTGCGGTGCGGGCGTCAGCACGGGGCAGTTCCTGGCCATCGTCACACAGTCCACCCCTCTGGCCCGGGAACCCTGGGGCCTGAGCAACCGCATGACCGCCCGGGCGCTGGAAGCCATCGGCAGCGCGGGCGGCCCCCGCTGCTGCAAGCGGGATTCCTTTCTGGCCATTCTGGCCGCCGTGGACTTTGTGCGGGAACACCTGGGGGTGGCGATGGAGCGGAACATGCCCGTCTGCTCCTACAGCCCCCGGAACGGCCAGTGCATTGGCCGGCGCTGTCCCTTCTCGGCAGCCCGCCTCCAAAAGCCCAAGGTGGCGTTTCTCTGCGTGCACAATTCCTGCCGCAGCCAGATGGCGGAGGCGCTGGGCAAAAAACTGGCCGGAGACGTGTTCGAGAGCTTTTCCGCCGGCACCGAGCCGGGCGTGAGGATAAACCCCGACGCGGTGCGCCTGATGAAGCAGGTCCACGGCATTGATATGGAAAAGACCCAGCACAACAAGCCCCTTTCCGAACTGCCCGCGGTGGATGTGGTGGTCACCATGGGCTGCGGCGTCAATTGCCCCTTCCTGCCCTGTTCCCACCGGGAGGACTGGGGCCTCAATGACCCCACCGGCCAGGGGGACGAAGTGTTTCTGGGTGTGATGGCCCGTATCGAAGAAAAGGTGCGGGACCTCAAAGACCGCATTCTGGCAGGCGAACTGAAATAAACGGCAAACAGGCCGCCCGGTGACCGGGCGGCCTGTTTGTTACTTGTTGCCGCGACGGCAAAAGTCCTGTTCGATGGCGTCCTTCCAATGGGCGTCCAGCGGGGCGCTGCACCGGACGGCGGCCGCTGCCTGGCTCACCACATCGTAGTTCAAACGGGTGCCCGTGCTGTCGCAGCGGTAGTTCACCGCCCGGTCGGCGCCGATACCAAGCGCGCCCGCCGTTTCCACTGCGTCGATGTTGGCCCCCAAAAAGAGGAACTCCCAGCCGTACCGCTCTTTCTGCCGCTGGATCATCTCCCGCACCTGCCGGGCGGTGAAGTGGCGGCTGGCGTTTTCCATGCCGTCGGTGATGACCACAAAAAGGGTGTGCTCCGGCACATCTTCGCGGCGGGCGTATTTGTGGATGTTCCCGATGTGGCGGATGGCTCCGCCCACCGCGTCCAGCAGGGCGGTGCAGCCCTGCACAAAATAGTCTCTGTCGGTGATGGGGCGGATCCGGCTCAAGGGCGTCCGGTCGTGAAGCACCTCGGCCCGGTCGTCAAAGAGAATGGTGGAGACCAGCGCCTCGCCGGGCTGCCGCTTTTGCTTTTCCAGCAGGGAATTGAACCCTCCGATGGTGTCGCTCTCCAGCCCCTGCATGGAGCCGCTGCGGTCCAGAATGAATACCAGTTCGGTCAAATCTTTTTTCATAACAAAACCCCCTGTACTGTGAATTGCTTACAAACACAGTATAGGGGGCTTTCGCTTGTGTCAGGTCGCCCGGCGGGCGACATTTATGTGCGCAGGATCTTTTCCATGGGCCGGCCTTTGGCCAGTTCGTCCACCAGTTTGTCCAGCTGGCGGATGGCCTGAAGCAGCGGGTCCTCAATGGTCTCCACCTGCACGCCGCACACCTTGCCGGTGATAAGGGCCCGGCGGGGGTTCATGGCAGGGGCGTTCCGAAAAAAGTCGCCGTAGCTCGTACCGCTTTGTTCCAGACAGGCGAGTTCTTCCGGGGAATAGCCGGTGAGCCAGGCGGTCACCTGGTCCACTTCCTCCCGGGTGCGGCCCTTCTTCACCGCCTTGTTCACCAGCAGGGGATAGAGCATTGCAAAGGACATCTGTGTCACATCGGTGCGGGGCATGGGGTCTCTCCTTTCCGGTCTCAGCCGCCCAGCAGGCTCTGGTCAAAGGCGAACAGAGCTTCGTTGATCGCAAAAATATCGTAGTTCCGGCGGGCGATGAAATACTCCACGATGATGTCAAACTTGCTTGCGTGGGAAAAGGCGAACCCCGCCTTTTCCAGCAGCTCCCGGGCTTCGTCCAGCGGCAGTTCCAGCGCCACGGCAAAGGCCATGGCGGTGGGCTTGGAAGGCCGGTAGTGCGTGTCCGAACGTATTTTGGAAAACAGCTTGCGGTCGATGTTGGCTTTTTTGTAGCACTGGGCGTCGGTCATGCCCTTTTCGTCTATTTTGCGCAGAAGCATTTGAGAGAAACTCTCGTCCAGCCGGCCCAGCGCCTCGTCCAGGCTTCCGGGGACCGATGGGCATGCGGACGTGCACAGGGGCGGGGCCTCGGCGGCAAAGGCCATTGCCCGGCGGTATTGCTCCTCCCGGCGGTCGGTATGTTCCTCCACATAGCGGTCATCGATGTAAGCGGCAATGTCGGCAAAGAGCTTTTCCCCGATGGAAAAGGCCGCCCGGTCAAAAATGACCAGATAGACTGTCATGTCATGGGCCAGCAGAAAATCCCCGATCACATCCACCGCGGTTTTCAGCGCCCGGTCTTTGGGGTACCCGTAGGCCCCGGCGGAAATGAGGGGGAAAGCCACCGCCTGGCAGCCGTTGGCCAGCGCCAATTCCAGCGAGGCGCGGTAGGCTCCGGCGAGCAGTTCCCGCTCGCCGTGGCCGCCGCCCTGCCAGACAGGGCCCACGGCGTGGATGACGTATTTCGCGGGCAGGCGGTAACCTCTGGTGATTTTTGCCTGCCCGGTTTTGCAGCCGCCCAGGCCGCGGCACTCGGCCAGCAGTTCGGGCCCGGCGGCCCGGTGGATGGCGCCATCCACCCCTCCGCCGCCCAGCAGGCTCTCGTTGGCGGCGTTCACAATGGCGTCCACCTTCATGGTGGTGATGTCGTTCCGCACGATGTGCAAAGGCACGGGGACCGCCTCCTTCCTTTAAAAATCCACCTCATAGTTTCCGTCGATGAGGATATATTCCGCACCGTATTTGCGGCAGGCTTCCAGTGCCAGGGCGTTGTCCCGGAGCAGGTCCTCCTGCGTGCAGTCGTCGCTTATCCGGTGTTCCGCGTCGCAGGCATGGGCCAGAATGTCACGGTAATGGGTGCGGATGTAGGTTTCGCTCATCACCAGACAGCGGTACCGGATGTGGGCCAGGTATTCTTCCGAAAAATCCTTGGCCCAGCCGAAGGGGATGTAGCAGCCCTCCACGATGAGGTCCTGCCCGTTTTCGATGGCGGTCTTGACCATCTCCCGCGCCACCGGCCACAGCAGGTTTGTCAGCTCCCGGTCGCTGCTCATGGGGGTGAGGGAGGTGCGGCCGCTGCGGATGAGGCCCATTTTCAGATGATCGATGGAAAGGCAGAAGCAGCCGTATCGTTTCACAAGTTTTTGGGCAAGAACGGTCTTTCCTGTGTGGGAGGCCCCTGCGATCAGAATGACCATGCGGCTCACTTCCTTCCTTTTGCCGGGCGGCGCCGGGCTGCCCGCAGTTCCATCATAGCACGGGCGGCCCCGTCTGGCAATCACACAAAGAAACACCGCAGGCAGTCTGCGGTGTTTCTCTTCTTCGGCGCGTCTTTCAGACGCCGCCTGCCAGATATTCTTCAGCCATATGCACAGCCACGGCGCCGTCGGCCACGGCGGTGACCACCTGGCGCAACAGCTTCGTGCGCACATCGCCCACGGCAAAAACGCCGGGCACGCTGGTCTTTGTGGTCTCGTCCGCCGCGATGTAGCCGCCCGCGTCCAGTTCCAGCTGCCCTTCGGCCAGCTGAGAGGCGGGTTTGCGCCCCACGCTGATAAACAGCCCGTCGCAGGGCAGAACGGTCTCTTCGCCGGTGTTCACGTCCCGCAGCTTCACGCCGGTGAGCTTGCCGTCGTGGAGCAGCTCGGTGACGGTGCTGTTCCAGCGGAACTCCACGTTTTGCGCGTTCATCAAAGGCTGCTGGTAGACCTTTGTGGCCCGCAGTGTGTCTCTGCGGTGGATCAAAATCACCTTTTCGGCAATGCGGCTCAAAAGCAGGGCGTCTTCCGCCGCGGAGTTGCCGCCGCCCACCACCGCCACGGTCTTGCCTTTATAGCGCATGCCGTCGCAGGCGGCGCAGTAGGCTACGCCACGCCCGGTGAGGGCGGTCTCGTTTTCCAGGCCGAGCTGCCGGGGGTCGGCCCCGGTGGCCAGCACCACCGTGCGGGCGTAAAAATCGCCCTCGCTGGTGTGCAGCACCTTGGGGGAGGCGGTCAGGTCCGCCCGCTCCACCTGAGCGTACCCGGTCTTTGCGCCGAACCGCTGGGCCTGCTGCTGCATTTTTTCGCCAAGGGTGAAGCCGTCGATCCCTTCCTCGTAGCCGGGATAGTTGTCGATGACTTCGGTCAGGGCCATCTGCCCGCCCGCCGAGAGCTTTTCCAGCACCAGCGTGTCCAGCCCGGCCCGGGCGGCATAGAGGGCGGCGGTGTAGCCGCCGGGGCCGCCGCCCACCACGATCATATCATAAACATGGGCGCCGCTCATGGCCTGCCCTCCTCACTGTTCCAGAGTTTCCCGGATGAACCGGTCGATGGCTGCTTTGGAATCGGGGGCGACGATGGAACCAAGCACCTTGCCGTCCCGGTAGAGCACCAGGGTGGGAATGACCTCCACGCCCGCGTCCTTGGCCAACTGGCCGTCCTCGTCGATGTTCACCTTGGCCACCGTCAGCCGGTCGGAGTATTCCCCGGCGATCTGGTCATAGGCGGGGCCGATCCGGCGGCAGTAGCCGCACCAGGGGGCCCAGAAGTCCACAAGAAGGGGCTTGTCCCCCATCACATTCTGCCGGAATTCTTCTGCGTTTATATTCATGGCTGCCATATCGGTCAGCTCCTTTCCTCTGTTTGTGTTTAGTATACCCGCAAAGAGGCGGCTTTTCAGTGACGATGTCACCCAAAACGCAGAAAAACGCAGGGCCTTTGCAAAGACCCTGCGTTTTGGTTTGCCCGTTCTTATTCACCGGCCTGCCCGCACCGGGCAAGGGCCTGCTCCAGCACCTCGTCTTTGCCGGGAAATACCAGCGCAAACGCCTCCTGTGCGGCAGGAGCGAGAGGGGCAAAGGTCTCGTCCATGCCCGCCCACCGGGGCACGAGGCAGGTCACCTCGGCAACTTCCTTCGCGGCCTTGCCCACCAGCTGTTCGTCGCTCATGCGCATCAGACCCATCAACATGGTGCCGTAATTGCTCTGAAGGCAGGTGCTCAGATACAGCCGCACCGCGTGCACCAGCTCGCTGTGGACCAGCGGCGGCACAAGGTCCGCGCCGCCCTCCGGCCGCAGAAGGCCGGCCAGCTCCTCCAGCTCTTTTTGAGCCGCCCGCACCTGGCGGGGTGCAAGCCCGGATTTGCGCCAGTGGTCCAGCGCCAGCCAGAGCGCGATGTACCGGTCTGCCAGGGGCGCGTTGCGGCGGGGCCTCGTGTAGCGCAGCTCCCACAGCCTGCGGCGCACCTCGTTTTCCGCCGCGTCGCCTTCGCCGGCGGTCATGGCCTGCTCCAGCAGCAGGCGGCGCTTTTCCGGGTCCGTCTCCTCATAGTACCGCTCGGGCCAGGAAGTGCAGGGTCGTGTCATGGCAGGGGCCTCCCTTTGCGCGCAGGCGCGCTTTTTTCTATCAATAAGTATCCCACGCCGCAGGCCGGATGTCAACGACGGCTCACAGGTCCAGCGCTTTGAAAACGCTCCGCACCGCCAGCCGGTACACTCCCCAGAGTGCGGCGGCCACCGCGGCGATGAGTAGGAGGCAGCTGCCGAGCCCCGCCAGTTCTCCGGTGCTGAGGCGGCCGTCGTTGAAGAACATGATCATACTATAAAAGATGTAGATCAGCCCGATACCCGCGGCGGCCGGCACGGTGAACACCCGGCGCACCTGGCTTTGAGCCGAACGCCGCATCCAGGCCCGGGACGCGCCCAGGCGGCGCAGGTCACCGTAGACCCGGCGGTTTTCCAGGGCGATGGTGAGGCTGCGGGTGAAACCGATGACTGCCGCCGCCGCGAAGCAGATGACGCAGATGAAGACAAACAGGATGAGAAACACCGCCAGCGTGCACACGAAGTCCGCCTTGTCCAGCACACGGAACTGGGGCATATACTGCCAGAAAAGCCGGAACTCGGAACTGTCCCGCAGGGAATAGTCGATGGCGCTCTCGCCGTTGGCCAAAAGGGTCTCCCGGTCCAGAAAATAGGAACCCTCTTCCTCAATATAGCGCTGGCGTACCACCGGGTCCCAGCTGCTGTGCTGTGCCACCTCCGGGCCGGAGCGGTCCACGATCTCGTTGAACAGCGCTTTGGCAAAGGCGTATTCATCGCCGCCTTCCGCCACGTCAAAAAAGACCATCTGCTCCCGCCAGTCGCCGGGCAGGCCGGCGGTCATTGCAGCCCAGTCGCCGTCGTCCAGCACAAAATGCCCGAACAGCATATCGTGGCGCAGCGGCGGAGCGGCGGTGACCGGCCAGCTCTCTCCCGTGGCGGTGTTGGTCACCAGACCGATGGCAGGGGCGAACCTGCCCTGGCTGCTGCCGGAAGCGTCCAGCACCGCCGCGGCCTGCCCCGGCGCAACGTCCACGCTCTCGCCGGCGAGGGCGTTCCAGCCTCTTTCGGGCAAAAACAGCGCCGAGGCGTCCAGTTCGCTGTACACCGATTCCCAGGTGACGCCCAGCGGGCTCTCGGTCTCCACCTGATGTTCGCCGTCCACCCCCAGGCGGGCCATGGGCGCTTCGGCCCAGCGGGTCAGTTCCACTCCGTACTTTTCGGCCAGTTCCAGCACTTCATCTTTTTGCGGCATGTCCTGGTCGGCCCGGTAATGGAAGGCGAAGTCCACCGGGCGCGCGTCATAGCTCAGCATGGAGCCGGTGCCCAGCATGGGCGCGTAGAAACCGGCAAAGCACGCCCCGCCGATGAGCACCGTCATCACCAGCATGTTGCGCACGGTCTGGCGGCCTTCAAAGCGCATCATGGACACCGAGAGGATATCCCGGTGCCAAAGAGCCTTCCGGCCCCAGCCGTTTGCCACCGTGTGCAGCAAAATCATATACAACCCCGCCAGCGCCGGAAGATAAAAAGGGGCAGTGAAAAGAGAGGGGGCGTACCAGTGCAGCCACCGCACGCAGATGGTGGGCACAAGATAGCCGCACAGGCAGCCCGCCACCGTCAGCAGAATGCCCTGCCAGCCATACCGGCGGGGCACCGCCCGCACCGGCTCTGCAGTGTGGCTTTGGCGTACCACCTCCATGATACTGGCTCTGCGCACCGAGCGCCAGCCCATCCAAAGCAGCATGAGCACTGTGTAAAGGGAAAAGGCGAGCGGCCAGGCCAGGGCATTGAAGTCGAAGCGAAGAAGCATTTCGCCGCTGTCCACCACAAAAAAGCGGAACAGCTGCCACAGCCCGAAGGCCAGCGGCACACCCATCACCGCCCCCGCCCCGCAGGCCGTCAGCCCCAGCACGCACAATTCCGGAAGAAGCAGCGCCTGCACCTGCCCCCGGCTGGCACCCAGCGCAAGAAACACCCCCGTCTCTTGGGAACGCTGACGCAAAAACAGCCCGGCGGCGTAGGCGGTGAACACCGCGCAGCCCAGCACCGCCAGAACAAAAATCATGTCCACCTGCTTGCGGCTGTCGCCCCCTTCCGGCAGCACCTCAAGGATGGTGGGCGCGCACATCATAAAAGCATAGGCAGTGATGAGCAGTGCTGAAAAAAAGCAGCACCCCGCCAAAAGACCATAGCGGCCCCGGCTGCGGCTGCGCAGCCGCGCCCACACGGAAGAAAAGCTGTTCACCCCGCTCACTCCTTTCCCATTTCCCGAATGACGTCCAGCAGCGCGTCCTGAAAATCGTTCCGCGCCATGCCGCCTTTTTCCAGGGTGCGGCGCACCCGGCCGTCCTGCAAAATGATCACCCGGTCGCAGTGGGAGGCGGCGTAGGAGTCGTGTGTCACCATGAAGATGGTGGCCCCCAGCGCCTGACGGGCCTGTTCAAAGGTGCCGATCACCGCCCGGGCGGACTTTGAGTCCAGGTTGCCGGTGGGTTCGTCCGCCAGCACCAGCAGCGGGTGATTGATGAGCGCCCGGGCCACCGCCGTGCGCTGTTTTTCGCCGCCGGAGATCTCGGCCGGGTATTTGTTCCGGATGGCCCCAATGCCAAACACGTCGCACAGCTGGTCCGCCCGGGCCTCGGCGGTGCTGTTGATGTTCCCGCTCAGAATGGCCGGCAGCAGGATGTTTTCCCGCACCGAGAGGCCGTCCAGCAAAAGAAAATCCTGAAAAACGAAGCCCAGCTTGCGGTTGCGCACTTCGGCCAGTTCGTCCTCCTTCAGCCGGGCCAGCTCCACTCCGTCCAGCAGAATGCTGCCGGAGTCGGCGGGGATATAGCAGGAAATGCAGTTGAGCAGGGTGGTCTTGCCGGAGCCGGAGGGCCCCATCACCGCCACAAACTCGCCTTTTCCCACCGTCAGGTCCACGCCGCTGAGCACGTCGAAACGGTTCTTTCCCGCTTGATAGGATTTGTAAAGATCTTTCACCGTGAGCATATTGCGTTCCGTCCTTTCCGGGGCCGGGCAGGCCCTCTGACCCAAGCATATCCGCTGCCGCACGGCGGGGCAAACGGGCGGGGCATTTTCGGCCCGGACGCGGCCAGTTTTTGCACGGCGCGGCCGGGAGATGTAAAATTTGGCGGCGCTGCCGTCAAGTTTGGTTTGGCGGGGGAGGCCCCGCCGTGGTACAATACCCGCAGAAAGGCCGAAAGGAGGAAATGGCCGTGCTTCGCATCGGGATCTGCGACGATGTGTATGACGCCCGGCTGGTGCTGCGGGCCGCGCTGGAGCGCGCGGTGGAAAAGCGCCGCACCGCCGCCGCGTTTTTTGAATTTTCCGCCGGGGAGAACCTGCTGCGCTGGCTGGAGAGCCACGCGGGGGAGCTGGACCTGGTGTTTCTGGACCTGGAAATGGGCGAGGTGGACGGCATTGAGACTGCCCGGCGGCTGCGGGCTGCGGACGAGGGGCTGCAGATCGTGTTCGTCACCGGCCACGCCGACCGGGTGTTCGACGGCTACGGCGTGGGGGCGCTGGGCTATCTGCTCAAGCCTCCGGCGCCCGAAGCGCTGGAGGAAATGCTGGACCGGGCCGGGGCGGCGCTGTGCCGCGAGCTGGAGCGGGCCTTTGTCTGCCGCAGCGGCGAGGTGTATTACCGCATTCCCCTGAAGAAAATACGCTATTTTTCTTCCGACCGGCGGCAGGTGACCTGTGTGGCGCGGGACAGGGAGTATACCTTCTACGGCAAGCTGGACGATGTGGCCGCTCAGTTGGGGCCGGCCTTTGTGCGGGTGCACCAGCGGTATCTGGTGCGGGCGGCGGCGGTGGAGCGGCTGGAAGGCTCGGAGGTGTATCTTGACGGCGGCATTTCGCTGCCGGTGAGCCGCTCCTGCCGGCAGGCGGCGCTGCTGGCCATGGCCCGGGCGGAACTGGAGGACTGACCGATGGATGGAGCGCTCCTGATTTTATTGAGCCTTGGGTGTTCCGCCTGTATCGGAACGCCCGCCTTTCTGCTCTGCCGCCCCTTTGCCGACCTGCGGGGCCGCCGGTGGCAAAAGGCTCTGATGTTGCTGGGCCTGGGCTACATGGGCAGCCTGCCCATCTGGGTGGGCGACCCGAATCTGCTGTATGCGCTGCCGGTGTTTCTGGCGGCGTTCGTGCTGTGCACCCGGGGCGACATTGCAGGGCGGCTGGCGGTGGCGGCGGTCTTTTTCTGCCTCATCATGTCGCTGAGCGCCCTCATCGACAACTACGCGGCGGAGGTGCTCTGGGGCGGCGTTACCAGCGACGTGTTCGCTCTTTTGCTGCGGGCCATGGTACTGACAGGAATATGGCTGGCGCTGAAAAAACGCCTGCCGGAGCAGCCGGTGAATCTTTCGCCCCGGCTGTGGCGGCTGGTGCTGGGCCTTGCCGCCATGCCCTTGTGTTCGCTGGCGGCGGCGGTGTTGCTCAGCGGCGGCGGAGAGCACTCGCCTCAGGTGGACAGACTCGCTTTGAGCCTGGGCCTTGCGGTGCTGCCGGTGGCGCTGGTCACCTCGGTGCTGCTGCTCTTTTCCATCACGGTGCTGGCCGAGCACGAAACACTGGAACAGGCCCGGCGGCTGGCCTCTCTGCGGGAAGTGTATTATCAGTCTCTCCGCGCCCGGGAGAGCCAGGTGCGCCAACTGCGCCACGATCTGCGCAACCATCTTTCGGTGCTGGGCGGCCTGCTGGAACAGCAGCGCTGGGCGGAAGCCACCGCCTATCTGGACGAGCTGGGCCGCCAGGAAGGGCTTCGCGGCCCGGTGCGCTTTTGCGAGAACGAAGCGGCCAACGTGGTGCTGGCGGTCAAAGCGGCGGAACTGGAACAGGCGGGCGTGCGGGCCGACTTCCGGGCCGAACTGCCCCCGTCGCTGCCCCTGGCGGACACCGACCTTTGCGCCCTGCTGGGCAACGCGCTGGACAACGCCCGGGAAGGCGCTGCCCGCTGCCCCGATCCCTGGGTGCGCCTGCGCTGCCGGCAGGACAAAGGCCTGTTTATGCTGCAGGTGGAAAACCCCGTCGCCGGGCCGGTGGACCCGGACCTGGCCACCACCAAGGCGGACCGCACCGCCCACGGCTTCGGCATTCCCGGCATGCGGGAGATCGCCCAGCGGTGCGGCGGCACCCTGCAGGCGGGGGAGGAGCAGGGGAATTTCCGGCTGGTGGTCTGCCTGCCGGGATTGATTTAGAATGACCATGTGATACAATAAGGAGCAGAAAGACAACGCCGGAAAAGGAGCGATGTTCCCATGCCCATTCTGAAACTCAAGCCCGCCTGCAAGGGCTATCTTTGGGGCGGCAGCAAGCTGCGGGAGGAGTACAACATCTCCTCGGACCTCGACCCGCTGGCGGAAGCCTGGGTGCTCTCCTGCCACCCGGACGGCCCCAGCGTGGTGGAAAACGGCCCCGACGCGGGGCTGACCCTGCCCCAGTACATCGAGAAGCACGGCAGGGGAGTGCTGGGCAAAAACTGCGCCCGGTTCGAGGATTTCCCCGTCCTCGCCAAGTTCATCGACGCGAAGGGCGATTTGTCCATCCAGGTGCACCCGGACAACGCCTACGCCCTGGAGCACGAAGGCCAGTACGGCAAGACCGAGATGTGGTACGTGCTGGAAGCGGAGCCGGACGCCTTCCTTTATTACGGCTTCAAGCACCCCATCACCAAAGAAGAATACAAGCAGCGCATTGAGAACAACACCCTCACCGAGGTGCTGAACGCCGCCCCGGTGAAGAAGGGGGACGTGTTCTTCATCCCGGCGGGCACGCTTCACGCCATCTGCAAGGGCATTGTCATTGCGGAGATCCAACAGAACTCCAATGTGACCTACCGGGTCTACGACTACGGCCGCGTGGGCGCGGACGGCAAGCCCCGCCAGCTGCATGTGGCCCAGGCGCTGGAAGTGACCGAGTGCGCTCCGCCCCGGCCGCAGGATTTCGGCGGACATCTGGCTGCCTGTGAGTACTTCACGGCGGACGCGGTGCAGGGCAGCGCCGAGGGCGTTTGCAGCGAGAACTCCTTCACCAGCCTGCTCATCACCGACGGGGCGGGCAGCCTTGCCTGCGGCGGCGAAACGCTGGCGGTGCGCAAGGGCGACAGCCTGTTCCTGCCCGCCGGCAGCGGCGATTGGAAGCTGACCGGCAGCGCCTGGGCGCTGGTGTGCAGCGTCCCCGCCGGACAGATCTGAACCACAAAAAAGCCTCCGTGCAGTTGCACGGAGGCTTTTCAAATTTTTGCAAAAAAATTTCACAAACAAACGGGATGTTGCACAAAAGATTTTTAACACTCTTGTATCTTGATACAAAGTTGCAGGCAATGCGTTGACGTTGCACGTGGTTATTGTATAATTAGTAACAAGGAATTTGTAAGGTCACTGGATAAACTGTTTGGACTGCCGGTTTTATCCTCTGCGCAGCTCTTTCAAAAGCAGCCCAAAACCGTGTGCCTTTCCCCGGCGCAGGCACTGTTCACGGCCCTTTGCCCGCTTTTGCGCCCGCCGGGCTGTCTGAGAAGCATGCCGACATCGACGCCGACGAGTCCCACTCCTTCCGTGGCTCCGGCGATGTGGAGCTGCCCGCCGCGGGCCTGGGCTCCCTGAACTACGACCTGTATGTGCGGCTGCTGGCCAAACATCACCCCAACATGCCCCTGATCATCGAGCATTTGGACGAGGGCGGTATCCCCCGTGCCAAGGAGTTCGTGGACGGCGTGCTGAAGAACGCGGGCGTGTGACCTTCACCCCCGCCATCCCATTCTAACGAGAGGCAGGAACATCCATGAAGTATTACCTCGGCATCGACCTCGGCGGCACCAACATCGCCACCGGCGTCATCGATGAAAACTATCAGTTCGTGGCCCGCCACAGCGTGCCCACAAAGGGCACCCGTCCCTTTGAGACGGTGGTGCGCGACATCGCCGCCGCCGCCCGCGCGGTGGTGGAGCAGGCCGGACTGACGGAAAAGGACATCGGGTATGTGGGCATTGGAGCGCCCAGTACCATCGAGCCCGGCACCCAGCGTATCGTGTTCGCCAACAACCTCGGCTGGAAAAAGGCCGACCTTGCGGGCGAGTTCAAAAAACACTGGGATATCCCGGTGCACATCGCCAACGATGCCGACTGTGCCGCCCTGGCGGAGTCCATTGCGGGCGCCGCAAAGGACTATGACAATGTGCTTATGCTGACCCTCGGCACCGGCGTGGGCGGCAGCTTCGTGATGAACAAAAAGATCTATCTGGGCGGCAACGGCTACGGCTGCGAGCCCGGCCACTCCATCCTGGTCTACAACGGCGTGCAGTGCACCTGCGGCCGGCGGGGCTGCCTGGAGGCCTATGCCTCGGTGACGGCTCTCATCCGCGAGACCATCGAGATGATGGCCGCCTGCCCCACCAGCCTGATGTGCGAGATGTGCGGCGGCAACATGAGCCGGGTCAGCGGGCGCACCGCCTTTGACGCGGCCAAACAGGGCGACGAAGCCGCCCTGCAGGTGGTCCACAATTATGTGGAATACCTCTCCGCCGGCATTGGCAGCCTGGTCACCGCGTTCCGCCCCTCCGTCGTCATTCTGGGCGGAGGCCTGAGCAACGAGGGCGAATATCTTCTGGGGCCTGTGCGCCGCCGCGTGAGCGAAACGGTGTACGCCTCCGACCTGATGGATCCGCCCGCCATCCTCAAGGCCACCCTGGGCAACGACGCGGGGATCATCGGCGCCGCGCTGCTGGGCGCGTAACGCCGGGACCTGCAAGCAAAGGCCCCCACAGCGTTCTTGTGGGGGCCATTTTTACAAAACGGAGGAAGTTGAAATGAAGGTGCGTTTTGGCATCATCGGCAGCAATTTTATCGTGGACTGGTTCCGCGAGGCCGCCGCGCTCTGTTCTGACTGCGAGATCACAGCCGTGTATTCCCGCACGGAGGAGCGGGCGCAAAAGCTGGCCCGGGAGTGGGGCGTGCCCCACGCCCACCACACGCTGGAGAGCCTTGCCGCCGACGATACGGTGGACGCGGTGTATATCGCCAGCCCCAACGTTTGCCACGCCGAGCAGGCTATCCGCATGCTGAAGGCGGGCAAGCATGTGCTGTGTGAAAAGCCCATGGCCATCAGCGCCGAACAGCTGGCGCAGATGGAGGCGGCGGCCGAATCCAGCGGCGTGGTGCTGCTGGAGGCCATGCGCAGCGCCCACGGCCCTGTGGTGCCCGCCCTGCGCAGCGCCATGGAGCAGATCGGGCCCATCCGCACCGCGTCTTTCTCCTACTGCCAGTATTCTTCCCGCTATGACAAGTGGAAGAAGGGCATTGTGGAAAACGCCTTCGACCCGGCCATGGGCGGCGGCGCGCTCACCGATCTGGGCGTGTACTGTGTGAACATGCTGGTCATGCTGCTGGGGCAGCCCGGCAGCGTCCGCGCCCACGCCTCCTTCCTGCCCGGTTCCATCGACGCGATGGGCGATATCGTTGCCCGTTACCCCGGCTTCAGCGCAGCCCTGACCTACAGCAAGATCCACGACAGCAGCTGCCCCTGCGAGGTGGCCGGCGAAAACGGCGTCATCCAGTTCGGCCCGGTGGGCGCGCCCCGGTGGGCACGCTGGAAAAAACGGGGCGAGGAATGGAAAACGATAGAGCTTGCTATTTGTGAGCAGGACATGTATTATGAGATAGAAGACTTTATCGCTATGGTGCGGGGCGAGCTCGATCCCTCCCTCTGGCGGCAGTGGTCCGGGATGGCAGCGAAGCTCCTGGACGAAGTCCGCAGTCAGGCGGGGATCGATTATCGGCCGCATGCTCCGCGACCGGAAGAAACGAGGGATTTTGTATGATCGCATCGGAACGCAGCCTGTATATCCTGCGCGCGATCCATGAGCGAGGCGTGATCAACCTGAAAGAGGTGGCCGTGGAGCTGGGCACCTCGGAAGCCACCATCCGCCGTGATTTGGAAAAGCTGGAGCGGGCGGGCAAACTCACCCGCGTGCAGGGCGGCGCCACCAGCAACGGCGGCAGCGACGACACCGGCGACATGAGCGAGCTTGCCATGCGCAGCAAAATGCAGATCAACCACGCCGAAAAACTGGCCGTTGCCACCGAAGCCGCAAAGAACGTGCAGGACGGCGACACCGTCTTTCTTGACTGCGGCACCTCCATCGCGCCCCTGGGTGCCATTCTGCTGCGCCGCAAAGTGCGGATCGTCACCTACAGCACCCTGCTGCTGAGCCAGGTGAAAATGCCCAAGGCCGAGCTGGTGATGTTGGGTGGTTCCTACGACCCCCACCACAGCATTTTCACCGGCACCATGGCCGAGCAAATGCTGCGCAGCTTCCGCTTTGAGCACGCCTTCATCGGCTGCTACGGCGTGTCGCTGACCGAGGGCAAGTGCTACGACCTGGACATGGCCAGCACCAACATCAAACTCATCGGCATGGAAAACGCCGCGCACCGCTATCTGCTGCTGGATGACTCCAAACTGGAAAAGCGCGGCTTCTACGGCTTTGCCGATCTGGCTGCCTTCGATCATGTCTACTGCACCCGTCCGCAGCAGGCAATAGAACTTCCGGGGAACTTCGCACTCGTTCAAAAATGAACAAAAATGTTCAGTTTTGAAAAGAATAGTATTGAAAATGCAAATCGCTTGCGCTATAATTGTTATGGAAACAAAGGCGCGGCGGTTTGCATTTTTTTGCAGCCGCGGCGCGCGGGGGCCAAGCCCCATAGTACGGCGCACCGCGGCCGGAACAGCGGTGTTTTCCGCCCGGCGGGGTGGGGAAAGGAAGGAATCATGAAAACCCAGGATCCGAAAAAGCGCGCCATCCTCGAAAGCTTCAAAAACGGCCTCATCGTGTCCTGTCAGGTCCAGTGGGACGATCCCATCTACACCGACGACATGGTGGTGAAGATGGCCGAGGGCGCCCGCTGGGCCGGCGCCGTGGGTATCCGCGCCAACTCCCCCGAGCAGATCCGTGCCATCAAAGAAAAGGTGGACCTGCCCATGATCGGCCTGTACAAAATTTGGCACGACGACACCGACGTGTTCATCACCCCCACTCTGGAAGCTGCCCGTGAGGTGTGGGAGGCCGGCGCCGAGATCATCGCGCTGGACTGCACCGATCAGATCACCCACGAGGGCCGCCCCGCCTGGGAGCTGCTGCCCATCGTGAAAAAGGAGATCCCCGAGGCGATGATTTTCGCCGACGTCTCCAACTACAACGAGGCCAAGCGCGCCGTGGAGCTGGGCGCGGACATCGTGGGTCCCACCCTCTACGGCTATACCAAGGAGACCGCCTCCATCGAGTATCCCGACCTGCGTGAGTTTGCCCGCATGTGCCGTGATATGGGCGATGAGGCATACTTTGTGATGGAGGGCCACATCTATTCGCCCGAGGACGCCATCAAGTGCCTGTATCTGGGCGCCCACAGCGTGGTGGTGGGCAGCGCCATCACCCGCCCGCACCTGACCGCCAAGCGCTTTGTGGACCTGATGAGCGGCTATCAGAACAACTGGCGCGACGCCGAAAAGAGCAAACACCAGAAAAAGTAAGCATGTTTAGATAAAAGAGGGGACTAACATGGCAAAATTCAATGTGGACGGCATTCAAAATGTGGAAGTCAGCAAAAAGCTGCCTCCTCAGATGTCTCCCAGCGAGCAGCTCGCGCTCATGCAGCGGTACACCGACACCCACCGCGCCTGCGCAGATCTGAGCAAGGAAGAGCGGGAAGTGCGCTGCCTGCGGGTGCTGTATCCCGCGCTGCTGCGCCGGATGGAGCCGGGCGATCTGTTCCTGGGCCGGCTGGACTTTTTGCCCATCGGCTTCGGCTGCGTCACCTCTCTGGGCGGCGTGGGCCACTACTGCGTGTTCGGCAAGCTGAAAGCCATGCGGGAGAGCCTGCCCACCGAGGAAGAAAAGCAGCAGCTGGACGCGCTGTACCAGTACTGGCTGGACCATGACTGCAAGACCATCTACTGCAACGAGGTGCTGATCGACGACGTGATCGGCCGTTTCATCGACTGCGAGACCCCGCTCATTGCCACGGCGCGGCTGTCCGGCATGATGTTGGACTACGAAGCCCTGCTCAGCGGCGGTGTGGACGGGCTGCGCGCGCGTATCGACGCGGGCGCGGCGGCCAATGGCGAGAACGCCTTCTATGCCGCCTCCCGGCAGGCGCTGGACCTGTTCTGCACCTGCGCCGAGCACCTGCGCGGCGAGGCGCTGGAGGCGGCCGGAACCGCCGACGGCCCCCGTGCCGCCCAGCTGAAGGCCATGGCCGCTGTGCTGGCGAACATCCAGCACGGTGCGCCCAAGACCTTCCCGGAGGCGCTGCAGCTGTTCTGGCTCTATGCGCTGATGGCAGGCGTCATCAACTACGGCCGCCTGGACGACCTGCTGGGGCCCTACCTGGCGGCAGACCTGGAAGCGGGCAGCCTCACCGAGGACGAAGCCTATGAGCACATCAAGTGCCTGTGGCGGATGATCGAGAACCGCCGCACCACAGTGAACGGGCGTATCATCGTGGGCGGCCGCGGCCGCAAACACCCCCGCGAGGCGGACGTGTTCCTGCGCTTTGCCATGCGGGCGGCCACCGAGCTGCGCTATGTGGAGCCTCAGTTCACCCTGCGTGTCACCAAGGACATGCCGGAAGAGATCTGGGACTCCGCCCTGGAGGCGCTGGGCCGGGGAGCCACCTATCCCACCCTCTACAACGACGATGTGAACGTGCCCGCGGTGTCCTACGCCATGCGGGTGGACGAAAAGACCGCCGAGCAGTATGTGCCTTTCGGCTGCGGCGAGTACGTCATTGCCGGCCAGAGCACCGGCACCCCCAACACCTGTATCAACCTGCTCAAGCTGCTGGAGATCGCCCTCAACGAGGGCATTGACCCCATGGACGGCAAGGACAAGAGCGACGGCGTGCCCCTGGCCCCGGCGAGCGAACTGCACACCTTCGAGGACCTGTGGGCGCAGTACACCCGCCTGCTGGACCATTACCTTGACCTTTCCATCCACGCCCAGGTCCATTCCTACGAGGTCATGCGCCGCCAGGTGAGCTTTTTGTTCACCAGCCTGCTGATGGACGACTGTATCGCCCGGGGCAAGGCCGTGCTGGACGGCGGCGTGCGCTATCTGGGCGGCACCAACGAGACCTACGGCAACATCAACACCTCCGACGCTTTGTGGGCCATCAAGGATCTGGTCTACGACCAGAAGAAGTACACCCTGCCCCAGCTGGTGGCCGCGGCCAACGCCGACTTTGCCGGCGCGGAGGACATCCGCACCGCCCTGTGGAAGTGCGACAAGTACGGCAACGACCTGGACACCGCTGATGGCATGGCCGACCGGCTGTATCAGTTCGTGGCAAACGGCGTGCGTGACCGGGGCATTGCCGCGGGCATGCAGTATTACCTCATCGTCATCAGCAACAACCAGCTGAACACCGAGTGGGGCCGCCGCACCGCCGCCTCTCTGGACGGACGGCATGCGGGCCAGTACATGAACCCCGCCAACAACCCCCAGGGCGGCGCCAACACCCACGGCCCCACCGCCATGCTCAACTCGCTGGCCAAGTTCGACGCCCGCCTCCACGGCGCGTCGGTGCAGAACATCAAGTTCGCCACCCCCTTCTTCCGGGAGAACCGGGAGAAGATCAAGGCCATGTTCAAGACCTACTTCGCCCGGGGCGGCTGCCATCTGATGGTCACCGTCATCGACCACGGCGTTCTGGAGGACGCGGTGGCCCATCCCGAGCGCTATCCCGACCTCATCGTGCGGGTCAGCGGTTTCTCGGCGGTGTTTGTCAATCTGGAGCCGGACATCCAGCAGGAGCTGATGAGCCGGGTCATGTATGAATGAGAGGCGCGCTATGTCAAAGACCCTGCGGGTGATGGATGTGGAGCGGTTCGCCACCAAGGATGGGCCGGGGATCCGCACCACCGTGTTCCTCAAAGGCTGCCCGCTCCACTGCCCCTGGTGCGCAAACCCGGAATCCCAGAGCGCGGCGACCCAGCTTTTTTGGTTCGCCAATAAGTGCACCGCCTGCGGCGGCTGCCTGACCGCCTGCTCGCAAGGGGCCAGAAGCGGCAGACCGGGGGAAAAGCCCCGGCTGGACCGGGAAATGTGCATTGCCTGCGGTGCCTGCGCGGCGGTCTGCCCCGCCGGAGCGCTGCAGCTCTCCGGCACCGAGCGCACCCCCGAATCGCTGCTGGAAGAGGTGCTGCGGGACGCGGACTATTATGAAGCTTCCGGCGGCGGCGTCACCGTCTCCGGCGGCGAGCCGCTGACCCAGCCCGAAGCGCTGGCGGAGTTTTTGTCCCTCTGCAAACAGCACGGCCTGCACACCGCCGCTGAGACCTGCGGGGCCTTTTCGCCCGCGGCGCTGGAGACCTGCGCGCCCTATCTGGACCTGTTCCTCTTCGATTTGAAGAGCGCCGACAGCGCCCAACTTGCAGCCGTGACCGGCGCGGACCTCGCCCGTGTGACCGCCAACCTGCGGCGCGCGGTGGAGCTGGGCCGGGAGGTGGTGGTCCGGGTGCCGGTGATCCCCGGCTTCAACCATGACGAAGCCGGCATGAAGGGCATTTTTGCCCTGGCGCTGGCCTGCGGCGCAAAGCGGCTGGACCTTTTGCCCTATCACACCCTGGGCAAAAACAAGTACGCCGCGCTGGGCAGGGACTACCCCCTGGGCGACACGCCCATGCTCACCAAGGCAGAAGTGGAACCCTGGCGGCAGCTGGCCTGTTCCATGGGGCTGGACGCCCGGGTGGGCGGCTGAAAAACAAAACAAAAGACCGCCGCACCGGTTTGAACTGCACCCCATTTGTTAGACAGTATGATATACTGGATAACAAGTGGGGTGCTTTATTATGGCAAAAGGGATACCAAACAAACGCTACACACCAGAATTCAAGAAGATGGTGATAGAGACGATGCTGG
>DXFW01000023.1 GCA_019114225.1 Candidatus Allofournierella pullicola | reverse complement strand
AGTTATT
Organism: Candidatus Allofournierella pullicola; assembly: GCA_019114225.1. GTDB lineage: Bacteria > Bacillota > Clostridia > Oscillospirales > Ruminococcaceae > Allofournierella_A > Allofournierella_A pullicola. The sequence continues at coordinate 38,269 of DXFW01000023.1, read as the reverse complement.
GTGTGAGACACTTCATATCGAAATTCCAAATGAGTATAGATAACTGCAAATAACAGTTTGTAGGGGAGTTCTGATACTCCCCTATAAAAATGGCTATTTATCAACTGTTTGTTGTGACATAGCCTTTTCAAAAAACGTGTAGCATTCGCACGCAAAACCGTAGTATAACGGGTGAAAGCCGAAAGGAGGCGGTGAACATCATGGAAGACGGGCAGATCGTCGGGCTTTTCTGGGCGCGGTCGGAAGAAGCGCTGCGGGCGCTGGACGAAACCTACGGCGGGCTGTGCCGCAGCCTTGCGCTCAACATCCTGAACGACCGCCGGGACGCGGAGGAGTGCGTGAACGACGCCTACCTCGGCCTCTGGCGGGCGATACCGCCGGCGCGGCCCGCCCCGCTGCGGACCTATCTGTGCCGGGTGGTGCGCAACATTTCTCTGAACGCCTATTACAAAAAGCACGCGGCCCGGCGCAGCGCCGCCGGCTGTGTGCCCTTTGAGGAACTGGAGGAATGTCTTGCCGGCGCGGACGAGACGGTGCAGACGCTGGAAACGAAGGAACTGGCGCGGTCCATCGAGCGCTTTCTCGACACCTTGAGCCGGGAGGACCAGGTCATCTTTCTCCGCCGCTACTGGTTTGCGGACAGCTGCCGCCAGATCGGCGGGCGGGTGGGCCTTTCGGAAAAGAACGTCACGGTGCGCCTTGCGCGCATGCGGCAGAAGCTCAAAGAGCGTCTGGCCGGGGAAGGAGTGTCTGTATGAACGAAAAAAAACTGCTGGAAGCTGTGGGCGAAGTGAACGACAGCTATGTGGAGGAGGCCGCCGGCTATCAAAAGAGCCGCAAAGCGCCCCTCTGGCTCCGGTGGGGAGCCGTGGCCGCCTGCCTGTGCGTTGCGGCGGTGAGCGGCGCCGTGCTGCTCCATGGCGATGAAGGGCTGACGCCCGACCCCGCGCCGGTGGAAGTCACCAACCCCATCATCACTGTGGAGACCGTGGAGGAGATGGAGGAGTATCTGGATTTCCCCGTCCCGGTGCTGGACAAGGAGACTGCTGCTTTCTCGGTGCTGGTGGTGCAGGGCTACCCGGTGCTGGGGCAGGTGGAATACGCCGACGGTTCGCTGTTCCGCGTGCAGTACGGCAGCGAGGACGTGAGCGGCATTTACGGCGGCGAAACGGTGGGGACACGGGAAATGTCCGGCGTACAGGTGGAATGCCGCACCTTTGAGGGCAGCCCCTATGCCGTTTGGACGGACGAGGGCTTTTCCTTCAGTTACACCGGCGACGTCAGCGAGGTGGAGACCCTCATCGGTCTGTTCCGCCAGGCGGCAAAGGGCTGAATTTTGCGCAACAGAAAACTCCCCCGGCGGGCCCGCCGGGGGAGTTTTGTTTTGCTTTGGAATCTTGTGGCTCAGCCCAGCAGCTTTTCCACTGCGGCCTTGGGCACCAGGCCCACGCTCTTGTTCACCACCTGGCCGTTCTTGAAGACCATCAGGGTGGGAATGCTCATCACGCCGTACTGAGTGGCCAGCTCGGGGCTCTGGTCAATGTCCAGCTTGCACACCTTCACCTCGCCGGCCTTCTCGGCGGCGATCTCGTCCAGCACCGGGGCCAGCATACGGCAGGGGCCGCACCAGGTGGCCCAGAAGTCCAGCAGCACCGGCTGGGTGCTGTGCAGCACCTCGGCCTCAAAATTCTTGGAATCCACATGCACAACGCTCATCGTTTCTATCTCCTTTCGGCGGGTCTGCCGCCTCTTTGTTTACCTTACGCTCATAGCATACCCCAAACGGGCAGCGTTTACCGTGATTTTGTCACGTTGCCTTTTGGGGCAGGGCCCGGGGCTGCAACAACGCTTTCACTTCGTCGGTGTAGTCAAGGCCGAGGATGAGGGCTGTTTCCTCGCTGGGCACAGCGCCCTCCGGGTAGAACAACTCCAGCACGTCCGGGCGGAACACCACCCGGCTTTCGTCAAAGGCCGCCAGCATTTCGCTGCGCCGCGGCTCGTCGGTCACGCCGGCAGCGTCCAGCAGCGCGGCAGCCAATTCGTCGCCGGTGCAGGTGAACAGGTCATCGGCGGCCAGAGCCTCGCCGCTGGCCGTGTCAAAGGCGGCGCAGAGGGGGTCCTCGGTGATCACCCGCCCGCCCAGGGGCAGCGTCACCGTGGTGATGAGCCAGAGGGTGCTGCTGTTTTCGGCGCAGCGGTTCACTTCCTGCCCCAGAGTGTAAAGTTCAAAACCTTGGCCCTCTTCTTTGTATGCGGCCCAGGCTCTTTCCAGCTGAGCGGGCAGGTCATACAGGATACCCTGGGCTTCATAGAAGGCAAGGATATTTTCTTTGGCTTCTTCGGTCAGGCCGGATACGCTTTCCACGGCGTCGGCGGCCTCACTGCCCAGCCGCTCTTCCAGCAGCACTGTGCCGTCCGGGGCGCAGTACTCCCGGTCAAAGCTGGCCTGCCAGACCGACAGGGAAGTGCCGTCGGCAAGGGTCAGACCCTGCGGTTGCTGTGCCGCGTCAATTTGTACGCTGCTGGCCGTCAGGGTCACAGGCTCGCCGAAAAGGGAAGTGCGCCCCTTGACCGAAAGGCGCAGAGCGGGCCAGCGCCCGGAATAGAGGTCGCCGGGTTCGGTCCCTTCCGGCCAGGCCACCACCGGAATATTTTCCGCAACCTTGACGGAAAAGACGGCGCCTCCTTCCCCTTGCAGGGTAAAGGTACGGGCGGCCTCGTCCCCCGGTGCGGTGAGGGTGCCGGAATAGGTGCGCTCGCTGCACCCGGCCAGCAGCAGGGCGGCCAAAGCGCAGGCGGCAAGAGTCGACAGCTTTTTCATAAAATGTATACCTCTCGTGCATTTTTACATTCAGTATAACATGGGTGAGGGTCTTGACTGCCTAAAACCAGTATAGCATAAATCCCGGGTCATCTCAATTGTGCGCGGAACGGCGCAGTTGAAACATCGACTTATTTCCCTTATAATAAAAACATATCCCGCTTCCAAACCGCTTTGGAAGGGCGGGAGTGATTGTGAAAACACGCTGAAGGAATGGAATATGAAGATCACGTTTTATCTTTTGGCAGCAGGGCTTCTGGGCGCTGCCCTGCTGGAAACGCTCTGGATCGCGGCGAGCGCCGCCGTCCGCCGCCGGCCGGTGGGGGCGGCGCTCCTTGAGCGCTGGAAAAACGAGGAACTGTTTTTCCCGCACCTGCTGCCCCGGGTCCGGCCCCGCGTGGGCGAGGCGCTGGCATACGCCTTCCTTGTGTCGGAGTTATGCTGGTCTGCGGTGGGCCTGCTCATCGACCAGGCTGCACCGGGTATGAGCGAGGCATGGCCTGCGGTGGTGCAGGCGGCGCTTTCCTGTGCGCTGGTGCTGGCAAAGGGACTGGGCTGCACGGAGTATTCGGGCCGGCAGCTGGCGGCGCTGGCGGCGCTGATGGGCCTGTTTGCACTGATCGTGCCCAATGTGGGTGGGTATGCAAACTATCTGTGCTACCCGGTTTGTGTGATCGTTATGTTTAAGGATGTGCGCCTGGCCGGCAAACTGCGGCTGGCGCTGATCCTCTCTCTGGCAGACATTGCTGTTCATGCAGCGCTGTCGCTGGCCGGACGTATCCCGGATAACCTGTTCGGCTGGACAGACCGCATGGGCCTGGGTTACTCCCACCCCAATTCCCTGGGGGTGGCGGTGGTCACCGCGCTGGCTCTCTACATTGCCCTGCGGTATCCCGCCTGGCGCTGGTGGGACACGCTGGTGGGTGTGGCAGCGCTGGTGTTCCTGTATCTTGTGCCCTACAGCCGCACGGCAGTGGGGGTGGCGGCGGTCATGGTGGTGCTGGCCGCGGCCAGCCGCATGTGTCCCCGCGTTTTTGAAACCGGTTTTTGCCGGGAGTGCCTTGCCCTGAGCTGGCCGGTGCTGGGGGTGGTCAGCCTTTGGATGGGCGTTTTCTATGGGCGCTTTAATATCCTGAGTCTTGCCGACAAGGCGCTTTCCGGACGGCTGTGGTTTTTCAACCGCGCGTGGAATTACGGCGGATGGGAGTGGCTTGGCACAGCTGTGGACGGCACTGCTACTTGGGGGAACAGCGCAGACTTAAGCATATGGCAGGCAGACGCGGCGCTGGGGCTGCACAATTACCATCTGGTGGACCTGGGCTATGGGTTCCTCTTTTTCATGGGCGGGCCGCTTTTTCTGGCGGTGCTGCTGGGGGGATTCTGGCTCACCATCCGGCGGCTGCTGCGCTCCGGCAGAGAAAACTGGGGCCTTGCCATCATGTGCGTCGGGTTTGGCTTCCAGCTGGTGTGTGAACACATCCTGCTGCCGGTCTTTCCGCTGGCGCTTCTGGGGATCGCCCTGTTCGGGAAAAATCAAAAGCTCCCCCTCTCCATGATAAAAACGGAAAATCGGCCATGAACCTGCGCCCCGGCCCCGGTTTGCGCGGGCTGGCCTGCTGAATACAAAAGCCCCCGGCTTTAGCCGGGGTGCCGTAAGAAAACGGCGCCGGGAAGCGGGCGCTTTTGCGGTATCGCGGCGTCAAAGCGCCTTGACAACCACCAAGGGTGCCTGCGGCGCTTTTCCTTGCGCTCCCATCAAAATCGCCCGCTTCCTGGTGCTACGCAGTTCTGCCCCAGGATTTTGGATGAAAAAAGCACAAAGAGCGGCCCCTCAAGCCTTGGTGGCTTGGGGGGCTGCTCTGCGTGTTTTATGCGCCAAAATCCTACGGCAGAACCGCCGTTTTCTTATGCCACCCCGGCGTTGGGGGGCACGGCCTTTTGGTATACCGTCAGATCTTCTTGAACACCTCGGCGCCCTGCTTGCACACCGGGCAGGTAAAGCCGGCGGGCAGCTCTTCGCCCTCGTAGATGTAGCCGCACACCGAGCACTGCCAGCGGGTGACAGCGGCGGGGGCCGGCGCGGCAGCCTGGTAGCTGCTGGCCTTGGGCGGGGTCAGGCCGTTTTTCACCTGGTGGTAGTAGGCGTAGGTCATGGAGGGCTCTTTGGAGAGAGTCTCGGCGTCCTCCACCTCCGCGATGAACAAAAGGTGAGTGCCCGCGTCCACCGTCTCCTTCACCTTGCACACCAGCACCGCGTTCACATGCTCCGCCGGGCAGGGCAGCGCCTTGAACTCCACGGCTTTGAGGCCCTCGAACTTGTCCTCGTCCTTGCTGGAGCGGAAGCCGAACCGCCCGATCAGCTCCATGGGGGCGCTTTCGGTCAGCACCGACACGGCGAACCGCCCGGCGCGCTGCACCGCCCCGGCGGTGAAGTTTTCCTTGTTGATGGCCACCATCACCTGCACCGGCTCGGCGGTCACCTGGGTCACCGTGTTCACCACGCAGCCAACCCCCCGGCCGCCGTCCACCGTGGTGATGACATACAGCCCGCAGCTGAGTTTGTAAAGCGCTGTCATATCCATCGTTCTGCCGTCCTTTCCGTAAAACAGGAATTATTACTGCTTATAGTATAGCCTCTGTTTGCCCGCCTGTCAAGCGCGGCGGCGTTTGCCCAAAAGCTGGAGAACGATCCCCACCACGCCCTGGAAGTTGAAGGCGCACACGCCCACGGTGATGAGGGTGCACCACAAAGGCCAGTAGGGGGTCTGGTAGATCATCAACCCGGCCTCGGCCAGCACCATGGTCAGGTTGAAGGTAAGGCGCAGGGGAGCAAAGTCGATGGCCAGCAGGCCCCGGGTGTTCACCGCCCGCAGGATGAACACCACGAAGTAGCTCAGGAAGCTGGCCAGGGTCACGCCCACGGGGCCCATCACCGGGATGAACAGCCAGTTGAGCAGGCAGTTGACCAGCGCGCCCGCCAGCATGGTGTAAAGGGAGAGAGTGCTGCGCTTTTCCACCATGTAAATGCTGTTGAGGAACTGGTTCAGGCAGCTGAACAGGGTGCCGATGGCCAGCAGGGGCACGAACTGCCAGGCGTCGAAGAAGTTGGCTTTGAAGATGAACATCAGCGGGCGGCACAAAAGGATAATGCCCGCGCAGCAGCAGAACAGAAGGCTCTGGTAGAGGCCGAACACCCGGCTGAAGAACCGCTGACGGCCCTCCAGCTCGGTCACGGCGGAGAGCTGCCACGCCTCATAGAAGATGGTGCCCAGCACCGAGAGGATGGTGGGCAGAAAATAGCCCACGCCCAAAAGGCCGGTCCAGTAGGTGCCGGCCTGGTCCTGGTAGCCGTCGCACATGGCCTGCACAAAGAACAGGTCGCTGGCGTTGATGACCCAGAAGCTGATCTGGGCGGGCACCATGGGCAGCGAATAGGCCAGCATTTGCTTCCACAGCGCCGTGGAGTGGAAGCGGGGCCGCAGATACCGCCCCAGCCCGGCGATGAAAAAGACGAACAGCGCGCTCAGCGCGTCGGAGCAGATGATGGCCAGCACATAGCCCTTGGCCCCCATGTGGAAGCCGGAGAGGAACAGGATGGTGAAGCCCAGGTTGGTGGCGCTGCACAAAACGCCGTCCACCGCCACCAGCCGGTTCAGCTGGCGGCTGCGCACGAACTGGGTGCACCAGGTGCGCAGGCAGCTCACCAGCACATGGATATAAAGGAAAGGCGCGTACTCGGCAAACAGAGGGATGAACCGCAAAAGCGGATAGCAGCACAGCATGATGAAAAAGCCCGTGAGGATGGTGAGCAGGCCGTCGGTGAACACCGCGCCCTTTTTCACCTTTTCGTCCAGGCCGAAGCGGATGATGGCATAGCTCACCCCCATGCTCACCAGAGGGATGAGCAGCGAGCCGATGTTCTGCACCAGCTTGGTAATGCCCACCTCTTCCACCTGGCCCATGGCGAAGGTGATGTAGGGCTGCAGCACAATGCTGAGCAGCTTTGCCGAAAAGTTGCTGATGGCGAACAAAAGGGTGTTGTTCGCCAGGCGTTTGTACTTTGCGTCCAAAGGGATCTTCCTTTCCGTGGATGGTGGGCGTTCAGCGCCCGTTTCGCAAAAGGGCCCGGCGGGCCTTGTAGTCGGGCAGAAGGCTCTCTACCAGCGCCCAGAACCCGGCCTGGTGGTCCGGGTGCACAAAATGGCAGTATTCGTGCACCACCACATATTCAATAGCCTGGGGCGGCTGCAGCGCCAGCCGCGCCGCCAGGGTGATCTGCCGCTTGGCCGGGTGGCAGCTGCCCCAGCGGGTGCGCATGTCCCGCACCTTGAGCACGGGCTTTTTGCCCCCCAGCACCTTCTCGAACCGGGGAAACACCCGCTCGCTCACCGCCTCAAACAAGGGCAGGCACTCCGCCGCCGTTGGGGTGGGCAGGGCGGCCCGGGCGGCTTCGGCGGCTTGCTGGCGCGCCAGAGCCTTCTGCACCCAGCCGGCGTGGGCGGCCACAAAAGCGTCCACCGCGGCGCCGCTGGCCCGCAGGGGGGCGCTGGCCCGCACGCTGCCGTCCGGTGCAAGGCGCAGGTTCAGATTTTTCACCCGCTTGCGGGTGAGGGTGTATTCCACGCCGCCGGCGCGGCGGAGTTCCGTGCGTTCCACGGCGGCGTTCACTCCCCTTTTTGTGCCCCGAAGGGGGCCTGAAAGCACATTGTGCGCATTCATTGTAGCATGTTTTTGCCCCCTTTTGAACGCGAAAAGCAAAACTCACAAAAAATTCATCCAAACCTTGGCGCTAATTTTGCGCCCGGTCATATTGACAGCCACTATATGTAGGTGCCATAATGTTTTAAACAGCGTTTTCACCCCAAAATACAGAGAATGACCAAACGGCGCGCATGGGGGCCGACACAGCGCAAAGCAAGGCGCAGAGCCGGGTCAGGAGGAGTTTGCACATGATCAAAAGCGTTATCAAGCGGGATGGCCGCGTAGTCCTGTTCGACGAGGGCAAGATCGCGTCCGCCGTGCTCAAAGCCCTGGAGGCCGCCGGCGAAGGCGACGCGCGGGAAGCGGCCCGCGTGGCCAACAAGGTGGCCCGCCACCTGGAGGTGGATTGCGGCGAGGACTCCCCCCAGATCGAGCAGATCCAGGACGCGGTGGAGACCGGCCTGATGGAGTGCGGCCACGACGAGGCGGCCAAGAAGTACATCCTGTACCGGGCCAACCGCACCCGTATCCGCGAGGCCAACACCAGCCTGATGAAGACCATCGACGAGATCACCAACGTGGACGCCCGTATCAGCGACATGAAGCGTGACAACGCCAACATCGACGGCAACACCGCCATGGGCAGCATGCTGCAGATCGGCACCGCCGGCGCCAAGGCCTACAACGCGGCCTACCTGCTCACTCCCGAGCAGGCCAAGGCTCACTCCGAGGGCGACATCCACATCCACGATTTCGATTTCTATTCCCTCACCACCACCTGCACCCAGATCGACATCCTGCGCCTGTTCCACGGCGGCTTCTCCACCGGCCACGGTTTTCTGCGCGAGCCCGCCAGCATTGGCAGCTACGCGGCGCTGGCGGCCATCGCCATCCAGTCCAACCAGAACGACCAGCACGGCGGCCAGTCCATCCCCAACTTCGACTACGGCATGGCCGAGGGGATCCGCAAGAGCTTCGCGAAGCTCTATCTGAAAAAGCTGACCGAAGGCGTGGAGGACCTGCTGGACAGTGAGGACGAGAGCGCCCTGACCGCCGCCGCGGTGAACAAGGCTGCCGACGCGCTGGACATGCAGCCCCGCATGGAAGTGAAGGCCGAGGAGTTTGACGCCATCGTGGCCGACGCCCTGGCCGAGACCAGCGCCCTTTCCGCCGAAGAGGCGAAACGCATTGTGGCCACCGCCCGCCGCCGTGCCTACAAGCAGACCGACCGGGACACCTACCAGGCCATGGAAGGCTTTGTGCACAACCTGAACACCATGCACTCCCGCGCCGGCGCCCAGACCCCCTTCAGCAGCATTAACTACGGCACCGACACCTCCCCCGAGGGCCGCATGGCCATCCGCAACATCCTCCTGGCGGAGGACGCGGGCCTGGGCCACGGCGAGACGCCCATCTTCCCCATCCACATCTTCAAGGTCAAGGAGGGCGTGAACTACAACGAGGGCGATGCCAACTACGACCTGTTCAAGCTGAGCATGAAGGTCAGCGCCAAGCGCCTGTTCCCGAACTACGTGTTCCTGGACGCGCCCTTCAACCTCCAGTACTACAAGCCCGGCCATCCCGAGACCGAGGTGGCCACCATGGGCTGCCGCACCCGCGTGATGGGCAACGTCTATGACCCCGACCGCCAGATCAGCTACAGCCGCGGCAACCTGTCTTTCACCTCCATCAACCTGCCCCGCCTGGCCATCCTGGCCAACCACGACGAGGCCGCCTTCTACAAGAAGCTGGACGCCATGCTGGAGCTGGTGGCAAAGCAGCTGCTGGACCGCTACGAGATCCAGGCGGCCAAGCGGGTCTACAACTTCCCCTTCCTGATGGGCCAGGGCGTCTGGCTGGACAGCGACAACCTGGGCCCCGCCGACGAGGTGCGTGAGGTGCTCAAGCACGGCACCCTCTCCATCGGCTTCATCGGCCTGGCCGAGACCCTCACCGCCCTCTACGGCCAACAACACGGCGAGAGCGAGGAAATGCAGAAGAAGGGCCTGGAGATCGTGGGCCATATGCGCGAGTTCTGCGACAAGAAGAGCCAGGAGATGAAGATGAACTTCACCCTGCTGGCCACCCCGGCGGAGGGCCTCTCCGGCCGCTTCACCCGCATGGACCGCAAGCGCTTCGGCGTCATCCCCGGCGTCACCGACCGGGAATACTACACCAACAGCTTCCACATCCCCGTCTGGTTCCACATCTCCGCCTACGACAAGATCCAGAAGGAAGCGCCCTACCACGCCTTCACCAACGCCGGCCACATCAGCTATGTGGAGCTGGACGGCGACACCGCCAACAATCTGGAAGCCTTCGAGAGCGTGGTGCGCTGCATGCACGACGCGGGCGTGGGCTACGGCAGTATCAACCACCCCGTCGACCGTGACCCCGTGTGCGGCTATGTGGGCGTCATCGGCGACGTGTGCCCCCGGTGCGGCCGCCGCAGCGGCGAGGCTCTCAGCCCCGAAAAGCTGGCCGAGCTTCGCAAAAAGTATCCCGGCGTGCCCACCTTCTGCGGGTGCGACTGATCCCCGTCAAAGCGCGGGGCGAACGGTGCGCCTTGTTGCCGGTGCAACAGGCGGCCGCCCGCCGAACGCGATATAATAACGATAACGATTTTTGAAAAGACCCCAAAAGGTCCAAGGAGGAAACATCATGGCTGCTATGCAGAAACAATCCGTTGTGGGCAAGGACGTCCAGTTCGAGCGTATCCGCCGTATCACCGGCTACCTGGTGGGCACCATGGACAAGTGGAACGACGCCAAGAAGGCCGAAGAGCACGACCGGGTGAAGCACCTGTAATGCTGAAAGTTGCAGGCTGTGTGGCCGACAGCATTGTAGACGGCCCGGGGCTGCGGTTCACCGTGTTCTTCCAGGGCTGCCCCCACCACTGCCCGGGGTGCCACAACCCCGAGACATGGGCCTTTGAGGGCGGGCAGGAGTGCAGCCCCGAAGAGATGGTGGCGCTGGCGAAAAAAAGCCCGCTGTGCAAGGGGGTCACCCTCTCCGGCGGCGAACCCTTCGCCCAGGCGGGGGAGGAAATGCTGGAGTTTGTGCGCCTTTGCCGCGAAGCGGGCTTTGAGGTGGCGGCCTACACCGGCTATACCTTTGAGCAGCTGATGGAAGGCACCCAGGGCCAGAAGGCCCTGCTGGCCGCGCTGGACACCCTCATCGACGGCCCCTTTTTGCAGGAGCAGTGCAGCCTGGAGCTGCGCTTTCGGGGCAGCCGCAACCAGCGCATTCTGAACGTGCCGAAAAGCCTTGCCGCCTCCGCTCCCGTGTGGGAGGAAGGCGAGCGCTGGGTGGGCGAACACGAATAAAAGAGCAAACGGGCCGTTTTGTGCAAAAAAACGGCCCGTTTTCCTTTGGTATTTACAGTTTCGATACAACTTGTTGTCGACACCTTGGGCCCGGGTGTGGCATACTGTTAAAGGGCCCGGGGCCGCTGGCCGGGGCCTTTTGCACAAAAAGGAGGAATCATGCCATGGCACACATCCTGATCGTGGAGGATGAAGCACATATCGCCCAGATGATCGAGGCCACCCTGTCGCTGGGGGGCTATTCCAGCGAGATCTGCTCCGACGGCGAAAAGGCGGTGGAGCGCATTTTTGCCGGGGGCTTCGATCTGGTGCTGCTGGATGTTATGCTGCCGGGCCTGGATGGCTTTGCCGTGATGGAACGGGTGGCCAGCCAGGGCACGCCGGTGATCTTTCTTTCCGCCATGCAGCAGGTGGCGGATAAAGTCCGGGGGCTGCACCTGGGGGCCGAGGACTACATCGCCAAGCCCTTTGAGGCGCTGGAACTGCTGGCCCGAGTGGAGGTGGCCCTGCGCCGCCGGGGCAAGGGCCGGGAGGTGCTGGAATACGGCGACATCCGCCAGGACCTGGGCAGCCACACCGTGACGCTGAAGGGCGAGCCGGTGGCCCTCTCCCCCAAGGAGTTCGAGCTGCTGCGGGTGTTTTTGCAGAACCGGGACCTGGCCCTCAGCCGTGCAAAGCTGCTGGCCCTGGTCTGGGGCTATGAGTTCGAGGGCGAGAGCCGCACGGTGGACATCCACGTGCAGCGGCTGCGCCAGAAACTCCACCTTTCCGAAAAACTGGTCACCCTGCCCCGGGTGGGCTACCGACTGGAGAGCTGACACATGAAACTCTGGCAGAAGATCTTTCTGTCCACCCTGGCGCTGACCGTGGCGGTCACCAGCCTTTTGAGCCTGCTGTTTTTGTTTTCCAGCCGCAGTTCGCTGTGGGAGCGGGAAAACCAGCGCGCCCTGACCCAGCAGCAGTCGCTGGCCAGCCTCATCAAGACCGGCGTGGTCAGCCAGCGGCTGCAAAGCGGCAAGGTGCGCCTTTCCGCCGACGAGGCCGACACCGCGGCGGCCGCCGTGCTGGCAAGGCAGGAGGCGGACGAGTATCTCGTGGCCAGCCGCCTGCTGCGCCGGGGCGCCGAGGGCTGGAACACCGTCGGCGGCCAGACCTTTGAGGCGCTGTTGGACGCCGCCGCGCTGCAGGGCGACGATTATGCCGACCCGGCCCTCACCTACTCCCGCACCTTCCGGCAGGAGGGGCGGCTCTATCTTGCGCTGAACGCCCCCCTCTCCCTGGAGCAGACGGACTACCGCCTGCTGTGCGTCTTTGATGTGTCGGAGGTGGAGGGCATTCTGCGCCGCCAGGCGGCCACGGCGCTGGCCCTCAGCGCCACCGGAAGCCTGGCCGCCGCCGGCGTGCTGCTGGCGGTGGTGCGGGGCCTTCTGCGCCCGCTGAACGTGCTTTCCCGCGCGTCGAGGCGCATTGCCGCGGGCAGCTATTCCGAGCGTATCCGCCTTTCCGGCTCCGACGAGCTGGCGGACCTGGCCCAGGATATGAACCGCATGGCCGAGGCGGTGGAAAGCCGGGTCACCCAGCTGGAACAGGCCGCCGAGGACCGCAGCGCTTTCATCGCCAACATGGCCCACGAGATGAAAACGCCCCTCACCAGCATTCTGGGCTTTGCCGACCTTTTGTATCTGCAAAAGGATGTGCCGGACAAAAAGCGGATGGAATACGCCGGGATCATCGTGGAGGAGACAAAGCGCATGCGCTCGCTCTCCGGCAAGCTGATGGAGCTTTTGAACGTGGGCAGCCAGAACCTGGTGTTCACCTCCGAGCCCCTGGCGGACGTGATGAAGGAAGTGGCCGCCGCCATGGAGCCGGTGCTGGCCAGCTCCGGCCTGACGCTGCAGCACGTCTGCGAAGAGGGCCTGTTTTTGATGATGGACCGGGAGCTGTTCAAGTCGCTGCTTTATAACTTCATCGACAACGGCCGCAAGGCCAGCCCCGAGGGCAGCCGGATCCAAATGCTGGCCCACCGCCAGGGCGGCCAGGCGGAGATCATGATCCGGGACTACGGCCAGGGCATTCCCGAAAAAGAACTGGAAAAGGTGCGTCAGCCCTTTTATATGGTGGATAAGTCCCGCAGCCGCAAGGCCGGCGGCGCGGGGCTGGGCCTTGCTTTGTGCGAGGAGATCTGCCGGATCCACAAGGGCGCTTTTGCCATCGACAGCCGGGTGGGCAAGGGCACCCTCATCACCCTGCGCTTTCCGCTGGCGGCCCCGCCCTCCCCGGCGCGGGAGGAACCATGAGCGGGCGGCGGATCCGCCGGCCTCCGGCGGCCGGGCGCGCCGCGGCCCGGAAAAAGGACGAGGGACGCAGGGTGCAGCGCAAGGTGATGACCATGGGCGCGGCCATCCTGGTGGCAGGCACGGCCGCCACCTTCCTGCTGGAGCAGGCGGTGCTGGCTCCCCGCAGGCAGGTGCAGGCGGAGTCCGCCCTGCCGGTCTACAGCGCGGTGGGTCAGCGCACCGACGACGTGAGCTTCTGGCCCTGGACGTTTTACGACGAGCACGCCGGGCAGGAGCCCTCTCTGCTTGCGGTGGAAGACGAATCTTACATGAGCGAACTGCTGGTGGTGCTCATCGACTCGATCCTGCAGGGGGGCGTGGAGATCGAGACCTCCGGCAAAGCGGTGGAGACCTACAACGACGACCGGGCCGGCTGCCAGTACCTTCGGGACCTGGAGGTGCTCTGGACGCCCGAGGGCGGCACGCCCCAGACCCTCACGCTGGACATGGGCATGGGCGGCGGCTCCGACCCCACGCTGTCCTTCGGGGTGGCGCTGAGCTTTGTGCTCAAAGCCGGCCAAAGCCCCACCGAGGCCCAGCGGGAGGCGGCCTACCGCCAGGTGCTGCTGGACCTCTGGTTCCAGTGCGGTGCTGCGGGCTGGCTGATGGACGATGTCACCGCCTCCGAAGTGATCTCGGCCACTCCGTCCCCGGCGAACGTGGCCGGCGAGCCGGAGGAAGGACCCGCCTCGCAGCCTTTGGACGCGGAGGACGGCTCTTTGAGCGACGAGGCGCTGCGGCGGCTGCAGGCGGCCTCCCGCATGCCCATCGAAAACCTGATGGACCGGGTCGGCGGGCCTTTGGCGGAATGGCTGGGCTTTGACTGGTTTTTGCAGTGGCCGGCGGGCCTTGGGCCGGACACCGCCCTCTGGCCGCCGGAAAATTCCCCCGACCCGGTGGCGCTGGCCGGCGGCACCATGAGCGAGGAGGACACCCACAAGCTGGAACAGCGCCTGCAGCAGCAGTACGCCGAATACGGCATGGAACTGCAGGTGGTCACCCTGACCCACAGCGTTCTGGTGCTGTTTTCCGGCGAGGGCAGCACCATCGGGCTTTATTACGACCCGGTGCTGGAGACCTGGTCCGGCATTGCCATACAGTAAGCGTTCGGCAAAAGGAGGCCCGCCATGAAAAAACGTTCCCGCGCCCGGCGCGTCCGGCTGCTTTTTCTGGCGGGCTGCGCCGGGGTGCTGGCGGCAGGCATGGCCGCCGTGTGGGGTGCGGGCCGCTTTGTGCCGCCCCGGCAGGTGACCGCCCGCACCGCTCTGCCCGTCCACAACGCGCTGGGCGTGGAAAGCGCCGACGTTCTGTTCTGGCCGGAGGAGATATGGGAGGAATACTCCCTCACCGACGCCGCCGTCCGGCAGGAAAACCTCGGCTTTGTGCCGGATCTGGCCCGGCCCTGGCTGATCCTTGCCGGCTGGGACGCGGGCACGGAGAACGGCCTGCCCGGCTCCTGCTGGCGGGTGTCGGCCCAGGGCAGCGAGTGCTTTTTTGCCCGGGACGTGCACTTCAGCGAAACGCTGCCCGGCGGGGATGACAGCCCGCGCAGCCTGACGGCCCAGGTGTCGGTGGGCCGGCGGGACACCGGCTTTGCGGTGACCTGCCGGGTGTTTGCCCCCGAAGGCTATCAGGACCTGCCCGACGATTGGCAGGAGACGGCGGTGCAGCGCTGCCGCGATGAACTGAAGTATCTGTTCGGCTTTTCGGAGGATGAGCGGTACGCCGGGCTGTATGAGTTCCTTGAAGAGCTGTTCCGCCTCAAGGTCGAGCACCTGGGCGATGTGCAGTTTGCCGGGGATGAGATGACGGCCTGGTGGCAGGACGAGGGCATTCTGCGCACAGACAGCCTGCTGTATGAGCTGGCCGGCGCTTTTCGCATGGGGCAGACCCGGGCCATGCAGTCTTATTACAGGGCCAGCTGGCTGCCCCCCACGGGCGCGTATGAGGGCCTGTATCCCCACGAGGTCATCCCGGGGGACACTTCCCTCGGTGACGCCGAGCTGGCCCGGGTGCTCCTGGAGGCCGGGCTGGACGCCCAGGTGGTGACGATGGAGCAGCAGGCCATGCTTCTGTTCAGCTGGGAGGGCGGCGATGTGGCCGTCTACTATGACCCGGTGCTGGACTGCTTCTCCGGCTATTCCCTGCAGGCATGACACGTTGGCAAACGATTTTCAAAAGGAGGCTTGCGCCCGTATGAAACAGCGTTCCGCGCCCCGGCGCGCCACCCTGGCCTTTCTCGGAGGCTGTGCCGGGGTGCTGGCGGCGGGCATGGCCCTGGTGAGCATGGCGGGCCTCTCCACGCCCGGCCGCCAGGTGTCCAGCCACAGCGCCCTGCCGGTCTACAACGCCCTGGGCGCCGAAAGCTCCAACGTGCAGTTCTGGCCCTGGCAGCTTTTGGAGGATTTGGACGGCACGGGAAACGGCATTGACTACTGGCCGGAGGCCTCCGGCGGGTTTTCCGCCCCCTGGCTGAATCTCTTTGGCTGGGGCTGGGGCCAGGGCGACAACGCCAACCCCGGCCAGGTCTATATAGCCGGCACAGCGGGCGGCAGCTGCCTGTATGTGCGCAACGTCCGCTTTCTGGACACTCCGCCCCAGATCTCCGGCGTTGCCAGCACCAACAACGAGCAGCGGTACATGATGGCGGAATTCGCCGCCGGCTACCGCTCCAGCGGCTTTGCGGTGAGCTGCCTTGTGTATGCCGCCGAGGGCTACAAGGACCTGCCCGACGACTGGCAGGAAACGGCGGTGCAGCGCTGCCGGGAGGAACTGCTCTACCTTTTCAACCTTTCCAACGACGACCAGCGCGTTCAGCTTTATCAGCGGCTGAACAGCATGCTGACGATAGATCCCTGGCAGCTGGAAAACGCCTCCTTCCCCCTGGAGCCTGTGGAAAACAACTGGCAGGGCGCGGGCCGCGAACAGCTGAACGGCATGTTCAACCAGCTGCGGGGCCGGGTGCGCAGCGCCCAATACAACAGCGTGGTGCTTTACAGCAGCGAGGGCTGGCAGGAGCCGGGAGACAGCTGGGGCGCTCTTTACAACCACCAGCCCCTTTATGCCGACCCCATGCCCGGCGAGGTGGAAATGGCCCGGGTGCTGGCCGACCTGGAGCTGGACGTGCAGATCGTGCCGCTGGAAAAACAGGTGATGATCCTTTTCGGCTGGTACGACGGCAACCTGGCGATCTATTACGACCCGGTGCTGGAATGCTTCTCCGGCTATGCGCTGCAGCAGTAAGACCCGCCCGGGCCCAAAATCCCGCGGCAAAGGAGGCTTTGCATGAAGCGCCGTTTTTTGTTCCGGCGGCCCGACCTCTTCTTTTTCGGCTGTTGTGCCCTGGTGCTGGCGGCGGGTTCCGCCGCTGTGTTTGCGGCCATCTTTGCCGCCCCGGAGCGCGCGGTGGACAGCCACAGCGCCCTGCCGGTGCGCAGCGTGCTGAGCGCGGAGGAAGCCAACACCCTTTTCTGGCCGGAACAGCTTTGGGAGGAGGACGGGTTTTCGCCCGCCGGGCAGGCCGAGGCAAGCCTTGTCTCCCCCTGGACTCAGGTCCTTACGGGCGGCTGGCGGCCCGGTGAGGAACAGGAGGCCCAGCCGGGCTGCCTCTTTTTTGCCGCAGCGGACGAGGACCTCTGCCTTTTTCTGCGGGACGTGTGGTTCACCGCCAGGCCGGCGCTGGTGAGCGGCCTGCCCACGGACAGATTCTATCCCCACCCCCTCAGCGCCCAGCTGGCGGTGGGCCGCCGGTCGGGAGTGCCGGGGGTGGTGTGCAGGGTCTTTGCCCGGGAGGGCTACGACGAATTGCCGGATGACTGGCAGGAAACGGCGGTGCAGCGCTGCCGGGAAGAACTGCTCTACCTTTTCAACCTCTCCAACGACGACCAGCGCGTTCTGCTCTATTACCAGCTGGAAGATCTGCTGAACCGCCGGCCCTGGCAGCTGGAGGGGGCGCAGTTCCCCGCGGCGGAATTCTCGGAATACTGGGCGCTTGAAGGCAAAGAACGCATGGGGAATATGCTGGAAACGCTGCGCTGGAAAGTGAACAACTGCCAGTATGTTTCACTGCTGCTCTATAACGACCGCGGCGTGGAAGGCCAGCTGGAAATGATGGGGAATTTCTATAAACATGTCCCCCTCTACGCCGACCCCATGCCCGGCCAGGAGGAGATGGACCGGGTGCTTGCGGACCAGGAACTGGACGTGCAGATCATTCCGCTGGAAAAGCAGGTGATGATCCTCTTCGGCTGGAACGGCGGCAACCTGGCGGTGTATTATGACCCGGTCCTGGATTGCTTTTCCGGCTTTGCCCTGCAGGGATAAACCGCATTTTTTTGCGGTTTTTCTGCGGGATATTTACAGTTTCGATACCTCTTTTTGCAGACTTTGCGCCCCCTTTGGCGCGATACTTGTCTTGCGGCAAACGTTCGCCGCGGCAAAAATCGCACCAGAGGGGGTCTTTTTATGAGCACGCGCGTCATCCGCACCGCCGCCGCCCTGCGGCCCGCCGGGGAATGGGAACAGGCCATCCCCCTGCCCGCGTGGGGCCCGGTGGAAAGCGCCGCCCCCCTTCGCCGCCCGCCCCAGCCCCAGCGCCGGGTCTACCGTGCCCCTGCGCCCCGCCGGCGCAAGCGCCGCTTCGCGGGGGGCCTGCTGCGGCTGGCGGTGCTGTTCCTCTGTGTCTGGGCGCTGCTGCGGGTGCTGGGCGCGGCAAAAGGCGCCCTCGCCGACGGCGTCGACCGGGCCGAAGCCTTGTTCTCCATCGCGGCGGGCTGGGGCGTGGACGCGCCCGAGACCTCCGGTGTGCTGGAGGTGGCGCCGGTGCTGCAAAATCCCGCTCTGCCCAACGGCTGCGAGGCGGCCAGCCTTGCCACCCTGCTGCGCTACGCCGGGGTGGAGGCGGACGCGGTGGAACTGGCCATGGAGTGGATCCCCCGCCAGGAGTTCTCCTATTACGGGCCGGACCGCTTCGGCCCCGACCCGGACGAAGCCTACGCCGGCGACCCCACCAGCGCCTCCGGCGGCTGGTACTGCTTTGCGGCCCCGGTGGCGGAAGGCGCGAACCGCTATCTTGAATCCACCGGCAGCTCCCTGCGGGCGGAGGACCTCACCGGCGCAGGTTTTTCCGAGCTGGAAAAACGCCTGGCCAAGGGCCAGCCGGTGGCCGTCTGGTTCACCCAGGACTACGCCGAGCCCCGCCTGAACGAGAGCTTCACCTGGACGCTGCCCTCCGGCGAACAGTACACGCCCTACGCCAATCTCCACTGCCTGGTGCTGGCCGGGGTGGAAGGGGGCGACTGCCTGCTGGCGGACCCGCTGGCCGGCAGCACCCGGGTGGACAAGGACACCTTTGAACGTATCTACACCGCCATGGGCAGCCGCGCGCTGGCCGTGGGCTGAGCGAAAACGGAAAGGAGCGCGCCCCGTTATGAAACCTTCACTTTGGATCAGCCTGTTTCTCACCGGCGTGCTTCTGGCTGCCTGCACAAGGCAGAACAGCCCGCTGGTCCCCGACGCCCCGTCCTCCCCGCCGGCAGCCGCGGCCCAGACGGCGGAACCCCAGGCCTCCGGCGGGCTGACCCTGCTGGGGGGATGGAACGGCAAGAGCAGCGGCAGCTCCGACGGCTATTATTACCTTGCCCGGCAGGACGGCGGCGACTTCGTGCTGCATTTTGTGGACTATGCCACGCTGGAGGACGCCGCCGTGTGCAGCGCCGGCTGCACCCACACCGATGAGGGCTGCACCGCCCTCTTCAGATGGGACGGCTGCGACATCCGGGTGTACGCCGCCCAGGACCGGCTGTTCGTGGTCTACTGCGGCGAAGCGAAAGAACAAACGGGCAAGGCCCGGGTCATCAGCTGCGGGCGGGACGGTTCCGGACAACGGGAACTGGCCCGCTTTGGCGCGTCTGATTTTATCGACAGCGCTCCCGCCTGGGACGGCCAGCGTCTGTATCTTCTGGTGTCGTCCTTCAATGAGGGCAAAGCCGAACGCCGGCTGGTCAGCCTCGACGCCGCCACCGGCGAACAGAAAGAGCAGACGGGCCTGCCCCCGCTGGACACCGCCGTGGAAGGCGTTTTCGGCCGGCAGCTGGTGCTGCGCTTCGGCGAGGGCGCCCAGGCGGGCTGGGGTTTGCGGGATGTGGACGCCGGCGCATGGCAGGAGCTTGTGCGGGGCGAAGAAGAGGGCGTGTTCGGCCATTATCTCATCGACCCCCAGGGCCATGCGGTGAAGCAGACCCTTGCCACCACCGGCGAATTCGGCGACCATCCGCTGGAGGTCTTTGCCGGGGCGGAGGGCAACTGCCTTGTGGCGAGGGAATACAGCGTGTCTCAGGTGGAGATCCCCGGCCCGGAGGGAGAAACCGAAATGGTGGACGAGGAGCGCTACACCTTTGCTCTGCTGCCGAAGGAGGACTTCTGGGCGGACCGCCCCAACTATATCCGATGAAAAAGGCCCGGACGGGGAAGTTTTCCCCCGTCCGGGCCTTTCTTTGTGGAAAAACCGGGCCTTCAGTTGAAGGTGGTGCGCCCGAAGAGGCGCTGCACCTGCTCCGCCAGCGCCCGGTGTTCCGGGGCCGTGAGGGCCGGGTCCGCCTCCAGCAGTTCGGCGGCGCTGGCATGAGCCGCCGCCAGGGTGCGGGTGTCGGTGGTCAGGCTGGCCAGCTGCAAGGTGGGCAGGCCGTGCTGCCGGTCCCCGAAAAAGTCACCGGGGCCCCGGTGCTCCAGGTCGTATTTTGCAATGGCGAAGCCGTCCTGGGTGGAGCAGAGAAAGCGCAGCCGGTCCCGCACGGATTCGCTGCCGTGGTCGCTCACCAGAATGCAGAAGCTCTCCGCTCCGCCCCGGCCCACCCGGCCCCGCAGCTGGTGCAGGGCCGACAGGCCGTAGCGCTCGGCGTTTTCGATCACCATCACCGTGGCGTTGGGCACGTCCACCCCCACCTCGATGACGGTGGTGGAAACAAGGGCGTCCAGCTTGCCTGCCTTGAATTCCTCCATCACGGCGGCCTTTTCCTTCGCCTTCAGCCGCCCGTGCATAAGCCCCACCCGCCGCCCGGGCAAAAGGGCCTTGGCCACCTCGGTGTAATAGGTGGTCACCGCCGCCAGCTCCTCGGTGTTCTGGCCTTCGCTTTCCTCCACCAGCGGGCAGACGATGTAGACCTGCCGCCCCGCGGCGATCTGCTTTTCCAAAAAGCCGTACATGGCTTTTCGCTTTTCGCCGCCCACGGCGTAGGTCTTTACCGGTTTGCGCCCGGGGGGCAGTTCGTCCAGCACCGAAATGTCCAGATCGCCGTAGACCAGCAGCGCCAGGGTGCGGGGGATGGGCGTTGCGCTCATCACCAGCACATGGGGCTGGGCGGCCTTGCCCGCCAGCAGGCCCCGCTGACGCACGCCGAAGCGGTGCTGTTCGTCCACCACCGCCAGGCCCAGCGCCTTGAACTGCACCCCCTCGCCGATGACCGCGTGGGTGCCCACCACCAGGTCGGCCTCCCCCGCGGCGATGGCCGCCAGCGCGGTGCGCTTCGCCGCGGCCTTCATGCCGCCGGTGAGCAGCGCCACCCGCACCCCGAAGGGACTCAGCAGCTTGTGCAGCGTCTCGGCGTGCTGGGCGGCCAGAATTTCGGTGGGGGCCATCAGGGCGCTCTGCCACCCGTTTTTGTAAGCGGTGTACACCGCCGCCGCCGCCACCAGCGTCTTGCCGCTGCCCACGTCGCCCTGCAAAAGGCGGTTCATGGGGGCGGTCCTGGTCATGTCGCCGCAAATTTCCCCCGCCGCCCGCCGCTGGGCCCCGGTGGGGGCAAAGGGCAGGCTGGCCCAGAAGGGGCCAAGGTCGGCGGGCTTCATCACCGCGCTGGCCTTCGCCGCGCCCCGGCTGCGCAAAAGCCCCAGGCCCAATTGCAGGGTGAACAGTTCGTCGAACACCAGCCGCCGCCGCGCCGCCTGGGCCGCGGCCGCCGAGGCGGGGCGGTGGATGTCACAGATGGCCTGCCAGCGCCCCGGCAGTTTAAAACGGGTCAGATATTCCGGCGGCAGAAATTCCTCCAACGGGTCCGCTTCTTCCAGCGCCCGGGCCACGCACCGGGCGATCTGGCCGCTGCCCAGGCCCTCTGTCTGGGGATACACCGGGGCCAGAGGCGTTTTTTCCACCTGGGCGGGGGTGCGCACCGTGGGGTTGGTCATCTCCCGCCTTGTCAGGGTGCCCCGTATCCGCCCCTCAAAAAAGTATTCCTCCCCCACCTGCAGGCTGTCCGCCGCGAAGTGGGTGTTGAACCAGGTCAGGGTCAGGCCGGAACTGTCGTCCCCCGCCAGCACCTGCACCATGGTGCGCCCGCCGGGCAGGCGCACCGCCCCCCGCTTGGAGTACACCGCCGCCTTCACCACCGTGTCCGCGTCAAAGGGGGCGGCGGCCACCGGGGCGGGGTTTGAATAATCCACATAGCGCCGGGGATAAAGCCCCAGCAGGTCCTCCACCGTGGCCACGCCGAGCCTTGCGAACTTTTCGGCGGTTTTGGGGCCCACGCCCTTGAGGTATTGCACTGGTGTGTCCGGCCGCACGGCGCGACGCCCCCTTTCCTCTTTGTTTTTTCATTATAGCATAAATCCCCGCCGGACGGAGGGCGAAAAATCGCCGGACGGTGTTTCAACGGGGGCTGATGTGTTATAATGCTCTCATAAACGGGACAAAAAGGCGGTGAGGGGATGGACACGGACGCGCGGCTGCTGCAATTGCTGGAGCAGGACCCGGAGGCGGGCCTTGCCGCCCTGATGGAGCGGTACGGCGGGGCGGTGCGCGCCGCGACGGCCCGCCGCCTTTCCGACGAGGAGGACGTGCGGGAATGCGTCAACGACGTGTTCGCCCAGTTCTATTTTCAGCGGGCACGGTTCAACGCCGGCAAAGGTTCGCTGAAAAACTGGCTGTGCACCCTGGCGGTGCGCCATGCCGCCGACCGCCGGCGCGCCGCATTGCGGCGGCAGGCGGACCCGCTGCCCGAGGCCTTGCCCGCCGCCGCGGCTCCCGACCCGGACGAACGGCTGGACGTGCAGCGCGCCCTGGCCGGGCTGCCGGAGGAGGAAGCGGACCTTCTGCGCATGCGGGGCGCGGGGCTCACGGTGGCCGAGATCGCCCGCGCGCTGGACCTGCCCTATGAAACCGTGAAAAAGCGCCAGCAGCGCAGCCTTGCCAAACTGCGCAAACTGCTGCTCACCGGCCTGGTGCTTGCCCTGGCGGCCCTGCTGGCGGCCTGCGGCTACCTGCTGCTGCGCTACTTCGGAGTGCTGCCCGGCTACGGGGTGAACACCCGCGCCGACGCGCCTTTCCATACCCTGGCCGCCCCCGCCGAAGGGGCGGACCAAATGGCCGCCCTTCGGATAGAGGACGCGCTTTGGTGGCAGGACGGCCTGGTGCTGGATGTGCGGCTGCAAAAGGGCCCCGGCGCGGCCGACCGGGTGGTGACCCTGCCGGACGGCAGCGAGTACACCATCTTATGGCAGACCGACCTGACGGGAAATATGACCCTGAGCTGGGACGGACAGGAGGACATCTACGGCATGGCCGTCACCGACGCGGCCCGCTCCACGGAGGACTGCCTGGTGATGGAACTGGTGTTCACCGGCCTGCCCGCGCCGGAACGGGGGAGCGAGCCGGTGGAGGCTGTGCTGAACTGCGGCGAATTGGAGATCCCCTTCACCCTGGTCTGCGCCGGGGAGACCCCGCCGGAGGAATACGCCTACGCCCTGGGCGAACTGGGCGGGGTGCTGGCCATTCCGTCACGAAGCGAAGGGGGCGCTGCGGTGGAACTCTACCCCCTGAACAGTGAGACCTTCTCGGTGGAGCCCTGGATGACCCGCGGCGCTTTCCTGGACCCGGACCCCGGCGCCGTCACCCTCACCGGTGCGGACGGCAGGGTCTGGGAGGGCACAGCGGCGGGCTTCAATCCCTACGGCACCTCTCTTTATTCCCGCTGGGAGTTCGGCGATCTGCCCCCGGGGGACTACACCCTCTCTGTGCCCTATCTGCTGGTGAGCGCACCGCTGCCGGAGGAATTCGTCCTGCCCCTGCCGGATGGGGACGGCCTTGTACTGGAAGCGCCCGGCGGCAGCCTCACCGCCCATGTGAGCGGCCAGCCGGGCCACCTGGTCACCGCGGAGCAGGAGCCGGGTGCCGAAGCCTTTTACATCACCTTTGACGCCGCGCCCCGGCGGGCAGACCTGACCCTGGCGGGCGTTTGGCTGGAGACTGAAATGGACGGCATGCCCGCCCCCACCGCGAACGGCCTGCTGACCAGCAGCGGCACCCTGCCGGACGAAAGCGGGACCTGGGCGGGGCTGGAGGTGCAGCTCTCTCCCGACGTCCTTGAACAGGGCTGCCGCCTCGCCCCCGGGGTGCGGGGGAAGATCACCTGGAAGTGGGCCTGGCCGGTGGAGCTGACCCTGCGGGTGCCGTAAACAAAAAGATCCCGCCCTTCGCGCACAAAATGCGCGAAGGGCGGCTTTTTTTGTCCCCTTTTGCGCCGCGCGGACGAATCCTGTAAAAGAAGCAAAGCGTTTTACTGCGCTTTGAAAAACAGGAGGAGAAAATCATGCTGTTTGGAAAGAAAAGCGGCCTGGCGCCCGAAGAGCGGCGCCAGAGAGTGCAGGCGATCGAAGGGCTCATCAACGCGGACCGGGACGACGAGGCCTTCCGGCTGACCCAGGCCCTGGAAAAGGAGGACGCGGACGCGGCGGGGCTGGCCATGGCCTACTTTTACACCATGGGCGAGAACGTGCGGGAGGACTACACCGCCGCCGCCCGCAGCGCCCAGCGCTACCTGCGTCTGGAGCCGGAGGACGCCCTGGCCTGGAACCGGCTGGGCAGCGCCTATATGCTGCTGGGCGATTTTGACCAGGCCGGCCCGGCGCTGGAAAAGGGGTATCAGCTGGGCAACATCGAGGCGGGCACCCTGCTGGCCAACGTCTGCAAGATCCAGGCGGACAAGCTGCGGGGCGGCGCCGCCGGCACCCTCAACGCCGCGTCCTTCGGGCGGGCCAACGGCCAGGCCATGACCCTCTACACCAAGGTCATCCTGCTGGGCGAGACCATCGGCGCGGCCCATCCGGGCATGATGAACGACGCCGACTGGCAGGGCTACGGCCGCGCCTTCGACATGATGTACGCCCTGGCGCTGGGAGGCGAGACCAGGAGCTTCCGGGTCACCGGCAACGCTTTTTCCACCTATGCCTCGGTGGCCAAGGCCTTCGAGGCGGGCCGGGGCGACGGGGCCGGCCAGGGGGTGTGGCTGGCGGCGGCTGTGCGGGGCTGCGCCCTGATGGAGGCCGCGGGCTACAAGGCCATGGCGGAGTACTTCCGGGCCTCTTTGTGTCTGAACGTGGTGGATTTCTCCAAGTCCGGCAAAATGCTGGCCAATGCCAAGTGGCACCTGGACCGGGCCGCCGAACTGAACGGCACCCTCACCGCTGAGCAGCGGGCGGAGTACCCCAACGACTTTGCCGACTACCGCCAGCAGTACCAGCAGTATCTCCGCCGCTACGGCAAGGCCATGGAGGCCCAGCTGAAGGCCGGCCAGCTGCCGGACCTGGCCGGAGAATACCCCGCCGGAACCGCCCCCGCGCCCCAGAGCTGCGCGCTCTTTATGAAGGATATCGAGGCGCTGCAAAGCGGCGCACCGCTGCCCGGCGCGCCCAAAAAGAAAGGCTTTTTCGGCCTGTTCGGCTGAAGGCAAGGGGGTGCTGATATGATCTCACTCATCGTTCCCTATTTCCTCACCTTTTTGGGCCTGATGGTGGACTCCGCCCATGACTTCCCAGCCTTTGCCGTGGTGTTCACGGTGGCGGGCGTTCTCTGGACGGCGGGCCGGGGCCTGGCCAAAGAGAGCGGCGGCAAGGTCATTGCCCTCACCGTGGCCCTCCACGGGGTGATCTGGCTTTTGTTCAAGTTCAAGCCCGAAATGCTGGGCGCGGCCATCGGCATTGTCATCGGCCTGGCGTTCGCGGTTCCGGTGGCGCTGATCGGATGGAGCGTCATCATCCGCCCCCTGTTCTTCGGCGGCTCTTCCGCGTCCGCCTTCCGGGGCGGGGCGGAGGATTCGGCCTCCCAGGGCCGCGGCACGCTGCCAAACATCATCTACGATGACGGCAACAACCGCTGGCAGCTGCGCCGCCGCAACGGCGACGGCAGCGCCGTCTACTACAGCGACGACGGGCGGGAGGTGCTCATCCACCTGAACTACGTCAGCGGCACCACCGCCAACACCGGCGAAGGCACCTTCCACTGGTATTAAAACAGCCCGGCCCGGCCTTTTTCAAAAGGCCGGGCCTTTGCTTTTTCGCAAAAAACTGACAGAAAAGGAAAATATTGTCCCCGTTTGCGCGTTTTGGGCGAATCCAGTTATAAAGCGGCCTGCTGTGGGCTGAAAGAGGTGCGCGGATGAGGGACGAGGAATTGCTGGAGCTGTTCCGCACCGACCCCGAAAGCGGGGCGGCGGCGCTGGTGGAGCAGTACCGTTATCTTTTGTGGGGGGTGTGCTCCCGCCGCCTGCAGGACCCGGAGGACGCCTGGGAGTGCGTCTATGAGGCGCTGGCGGATTTCTGCCTTCAGTGGAAGCGGTTTTCCCCCGTCCGCGGCAGCGTGAAAAGCTATCTTGCCGCCATCGCGGACCGCCGCGCCCTGGACCTTTACCGCAAAAACCAAAGCTGGGAGCGGGCCCGCCAGGCGGCGGTCTGCAACGGCGGCGCGGCAGACCGGGAGGGCGAGGCTTCACTGGAGGAGTGGCTGCTGGAAGAACTGGCGGAAAAGGAGCGCACCATCGTCTGGCTGCGCTGTGTGCGGCGCATGAGCTACGCCGAGATCGCCCGGGCGCTGCACCTGCCCTATGAGCAGACCCGCAAGTGCGGCTACCGGGGGCTGAAAAAACTGCGCGGCCGGCTGGAACGCCTGGCAGGGGAATAAGAGCAAAAAAGCGGCAGGCGCTCATGCGCCTGCCGCCGTTGTGTTTGTGGGTTTATTCCACGCCGATCATGTAGTAGTAGACCGGCTGGCCGCCGTTGATGAGGGTGACTTCCACGCTGTCGCCCACCTTGGCCTGCACCAGTTCCAGGGTGCGCTGGGCTTCTTCCTCGCTCACGTCGCAGCCGCTGATGAGGGTGATGAAGCTGGTGTCCTTCTTCACCATGCTGCGGGCCAGACGGTAGGTCATCTTGGCGATGTCGGTGCCGATGTTCACGATCTTGCCGTTCTCCATGGCCATGATGTCGCCCTTCTTGATCTTGTGGCCGTCAAAGTCGCTGTTGCGGGCGGCAAAGGTCACAAGGCCGGTGCTCACGCGGCCGGCGGCCTCCATCATGGCGATGGAGTTGGCGTCGGCGTCGGCGTCGGGGTCAAAGCTGAGCATGGCGGTAATGCCCTGGGGAATGGTGCGGGTGGGCAGCACGATCACCTTGCGGTCGGCGATCTTCTGGGCCTGCTCGGCGGCCATGATGATGTTCTTGTTGTTGGGCAGCACGAACACGGTGCCGGCGGGCACGCTCTGCACGGCGGCCAGGATGTCCTCGGTGGCGGGGTTCATGGTCTGTCCGCCGCTGACCACGGCGTCCACGCCCAGGTCCGCGAACACGGAGGCCAGACCCTCGCCGGCGGCCACGGCCACAAAGCCGAAGGTGCGCTCGGGGTCCACCGCGGCGTAGGGATAAGCGGCGGCGGGAGCTTCCTCGGCGGCCTTCTGCTTCTCCAGGCCCTTGCCCTGCTTCTGGCGGGCCAGGAACTGCTCGTGCATGTTCTCGATCTTGAAGCCGGTGAGGTAGCCGTACTGGATGGCGTGGCTCAGGATCTTGCCCGGGTCGGCGGTGTGCACATGGCAGTTGGCCACGTCGTCGTCCTCGATGACCACCACGCTGTCGCCGTTGGACTCCAGGAAGGCCCGCAGCTTTGCAATGCTGGCGCCCTCGTTCTTGTTCACCAGGAACTGGGTGCAGTAGCCGTTCTTGATGTCCTCCACCTTCATCAGGTCGTCGGTGAACACGCCCTTGCCGGCGCCGTCGGTGGAGAGCTTGGCCTTGTTCTGGGCCGCTTCCTCGCACTGCACGGGCTTGCCGCCCTCAAACACGATCTGCATGCCCTCAAAGATGACCATCAGGCCCTGGCCGCCCGCGTCCACCACGCCGGCCTTCTTCAGCACGGGCAGCTGGTTGGGGGTGTTTTCCAGGGCACGCTGGCCGGCGCTCATCACCAGCTGCCACAGTTCCACCACGTCGGCAATGCCGGAGGCGGCGGCCTCTTCGCTGGCCACGCGGGCCACGGTGAGCATGGTGCCCTCGGTGGGCTTCATCACGGCCTTGTAGGCGGCCTCCACGCCCTTCTGCAGGGCGGCCACCACGTCGGCGGCGTCGGCGGTCTTTTTGCCGTCCAGCGCTTTGGAGAAGCCCCGGAACAGCAGGCTGGTGATCACGCCGGAGTTGCCCCGGGCGCCCCGCAGCATTGCGCCGGCGGCGGCCTTGGCGGCCTCGCCCACGGTGCAGTCGTCGCTCATGGCTTCCAGTTCGGGCCGCGCCGCGCCCACGGTCATGCTCATGTTGGTGCCGGTGTCGCCGTCCGGCACGGGGAAGACGTTCAGTTCGTCCACCCGGGAACGCTGGTTGGAAATGTTGTTGGCGCCGGAAAGAATGGCGTCACGCAGGATACGACCAGTAATCATACAGTACACCTCAACATCAAAGTTATGGGGGCCGCCCGCCGGGGGCGGAAGCGGCGGAAAGGGCCGTCAGTCGGCCACGATGTCGTCAACAGAGACCTCAATGCGCTCCACCTTCAGGCCGGTGGCATTCTCCACCTCGTGCTTGACCTTGTGGGTAATGCTCTGCACGATGGTGGCGATGTTCAGCCCATAGCCCACCTTGATGTGCAGCTCGATGGTGAGCTTGCCCTCGTTCTGGGTCACCCGCACGCCCTTCTCGGGAAAATCGCTCCCGAAGAACAGGCTTTTGAAATCGTCATGGGCGCCGCCGGTGGCCATGCCGGCCACACCGTAGCAGCTGCGGGCTGCCAGGCTGACCAGTTCGGCAAAATAGTCGGCGTTCATGCTGATGGTGCCCAGCGGGTTTTGCAAGGTGATCATACAAACAACCTCCTGTTCGGTTAAGAGTCTGCGGAGGCAAACCGAAGCTGCCCCAGGGAATAGAACACATTGCTGATGGAGGACGTGAGCCCTTCAATGCTGCGGGTGTGCACCACGGTGCCGTTGCGCCACAGAAGGGGCACAAAGGGCATTTCGGCGGCAAAGGCAGCCTCGTAGGCGCCCGCCGCGCTCATGTTGCTGCGGAAGGCGGTGTAGGCCGCGGCAAGGGCTTCGCTCTGCACAATGCCGGCGCTGGCCCCGCCGCCCTCCATAAACGGGCTCATATCCATATTATTATACAACTTGACCTCACCGATGTACAGGTCAAAATCGCCCAAAAGCACTTTTTCGCGGAAAACTTCAAAATCATCCGTCTGTTCCAGCGTCACCGCAATGCCCACCGCCTCCAGCTGGTCCGCCAGAAGGCTGGCGGCATAGCGCTTGTAGGTGCTGCCGCTGTAGACCAGAAGGCGCACCGTGAGCTTCTGGCCGTCGGAGGTGTAGAAGAAGCCGTCCATGGTGTTTTCGGTGTAGCCCAGCGCCGCCAGCGCCGCCCGGGCCCCCGCCTCGTCCAGCTGGGCTTCCGGCAGGATGACCTGCTGGGTCAGCACGCAGGGGTAGAAGCTGTTGATGGCCCCGGTGGCCGGATAGGCGCGGGAATAGTAACCCTTTTCCGCCAGAATGCGCCGGTCGATGGTCTGGCTCAGCAGCCCGCGCCCGGCGGCGGTGCCCAGCAGCGGCGAGAGCATGGCGTTGCTTTGGGCCGCCGCGGCGTTCACGCCCAGGAAGATGAGGTTGTTGGTGCGGTAATAGCTCAGCTCGCTGGCAACGCCGGAGGGCGAGTCGTTCAGCTCGCTGGTCTGGTAGAGGTTCAGCGAGCCCACCGTCAGGCCCGAGACCATCTCGTTGTAGCTGCTGACTTCGGTCAGTCCGATCCGCTCCGGCTGGCCGCCCTCGGCAAAAAGGCAGCGGGGGTTTTCCACCAGTTCGCCCTCACTGTAGACATAGCGCCCGCTGGAAGTGGGGCTGGAGGAGGCGGTCTCCGAGGCTTTGAGCACCGGAATGTCGCACAGATAGCTGAACAGCGAGTCCGGCGCGGCAAGGGTCACCACCACGGCGCCGTCCCGCACCTCCACCTTGGTCACATTGGTCAGCTGCCCGCTGTAAAGGGGGCTGGTGCGGGCGGCTTCCAGGCTGGCGGCCGCGTCCTCGGCGGTGACGGGGGTGCCGTCCGCAAAGGTGGCGCCGCCCCGGATGTGGATCACCGCCTGCAGGTCCAGCACGTCAATGCTGCTGGCCAGGCGGTAAACGATGGACATATCGGGGCCGATCTCCACCAGTTTTTCGTACAAAAGCCCGGCGTTCTGGCGCACCAGCGTGGAGCCGGTGAGGAAGGGGTTCAGCCCGTCGCCGGGGGTGTAGCCCAGCACCAGCCGGTCCGCGGCAGCGGCTGCGGCGGGCGTGGGGGAAGAGCTGGGCGCGGGGGACGAATCGTCCTGCGGCTTCGCGCCGCACCCGGTCAGAAAAAGGCAGGCCGCCAGCGCCAGCGCGGCGGCTCGTTTTGCAAGGGGCAAAATGCGGCCTCCTTTCGGCTCACAGAATGGGATAGTCGTGTTCTATTCTACCATAGAAACGGATATTTTAAAAGGGGAACGGCCCGTTTTGCCCTGCCCGGGGCAAAAAATTTCCGCCTCCATGCCGCCGGGTTTAACAAGTTCTTCACACTCCGGGGCGCATGCCGTGGTATAATAATGGTAACAAAAGAATGACGAAGCGCACGGCGCTTCGGGAAAAGAGGTCTTGCGCGTGAACATCCTGTTTTTTCTGACTCCCAAACAGGACGTGGCATTTTTGTACGACGATTTCACACTGCGGCAGGCGTTGGAAAAGATGGAGTATCACCGCTATTCCTCCATCCCCATGCTCAACCGCAAGGGGGAATATGTGGGCACCATGACCGAGGGCGATTTGCTCTGGGCCATCAAGAATCAGGGCATTCGCATTGAAAACGCGGAGGACATCCCCATCAAAGCCATCCCCCGCAAACGGGATTATCTTCCGGTGACGGTGAACACCCAGATGGACGAACTGGTGGCCGCCGCCATGAACCAGAATTTTGTGCCCGTGCTGGACGACAAGCGCAGCTTCATCGGCATCGTCAAGCGGGGCGCCATCATCCAGTATTGCTACGACCGGTACCGGGGCGGCGGCAAGGGCCGCCCGGTCCCGCACAAGTTCCAGACAGAAAGCAGAGTGTGATGAAACATGTCCTTTGAAAAGATCGAACTGAGCGACCTGCACGCCGAGCCTTTTTCCATGATCGGCCGCCAGTGGATGCTGGTGAGCGCCGAAAAGGAGGGCAGGGTGAACACCATGACCGCCAGCTGGGGCGGCATGGGTGTGATGTGGGGCAAGGACGTGGCCTTTGTGTTCCTTCGGCCCCAGCGCTTCACCAAGGAGTTTGTGGACGCCGCCGGGCGTTTCACCCTGAGCTTCTACGGTGAGGAGCACCGGCAGGCCCTGGCCTATCTGGGCCGGGTCAGCGGCCGGGACGAGGACAAGATCGGAAAGGCCGGCTTTGAGGTGTGCGCTTTCGACGGCGCGCCCGCCTTCACCCAGGCCCGGACGGTGCTGGTCTGCCGCACCCTCTACACCCAGCCGCTGGACCCGGCGGGCTTTGCCCCCGGCTGCGACGCCGACGAGCGCTGGTACCCGGAAAAGGACTATCACACCATGTATGTGGCCGAGATCGAAGCGGTCTATCAAAAGGCCGAGTGACCTGCCGCGAAAATCAAAACAAAAGGGCCGCCCCCGGATCTGCCGGGGGCGGCCCTTTTTTGCACGGCGGAAAATTTTTCCGCCCACATTCAAAGTCCCGATTATCGTATCTATATTTGCCTATACTGATAGCATGAGGCGGGGGAACAGACCTCCGCAAAAAGCCAAAACGCAGAAAGGCGGGCAGGAACGATGGAATACGAGATTCGGTATGTGGGCAGTCATGTGGAAGTTTACACCCTCAGCGGCAGCTTTTTGTTCAGCGCCGACACCGCCCGCGAGGCGATGGAGGAACTGGCGGGCTGAGGCCCCATCAGGATAAAAGGAAAACGCCGCCCGAAAAAGGCGGCGTTTGGCTTTGCATGAGACAGGGAGGCAGGGGTCAATCCTGCCGGTTTGCCACAGCCTGGAGGCAGATCGAAAAAAGGATGGCTCCGCATACGGTATAGCTTGCCGCTGTCATGCCGACGGCCCCAAACAGCAGCAGCGGAGCAATCGAAAAGAACAGGGCGAGGATGTCACAGAGGAACGCGGCTTTCCTGTACCTTGCAGCTTTGTCGAAACGGAACAGCGAAATCACGCCAAGCAGGAGAGTGACAATGGTCAAAACCCCTGCCGCCAGCGGAGCGAAATTGGCGTATCCCAGGGGGAGCAGGCTGAAATAGGAGAATGTCTTGGTGACACGGTCGTCCGGGCCGGTGGCAAAGACCATCACCGCGCCCACCGGCAGTATCTCCAAAACCAGAGCCGTGCCCTGCAAAACCATTGCCGCCAGATAATGCGCCTTGCGGGATAAAGGGCCTTTTCTTTCCGCGCAAAAGCGCAGGACGGTCAGGCTCACAAGGGCGGTGCCCGGTATCCAAAGATACCGCTGGCTTGCCAAAAACAGCGGCGAAATCATCAGGGCAGCCCCCGCAAGGAAAAAGAACAGGTTGGCCGCACCCGCGAGCATGCGCCGCGAATATCGCAGCGCGTCCAGAATGACCATGTCGGAATGCTCTCGCACCTCGGCGTCCCCAAATTTTCTGCCGGACAGCAATTCTCCCACAGAGACACCCAAAATATCTCCCAGTGGCTTTAGTAGAGAGGTGTCGGGAAGTCCCTTCCCGGTTTCCCAGCGGGAGACCGCCTTGTCCGTCACCATGAGTTTTTCCGCCAGTTCTTTCTGTGTGTATCCCTTTTGCCTTCGCATTTCGGCGATAAAGCGTCCGGTCACATTTGCGTCCATCAAAACCGCCTCCTTCCGCTTTTATCCTATCGAAGGATCACAGCGAACGCAATCTATGAATCATAGAGTCGGCGCTCATTGCGAAAAAACGGGCAGTACGGCGGCTTCCACTCTCTCTTACCCCCGTGTGCCCTCGATGGCGCTGTCGTGGCTCCAGCCCTGCAGATCGGTGGGAGTCAGGTTCTGGGTGAAGGCCTCGCTGTTTTTAAAGGCCTCCCAGTCGGCGGCAGCCGCCCGGCTGCGGATGGCCGTGCCGTCCAGGTAGCTGTCGTCCCAGGGGTTCGCCGGGTCGGGGTCGGTGGGGTCCCAGCCCCGCAGCGTCTCGTCCGCCGGGTCGATGTACAGTGTCTCCGGCTTGCCCATGGGGCCGGGGTTCTCGGCGTCGTCATAGATGACCACCGGCGTGCCGATGGGGCAGTTTTCGTAGATCCAGCGCACGTCCACCACCGCCAGCCGGATACAGCCCAGGGAGGCGGGGGTGCCCAGCTGGTTGAACTGGTCGTATTCCAGATCGTCCTTGTGCTGGGTGTAGTAGGGCACGCTGTGGAAGAGATAAGGCCCGTCGATCCGGGTGGCGTACTGGCCGTAGCAGGGGCCGGAGAGCAGCCGCCAGTCGTAGCTCACCGGGGTGGAAAAGCTGCCCAGGGGGGTGTCCTCGCCGCCGCTGCACACCATTGCCATATAGGGCAGGGAATACTGGCCCGCGCCGTCGTCGGCGTACACCGTCACGCAGCTGGCCGCCCGGTTCACGCAGATGAGATAGGGAAAGCCCTCCTGCACCGCGAAGGAGAAATTTTCAAAGCCCGGCTGAGCGGGCAGCCACTGGCGAAAAGCCGCGGCGGCCTCGGCCCAGGCGGCCTCCGGGTCCGGCGTGGCGGTGGGTTCCGGCACGGGGGTGGACGCAGGGGTGGCGGCGGGCGTGGGTGCGGGCTGGGCCGGCGCGCCGGCGCACCCTGCCAGCAGCCCAAGGCAGACAAACAGCAAAAGCAGTCGTTTCATCAAAGTTGCTCCTCTCCGCGCCCGGATGCCCGGGCGCTGTTCCCAGTGTAGCGCAAAGCGCCCCCCGGCGCAAGGGGCGGCGGATGAGCTTGACGCACAGTAAAAAGTATGCTAACATTAAGTGATTTAACACGCAGGGAAAGGGGCCGGCACGCAATGACCCACCGATTTGCACAGTACGGGGTTTTGGGTTTGCGGCTTGGTGTTTTTTCTGCGTTTTTTCTTTGACTTTTCCTTTTCGGGGGAAAAGTTTTTTTTTACCCAAAAGGCGGCCTTTCGGGCCGCAGGATACGGAAAGGAGCGAACTTGCCCATGCTGCTGAAAAACGCGCGTCTGGCCTCGGGCCAGCCGGTGGATCTGCTGCTGAAGGACGGGGTCATCGCCGCCATGGGGCTGGACCTGGCCGCCGGCGGCGAGGAAGTGCTGGACTGCGCCGGGCGCACGGTGCTGCCCGCCTTTGTGGACCTGCACTGCCACTGGCGCACCCCCGGCTTTGAATATAAGGAGGACATCTCCACCGGCTCCGCCGCCGCTGCCGCGGGCGGCTATGCCTTTGTGAACCTCATGCCCAACACAAAGCCCGTCTGCTCCTCGGCGGACATCGCCCACAGCGTGATGGCCGAGGCCGGGCGGGTGGGCCTGTGCGGCGCGAACCAGACGGTG
Source organism: Candidatus Allofournierella pullicola (assembly GCA_019114225.1). Taxonomy (GTDB): domain Bacteria; phylum Bacillota; class Clostridia; order Oscillospirales; family Ruminococcaceae; genus Allofournierella_A; species Allofournierella_A pullicola. The sequence goes on along the minus strand of DXFW01000023.1, from coordinate 4,310 downwards.
AGTATCACCGAAAACTTCGACGGCCACACCCTGGACCACCTCAAGACCCTGCCCGAGGACCTGAAATTCATCACCGAGGACGGCAAGGGCGTGCAGTCCGGCAACGTGATGGCAAAAGCCTTCGCCATCGCCGCCCAGCGCGGCCTCACCATTATGAGCCACGCCGAGGACATGGACATCTCTCCCTGGGACTACCGGCTGGCGGAGAACATTGAGACCATCCGCAACCTGCACCTGTGCGAATACTACGGCACGCGGCTGCACATGTGCCATGTGAGCACCAAAGAGGCGGTGGAGGCCATCGGCGCGGCCAAGTGGAAGGGCGTGCCCGTCACCTGCGAAGTCACCCCCCATCACCTGTGGTTTGCCGACACCGACTACCGTGTGAACCCGCCCATCCGCAAGGCCGAGGACGTGGACGCCCTCATCGAGGCCATCCGGCTGGGCGTGGTGGACGCCATCGCCACCGACCACGCCCCCCACACCGACGAGGAAAAGGCCGCCGGGGCCGCGGGCATGGTGGGCCTGGAGACCGCCTTCGGCGTGTGCTACACCAAACTCTGCAAAGAGAACGGCCTGCCCCTGGCCCGGCTGGCGGAGCTGATGAGCACCGCCCCCGCCGAAATTCTGGGCCTTGCCGGCCACGGCCGGGTGCTGCCCGGCTACGCGGCGGACCTGGCCCTGGTGGAGCTGGACACCCCCTACACCGTGGACAAAAACGCCCTGCACTCCAAGAGCCATAACTGCCCCTACGACGGCGTGCAGCTGTTCGGCCGGGTGGACCTCACCATCAAGGGCGGCAAGATCACCTGGAAACGGTAATACAAAGCGTTATATTCAATTCACATAATACAATTATTAAAAGGAGCGGAATGTTATGATGACCAACATGGACAAGCTGTACGAAGCGGTGGCCGCCCGCGGCCCGGTGTGTGTGGGCCTGGACACCGACTTTTCCTACCTGCCGGAGGGCTTTGCCAAGGCGGAGCTGACCGCCGGCGAGAACATCGTGCGGTTCAACAAGGCCGTTGTGGACGCCACCAAGGACGTGGCGGGCTGCTTCAAGGTGCAGATCGCCTACTATGAGAGCTTAGGGTTGGACGGCATTCGTGCCTATAAGGAGACCCTGGACTATGTGAAGGCCGCCGGCATGCCGGTCATCGCGGACATCAAGCGGGGCGACATCGCCAAGACCGCCGAGATGTACGCCAAGGCCCACTTCGAGGGCGACTTCGAGGCCGACTTCATCACCCTGGCCCCCTACATGGGCCTGGATTCCATCCGCCCCTACCTGCCCTACGTCACCGGCGCGGGCAAGGGCCTGTTCGTGCTGGTGCGCACCTCCAACCCCGGCGCGAAGGACTTTGAGTACGAAAAGCTGGCCGACGGCCGCCACGTCTACGACATGGTGGGCGACAAGCTCCATGAGCTGGGTCTCGAGTGCATGGGCGAGAAGGGCTATTCCAGCCTGGGCCTCGTCATCGGCGGCACCCACATCGAGGAGGCTGCGGAGATCCGCGCCCGCTATGAGGACAGCTTCTTCCTCATCCCCGGCTACGGCGCCCAGGGCGGCACCGCCGACGACATCGCCCGCTACCTGGATAAGCACAGCAACGGCGGCGTGGTGAACTCCAGCCGCGCGGTGCTGCTGGCCTACAAGAAGCAGCCCGGCACCGCCTTCGACGAGGCGGCCCGCAACGAGTGCATCAAGATGAAGGAGGCCATTGCCCATGCCTGCAACAGCCTGTGAGGTGAAGGTGCTGGCGCACACTGTCGTTGCGCCGAACATCCGCCTGCTGGCGGTGGCGTGGCCCCGGGCAGATAAAGCCCCCCATGCCGGGCAGTTCTTCATGCTGCGCTGCTGGCCGGACACGGCGGCTCCCCTGCTGAGCCGCCCCATCAGCGTCCACAGCTGGGACGCGGCCACCGGCACGCTGGAATTCCTCTATGAGGTGCGGGGCCAGGGCACCCGCCTGCTGGCGGCGCTGCTGCCCGGCGACACCCTGCTGCTCACCGGCCCCTCGGGCAACGGCTTTGACGTGGCCGCCGCCGAAGGCAAGATCGCGGTGGTGGGCGGCGGTATCGGCACCGCGCCCCTCTACCAGCTGGTGAAGGAGCTGGCCGCCGCGGGCAAAAAGCCCGACCTGTACACCGGCTTTCGGGACGAGCCCTACGGCCTGGAGCGTTTTTCTCCCCTGTGCGGCCGGGTGCACGTTGCCACCGACAGCGGCAAGGTGGGCTACCACGGCCTGGTCACCGGCATTCTCCACCCGGAGGAGTACGACCTGGTGCTCTGCTGCGGCCCCGAACCCATGATGAAAGCGGTGGCCGCCAAGTGTGAGGCGGCGGGCGTGAAGTGTCTGGTCAGCCTGGAAAAGAAGATGGCCTGCGGCGTGGGCGCGTGCCTCGGCTGCACCTGCCACACCGCCAGCGGGGCCAAGAGCGTGTGCAAGCACGGGCCTGTGTTCGATTCGAAGGAGGTGTTCGGCCAGTGAGCGACCTGCATGTGGATTTTCTGGGCAAGCGCCTGGCCGGGCCGGTCATCCCGGCCTCCGGCACCTTTGGCTTCGGCGAGGAATACGCCGACATGTTCGATCTGAAGGTCCTGGGCGGTATCTGCTCCAAGGGCCTCACCCTGAACGGCAAATACGGCAACGAGGGCGAGCGCCTGTATGAGACCCCGGCGGGCCTCATCAACTCCATCGGCCTGCAGAACCCCGGCGTGCGCCACTTCATCGCCGAGGAGCTGCCCCGCATGCTGACCCTGGGCACCACGGTGTTCGCCAACCTGGGCGGCGGCTGTATCGAGGACTATGAGGAAGGCGCCCGGCTGCTCAGCGACACCGACGTGGACTTCATCGAGCTGAACATCAGCTGCCCCAACGTCAAACAGGGCGGCATTGCCTACGGTATTCATCCGGACAGCGCCAAAGAGGTGGTCAGCCGGGTGAAGGCGGTGTGCAAAAAGCCGCTGGTGGTCAAACTCAGCCCCCAGGCCGAGGACATCGCCCGCATGGCTGCCGCCTGCGTGGAGGCCGGGGCGGACGCGCTGAGCCTGGTGAACACCTTCCAGGCCTGCGCCATCGACATCGAGCGCCGCAAGCCGGTGTTCAACAACCTCTTCGCCGGATTCAGCGGCCCCGCCATCAAACCCATCGCCCTGCGCATGGTCTGGCAGGCGGTGGGCGCGGTGGATGTGCCGGTGATCGGCCTCGGCGGTATCACCACCGGCGCCGACGCGCTGGAATTCATCATGGCCGGCGCCGCCGCCGTGCAGGTGGGCACCGCCAGCTTTATGGACCCCCGGGCCGGCGGGCGTATCACCGCCGAGATCGGCGAGTGGATGGACCGCCACGGGGTGAAAAATCTTGACGAGATCCGCGGCTGCGCCCGGATGTGAACACACACAACGAACAAAGGAGCGACAAACATGAGCAACGCAGTGGAGATTTTGAAAGAGTGTGAGGCTTTTCTGGAGGGCCACTTCCTTCTGAGCAGCGGCCGTCATTCCAGCGCTTACTGCCAGATGGCTTACCTGCAGCAGTATCCCGACAAGTGCGCCGAGGTCATGGCCCCGGTGGCGGAGAAGCTGAAGGAGCTGAACGTGAACGTGGTGGTGGGCCCCGCCATGGGCGGTATCGTCTACGCCTACGAGCTGGGCCGCCAGCTGGGCAAGCGTGCCATCTTCACCGAGCGGGTGGACAACGTGATGACCCTGAAGCGCTTTGCCATCAAGCCGGGCGAGCGCTGCATTATTGCTGAGGACGTGGTGACCACCGGCGTTTCCAGCCTGGAGACCAAGCGGGTCATCGAAGAGGCCGGCGGCGTGTGCCTGGGCATTGCCTGTGTGGTGGACCGCACCAAGGCGGACGCGCCCAGCCCCATCCCCATCGTGGCCAGCGCCGCCAAGCTGGACCTGCCCAACTATCTGCCTGAAGAGTGCCCCATCTGCGCCGAGGGCAAGCTGCCCCTGGTGCACCTGGGCAGCCGCAAGATGAAAGAGCAGGCCAAGCAGACCCTGTGAAAAGCGAAGCAAGGCGGCGGGGCCCCCTTGGCAGATTCTGGGGGCACCTGACCACCATCACCTACCACAAATGGCTGGTATTCTGCTATTGCCGGCGGCTGGGCCTCTGGAGGCAGGGGCTGGCCCATGACCTGTCGAAATACAGCCCGGCGGAGTTTGCTTATGTGTGATAAAGAAGCAATAGAAGTGCAAAAAATTTTGCCGTTCCTATCCGACACTTGGCCATTGTGTCGGATAGGTCGGGCGGTTATTCGGGCAAGTCAATCTTGCCGACAAAGCTGTAATA
>DXFW01000022.1 GCA_019114225.1 Candidatus Allofournierella pullicola | reverse complement strand
TGCCCTGATCCCGGAGGAACAACGCAGCGAATGGGAACGCTACTGCAAAAAGCAGGGGCAATCTTGCCACCTGATGAAACAGCAAGGGCGAAAATGGGGCGACCATGCCAAGGAGCAGGACCCTGGGAAGCAGATGCCCTGCGAGGAATATATCCTTCAGGATGAGTACGATTATTTCTTCAATTCGCTGGCAGGGGATTTCGCGGCGGGCGAGTGGAAAAATCGGGACGCGGAAGAATGGAAAAACGGTTGTGTGGCCGACCTGCGCTGCCGTCCGCCCAAGGTGATCCGCGCCCACAGCCTGCCGCACCTTGGATGCCTTACTTATTCCGCAGAAAATGAACTCTATGCCGCGTCCAGAGCCGCCGGCAGCGGGATCATTGGCCGGGCGTTGCTGAGCAAGGACCCAGCCACCCTCAACTGGGCCGAACCGTCCCCCATCGGGTACGACGGCCCGCCCCGGACCCTCTGCTGGGCGGACTATTCCCTCTGGGTGGGTGACCCCACCAACGCCACACGGATCGAACTGACTGACCGGGGTACCTGCCAGGATGTGAAAAACTGGACTCTGCCGGAAGATGGATGGAGCACCAAATACCATTGCGGCATTGTGGCGGACGGGCTGGGCCGGGTCTACTTTTCCAACGAGTGGTACAAGGGGCAGATCTACCGCTGGGAAAAGGGCAAGGTAACAAAACACGCCTTTTCGCTGAATGGATACGACCATCTCTCCGAGGCTGTTCCCGTTCCCGGCACAGGCCGCATTACCATGATCCATGCCATCAGCGGCAAGGGACGGGTGGAAGAATGCCTGCTGGAACTGGATATGGACACCGGGCGGTGCCGCATTGCCCCCCTGCCCGGCATGGGCGAGGGGCTGAAACTTCGCCGGTTCACCGGGGACTGGCTGCTGGTGCAGGGGAACGGCGAGATCCTCTCCGATGACTTTGCCCAGCTCATCAACAGCAACACCCGTGAAGTGCTGCGCATCCGTCCGGGAATGTTCGGCGGAGAGAAAATGCAGCACATCGGAATACTCACCGACGGCACGGTGGTCATTGTCACCCGGCGGGATGGGGTCGGGCCGGTGTTCCGTTACCCCACCGACTTCTGGGGCTTTTTGCGCTCGGCCAATAAGCCCAAAAAGCTGGAATGGCGGGAGTACAAAGAAGTGTACCCGGATCTGCCCGTCTTTCTGCCGCCCAGGGCCACGGAGCGAAAAATCGTTCTCAAAAAAGACAGCCTGACCATCCTGGGGTCGGTGTTCACGCCGCCGTTTACCCTGCCGCAGCTGGCGGAAAAGCTGGGGCCCGCCCGCATTGCGCTGCAAAACGGGACACGGAAAAGCCCCCTTACAGGCCGGGAGACCCCCTATACCCAGGCCCTTGCTTTGTGGGACGAGCTTGGACTACAGGGCTGGTTGGATGAAGATGAACAGACCATCAAAACCCTTGGTGTCCGGGTAGCGGCACAGGGAGAGTATGCGGTGCGGCAGCCATTTGACGGCGCGGTCTGGATCGGGTCCAAAGACTACCGGGAGGCCAGCTGGAAGGACTTTGGCGGCGTTGCCCATACCCTGCAATTCGGTGGCTTTACCGTTTATACCCGTCTGCCGGGCCCTGTCCCGGAAGAGCGGTCCGCGCAGAGAGCAAAGCTGGAAGCCCTCTCCGCTATGGTACAGATCAGCTGGAAAGAGCCAGAGAATAAGGCGGCGAAAGCGCAGAAATACAAGCTGCCCAAGCCGACGGAATCCGTGCTGCACTTTGATACATTCAACTTCAAGCTGGCGGTCATGGAAGTGCTGATGTACGAAAAAGGCTTGCTGGCCCCGAAACTGGATGCCCATGGGTTTGCCAGAGAGTATCGCCGACGCAAGATCGACCTGGACGCGGAAGGGTATGAACCCATCCCTGAGATCCGGAAGTGGCTGGAACAATACCCGATCCCGGCGCGGTTGGCCCCAGAGGTGACAGAGATCGAGATGGATGGCGGCGGCGAAATTTATACCCAGCTCTGCCCCTTCTGGGATGGCGAGGACGGCGCCTTTGATCTCAACACCATTACCGAGGCGGAGCTGCGCCAGTTCCCCAGTCTCAAACATATGACCCTTCTATCCTCCAGGCCGGAACAGGTGCTACCCGTTCTGGAACGGTGCGGTATCCAGGTAGACTTGCTGTGAGGTGCGCGGCTATGAACGAGAATCTATTTCGCCCGCGATTCAATGCATTGAAACTGTCCGATAAGTTCTGGCTGATGCAGACCCTGGGGGCTCGTTACGGCCTTGCCTTCAAGGAGCTGTACGCCTTTTCCCGCTGGGGGCAGAGCTGCACGACAGGAGTGTTTGAAAAAGGCGGCCGGGAGTTCGTCTTTGTCCCGGGCGACACTGTGACCCTTGGCTGGGAGAGCTTTGCCCAGGGGATGGACAAGGCCAGCCAGGAGGAACTGGCGGATTTTTTCGCGGAGATCGAATATGAGGGCACCGCGGAGGAATTTCTCCGGCAAGGCATGGCCCCGGTACGCCAGGTGACCATCGGCTCCATGTTTGTGGGTAGAAAACCGGAGGAGATCGGCTGGGAGAGCGTGCCCATGAACGACCCCCGTATCACCGCCCACCCGGACTGGCTGGAGAGTCTGCGGAAGTGGGCCGGCCGGGACGGCCGGAGTTTTGAAATACACGAAACCGTCCGCTTTGAACGCCATGGCGACAGCTGGCGGGCGTGGCTGTGCCATCCCATGACCTACCCGGAGTTTCAGCGGTCCCTGTTGTGGGAACTGGCAGCCAGCCTTCCCACGCCGGATGAGTGGGCCTATCTGTGCGGGGGCGGATGCCGCACTCTGTTCCCCTGGGGGGATGGGCTGGACTACTCCCTGCATCTGCACCACTATGAAAGCGAGGAAGAGCAGGGCAAGCCATACGATATGGAGCAGCCCAACTTCTTTGGCCTGTCCATCGCCTACGACCCCTATAAACGGGAGCTGGTGGACGGGAAAACACTGACCACCTGCGGCGGCGACGGCGGCTGTAATATCTGCGGCGGCATGGGGCCTTTGCTTGGGTATCTTCCCTGTTCCCCCCACCGTAAACCGGAGGTCCGGGAGGATAACGAAATACACAATGACTATGACGTTTTCCGCCCTGTGATCCGGGTGCAGACATCCGGGTGGAGAATGGTATCGCCCGGAGATGAGAGGTGATATTACCAGATGATCGAAGCAATTATGAAAATCCATACCACTTCTTCTTCGGTTACATTTGTATGTGGCGATATTGCTATTATTGGAAATGGTGAGTTTCGGGCTTCATCAGGAAAAGTGGATGGTTTTATCCTGTATGCCGACACTTTGCGGTATGAAAACGGAGCGAAGCTCTCACGGGATGAACAGGAAAATTTGAAGTGCCTGTATCAGCACTTTGTATTGAACCATGAAGATTTCATAGACTGGGATATTTGAATGATGATTTATAGTAAAGCAACGACCGCATAGAAAGCCAAAACACGGAGGTACGGATATGGATTTGTTGCAACAATGCCGGCAATGGTTTGAACAGAATGAAATTCAGAAGGTGATTGACACTCTGGAGGCCATCCCCGCCGGGGAGCGTACCCCGGAACTGGACAGCGAACTGGCCAAGGCATATATCGCCGTTGCCGATGCAGGAGAACGGGAGCCTTATGAAAAGGCGCTGGAACTTCTGGCGCCCCATGAGGAGCATTTTGCGGGCGATCACTGCTGGAATTACCGGATCGCCTGCGCCTATTATTACCTGGACGAGGAAGGCCCCGCCCTGCGGTACTTTGAAAAGGCGCTGGAAGCCCGCCCCGGAGACAAGGACACCCAGGAATACATAGACGATTGCCGCCATCGTTTGGCCCTGCCCCGGTTTACAAAGAACTTCCGGGAAAGGACCCGGGAGGCGTGGGCGGCCTTTGCCCGCATCGAGGGGACGCTGCGCCAGATCATGGACACAGACAAAAGCCACCAGCGGAGCGAGGAATTGATCGAACTGTGCAGTCGGGCGCTGGAGATCGCGCTGAGCGACACCGCCTTCGAGTTGGGATTCAACGGGGAAAAATATGAACTGATCCTCAGCCCGGAGGGCCTGCGATCCCGTCTGTTTCCGCTGGTGTATTTCCAGCAGCAGGCCCCGGAATCGGTGCTTGCCCATTGGAATATCCGGGTGGGCCGCCAGCCCGCCCCGGGCTTTCTGCTTCGGACCGGAGAGATAGAGATCCGGGTCGAGGATGTTCAGATGTGGGCAGAGAAAACAGAGGATCAGAGGGTGAGCCTGGGCCTTTACTGCGAGAAGTTGATTTCGCTTTTGAAAGAGGACACAGACAAGGTCTGGTGGGCGCTGTCCATGCTGGTGGATCAAACCGTCGGCGAGATTTCCTCAATCGCCTTTGTGGCCGGGTTTGATGTGTATGCCCAGCCGAAAGAGGAACCGGCCATGTGCCTTTCCCAGCTGCCGGAACTGCTGCAAGGTATGGGGCTCTCCCTCTGGCGGGATGGCAGCGACTATCTGGAAAACAGCTATCTTACCTATGAGCTGGAACCGGTGGAAGACCCGGAGGCGGATTGGCGGCTGGATGTCTATGCCGGCAGCTGCCGCCTGCCGGTGCTCATCAACGACTACCTGGCCGCCCGCAGCGATATGGTGGACGAGTACCATAAAGATGGCATCGCGGCGGGGTTTCTCTGCTACCCAATAGAGGGCTTTACCGGCGAGGAGCGAAGCAAAGCCGTTCTGGACTTCCGGGATGCTCTGCGGGATGCTGTTCTGGGGGAGGCGGGAGCACAAGCCGTGACCTTCCTGGGTGGTGCCACCGGCCTGTACTACGGGTATCTGGATTTCATCGCCTGGGATCTGCCCGCCGTACTGACAGCGGCGCAGGCCTTCTTTGGAAAAAGCGGCCTGCCCTGCGCTCACTTCCATGCCTTCCGGCGGGATGTGGGCGGTGTGCCGCTGCTGGAAGAGGAGGAACCGGCGCCTACCGTTCACGAGGAAACCGGCTCCTTGCTCTCAGCAGAGGACATTGAAACGCTGGGGTCCTTTGACGAGGGAGTTTCCGGCTATTTCTGGAGAATGCTCCAATGGCTGGAGGATTTCATCAAAAACGGCGTGGAAGAAGGACGGTTCACCGAAAAACAGGCTCACCAGGATCTGCAGATTGCCCTCTGGTATGCCTTCGCCTGCAACAATCTGGATGATTATATCCATTATTACCAGGCGGCAGAGTGGATGAAGGATTCGGAGAAAAACGCCGCCGGCTGCGCCACCTGGTACTACCGGTATTCTGTGGCGCTGATGTACTGCGGCCGGCTGGAAGAAGCGCGGGAATATGCGGAGCAGGGCGCCCGGGAGGAGCCGGATTACCCCTGGATCTGGCTGCAGGTGGGCAAGCTGCGGGCGCATTTTGGCGATACAGCCGGCGCGCTGGACGCTGTGACGCAGGGCCTGGCCCTGGAACCGGGCGACTATGAGTTCCTGACCCTGGAAAAAGAGGTAAAGGCCGGCGCCACTTTGGAACAGATGGAGTACCATTGGATCGATCCTGGCGCCGATCAAATGCTCCAGCAAGGGCTGGGCCAGGATGTGGACGACAAGCAGCGCGCCCTGGCCTGTATCCGGGTGGACGAAGCGGGCCTTGCCGCATTTTATGAGTTGTTCAGCCCGGAGCGGTGCGGCTATGTGAAGAATGCCCCCTGCTGTGAATTCCCATACCCGGTGAAGGAACAGGGGGTGGAGCTCTCCTTCCGCATGAACGAAGCCGGCCTCTCCAAGATGGGAACAGACTGGCTGCGGCAGTTCAAGGAACGGCTGGACAGCGGGGAATGGCTGAACCACACTCCCGAAGGCGAGCCGGAGGGAACCTTGATTGCGGTGTTTGTGGAGCAGAACTACCGTATCAGCCTTGTCTACCAGCAGCCGGGAGAGGATCAATATTTTCAGATTTTCCTGAATCCGGACGGCACAAAGGTGGATGCTATCTGGTCCTCGACGGAAAACAATCAGCCGGAGGTTTATACCGAAGAAGAAATGTCGGCAGTGGAGCAGCACATCAAAACCACCTTTGGTGAGTTTGAGAATGTGTTCCATGAATTGGTTTCTCCCGACATCCATGTGGACGTCTGCGTGGTTCCGCCCACGGAGGAGCGGGACTATTACACACTGGTGACGATGGGCATGGGGGCTCACCGGATGCATGTGCCGGAGGAACTGGCGGAATACAAGCTGGAGCGGGCGGAGCTGGCCATCGCGCTGCCGCCGGATTGGAAACTGGATGCGGAAGCCCTGAAGGAGGAGCGGTGGTACTGGCCCATTGGCCTCCTGAAAGTGCTGGCCCGCCTGCCCATTTCCGGCGATACCTGGCTGGGCTTTGGCCACACGGTGGACAAGCAATCGCCCTTTGCGGAGAACACGGCTCTCTGCGGCGCAATTCTGGTGGGCCCGCAGGCTGTTGTATGGGAAGGCGGCGAGGTCTGCCCGTTGCCCGGCGGCGAGGAGGTCAACTTCTATCAGGTAATTCCTCTCTATCGGAACGAATTGCAGTATAAACTGGAGTATGACGCGGACGCTCTGCTGGAAAAGATGGCAGGCATCAGCTTTGTGGTCGATCCCGCCCGCCGGAATGCCATCACCTGAGGAACGCTTGCGGAGGAGAAGGGCACTCTGGAGCCTTCGGAACTTGCGAAAGCCATGGATGCAGCGGTGGAGCAATAGGGATTCTGCCCGGATGTGACAGGCCAAGGCCCGGAGGAATCCACCGTGGGCCCATTGGCCGCTGTGCTGCGGCAGTCCGCCGGCGGGCGACACTTGGAATCAGGCGGGGAAGGGGCAGATCTAAAAGGTACGAATTACGGTTTCTTCCTGGGTTTTCTGGGCTTCGGCGCCACCGCGGCGATCATGGCGTAATGTTCCTTGCTCTTTCTTGTGATGCTGTTGTAATCCTCCGATGTCAGGAATTCCAGCAGTCACTCCTTGGGCACCTTATAGGTGTGTTGATACGGGAACGCCTTTAACCTCCCCTCGGTACACCAGCGGCTGACGGTGCGGGAGGCGTAGCCCGTGACGCGGGCAATTTGATGAGCATCCAGCACGTCGGGCTGGCGGGTCAGCAGGTTCTCGTACCAGCGGCGCACCCGCCGGCGGGTGGCGTCGGTGAGGACAAGAGCGCCGTTCAGGCTGAAGGCTGGGGGCTTGTGGCCCGGGTAGTTCTTGTACCAGCCGCTGGGCGGGGTGTAGTACGCCGGCTCGGCCAGGCGGCGGCGCAGGTAGGCGGCCACGTCCGCCTTGGCGATCTTGTAGCAGCGGGTCTGCTTGCCGGTGTTCTCGCAGGGCACCAGGCCGCTCTGCAGCAGGTAGATGGAGGTGCGGGTGCCGATGCGGCAAGCTTTGCGGAAGCCGGTGCGGCCCATGGGGTCGGGATAGGGCGCCAGCAGGTCCTGGATCTCCCGCTCGGGGGTGTTTTGAAAGAGATTGCTTTTCTTCATTTTTTCGGTTCTCCTTTGTTTGGAATTTGGACCCGGAGAACCGCCGCGTTTTCCACTAAAACTATACAGATTGTTGAAAACGGGAAAAATACTACACAAAATCGGCCCGAAATCTTGCATTTGGCGAAATCTGTTTTCCGGCGGCGGGGCGGAAATCCAGTGTTCATCCGGAATATTAGCCCCAAATTATCTTGCATGAAATCTTGCATTTTTCCAAAAAAGTGTGCCAAATCTCCCCAAAACGGGCATTCCCGATTTGATTCGTACCATAGCCATTTTTCGGGTTTTGGCCGCTTGAAAATGGCTTAACACCGCCGAAAAAACGGGGACGAACCGACCAGCTCTGACCCGCCTTTTTCCGCAAGAGCCTTTTCGGCGCAGGACTCGAAAGCACAGAAGCTGTCGACTTATGCCTAAAGGTACAAATTGTGTTTCCGATGCGGTATGGGAACGGGAATCAGGAACGCCGGACAGATTCCTCAGACGCCCGATAAAAGCATCTGGTTTTGCACTGCTTTCCGGGGTGGCCAGAGATGGGCGGGTGAATGCGAGAGTTCTGAACCCTGTGGTGAATAAGAGAAAAGAAAAAAGGCCAGCCGGGCAATTCATGCCTGGCCGGCCTTTTTGGTTGTTGTTTATAAGTGGATTGCCCGGGGGTACAGCTTTCGGCGAGCCAAACGAGTTGAGATTGCTGTATGTGTCAATAGGAGGGTCACGGCCGGTAGGGCGTAGTGGCGTTGCATACCAGCCGGGGCAGGGTGGCGTAGGTCTGTACCAGCAGTTCCGGGCGCTTGAGCACCCGCAGCATCATGGCCCCCGCGGTGCGGCCCAGGTCGTGCACGTCGATCTGCACGAAAGTGGGCAGCGGGTCCAGCACGGTGGAATAGGGGTAACGGTCGAAGGTGATGAGCGCCATCTCCTCCGGGATGTTCAGCCCCTGCTTCGCGGCCACCTGGTACAGCCCGAAGGCCAGCAGATTGCTGCCGCAGATCACCGCGTCAGGGTGTTGCTGCATGCTGAGCAGCCCGAAGGCGGCGTGGTAACTACCTTCCAGGTCTGCGGTGGTGTGGAGGATCCAGTCCTCCCGCACCGGCACACCGGCCTCCTGCATAGCGATGCGAAATCCCCGCAACCGCAGATAAGCGATCTCATCGGTGGTGCCCTCCGCCAGGAAACCGATGTTCCGATAGCCCCGCTCCAGAAGATGCTCTGCCGCGATCTGCCCGCCCAAAATCTGATTGGTGTCCACCCAGCACAGCCGGGAGCCATCCCCCGGGTGACCGATGAGGATGTGGGGAAATTTGCGGCGCACCAGCAGGGCGGAGATGTTTTTGTCGATGGCGGCCCCGTGGACGATCATGCCGTCTGCCAGCTTTTGCAGGATGATCTGCTCGGCGGTGCTGCCGGGCACCTCTTCGCGACAGGTGTCCATGATGGTCAGAGTATAGCCCTTTTCGCTCAGGGCACTCTGCACCCCGCAGAGAATGTCGAACATGTGGGGATTTGTATAGGCGATGTCGGCGGGCAGGCTGGTCAGGTAGATGATGTTCCGGGTGGCCCGCCGTGCCAGGCTGGCCGCCCGGCTGTTGGGGGCATACTCCAGCTCCCGCATCACCTGCTCTACCCGGCGGGTGGTCTCCTCCGAGATGCCGGGGTGATGGTTGAGGATTTTGGAGACGGTGGCCACCGAAACGCCTGCCCGGGCGGCCACGTCCTTGATGGTGATGGGCATGGGGTACCCCCTTTTTCCTGTGTTTAGTAAATCCATAGTATAACGGTTACCTAAAAAATGCAAGAGAATTACCTATTAAAATTTGAAATTTCTGGACAATACTGCTAAGATTTAAGAAGAAATCAGGGCATAAATCCGGAATTTATCCCGAACAGGAGAAAAAACGAGGTAAGCGTTTTCACATTGAAAAAGGAGGAGACACCATGAAAAAGGCAATTTCCCTTTTGTTGAGCGCGGCTCTGGCGCTGGGGATGCTGGCCGGTTGTGGCCAGACGCCCTCCAGCGCGCCCCAAAGCGGCAGCGCGGCGGCGCCCGGCAGTGAGACGGCCACGGAGCCGGTCACCATCAAGATCTGGCACGACGGCGACGAGGCCATCATGCAGACCATTGCCGACACTGTGAACTCGCAGCTTTCCGGCGACAACATCACGGTGACGTTTGAGAAAAAGACCGGCCTTTCCGACCAGCTGAAGCTGTACGGAAGTGACGCGGCAAACGGCCCGGACATGTATTTCTACGCCCATGACTCCCTGGGCACCTTCGTGGCCATGGACATTCTGGCTCCCCTGTCGGAGGTAGCGGGCGCGGATGTGCTGTCAGACGCCCTGCCGATGACGGTGGAAGCCGGCCAGATCGGCGGCGAGCAATACTTCCTGCCCGTGTATTTTGAGACGCTGGTCTTTTTGTACAACAAGGCGTTGTGGCAGGGGGATATCCCCACCACCACCGAAGATCTGTATGCTTATATGCAGGCCAACACCGACACGGCGGCAGGCACCTATGCTGTGGTCAACCAGCACTCCACCGCCTACAACGTATCCCCCTTCATCAACGGGTTTGGCGGCTACATCCTGAACGAGGAAGGCCAGCCGGGGCTCAACGATCCCAAGACCATCGAAGGGGTGGAATACAACAAAAAGTTCGCAGCGCTGCAGGCGGACGGCGACTATAACACCGTGACCACCTTGTTCAATGAAGGCAAAGCAGCCGCAATCATCGGCGGGCCGTGGCTGGTCTCCGGCATCCGGGACGCGGGCATCGATTTTGGCGTGGCCTCCCTGTCCGACATGACGCTGCCCAACGGCAACCCGCTGGCGCCCTACGCCGGTGTACAGGGAGTCGGTGTGCTGAAGACCGGCGCCGAGGCGCACCCCGAGGCCATCGGCAAGGTGCTGGCGGCACTGGCCTCTCCCGAGGTGGGGGTGGCGCTGGCCAAGTCCTCCGGCTGCGCCCCTGCCAACAGCAAGGCCTATGAGGACCCGGAAGTGGCGGCGGACGAGCTGATCGTGGCCATCCAGAAGACGGCAGAGACCGCTCAGCCTATGCCCAACATCCCCGAGATGGGCGTGCTGTGGGGCCCGGCGGAGAGCTTTCTGGTGGCGGTGAACAAGAGCGGCGAAGATGTGGCCACTGCCGCTGAGACGGCCCAGCAGGCCGCGCTGCAGGCCATTGCCGACATGCAGTAAAATCAGAATCCGAAACCCGCGCGGGGACGGCAGGTTTGCCGTCCCCGCTTGTGGGGTAAAAAGGTGGTGGCGTTATGCGCAAAAAGCCGTGGCTGTACAGTGCTCCGGCACTTCTTCTCATCCTGATCGTGGTGGTGTTCCCCATCGGGTACACCGCCTATATCTCGCTGACCAACATGAACCTGTATCACTGGACGGATTTCCGGGTGATCGGTTTGTCCAATTATGTGCGGGCTCTGTTCAAGTTCGATTCCGGTTTTCTGGGGGCGCTGTTTACCACATTGCTCTGGACGGTGGTGAATATGGCCCTGCAGCTGTTCTGCGGGTTTTGGATCGCCCTGGGGCTGAACGCCAAGGGTCTGCGCCTGCGCCGGCTGTATAAAACACTGCTGATGCTGCCCTGGGCCATGCCGGCCTATGTGTCCATCCTGTTGTGGCGGGTGGGGATATTCAACACCGAGTTTGGCCTGCTCAACCAGTGGCTCACGGCGCTGGGGCTGCCGAAGTACAGCATCCTGGACAACACGGTCACTGCCTTTCTTGCCTGCCTTGCGCTCAATCTCTGGATGGCGCTGCCCTTCATGATCGCCACCATTGACGGCGCATTGCAGAGTGTGGACGCCAGCCTGTACGAGAGCGCCACACTGGACGGTGCGGGCTTTTTCCAGAAAGTGCGCTTTATCACCGTGCCCGGCATCCGAGCCATTATCGCCCCCGCTGCGGTGATGACCACCTTCATCACCTTCAAGCAGTTTGACATTGTGTATCTTCTCACCCAGCAAAAGGGGTACATGACCGGAGCCAATTTGAACACCGTCATCACCTATGCCTACCAGAACGCCTTCGTTTCCAACAACTACGGCCTGTCCAGCGCGGTGAGTATGCTGTTGTTTGTGCTCATCATCCTGTTTTCACTGGCCACCAACCGAAGCCTGCGGGAGGAATGACCTATGGATAAAAACAGAAAAAAGCGGACGCTGGGCATCCTGAGGCTGACGGTGCTGAACGGGGCGTTCCTGCTGCTTTGCCTGGCAGCACTGGTGCCGGTGCTCTATGCGCTCACCCTTTCTTTCAGCGGCAGCGGCGCGGCACTCTCTTCGCGCTTTTCCTTCTGGCCCACCCAGCCCACTTTGGAAAACTATCGGGCGATTTTGTTTGACGAGCCGTTCCTTTTGTGGTTCCGCAACTCGGTGATTTTGAGCGTGGGCACCGTATTCTTTTCTATGCTCTGCGCGGTGCCGGCGGCCTACGCCTTTTCCCGCTGGCGGTTTGCCGGCCGGCGGTTTACATTGAAGCTGCTGCTGGTGCTCAATGCCTTCCCGCAGATCTTGTCGATGTTCGCCCTCTTCCGGGTGCTTAAGACCATCGGTCTGCTGAACACCCACGGAGGACTCATCCTGATCTACGCGGGCTCCATGTGCGTGTTCGCCTTGTGGAACATGAAGGGATATTTCGACACTATCCCGGTGGAGATCGAGGAGGCCTCCCGCATCGACGGCGCCAGTGACCGGCAGATGATCCTGCGCATTGTGCTCCCTTTGGCCAAACCGGCCATCGTGGTCACCTGTGTGATGGTGCTCATCACCGTGTGGAATGAGTATCTTTTCGCCACCACCTTTTTGCTGGACAGCACCAGCTACTCCCTGGCGGGCGGGCTGTATCAACTGCAATCCAACGACTACAGCCGCAGCTGGCCTCTCTTCTCGGCAGCGGCGGTTCTGGTGTCGCTGCCCATTCTGGCGGTGTTCTTTAAGATACAGAAATACATGGTCTCCGGCCTCACCGCCGGTGGCGTGAAGGGATAGGTGACGGTTTTGTGATAGATAAGGCAGCGATTCTTCATATCCCCTGTTCAGAGTATGCCTATCCCCTGGACGAGGAGACCTTCTGCGTGCGGCTGCGGGCTGGGCGCAGGGATCTGGTCAGCTGCGAACTGTACGTGGCAGACCGGGCCTGTGAGACCACCCCTATCCGCTTTGAGGGCCTGCCCATGGAGCGCATTGCCCGGGATGAGCGATTCGACTTTTTCCAAGCGGTCTTTCCCATCCGTCATACCCGCCTTTGTTATTATTTTCGACTGCAGGGTCAGGAGGAATGGACCTATTATTACGGCGACATCTTCACCCGGGAACTGGCCGACCTGCAGATGGAGGGAAACTGGGTAGACGGGCGCAGCGAATACTTTCAGTACCCGGCCATCCTGCGCACCGAAATCGCCCGGCCACCCAAGTGGATGAACACCGCCTGTTTTTACAACGTCTTCCCGGACAGCTTCGCAGACGGCTCCGAGGCGTTGGCCGGCCCGGCGAAGAGTGGCGGGCGGCTGGGCGGCACACTGCGGGGCGTGACGGAAAATCTGGAGCACATTGCCCGGCTGGGGTGTAACGGCCTGTATCTGAATCCGATCTTCACCGCAAAGAGCTACCACAAATACGACACCATCGACTATTACCATGTGGACCCCTGCTTCGGCACCGACGATGACCTGCGCTCTCTCGTTCAAAAGGCCCACAAAATGGGGATGCGGGTGGTGCTGGACGGGGTGTTCAACCATAGCGGTACCGGCTTTTTTGCCTTCCAGGACGTGTTGAAGCGTGGTACGTCGTCGCCCTATTTTCACTGGTATGACTTCGTTCCGCCAACGGGTCCCGGGCTGGACGAGCAGGGCCACCCCAATTACGCCTGCTTTGCCTATGTGCCGGAAATGCCCAAGCTGAATACCGCCAATCCTCAGGTGCAGGCCTATTTTGCAGAGGTGGGCCGCTACTGGGTGGAAGAATTCAGGGTAGACGGCTGGCGGCTGGATGTGGCCAATGAGATATCCAAGGAGTTCTGGCGGGTCTTTCGCCGGGCGGTGAAGGCCGCTGACCCCGATTGTGTGCTTATTGGGGAGGTGTGGGAGAACGCCCGGGACTGGCTGCGGTACGATCTGCTGGACTCGGTGATGAACTACGATTTCCGCCGCCATTGCCGGGACTTCTTTGCCCTGGGCCGCATCGACGCGGCTGGCTTTGCCGCCCGGGTGACCAATATGGTGCTGCGCTACCCGGAACCCTATTTGCGCGCCCAGCTGAACCTGCTGGACAGTCACGATGTCTGCCGTTTTCTGTCCCTTTGTGGAGGCGATGAGCGACGGATGCGGCTGGCGGTGGTGTTTCAGATGCTCTTCCCCGGCGCGCCCTGTGTCTTTTACGGCGATGAGGCCGGTCTGACCGGCGTCACCGAGCCGGAATACCGCCGCCCCATGGACTGGGAAAACGCGGAGGGCAGTTGGTTTGACTTTTACCGGCAGGTAGCAGGTCTGAGAGCAAAATACCTGAACGGTACCGAACGGTTCACCGTTCTCGCGGCGGCGCCTCAAAGCCGCCTGTTCGGTTATGCGCTGGAGCGGGAGGGGCTTTGCCTCACCGTCTGGCTGAATGCCGGCGACGCGCCCTGCCCGCTGCCAGAGGCGAAGGAGGCAGAGCGGCTGTGGGAACAGAATGCTTCTCATGAGGCCCTGGGGTCCTGGGGCTTTCGGGTGTGCCGGCAGGCCCGGCGGCCCGCCGTTCTGAGCAACTGACACAAAACCGCATGATGGCATCTTGGATGCCGCCATGCGGTTTTTCCTGACCTTATCCTGCGTTCAGGGCAAATGTTTTGAGAATGTGCACCTTGAGAGCCAATTCATTGTTTAGAATGTTGTGTCTGTCTATTCTCGATGAAGTCAAATCCTTTGCCATTGGCCACATACCTCCGCGTGCTTATTAGATGCATTTCTCCCTTTTAATATTTCTGAATTATAATCAGTACAGCATAAAGAACGGGCATCTTCCATGGCCTGAAATAGGACCAAGCACACAAGTGCTGGCAATCATCTTTACTTTCAGCTCTTTTTCTTCGGCCTTCTGGGCTTTGGAGCCACCGCCGCGATCATAGCGTAGTGCTCCTTGCTCTTTCTCGTGATGCTGTTGTAGTCCTCGGAAGTGAGGAACTTCAGCGGCCACTCTCCTTATAGGCGTGCTGGCGGGAGAAGGCTCTGAGCCGGACCTCGGTGCACCAGCGGCGCCCCGTTCAGGCCAAAGGCCGGGGGCTTGTGGTTCGGGTAGTTCTTGTACCAGCCGCTGGGCGGGGTGTAGTAGACCGGCTCGGCGAGGCGGCGGCGCAGGTAGGCGGCCACGTCGGATTTGGCGATCTTATAGCAGCGGGTCTGCTTGCCGGTGTTCTCGCAGGGCACCAGGCCGCTCTGCAGCAGGTAGATGGAGGTGCGGGTGCCGATGCGGCAGGCTTTGCGGAAGCCGGTGCGGCCCATGGGGTCGGGATAGGGCGCCAGCAGGTCCTGGATCTCCCGCTCCAGGGCGTCCTGGACGGGGTTTACTTTCTTCATCTTTGGTTCTCCTTTGTTTTGAATTAGGACCCGGAGAGCCACTATAGGTTGTGAACGTGACGGGCATCCTTCATTAAATCCGACAAAGTCCGGAGTTGCGCACTATATGGAACAACTATCAGAAACAGTTTGGCTACGCGCGGAATGTCACCTGCGAGCAAATTTGGGATGTGGTGCAAAGCGGAGTTGGATAATGGGCCGCAGCACTTGACAGGCAAATCCGACGGCCCGGAACAGATAAGATGAAACCGCGGAGCAGTTTCGCAGGGAAAACGCTCCGCGGTTTCATTTTTATTCTTTTTGGTCACTGGGCTCACGAACAGGCTAAGTTCAAAATGAGCAAAGCGTTTGGTATCGGGCCTGTCACGTCTCCCCGTGGCTGGCCTGCGATTTTTGGTACATGGCGGGAGAGACGCCGTAATACTTTTTGAAAACCGAGATGAAATGTTTGTCCGACAAAAAGCCCGTTCGGGTGGCGACCTCAAAAACGCGCATATCCGGGTGGCTTTTCAGCAGCTTTGCCGCCTGCTCCATGCGCATGCCGGTGATATACTTCAGGTAGGAGATCCCCAGCTGCTTGTGGAAAAGGTCGCTCAGATAGCTGCTGCTCACGGAACAGTGGTCCGCCACATCCGAGAGCGAGATGTTCGACTGGTAGTTGCGGGCGATGTATTCCTTGGCCTGCTGGATCACGGGGTTCAGCCCGCTCTCCGCGGGGGCCTGCCCCAGCAGCTCCCGCAGCCAGCCGAGCAGGGCGTCCGCGAATTCGTCGGGGCTTAGGGCGCCGGGGGTGCTCCGGCAGAGGCCTGCCAGATTCTCCAGCGAGCGTTGCCGCGCCTGTGCCGGAAACGAGGCGCAGGCGGGCGCCGCCAGGATGCAGCCGGCGCAGCGCCACAGGCTCTCCCCGTTCAGCGGGGCGTCCAGCGCCAGGCACAGGCCCTTCAGGTCTGCGAACCAATGCGCCCCGGAATCCGCCGCCAGGTCGCGCACAAGCTGGTCGCGGCATTGCTCGATGCCTTCCAGCGCGTGCCGGTATTGGGCGATGCGGGAATGGAAAAAGGGCGCCGGGGCTTTTGCCAGCGGCAGCGGCAGGGTCTCGGCCAGGCTTTGGCAGGAAGCGCGAAGCTGCATGGGGTCCGTCACGATCTTTCCGCAGCGGCAGTCGATGGGCTCGGGGATGCCCTCTGCGCTTTCGCTCAGCAGTGCGCGGTACAGCTGCTCGATCTTTGCCTCCAGATCCGGCTCGCTGCGCGCGTCGACCATCACACAGGTGGACCCGTCGTTTGCATACAGCGCCATGCAGCCGAACTGCGGGCACAGGCGGTCCAGCAGCATATGGAGGGTGAGCGCAGACGCGCTGGGCGCGGACGGCGCCTCCATCGAGCCCGCGGCATACAGGCACTGGAACTTTGCGATGCAGGCAAAAGGTGCCATGAACGGCCGCCCTTTTTCCCGCAGCTCGCGGTACAAGCGATAGGTGCGGGCGCTGTCCCCCTCCAGCAGCGCGCAGAGCAGGCGGTGGCGCAGCGGGTCATGCCGCGCGCTCCGTCCGGCGATCTTGAAATGGGCGCTCCCCCGCTCTTGCTCGAAGCGGGTGGCCAGAGCGTCCAGCAGGTCGATGAGGGTCTTGTCCACCAAGGGCTTGAGAAGATAGTCCTTCACGTTATAGCGGATCGCTTTCTGGGCATATTCAAAGTCGCTGAAGCCGGAAATGACGATGACCGTTATGTCGGGGTAGTTTTCGTGGATGTGCCTGGCAAGGGACAGGCCGTCCACCTCCGGCATTTTTATGTCGGTGATCACAACGTCGACAGGGGCCTCTTTCAGCAGTTCCATCGCCTCAAGGCCGTCTTTGGCCACGGCGGAAACATCAAACAGCGCCGAGAACGCCGGTATGTTCCGGGTCAGATAGGTGCGCATCAGCGGCTCGTCATCCACGATCATCGTATGATACATTGTTCTCTCCTTCACAGGGCAGCGGGATCCGCAGCGAAACGCAGGTCCCCTGCCCGGACGTGTCGATCAGAAAGGCGGCCTGCCTGCCGTAGCGCAGCCGCAGGCGCCGGTAGATGTTGAGAATGCCGATGCTGCCCTTGTCGCCGCCGTCCGCGCCCGGCCCGGCGTCCGGCTCCTCCATGCTGCGCCGGATCTTCTCCAGCGTGGCCTCGCCGATGCCGGGCCCGTTGTCGGTGACGCACAGCCGCAGCATGCCGTCCTCCCGGCGGGAGGTCACGGCGATCTCGGTGGCTTGCCGGCGGGGCTCGCAGGCATACTTGACGGCATTTTCGATCAGCGGCTGCAGGGTGAGCGAGGGGATCTTGCAGTCCAGCAGGTCCTCGTCCACCTGGATGGTGTAGGTCAGCCGGTCCTGATAGCGAAGCTGGATCAGGTCAAGATAGGCCTGGCAGATGTTCAGCTCCCGGCGCAGGGTGATGTCCTGGTCCACGTTCATGATCCCGCCCAGATAATACGACAGGTCCTCCACCGAGCGGACGGCGGTTTTGTACTCGCCGCACTTGATGAGCAGGCTGATGGTGTTCAGCACGTTGTAGAGGAAGTGGGGCTTGATCTGGCTGCACAGAGAGTTGTACTGGGCCTCCTTGTTCAGATACTGGGCGCGGTACACCTCCTGCGCCAGCTGGGCGTTCCGCTGGATCATGGAGCCGAGCGCGCCCACCATGTCGTTGAAGGATTCCGCCAGATACCCGATCTCGTTGTGGGAACGCACCTGGGCCCGCACCTGGAGATCACCGCCCTCCACCGCATGCATCAGGCGGATGATGTCGAACAGCGGTTTCAGAAAGCGGGCGACCACAAAGATGATCAGCGCCGCCGCGACCAGCATGCTGCCCAGTGCCAGCAGCACGGTTTTCACAAGGTTTTCCTGGAGCGGCCGCATCAGGCTGGCGTAGGAGTGCACGGCGAGGAGGGTGATGCCGCAATCCGGCAGCACGAAGCGGTTCACAATGTACTTCCCCTGGCCGGAGCGGAACAGGTCGCCCTGGGCGGGAGAGGCGAGGGCTTCCACCTCCTCCGCGTCCAATTCCTGCAGCAGCGCCCCGGAGGAATACAGGATCTGGTTTTGTTCATTGATGATGAGCAGAGAGCCGCCGGCGTCCAGATCCACCTGGTCGCAGATGTTCCGTATGCCGGTATAGTTGGCGTCCACCTTCACAACGCCCAGGGTGATGTCGTTGTCCTCCTTGCTGCGCAGCTGCCGCACCACCGAAAAGATGGGGGTCAAGTCGTCGCCATAGACCCGCTCCAAACGGGGCGGCAGCAGGATCGGGTCGGTGGTGGCGCAGGCCTGGTTGTACCAGTCGCTCTCCAGATAGTTGTTGTACTCCGCCATCTCATAGGGGGTACGGGTGTAGGAATAAAGCGCGGTGTCGTTCATGATGTACACGCGCAAGATCTCGCTGCGCGGCAGGCTCATCACCGAGGCGAGGAACCCCTCCACCACCCGCTTGAACTCCAGCTGCTGCTGGGGAGAAGTGGCGGTTTGTTCCAGCGTGTGCAGCAGCTCGTCGTTATAATAGGGGGTGAGGGTCAGGCGGTACAACTCGTTGATATAGGTGTTGATGTTGGAGCCGGCCTGCTCAATGATCTGCTGGGTCTGCTCCATGGTCTGATCGGTCAGCTGCGCGGAATACCAGTGGTAATTCCCATAGGAAACGAGGATGATCACCGCCAGGTTCACAAAGCACACCGCCGCCACGATCCGCGTTTTGAGCGAAAGATTGCGCAGGGATCTCATCCGCCGTCCCCCCTCTTTTTATTCCATGTTTATTATGCACGACGCAAAAAAGAAAGGCAAGGTTTGTTTGAGGGATATAAAAAACGAGGAATCAAATCAAAAAAACTGGGTATTTATCCCAAAAACGGGGGTGGTTACAATGAAATCAGGAGGAAGTACTTCTCATTCACGACAAACTTTTGCCAACGAAAGGATGAAGGATATGTTCATCAAAAAAACCATCGCCCTGGCACTTTCGCTCGCTCTCGCCGGCGCCATGCTGGCCGGCTGCCAGAGCAACACGCCTACCGCCTCCGGCAGCGGGAGCCAGGCTTCGACCGGTGCGGCGGACGGCGAGGTCGTGCACATCAAGCTGTTCACCGGAAAGATCGAGACCATTGACGTGATGAACGAGATCATCGAGGATTTCAACGCCTCCCAGGATCGCATCGTGGTGGAGCAGGAGTACCAGAAGGACGCCAGCAACGTGATCAAGATCAAGTTCGCCTCCAACGAAGTGCCCGACATCATGACCACCTATGAGCAGGGGTTCGTGGATGAGGGGAAATACATGGACCTCACCGACCTGAACGAGTTCTGGGATCGGATGAGCCCGGAGATGAAGGCCGCCTGCACCGACGTCAACCAGGGCAAGGCGTTCCGCGTCTGCACCAACATGACGATGGCCGGGTTCTTCTACAACAAGGACATCCTCGCTCAGGCGGGCTACACCGAGTTCCCCACCCAGTGGGACGAGTTTGAGACCATGCTCAAGACCATCAAGGAAGAGATGCCGGATGTGACCCCCTGGTTCATCTTCGGCAGCGAGGCCTGGCACCTGGGCCATCTCATCGAGTTCATCCCCCACGGGTATCTCAAGTCCACCCTGGGCACCATCGAGTGCAAAAAGGCCATGCTGGCCAACGACCAGGATGTCCTGCGCTTTGCCGACCCGGACGGCGCGATGGCGGTGTTCGCCCAGAACATGCTGGACCTGCAGAGCGAGGGCTTGATCAACGCCGATGTGCTCACGGCCACCAACGACAACTGTGTGCAGGATTTCGCCAACGGCAAGGCCGCCATGTTCAGCAACGGCATGTGGGCGCTTTCCAGCGTGCTGGAGGCCAACCCCGACATGGCCGACAAGATCGGCTTCGCCCCCTATCCCGCTTACATGGAAGGCTCTGAGCCGGTGGTGCTGAGCGCCGAGGATTCCGGCTATTCCATCTCCGCCACCACCGAGCACAAAGAGGAGTGCATCGAGTTTTTGAACTTCCTGTTCAGCGCGGACAACCAGAAGAAGTACAGCGAGGTGGCCAAGGCCCCCAGCGCCTTCAAGGACGTGCAGGCCGAATGGGCGCCCGCGAACATCGTGGAGGAGGTCAACGCCGCGCTGGAGAACGCGGTGAACATCGGCTACACCAACGAAAAGCCCGCCGGCTTCTCCGGCGACGACGCGGGCCGTTACCTGCAAAACCTGCTGGCCGGCCAGTATGACGCCCAGGGCT
The DNA here is from genome assembly GCA_019114225.1 of Candidatus Allofournierella pullicola. Lineage (GTDB taxonomy): Bacteria > Bacillota > Clostridia > Oscillospirales > Ruminococcaceae > Allofournierella_A > Allofournierella_A pullicola. The sequence goes on along the minus strand of DXFW01000022.1, from coordinate 95,742 downwards.
TTGCCGAGGCGTATGCCCAGGCCTGGAACGACGGCATGGCAAGCTGAACGGGGCCCGGGCAACAACAGAATTTCGATCCCATGACGATCGGGGCGAGCGTGTTGATCAAAACCTGCACGCTCGCCTTTTGATTGGCGAAAAGCGAAGGTGATACGCGATGAAGAAGAAAAAAATAGGGCTGCATCTGTTCATGGCGGTGCCGGCGTTCGTGCTGTACGGTATCTTTTTTATCTACCCGCTGACAAAGGGCATCGGCATGAGCCTGACCAACTGGAACGGCTACAGCGCGCCGGAATTTGTAGGGCTCAAGAACTTCGTGGATTTTTTCGGGGACGCCCGCGCCCTCCACGACATCAAGACCACCGTCCTGTTCACGCTGGGCAGCGCGCCGCTGCTGAACCTGGTGGGCCTGCTCTACGCGCTCTTGATGAACAGCAAGATCAAGGGCAAATCCGTGGCCCGCGCCTGCATCTATATGCCGGCGATCATCAGCCCGCTGATCATGGGATACATCTGGTACCTGCTGTTGCAGCCGGGGCGCGGCATCCTCTTTACGGTGTTTGACCGGATGGGCCACCCCGAATGGTTCGGCAACTGGATGGGCAGCTACTCCACCACGATGCTGGTGCTGGTGCTGGTGAATGTGTGGCAGTACGCGGGCATGACCATGATCATCTACCTGGCGGGGCTGCAAAACATCTCCCAGGACCTGTACGAGGCGGCCATGATCGACGGGGCCGGGGCCTTTGCCCGCTTTTGCCGCATCACGCTGCCGCTGCTGATCCCCTCCATCCGCATCAACGTGGTCACCAACATCATCGGCTCTTTGTCGGTGTTTGACATCGTGATGTCCCTGACAGGGGGCGGGCCCGGCTATCAGACCGAGACGCTGAGCATCTACATCATGCGCATGTGCTACGGCAGCAAGACCGGCTATTCCACCGCCGTGGCCATCGTGATGTTCGTGATCGTGCTGGTGCCGGTGCTGATCTCCCTGCGGCTGATGAAACGGAAGGATTGAGAGGTGCGCCATGAAAAAAACATACAGCCTGCTGCGCCATCTGACGGTCCTGCTCATCTGCCTTATGTGCATGAGCCCCTTCCTGGTGCTTTTGAACCTCTCGCTCAACACGCCCCGGCACAACCTGTACGAAGACAGCCTGATCGTCCCCGACTTCTACTTCGGGAACTACGCGGAGGGGTGGGTCAAATCCCACATCGGCCGCGCGATGGTCAATTCGGGCATCATTGCTTTTGCGGCGCTGGCGCTCATCGTCCTGCTGGGCGCGATGGCCGGCTACACGGTGGCCCGCTTTCCCAACCGCTTCAACCGCATGGTCTTTTCGGTGCTGCTGGGCTGCATGATGATCCCGGGCATCATCAACACGGTGCCCCTCTACACCTTGATGATCCGCATCAAGGCGGTGAACACCCTGTGGGGCATGGCGCTGGTCTGCGCCACCCTCGCGCTGCCCCAGGCGGTGTTCGTGTTTTCCGGGTTTATCCAATCCATCCCCAGAGAACTGGAGGAAGCCGCCATCATAGACGGGTGCAGCTATTTTACCGCCTTCTGGCGGGTGGTGTTCCCGCTGCTCAAGCCCTCGGTGTCCGCGGTGGTCATCCTGAACGGGTTTGGCATCTGGAACAACTATTCCCAGGCGGTGTTCTTCCTGCAAAGCAGCGAGAAACACAATGTGCCCCAGGCGCTGTCGGTGTATTTCCAGCAGTTCGCGGGGGCGCAGTGGAACCTAATGGCCGCCACGGCGGTGATCGCCATCGTCCCGGTGGTGGCGGTGTTCCTGGTGTTCCAAAAGCGGATCATGAGCGGCCTCACCGAAGGGGCCATCAAAGGATGAGAAAGGAGAAACCATGGACCTCTTTCCGGCAAAGGCACAATTCCACACGGGGGAACCGGTGGACGTGATCCTGGAAACAGACGGGGAGCCCTGGGAGCGGGCGGAGGCGGCGGTCTTCCGGCTGAACGAGCTTGTGGGGCGGCAAAGCCTGCGCCCGGCGGGGCCGCGCACGGTCCTTTCGCTGGGCTGCTTCGACAGCCCGTTCGCGGGCTACGGGGTGAGCGTGCGTCTGACGGGCGGCGGCAAAACCGCCGTTCTGGAAACCGCCTTCGATGTGACAGACAGCCCGAAGCGCACCCTTCGGTACGGCTTTGTGAGCGATTTTACCCCCGCGGACGCGGACAACGGGGCGATGGACTGGCTGCGGAAATGCCACATCAACACGGTCCAGTTCTACGACTGGTCCTACCGCCACGATTCCCTCGTGTCCGACAGCGAGACCTACCGGGACATGATGGGGAAAGAGATCTCCCGCCCGACGGTGCTGGGCAAGGTGCGCCGGGCGAAGGAACTGGGTATGCAGCCCATCGCCTACGGCGCGGTCTATGCCGCCAGCCGGGAGTTTTTCGAGCAGCACCCGGACTGGGCGTTTTATACCGGTGCGCAGCAACCCTTTGTGTTCATCGACGTGTTTTATATCATGAACATCCAGGCGGGCTCCCCCTGGCGGGAGCACTTGATCGGGGAATACCAAAAGGCGCTGGAAAAGATGGAGTTTTCCGGCATCCACATGGACACCTACGGCTTCCCCAAAACGGCCTTTTCCCATCTGCGCAAAACGTCGGAATGGGTGCGGCTGGACCGGGAGCTGCCCACCCTCATCGAAGAAACGCGGGAAAAGCTCTCCCGCGGCGGGGCGGACCCCTGCCTCATCTTCAACAATGTGGGGAACTGGCCCACCCGTTCCACTGCCGCCGCCCCCCAGGACGCGGTATACATCGAGGTGTGGGAACCCTACGACCGCTATTGCCACATTGCCCGGCTGATTGACGATGCCAAGGCTGCCGGGGGCGGCAAGCCGGTGATCCTGGCGGCCTACCTGCCGCCCTTCCGAACGGGGGAGCGCCGGCAGGCCATGAACGCGGCAAGGTTACTCACCGCGGCCATCGTGTCCCACGGGGCCACGCACCTGCTGCTGGGCGAAAACCGCGCGGTGCTGACCCAGGGGTACTACAGCGACTATGCCCGGCTGGAAGAAGCGGACGCGGGCCTTCTGCGCCGCTATTACGATTTCCTCGTGCGGTACCTGGAACTGTTCTGCGACGGGGAGCTGGAAACGGTCTCCATGACCCACACGGGGTGGGACAACGACGAATACCGCTGCCTGAACGCTCCCGCCAGCGCCTGGGGCGAGGCGGGCAAGCTCTGGATGATCGCGCGGGAACGCAAAGAACGCAAGCTGCTCGCCTTTGTGAACCTCTGCGGCTGCGGCGATGACCGCTGGGACTGGGGCAAGCCCACGCCGGCGGTCCAGCGCGGCGTGCGGGTGCAGGTGCAGGTGGATTTCCCGGCCACAGGCGTGTACACCGCTTCGCCCGACGGGCCGAGCCTCGCCGCGCAGGAAGTGCCGTACAGTGTCGAAAACAGCGAAAAAGGCTGCTTTGTCGAATTTGAACTTTCCGGCGTCGAACTGTGGCGCATCGTGTGGCTCGACCTGGACACACAGAGCGGTGAAGAGGAATGAAGGAGGCCCGTTGCAAAATGGGGTTCCCCGGAGGAAGTGAATGACATGGAACAAACTGTGAAATGGTGGAAAAACGCGGTGATCTACCAAATTTACCCGCGCAGCTTTCAAGACAGCGACGGCGACGGCGTGGGCGATTTGAACGGTATCGTGCAGCGGCTGGACTACCTGGCCGGTTTGGGGGTGGACGCCCTCTGGCTCTGCCCGGTGTACCGCTCCCCCCAGGATGACAACGGCTATGACATCTCGGACTACTGCGACATCGACCCCCTGTTCGGCACGCTGGCGGACATGGAACGCCTGATCCGGGAGGCCGCCCGGCGGGGGATACGCATCATCATGGATCTGGTGCTGAACCATTCCTCGGACGAGCACCCCTGGTTCCTCGAGGCGAAAAAGAGCCGGGAGAACCCTTACCACGACTACTACATCTGGCGGGACGGCGTTCCGGGCACGCCGCCCAACGACATGAAGGCCTGCTTCGGCGGTTCCGCCTGGACATGGGTGCCGGAGCTGGGGCAGTATTACTTCCATCAATTCTCTGTCAAGCAGCCGGACCTCAACTGGGACAACCCGGCGGTGCGCCGGCAGATCTACGAGGTCATCAATTTCTGGATCGAAAAGGGCGTGGGCGGCTTCCGCCTGGATGTGATCGACCAGATCGCCAAGGTGCCGGACGAAAAGATCACCAACAACGGCCCCATGCTGCACGCCTACATCCGGGAGATGAACCGGGCCACCTTCGGGGGCACGGATCTGGTGACCGTCGGGGAGACCTGGGGCGCAACGCCAGAGATCGCCCGGCGGTACAGCGATCCCGCCGGCGACGAGTTTTCCATGGTGTTCCAGTTCGAGCACATCGGCCTGGACCAGCAGCCCGGCGGCGAGAAATGGGACCTTGCGCCGTTGTGCCTAACGGAACTGAAGCGGGTGTTTTCCAAATGGCAGACGGAGCTGTACGGCCGGGGGTGGAACAGCCTGTTCTGGAATAACCACGACCTGCCGCGCATCGTTTCCCGCTGGGGCGACGACGGGGCATACAGGGAAGTATCCGCCAAAATGCTGGCCACCTTGCTCTATGGCCTGCAGGGCACGCCCTATATTTACCAGGGCGAGGAACTGGGCATGACCAATGCCTGCTTCCCGCTGGAGGACTGCCGCGACATCGAAACGCTGAACTTCTACAAGGAGCGTCGGGAAAAGGGATACGCGGAAGAAGAGGTCATGCGGTCCATCCACGCAAAAGGGCGGGACAACGCCCGCACCCCCATGCAGTGGACCGACGGGCCCAACGCCGGGTTCACAACGGGAAGCCCCTGGATACGAGTCAATCCGAATTACCGGCAGATCAACGCTGAGCAGCAGATTGGTGAGCCGGGCTCGGTATACAGCTATTACAAGCGGTTGATCGCGCTGCGAAAGGAAACGCCTGTGGTGCAGAATGGTCGGTATGAACTGCTTTGCCCGGAGGACACGAGCATTTTTGCCTACAAACGGGACGATGGCGCGAACACGCTGTATGTGGTCTGCAATTTTTACGGCCGGCCGGCGGAGGGGCCGCTCCTCCCGGTGCGGGAAGGGCAGGTGCTGATCTCCAACTATCCCGAGCCGCCCGCAGGCCGCCGGCTGCGCCCCTACGAGGCGGTCTGGTACCTGTGCCGGAACGACCGGGCGGACCCTGCGCCGAGCGGGCAATAACAAGGGCATACCCTGCCCGGGCACAGCCGTGGCTTCGCAAAAGAGGACGTCTCCCGCAGGGAGACGTCCTCTTTCGTTTGCCGAGCCCAAAGCGCACGAGCGCCGGGCCCGATTCACTGCCTTTCGCCAGCTTTTGGCTTTCTCCCCCGTTTCTTCGTCCCCACCGCGGCAATCATGGCGTAGTGCTCCTTGCTCTTTCACGTGATACTGTTGTAGTCCTCGGAGGTGAGGAACTCCAGCAGCCACTCCTTGGGCACCTTATAGCTGTGCTGATACGGGAACGCCTTGAGCCTTCCCTCGGTGCACCAGCGGCTGACAGTGCGGGAGGCGTAGCCGGTGATGCGGGCGATTTGGCGGGCGGTCAGCACGTCGGGCTGGCGGGCCAGCAGCCGCTCATACCAGCGGCGAATCCGCCGGCGGACAGCGTCGGTGAGCAGCAGGGCTCCGTTCAGGCCGAAGGCCGGGGGCTTGTGGGCCGGGTAGTTCTTGTACCAGCCGCTGGGCGGGGTGTAGTACGCCGGCTCGGCCAGGCGGCGGCGCAGGTAGGCGGCAACGTCCGCCTTGGCGATCTTGTAGCAGCGGGTCTGCTTGCCGGTGTTCTCGCAGGGCACCAGGCCGCTCTGCAGCAGGTAGATGGAGGTGCGGGTGCCGATGCGGCAGGCTTTGCGGAAGTCGGTGCGGCCCATGGGGTCGGGATAGGGCGCCAGCAGGTCCTGGATCTCCCGCTCCAGGGTGTCCTGAAAGAGATTGCTTTTCTTCATTTTTCGGTTCTCCTTTGTTTTGAATTGGGACCCGGAGAACCACTATGTTTTCCACCCAAACTATACAAATTGTTGAAACCTTGGAAGATATTACACAAAATCGGCCTAAAATCTTGCATTTGGCGAATTCCGTTTTCCGGCGAGGCAATGCAAACCCAGTGTTCGTGCGGCAAAGCGGCCTCAAATTATCTTGCATGAAATCTTGCGTTTTTCCAAAAAGTCTTGCCAAACGGGGCCAAAACGGGGGATTCCGGTTTGATTCGTACCAAAGCCATTTTTTCGGGCTTTGACCCCTCGAAAACGGCTTGACGCCGCCGAAAATCCGGGGACAAACTGACCAGCTCTGACCTGCCCTGTTCTGTGAAATCCTTTTCGGCACAGGACTCGAAATGCGGTAGGCGTCTAAACAACGCGCGAGAGTTCGAATCTCTCCATCTCCGCCAATCCCCGGGAGACTTGTCTCCCGGGGATTTTTTTACCCTATTCCGAAATCATCAGCGTAACAGTGGGGGAACGCATGCCGCAGGCGCACAAAAGGGTGCTACATTCGGACCCTTTCTGCCCAGGGCGGCACATGGAAAATCAAAACCAGAAGCGACCCGGGGCTGGAAACAGCACTTCATCCGTGCTATGATAAATTCGTCGTATACGGACGAAAAAGCTGCTTTTTCGTCGATTCCCGGTTGCAAGAAATCCGCTGTGCGGTGAAAGCGAAGCTGCACGCAGTTCAAAACAGATGTACATAGAAAAGGAGAACCATATGCCCTGCACAACGATTCTGGTTGGCAAGGAAGCCAGCCATGACGGCTCCACCATCATTGCCCGCAACGACGACGGCGCCTTTGAAGCCAAGCGCCTTTTGACGCACCCGGCCAGGGAGGGGGCCGCCACATACAAAACAGTCATCTCTCACTTGACCGTTGTGCTGCCGGAGAAGGCCCTGCGCTATACCGACTGCCCCAACGTGTCCAAGGCCAACGGCGTGTGGCCCGCCTGCGGGATCAACGAGGCCAACGTGGCCATGACCGCCACGGAGACCATCACCAGCAACGCCCGGGTCGTGGGCGCGGACCCCTATGTGCGGTACCAGGAAAAGAAGGGCCGCGGCACAAAGGAGGTCCCCGGCGGAATCGGTGAAGAGGACCTGGTGACCCTGGTGCTCCCCTACATCCATTCTGCCCGGGAGGGCGTGCTGCGCACCGGCGCTCTGCTGGAAGAGTACGGCACCTATGAACCCAACGGCATGGCCTTCGCGGACGCCGATGAAATTTGGTGGCTGGAGACCATCGGCGGCCACCACTGGATCGCCCGGCGGGTGCCGGATGACCGGGTGGTGGTCATGCCCAACCAGTTCGGTCTGGACCATTTTGACTTTGCGGACGCTTATGGAGAGCAGAAAGAGAATCTCTGCTCCAAAGACCTGCGGGAGTTCGTGGAAACGTATCGTCTGGCGATGGACATGGGCGCGGAGTTCAACCCGCGGCTGGCCTTCGGCTCCCATTCGGACGCCGACCATATTTATAACACCCCCCGCGCCTGGTTCATGGCCCGGTATTTCCTGCCCCGGACTTATAAATGGGACGGGGAAAACGCCGACTTCACCCCCCAGAGCAACGACATCCCCTGGTCCTTTGTGCCGGAACGCAAGGTGACGGTGGAGGATGTGCGGTATCTGCTGGGCTCCTATTACCAGGGAACGCCCTACAACCCCTATGACAAGACCGCCGCCTGCAAGGGCAAGTACCGCACCATCGGCGTGCCCAACAGCGACGTCTGCGGCATTATGCAGATCCGCGGCTATCTGCCGGCGGCCATTCAGGGCGTGGAGTGGCTGTCCATGGGCGGCAGCGGCTTCACGGCCTGCTTCCCGGTGTACGCCAATGTGACCGAGTTCCCGGGATACCTCAGCGGCACCACGGAAACGGTCTCCACCGACAGCATGTATTGGCACAGCCGGCTCATTGCCGCCCTGACCGACGCCCATTTCGGCAATGCCCTGCTGTTTGACGAGCGGTATGTGAACGCCGTGATGAACCGCGGTCAGCAGCTGCTGTACGAATACGACGAGAAGGTCCGTCAGGGCGAGCCGGTTGAAATCCTGAAAGAGGCCAACCGCAAAATTGCCGACATGGTGAAGGAAGAGTCGGACAAAGCCCTGGCCCAAATTCTCAAGAACGCCTCTGAGCACATGAAGATCCGCTATCACAGAGGGGACAACTGAGCGCACGACACACAAAACAAAGCAGCACCAGCCGCCGGAGAACCAGCGGCCTGGTGCTGCTTTGTTTCTGCTCAGAAAAACACGCGTTCTGCCTTTCAGCCCTTTTTTCGGTCTCGCCGCCGCGAGCTATGGATCGCGGGTCATTCGCTGGACCGGGTTTCAGCGATTTTATCAGGGCCGTGTGTCAACAAAAATCACATGGCTTTCCATGTCATTGATGGCTTTAAAGTGGACGCACATGGCACTGCATATCCTCTCCGGGGAGGAGCAGTCGTAACAGCGCATTTCGCCCAACGCGCACGGAGTGGACAGACCCAGACGGCGGGCATTTTGGGGCGCGGCCACATTTCTTGCCAGCCAGATGGCTTGTTCCAGCGAAGGGGCAAGTTTGTCTGGTGTGATGATAAAGAAAACCTTTTTGTGACCGAAAAGAGAACCGGCGATTCGGTTTCCGCTGCCGTCGATGTTCACGATCTCGCCGGTTTGCGCGACGGCATTGGCGGATGTGAAGAAGTATTCCGTGGAAAGGCACTTCGCGGCAGTCTCCAGAAAATCCATGCCGTCGGCAGGATGTTGGGGGTCCAGGACGGTATTGTGCCGGCTGAGGGCCTCATAGAGCCCCATTCGCAGCAGGGTCATGGAGTCCCCGAACCCCACCGTGGAATCACGGCACACATCGCATAAATACTGTGTGGCCCGGTCGGCTGAGGGAAATCTTTTGACATGATATCCTTTTTGGGTGAGATTCTTTTCGGTCGGGGTCCAGTCTGTAAAAGTTTCCATATTTGTAACGCCCCGGCAGGTCCTTGAGATCAGAAACGGATTTGTATCGTCTTGTGATGGCCGCGCGAGAAGGACTCAGCTGCCGTACGTGTCCGGCACCAGACCTTTTTCCAGAACAAAATTCCGGGCGACTTCCTCCGGGTCCATCTGCAGTTCATCCACCTGATAGTTCAGATCGATCATGATCTCTTCGGAGACAGCTTCTCCCAATGCCTGGATATACGGAACGATCTGCGGATACCGTTCCAGCGTTTCCGTGCGGAACATCGGTGTGGCAAAGTACGGCACAAAGAAGTTTTTGTCGTCCTCCAGGCAGACCAGACCGAATTTTTTCAGCAGCCCGTCGGTGGAGTAAGCGTTGATGACGTCACAGGAACCGGTCTCGAGGGCGGTGTAGCGGTTGCTGCCCACAACGCCCAGCTCTTCCCGGAAGTTCATCCCGTAAGTGCTGCGCAGACCCACCAGGCCGTCCTGCCGGTTGAAGAATTCAAGCTCGGCGCCCAGGATGAAGCGGTCGCTGACCGCCGCCAGGTCCGAAAGAGTCGTCAGATCGTATTCTTCAGCGGTCTCCGGCGTCACCGCCAGCGTGAAGGTGTTGTTGTAGTTCATCATGGGCAGCGCGGTCACGTCGTACTGCTCCAGAAGTTCCTCATAGATGGTGTCGTACACCTGCTGCTTGTCCGAAATGGGATCATGCCCAAGCAGATTGGTGAACATGGTGCCGCTGTATTCCACATAGCCGTCCACCTCGCCGGAGGTCATTGCGGTGAAGCAGATGTGGGAACCGCCCAGCGCCACCTCCCGCTTCACGGTCAGGTCGGTGTTGCCCTCGATCACGTCAGCCACCAAATGCCCCAGGATGACCTGTTCGGTATAGTCCTTGCTGGCGATCACGATGTCGGCCTTTTTGTTGGAAACGGCGAGAGAGGTGACGAACAGCATGAGAACGGCCAGAATAATGCAGAAAAAGGCGATCACCTGGCGCTTGCGCCGGCGGCGCACCTGAGCCACATTGGTGGAAACGGAAAGATCGAAACTGATGGGGGTGATGATCTTCTCGATGAGCCCGAAGAACCGGTCCACGAACAAGGCCAGCAGGCAGGCGGGGATCGCGCCGGCCAGTGTCTGGGCGTTGTTCAGCGTGCGAATGCCGGAATAGACGAGGAAGCCCAGGCCGCCCGCTCCCACATACGCGGCCATGGTCATCAGGCCGACGGAGTTGACGGCGGAGATACGCACGCCTGACATGATCATGGGCAGCGCCATGGGCAGCTTGACCCTCAGCAGGATCTGAGGCGGCGTCATTCCGATACCGGCGGCGGCCTCCAGCGTGCTGCGGTCGATATGGCTCAGGCCGGTGTAGGTGTTCTTGATGATGGGAAGCAGCGCATACAGCGAAACGGCCAGGACCGAGGGAAGCACGCCAATGCCCAGAAGGGGGATGGCAAAACCTAAAAGCGCCATGCTGGGGATGGCCTGGATGATGTTGGCCAGGCCCAGCACAGGATGGCTCAGCCGCGCGTAATGACTGATGAGGATCCCGAGGGGAACGCCCACCACGACCGCCAGCGCAACGGCGGTGAGGGTGAGCTGGATGTGCTCGCCCAGCAGATCAAGGATCTGCTGGCGCATGCCGTACAGCTGTATGGAAAGACCGATCAAAGCGTTCATGCGCCCGCCTCCCTTCGCTCTGTTTGCATAAGCAGTGTGCGCGCCAGTTCGGTCTGAGAGATCACACCCACCGGTACGCCGCCCTCCAGGACCGGCAGAACGGAACAGCCTGCCTGCTCCATTTTTTCAAGGCAGTCAAAAAGCCGTTCCTCTGGCGCGGCGGCAACGGAACAGGGGGCCCAAGCGGCGCCCTCGGCCAGGCCCAGCAGCTCCCCTGCCCCGGAAACCACAAAAGCAGGCTGGCCCGCCGGCGCGCCGGCAGAAGACAGTTCGGCCTCGGTGCACACGACCGGCGTGCTCATCACATGCCGGGCCTGCAGATAGCGGGGGTATTTCCAGATACGCTCGGCCCCGATAAAGTCTTTGACATGGTCCGACGCGGGGGCGGTGAGGATCTGCTCCGGCGGCCCGAACTGCTCCACCCTGCCCTGATCCAGAATGCAGATACGGTCAGCCAGCTTGATCGCTTCATCGATGTCGTGCGTGACGAACACAATGGTTTTGTGCTGCTGCTTTTGGATGGAGAGCAGCTCGTCCTGCAGCTGGCCGCGGGTGATCGGGTCCAGCGCGGAAAAGGGCTCGTCCATCAGAATGATGTCGGGGTCGGTGGCAAAAGCCCGGGCCACGCCCACTCTCTGCAGCTGACCGCCGGAAAGCTGGGACGGAAAACGCCCGGCATAAAAATCGGGGTCAAGCTGCACCATCTGCAGCAGTTCCCTTGTTCGTGCGCGGATCTCCTGCTTGGGCTTTTTCTGGAGCTGGGGGATGATCCCGATGTTGTTCTCGATGGTCATATGGGTGAAAAGGCCGGTCTGCTGAACGACGTAGCCCATCTGACGGCGCAGGGAGATGGGGTCGATGGAGCGAATGTCCGTGCCGTCGATCTCGATGGAGCCGGACGAGGGCTCCAGCAGCCGGTTGATGAGTTTGAGAAGCGTTGTCTTTCCGCAGCCGCTGGCGCCGATGATACACACCAGTTCCCCGGTTTGGATCTCGAACGAGACGTCCTTCAAAACGGATGTCTCGCCAAAGGAGCGGTTCAGTTTGTTGAAACGGATCATATTCCCCTCCTGCCGTTCTTCGGCAAAACAAGCTATGGATTGGGCGACATGGGTATGATACAGTTGGGCGTTTCCCGCACAAGATGTTCCGCCCGATACCGCGTCTGGTATTCGAGCCAGGGGCATTCCAGCCTTACAGTGGTGCCCTTTCCGGGGGCGCTGGAAAGGGAGAGATTGCAGTGATGAGCCTGCGCCACCGCCTGGCAGGTGGCAAGCCCCAGCCCCAGGCCGTTGTTCAACGGGTCCTTGTTTTTGCGCAGCATGAAAAAGGGCTGGAACACTTTTTTCTGGTCCTTGGCTTCGATCCCCACCCCGTGGTCACACACCTCGATCTGCTGCACGGCGCCGTCGGAGTCCAGCACCCGCACCTCAACCGTGCTGCCGGGCGAGGAAGCCTTGATGGCATTGTCCAGAAGATTTACGAGACAAGTGGTCAGCAGCTCCTCGTCGCCGTATAAATATGCGCGTTCGCTGCACAGGGAGAGAACGCGGACCTCGGTCAGCCGGGCGCGGGCACGGGTGGAAAGCACGGCCGATTCGATCAGGTGGCATGCGCTTTGCTGCTTCCAGCAGATCTGCTGCTTTGACACCGACAAAAAGTAGATGATCTTGCGGCTGAGGTTGTTCAGGCGCGTGCTTTCGGCCAGGATATAATCAAGATACTCCCGCGTTTCACCGGAAAGTGACGGTTCGTTTTTCAGCAGTTCCGTGTAGCCGATGATCCCGGTCAGCGGCGTCTTGATCTCATGGATAAAGGCGTCGATGGACTCTTTGTAATTGGTCAGGCTGTACTGGACTTCCCCGCCCAGATCGCAAATGCTGCGGGCCACGCTGTCCAGTTCCGCCACGCCGCAATCACTGTGTGGGCTGGGATAGCGGTTTTCGCACATGTCTTTGAGCTGCTGGTCAAACAGGACCATGTCGTGCTGCAGCGCCTGCGCAAAGGGATAAAACGCGGCCGCTGCTGCGGCCCCGGCAAGCAGCGAAAGAAGCAGCACCGAAAGCAGGAACAAGGGCACAGCGAAAGGAGAAGCCCACCCTTCGGGAGCGAGCAGCCCCAGCGCGATCGCGGCGGACCACCCGCCCAGCAAGGCGAAGAAGGTGCACAGGCTGCAGAGCACAAACACAAGAAACTGCCCCTGGCTGCAGAAATGACGGCTTTTCATGACGCTCCCTCCAGCAGATAGCCTACCTTGGAAACCGTTTTGAGCGCGCTGGTCAGACCCAGCTTTTTCCGCAGACGCTGGACGTGGATGTCGATGGTGCGGTTTTCCCGGTCAAAGGCATATCCCCATACAGTAGAGGCGATCTGGGTCCGGGGCAGAACGTTGCCGGCGTTTTCGATGAAAAAAACCAGCAGGTCGTATTCTTTCGGGGTGAGTTCGACCCGCTCGCCGGAGAGCAGGACCTCGTGGCGGCATTTGTCCACCATGATGTCTTTGTAAAACATCGCCCCGCTGGGAACACGTATCTTCTTGTGGACCCGAAGGACAACGTCGACCCGGGTCACCAGATCCAGGCTGTTGAAGGGTTTGGTGATATAGTCGTCGGCCCCCATGCGAAGGCAGCGCACCTGGTCGGTGATGTTGCTTTTTGCCGACAGCACGATGACGGGGATCTCCTTTTCCACCAGCCTGGTAAGAACGGTTTCACCCGAAGTTTTGCCCAACATCAGATCCAGCAGGGCCAGATCGAAGGTTTCCTCCTCGATCAGTTCCAGGGCAAAATCTCCGTCGCTGGCGCGGTAAACGTCGTGGCCGGGCAGCGAAAGGTTGATACGGATCACGTCCGCGATGGAATCCTCGTCTTCTATGATCAAGATCTTAGCCATAAAATCACCTGTCTGAACGGGAAGCCTCCCGCGAACGGCCTGCCCTGAGCAGCAGCAGGAGAAGCCCAAGGGCAGAAAAGAGCATTCCTGCAACAAAAATAAGGGTGTAGTCACCGCGATCCAGCAAAAAGCCCAGGAGCGGGTTGAAAACGATTTCGGGGATATAACAGAAGATGGAGATACCGCCAATCACGAAGGTCAGGGGCACCGGAGAGAAGAAATCGCTGTCGTGCAGCAGATAGTAAAACTCCCGCTGCCCATAGATGGACAGGCACAGCACGGAGAAAACAACGGTCACCAGCACGCCGGTCTGCGTAAAGGGGAACGGCAGGGCAAGCAGCGCAAATCCGGCAAAGGTGCCCAGAAAGCCCAGGCGCAGCAAAAAGACGGGAGAAGTTTTGCGCTGGTGGAGAAACACCGCGGCATAGCCGGAAACGGCAGCCAACCCGTATCGCAGCAGGCCCAGAAGAAGGCTTTCCCCGGTGGAAAAGTCATATTGAAAGACCAGGATGGCCGGCAGTATGCCGGTCAGGATGTAGCTGCTGAACGCGCAGCCGATCATAAGGGACCAGTGCCAGAAGGCGGGCTTTTTGATAAGGAAAGAAAAATTTGAGGAAAAACCGGCGGTGCGTTCCGATTCGGCCGGGCAGCCCCGGGGCAGAAATGCCCGCAGCAGCGCGCCGAAGAAAAGGCAGCTCACGGCATAGATGAAGAACACGCTGGGCAGCGCCGTGCCGAAGGGCGACTGAAGAAGGAAGGCGCCAACGCACAGCACGCCCAGGAAAAGCGAAACAACGGCCCGGATACAGGAGGCGCTTTGAAGAGGCGCCGCGGGCAGCAGCTCCCGGCGCAGGAACTGCTCCATGTTCAGGGAGGCCATGAAGTAAGGCAGGATGGTGGAAATGCCCAGCAGCGCGAACAGAACCAGCAGAGCGGAAAACGTGCGGGCGCATGCCATGCACAGCCCGAGCACGCCGGTGGAAAGAAACGCCATGGACAAAAGCGTGTTGCGGGCGTACCCGCCGGGAAGCCGTAAACCCAGGCAGTAAGAAAACAGCGAGAAAAGGCTGTAAGCCGAACTCAGCACCCCCATTTCCAGATGGGACAGGGAGAATGCCTCCATCAGCGGAAGATAAAAAATGTTTTTGATATAGGGCAGCTGATAAATGACCCCGGTGGAACAGATCAAAAGGAAGAGGGAAAGCTTTGCGTGTGTCTGTCTCATTCTTTTGCACCACTTGAAAAAATTGTAAACACAATGCGTCAATGTTTATTTACAAAATGAGTATGTCAGAAATATTCATTGTGTGCAAGCGGTTTCAAACCAAAAAAACGGGAATGCTCCGCCAATGTTTTTTGAGCGTTTTTGTGCAGGGGAACAAATATTGCGGTTATTGTTTCAGAATTGTTTCGGTTTGGTTTTGTTTTTGTCGCACGAAAAAAACGCCCTCCCGAAAGACGTAAAATGGGAGCAGTCGATGTGGGTCGGGAATGAAGAACCTGCATTCAGTAACAATTACGGCAAGGAGGAATAAACATGACAGTGAAATCCCATTTGACGGGACGAAAATGGATCGTCCTGCTGACCATCTGCCTGACCACGGCAGTGATCACGGAACTTCCGTATCTGCGCTGGGCGCTGTATGAGCCCCTCCGCGAGTGGCTGGGCCAGACCAACACCGAGTTCGGCGCGTCCATGAGCTTGTTCGGCATCGTGGCCGCCATCGGCTACATCCCCGGCGGCTGGATCGCGGACCGCGTTTCCCACCGCAAGATGTTTGCCATCTCGTCCATCCTGTGCGGCCTGATCGGTTTCTGGTTCGCCACCTGCCCGTCCTACATCGAAACGATGATCATCCATGTGCTCTGGGCGATCACCAACATTACGATGTTCTGGCCGGTCATGACCAAGGCCGTTGCCATGCTGGAGGACGCCAAAGGTCAGGGCAAGGTGTTCGGCCTGTTTGAAGGCATTCGCGGCATCATCCTTGTGGGCCTGATGGCCGTTCTCATGCAGATCTTCGAGCGCTTCGGCGGCATCCAGATGGTCATCGTCGCTCTTTCTGTGTTCTCCATCCTGTGCGGTATCATCGCTTTTCTGTTCATGGAAGACAACGTTGCCAAGGGCGAAAAGAGCGAGAACACGGTTCTGCGCGACATGCTGGCAGTGGTCAAGATCCCCGCGGTGTGGCTGGTCGCTGGCGTTATCTTCACCATCTACCTGGCTTACAACACCTCTTCTTACATGAGCCCCTATGTGGAAAACGTTCTGGGCATGACCGCTGTTGTGGCGGGCTATATCACCATCCTGCGCAAGGACATCACCCGCATTGTGGCAGCTCCCCTCTCCGGCTGGATCTCCACCAAAATGGACGGCGCGTGCACCAAGGTCATCGGCGGCTTCTGCGTGATCATGATCGCTGCCATCGCCGGCCTCATGGTGGTGCCCGAGGGCTCCAGCATGCTGATCGTTGCCATCGTTCTTATGCTGATCTCCTCGTTTGCGATCTACGGCATGCGCGGCATGTACTATGCGATCATCGGTGAGATCGGAACCCCCACCCACATCTACGGCGCAGTGGCCGGCTGGGCTTCCTTCATCGGTTTCCTGCCGGACGCGTTCAACGCTTCCGTGTGTGGTGTTATCCTCGACGCCATCCCCGGCGCCGCGGGCTACCGGGTCATCTTCGGCTACATGCTGGCGACGCTGGTGGTGTGCCTGATCCTTGTGCTGGCGCTGCTGCGCCTGGTCAACAAGGCGAAAAAGGGCGTGAACATCTTTGGTGCGGCGGGCACTGTGCCTGAGACCGCCTCCAACGGATAAACCCGTTTACGAATCAATCGAGAGGAAGTGAAGCTGCTTTGAAGATCACAAAGGTGGAACTGAAATGCTACTCCATGCCCATGGACCCGCCGTTCCAGGGAGCGTGGGATAAAAAGCCGCGTACGGAACAGAAAGCGGTGATCGTTTACATCCACTGCGACAACGGCATGGTGGGCATGGGTTCGGGCGATTACATGGTCGGTTTCCGCGGCCTGGAACAGCATTTCGTCGGCAAGGACCCCTTCGACATCGTCAATATGCACGAGACGCTGGACAACATCGACATGTACTACGGCCGCTGCTGGCCCTTTGACATCGCGCTGTGGGACCTGATCGGCAAGATCTGCCAGCAGCCGGTGTACAAGCTTCTGGGCGGCAAGAGCAACCGGATCAAGGCATATGCATCTTCCGGCGAAGTAGTCAGCGTTGAGGAACGCCTGCGGCGTGTGCGCCACTACCGTGAACGCGGTTTCGTGGGAACAAAGCTCCGCTTCCATAACGAGAACGTCCGGGACGACTTCAAAGTGCTGGAGGCCGTGCGCAAGGAAGTGGGCGATGATTTCGCCATCATGGTGGACATCAACCGCGCCTGGAGCATGCTCTATGACCATTGCGATTACTGGGACCTGAAAAAAGCCATCCAGGTGGCAAAAGAGATGGAAAACTACGGCGTCTACTGGATCGAGGAGCCGCTGCGTCACTGCGACTTTGACGATATGCGCCGGCTGCGCGAAGCGACTTCCATCCGCCTGGCGGCGGGCGAGTTCCAGAGAAGATGGCACGAATACCGTGACATGTGCAACAAGGGCTGCCTGGACGTCTACCAGCCGGACGCCGCCTATTGCGGCGGTATCACCGGCCTGCGCAGGATCTCGGACATGGTGCAGGCCAACGGCGCCATGTTCTCTCCCCACGCGTGGGGCAACCCCATCTCCACCATGGCGAACCTCCATGTCGCCTGCGGCATCGGCAACTGCAAATTCTTTGAATTTGCCTATGATCCGCCTTCGTTCACGGTGGACAACCGGGACTTCTTCGTGAAGAAGGAGTGCCGGATCGACATTGATAAGGACGGCTATCTGAATCTTTCGGACAAGCCGGGCCTGGGCCTGGAGCTGATCGACGACATCGAAAAGTACGAGGTCCCCTCGCTGGGCTGGTAAACAGGAACGGTGCCCCGCTTTGCAAAGCGGGGCACCGCTGCAAAAGAGGAGCGAAACGAATATGGCAGCAAGCACGATCATCGCCGTGGACGCCCGCCAGGTCTTTTCCGACCGGGGCTATATCGGCATCGAGGCAAAGATCACCACAGAAAACGGAACGGTGCAGCGGGCGATCTGCACGGCGGGTATCTCCATGGGCACCCACGAAGTGGAGTTCATGTATGACGGCGGGCCCAAATGGGGCGGCAAAGGGATGCAGCGGGCCGTGCAGTCGGTGAAGGAGAAAATCGCGCCCATCATCATCGGCATGGACGCAGCGGACCAGCAGGCAGTGGATGCCGCTATGCTGGCCGTCGGCAAGGATACCCTGGGCGGAAACGCGGTGGCGGCCGTTTCGGCGGCGGTCCTGAAAGCGGGCGCCGCTTCGCTGGACATTCCCCTTTACCGCCACATCGGCGGTGCGCGTGCGGTCACTCTGCCGGTGCCCGGTGTGGGATTTATGAACGGCAAGTCCCGCTACGGCTACCCTGTGGATACGGACAAACCCACCTATACCTTTGTGGGCTACGGGTTCTCTTCCTACGAAGAAGCCTCCTATGCCCTGTGGGAGATCAACCGGAACTGGCGCCAGATGGCGGAACGGAAATACGGCGTTACCTTCATCGACGGCCCCGGCGGCTACGGCTGGGTGGATGTGCCCACCGGCGCCATCCGCTGCGAAGAGGAGATCTGGCAGGCGGCCGCCGAGAACATCGCCTGCTGCGGGTATGAGGGCAAAGTGGGCCTGTTTGCCGACTTTGCAGCCTCGGAATATTATGACAAGGCCAGCGGCGTGTATCAGGGGATCTTCGACGCCCAAAAGCGCACGCGGGACGAGCAGATCGAATACATCTGCAAGATGGTCAAGACCTATCCCTTCGTCTCTCTGGAGGACCCGCTGGACGAGGATGATTTTGAAGGAACGGCCATCCTGACCCGCAAGCTGGACATCCAGGTGGTGGGCGACGATCTGTTCACCAGCAACCCCGAGCGGGTGAAGATGGGCATTGCAGCAGGCGCGGCCACCACCGTCCTGCTGAAGGTGAACCAGATCGGCACCATCTCCGAAGCGCTGGAAATGGTGCAGACCGCATACGACGCGGGCTATTCGGTCATTCCCTGCGCCAGCCGGGGCGAAGGCGCCACCGCCATCGCCGACTACTGCGTGGGCCTGAATGCCACCACCGTGCGGGAGTGCGGGCTGAAGGAGGAAAGCAACCGCTTCATCGAGATCGAGCGGGAGCTGGGCGTCCGGGCGCGCTTCCTTGGAAAAGATGCCCTGATCCGTAAATAAAATAAGGAGTGAACATGGCCATGGCTCGAATCCGAAACCTGGAAGACATTATCTCTCATGGCAATACCGCGGGCAGAAAGCTTGCCGCCGACATTCTGGAACATGCGCTGCTGGCGGGCGACCCTTACAACAGCGTGAAGGAACTGGTCCATCTGGAAGGTTCCAAGCTGATTTTTGACTGCAAGGACTACGAAGCGGCGAACGATCCCAACAGCGGCCCGGCTGTTTATGACCTGGACCAGATCGACCGGGTGTATGTGTTTGCCATCGGCAAGGGCATTCAGCGGATGGCAAAGGCCCTGGAGGATATTCTGGGCGACCGCCTCACCGACGGCCACGTGATCGCAAAACACGGCGACGAGATCATCATGGAGCGGATGAGCGTGACGCTGGCGGGCCACCCCGTGCCGGACAGAGACTGCATTAAGGGAACGCAGAAGATCGTCGACATGATCCGCCAGGCAAAGCTCACCCCCAACGACCTGGTCATCACAGCCATCGGAAACGGTGTTTCCTCGCTGTGCACGCTGCCCGTGCCCGAGATCCCCTTTGAGGATATCATGGAGACCACGCGGCTCATGCAGATCGAGTACGGCGTGCGCACCCACGAGCTGAATCAGATCCGCAACAACGTTGACCAGCTGAAAGGCGGCCGTATCACACGCCTGCTCCAGCCGGCGAAATCGGTCCATCTGCTGGGTATCTCCATCGAGGCGATCCCCTGGAGAAGAGACTCCACCTATCAGGACCTGATGGAAACGAACATGTGGCTGCACACCATCGCCGACGGGACCAGCCCGGAAGAAGCGCTGCGTGTGATCGAAAAGTACGACACGGAAGGCAAGTTCCCGGCCAGCGTCGTTTCCTATTTCAAAAACTTCGACCCCAAAAACGGCCCTGTCCGCTATGAGGAGTACCGGACGTTCGACACCCGCGTGTTCGGCACAATGCCCAAGACCCACACCACCCTGCCTGCTGCGATGAAGTATGCGCAGGAGCTGGGGTTCAACGCCTACATCCTTTCGGACAACGTGTTCACCAATGCCCGCTGCGCGGGCGAGTTCGCCGCGCAGGTGGCGCGGTCCTGCGAGGTGAACGGACAGCCGTTCCAGGTGCCCTGCGCGTTCTTCACCTCCGGCGAGGTCACCACGGTGTGCGGCGCGAATCCGGGGATCGGCGGCTGCAACCAGGAGTTCTGCCTGGCGGGCTCCTTCTATCTGCAGAACAGCGAGCGGACCGTAATGCTCGCTGTGGACACCGACGGCACCGACGGCCCCGGCGGCGATTTTGACCCGGAAGCCACGGCCCGGGGCATTACCAACCTGGCCGGCGGCCTGGTGGACGGTTATACCTATCAGGACGCCATGGACAAGGGGATCGACGTGATGGGCGCCCTTGCGGAACACGCCAGTTCCAAACCGCTGTGGCAGTTGGGCAGCGCCATCGCCCTTCATCAGGGCGTGTGTGTGGACGACTTCACCTGCACTCTGGTGCTGAGCGACGAAATGCTGGCCAAAGGATAAAATGAAGAGAGCGCATATCCCGGTTTGGGATATGCGCTCTTTCTCTGCTTTTGGGCCCTGTTTCCCGGCTTTGGCTTTGGAAAACGAACTTCGGCCGATCGCTGTTTTCCGGCTTGACCGCGGTCCGTTCAGAGGGCATGGCGGCTGCATGAAAAGCGGGGTCAGTCCGCTTTGCAGCCGTAAACCTCCGCGATCGCCTCCCGCGCCAGCGCGGTCCAGCGCAAAAAGCGTTCCGGCTCGCCGTGGCAGGTGTGGGTGTCGGCCAGGATCATCTCCACATGGCAGCCGTGTTCCTTCAGCACGGGAAGATACTTGCGGAAGTAGGCCCGGATCTCATCTTCGTCAAACACCGGGCCGCACACCAGAAACGGCGAGCATTTCCACGAGAAAATGTACTCGTCCTTCAGCTGCCGCGCGCAGGCTTCGATGTCCGCG
Source organism: Candidatus Allofournierella pullicola (assembly GCA_019114225.1). GTDB lineage: Bacteria > Bacillota > Clostridia > Oscillospirales > Ruminococcaceae > Allofournierella_A > Allofournierella_A pullicola. The sequence goes on along the minus strand of DXFW01000022.1, from coordinate 74,898 downwards.
AAGGGCGATACCGAAATCCTCCGCAGGGCATGGATCTGGCGGATATAGGGGAGTTTGTCCTGCACCGGCTCACAGCAGGCATATCCGTTGCGCCCGAAACGCCGGAGGAGCCGCCGCTCCGCCTGCATGCAGAATTCTTCGGTCTGGTCCGGCGAGACGGGGGCCATCTCCTGCGCCTCCGCGCAGGCCCACAGGTCGGACGGCCGCACATGGGCGGGGTCGAAATCCGGCGGGATGAGGGTGGAGGTGTAGCCGAATCCGCCGGTGGACTGGTAGGTGCCGTTGTCGTTGCGCTCAAACAGGCCCAATTCCTCGCACTGATCCACAATGGAGTGATACCCCTGCTCCAGCCGGTCCACGATGGCGTGGAACAGCTCCGGCTCGTCGTAAAGGTCATAGAGCATTTGCTCCAGGCCCCGCATGTGGGTGTAGTAATACATGATATGGAAGGCCACATAATCCACGCCGCACAGGCGCACGTCCAGGATGTCGCCCAGCAGGTCCTGCATACGCTCAAGCTGCTCCAGCGTCTCCTTTTCCCGGTAGCGGAGCACCGGCGTGCGGATCTTTTTCACATCCTCCATGGTGTGGATGACCGGGTCGAAGCTGTAGGCGCCTTTGCTGGCGGAGGACTCGGTGCGCCGCAGCGGCACGCCCCAGTCTACCCAAAGGTCGATGGTGCCGCCGGGCAGCCCGTCGATCAGCTTTCGCACCTTAAAAGTGCGCTCGATGACTGCGTCGTCGCAAATGCCGGTGTGGTAGTACAGCCTGCTGCGCAGGTCCCGCTCAATGCTGCGCGCCTCCTCGTTTTTGCAGACAAGGCTTTCTTCCGGGAGAAGTTCGTTCCAGGAGCCTTCCGGGAAAACGGCGATCAGCGGGCGCACCCGTTCCAGGTCGTTGTGGGCCCGCCAAAGTTCGCGGCGCCGCTCCATCACAGGCAAATGTCCCAGCTCGTCCACCTGCCGCGCAAGGCCGCGAAGGACCGTCCGCTCGTTTGTATCCACCACTTTTGAACCCTTCCTTTCCATGGCAAAACAGAGTGTGCCGTTCTCTTCAAACCCATCATAGCCAGACAGGTCCCGCCATGGCAAGCGTTTGCCGAAAGGCGGTCGTTTTTTACTATAAAAATAAAAAAATACCATGGAAATCAAAGTTTTCGTGTACTATGCTGAAAACAGGAACCGCACTCCCCCGCTGCTGCCCCGTGAAGGGCGGAGTGCGAACACGCATTTTATAAGGAGGAAGACCCATGAAAAAGAAGAAACTGTCACTGGCTCTGGCGGCTGTCATGTCGCTGGCCCTGCTTGCCGGGTGCGCCGGTGCGCCCAGCTCCAGTGTTCCGGCCTCCGCCCCCGCTTCCCAGCCGGCTTCCGCTGCTCCGGCCGGCGAGATCCTGGGTGAAAACCTTCAGTACGACCCCAGCGTTCCGGTGAACAACGGCGAAGACATCACCATCAAATTCTGGTACCCCGAAGACGTCAAAACCATCTGTGAGGACTACATCGGCCGTTACACCGCAATGCACCCCAACGTGACCATCGAGTCCAACGTGTCGCCCTGGGATGATTACTGGACCAAGCTGCCCATCGCCATCACCAACGGCACCGGCCCCGACATGTTCTGGATGCACAACGCCTACACCGACACCATGGTGCCCATCACCGAGCCGCTGCCGGAGGATGTGTTCCCCACCGACCAGCTCAACGCGGACTTCCGCCAGGTGGAGCTGCACCGGATCGACGGCAAACTGTATTACATTGATACCGGCCTGATGTCCTCTGTGGTCATGTACAACAAGGCCATGTGGGAGGAAGCCGGCCTGACCGACGCGGACATCCCCGAGACCTGGGATGAGCTGATCGAGGTCTGCAAGAAGATGACCAAGACCGACGACGCGGGCAATATCGTTGTTGCGGGCTTCAGCTACAACGGCGAAAACAACTTTGTGAGCCTGCTGCAGGCGATGAACTATCAGAAGGGCGTGTTCCAGTACACCGAGGACGGCAGCGCTTCGCTGTACAGCAACCCCGTTGTGATCGAGAACATGAACTACCTGAAGTCCTTCTATGACGAGCACAAGATCGGCGACAACAAGGGCGCGCTGAACCGCGAAGCCTTCGGCCAGGGCCGCGCCGCCGTCATCTGTGACTGGACCTGGGTGCCCAGCTACATCACCAGCACCTTCCCCGACATCGAAATGGGCGTTTTCCCCACTCCTTCCTTTGACGGCGACCCCGCTGCCTTTGACCGCAACAACGGCGAGTGCAGCCCCTGCGTCAGCGCAAAGGCCACCGACGAGGCAAAAGCCGTTGCCTTCGACTTTGTGAAGTATCTGCTGGCCAACGATGACTTCATCCGCGATTTCGCCATGCTGAACGGCATCTTCCCCAGCAAGTATTCTCTTGACGATGACCCGACGATCGCAGCCAGCCCTGTCCATCAGGCGCTGAAAGCCACCATCGACAAGACCCTGTGGCCGGGACCTGTTCCCAGCCAGATCGAAAGCATTCAGGGCAAATACCTGCAGGACGATTTCCTGAAGAACGGCGTTTCCGCCGAGGACGCTGCCCGTCAGACAGATGAAATGATGGCCAAAGACCTGGCGAACCTTTCGTTTGTGCCCGTTGAGCGGCGCTATGAGGGAGCCGATCGTTTCACAAACTGAGTTTGTTTGAGCATGGGTGCGCTCCATCCGAGCGGTGGGGCGCACCCATTTTCCGTATCACCGCCCGGCACATCGATATTCCGTGGAAGGGGGAGGCACCGTGCCGCATCCGCAAAAAAAACACAGACCGAATCTTTTCCTCATAGCCGCACTCGGCAGCATGCTTTTGCTGTATGGGGTGTTTTATCTGTTCCCCATCGGCTGGGGCCTCGTCGGCAGCTTTGCGGACTGGAACCCCATCAAGGGCGAGTTCAACTTTATCGGCCTCGCAAACTACATCGAGCTGATGGGCGACCCTCTGTTTCTGCAGTCGGTGGGCACCACCATGGTGTTCACGGTGGTGTGCACGCTTTGCACCAGCGGCCTGGGGCTGCTTCTTGCCGTGCTGGTCTGCGGCACCCGGCGGATGCAGAATTTCTTCAAGACCTGTATCTATCTGCCCTACATCACCGCCATCATGTCGGTGGCCGTTGTGTGGCGCTGGATCTTTCTTGCCCAGGGCGGTCTGCTGAACAACATCCTGTCCTCTTTGGGAATGCAGAGCGTGGACTGGCTGGGCACCTCCTCCACCGTTATGCCCAGCCTCATGCTCATGACCATCTGGCACGACGTGGGCTTTTCGCTGATCCTGTTCATTGCCGGCATTTCGGACATTTCGCCGGTGCTGTATGAGGCCGCGAAGGTGGACGGCGCAAACGCGTTCCACCTGTTCCGCTATATCACGGTGCCCATGCTGTCCCGCACCACCGCGCTGGTGGTGGTGTCCAACATCATCACCTATGTGCAGGTGTACGACCAGGTCATGGCCCTCACCAAGGGCGGCCCCGGCGACGCGTCCTACACGGCTACTTACTATCTTTTCGACAAGGCCCTGGGGTACTACCGCTTCGGTTACGCGTCCGCCACCGCAGTGGTGCTGCTGGTCATCATCATGCTCCTGTCGCTGCTGCAATTCAAGCTCAGCGGCGATGACTGAGGAGGCGCATTTTGTGAAACGAGAGAAAAAACAGCTGTATCTTGGCGCCGCCGGCCAGGCCGCGCGCTATCTGGTGCTCTTTGCCGCGAGCTTTGTCTTTCTCCTCCCCTTTGTTGCAATGCTGTTCAACGCGGTGAAGCCCGAATACGAGATCCTGGGCTATCCGCCCACCTTCTTTCCCCACGAGATCACTCTGGACAACTACCGGGCCGTGCTTTCCAACGATTCCATGCACCTGCTCTCCTCGCTGGGCAACAGCATTCTGGTGGCGGGCGTGCGCACGGCGTTCACCCTTTATTTCGCGGCCCTGTGGGGCTACGCCCTGAGCAAATGCCGTTTTCCCGGCCGCAGGCTCCTGTTCTATGTGGTGCTCTCGGCCATGATGGTGCCGGTGGCGGTCATTTTGCTGCCGCTGTATCAGGAGATGGTCTGGTTTCGCCTCAACGGCAAACTGCTGTCCCTGATCCTGGTCATCAACAGCACCACCAGCTATGCCGTGTTCATTATGAAGCAGTTCATCGACACCCTTCCCAACGAACTGCTGGAAGCGGGGCGTATCGACGGCTGCACCGAGTTTCAGGTGTTCCACCGGCTGGTGTTCCCGCTGCTGCGCAACGCCATCAGCGCGGTGTCCATCATCGTCTTTTTGTATGTCTGGAACGACTTTTTGTGGCCGTATATGATGATCGACGACCCCTCCAAATTCACCATCACCGTGGCAATGCAGTTCCTCAACGGGCAGAATTTCATCCGGTACGGCCAGCTCATGGCGGCCACGTCCATCTCCATGCTGCCCATCATGGTGGTGTATTTCATCTTCCAGAACCGTTTCACACAGGGCATTGCCACCGCCGGCCTGAAAGAGTAAGGAGGGTCACGATATGAGCGATCTCTGGCATGTTTCCTTTCAAAGCGTGGACGGCCCCGCGGGCCTGTCCATCCCCACCCTGTGCTGTGTGGGCAACGGGCGCATTGGCGTCCGGGGCGCGGTGCCCGAACTGCCCAACCGGCAGGAGCAGGGCGTTTTTCTGGCGGGATATTACGACCAGCTGCCCCGCCCCGAGCTGGACCCGAAAAAATTCAACCCCTTCCTTGTGTCCTGGAGCCATCTGGACCTGGTGCCCGGCTACCACCGGGAGGTGTGTTTGGTGAAGTGCCCCAACTTCCTGGACGGACGCTGGTCCGCCGGCGGCGTCACGCTGGACAGTGACCACTGCCGGGTGCTGGCGCTGCGGCAGGAACTGGACATGGCCCACGGGGAGTTTTCTTCCACGCTGGAACTGAGCGACCCGGCCGGCCGGCGCTTCACCCTGCGCATGCGCCGCTTTGCCCACATGGAAAAGCAGACCCGGGTCTACACGCGCTATGAGCTGACCTCTCACGACTATGAGGGGGAAGTGCGCTACACCGCCGGGATCGACGACGACACCAAAAACTTCAACATCTCCGGCATTTATCAGGACACCACCGACGGCACCGACGAGGAGTATCTGCGGCTGTACGACCCGGTGCGCATGCGCGCCGGAAGCGACGGCGTTTTTCTGCTGATCCGGGGCCGGGTGGACGGGCACAAGGCCGCCTTCGCCACCTGCCTGCTGGCAGAGGACGTGCGCGCGGACGGCGGGCGGAGTCAGCAGGCGCGGATGACCGTCCGCCCCGGCGGGACGGTGGTGCTGGACCGGGTCTCGGTTTTTGAAGCGGACCTGTTCGCCCCGGATGTGGAGGCAGCCGTGCAGGCCGAACTGGAAGCGGCCAAAACGCAGAACTACGTCCAGGCCCGGGCGGGAAGCGACCGGGTCTGGGCCGGCCTCTGGGCCGACAGCGACATCCGCCTGGAAGGAGACGACCGGGTCCAGCTGGGCCTGCGGCACAGTATCTATCAGCTGCTGATCGCCGCCTGCCGCGGCAGCGACCGGGTGTCCATTCCGGCAAAAGGCCTCACCGGCGAGGGCTACCGCGGGATGGTGTTCTGGGACACCGACATCCACATGGCGCCCTTCTATCTCTACACCCAGCCCGAGATCGCGGCGCAGCTGGTCCGCTTCCGTGTCCGCACGCTGGACGGCGCCCGCGCCAAGGCCGCCCGGTACGGCTGCCGGGGCGCCAGCTTCCCCTGGGAGACCGGGTGCAGCGGGCAGGAGGAGTGCGAGTCCTTTTTAAAGCTGCTCACCCACCAGCTGCACATCACGGCGGACGTGGTGTACACCGCCTGGCGGTACGTGCGCACCGCCGGCGGGCGCGAGGCGCTGTGGAACGGCGTGGCGGAATTGTATCTGGAGACCGCCCGCTTCTGGCTGTCCAAAGGCTTTGAAAAGGACGGGCTGTGGAACATCCCCGCGGCCTCCGGCCCGGACGAGCTGCACCTGGAGTGCGACAACAACGCCTATGTGAACAATCTGGCGCAGCTGAACCTGACGCTGGCGTGGCAGGCATGGCAGGAACTCAGCCGTGAGGACCCGGCCCGCTGGCAGCGCCTGCTGGACAAGACCGGCATGACGGAGGAAGAGCTGGCGCTGCTGGAACGCTTTCACGGCAAGGTCAGGACCATGCAGGGCCCGGACGGCCTGCTGGAGCAGTGCGAGGGCTTTTTCGGCCTGGAGGACCGGATCGTGTTTGAAGACAGCCCCTTTGACGTCCCGGCGGACACCCAGACGGTGAAGCAGGCGGACGTGCTGATGTTGCTGTTCCTTCTGCCCGGCCTTGTGGACGCGGAGGGCCTGCGTGCCAACTGGGACTATTACGAGCCGCGCACCACCCACACCTCCTCGCTGAGCTACGGCGTGCACGGTATCCTGGCCACCCGGCTGGGCCTTGCGGAAAAGGCCGCCTATTATCTGGACAAATCCCTGAGCATTGACCTCTATGACGCCGGGGGCGGCTGCCGGGACGGCGCGCACCTGGCCGCCGACGGCATGAGCTGGTCGGCGGTGGTCAGCGGGATGTGTGGCTGCGAGCTGAACGGCGATGTGCTTTCCGTCTCGCCCGCGCTGCCCGAAGGCTGGAAGCGCGTCAGCTTTACTTTGAAATGGCAGGGGCGTACAATGAAGCTGACTTTTGAACCGGGCCGTATCCTGCTGCACTTGCAGAAAGGGCGGGACCTGCCGGTGCTGCTTTGGGGCGAGGCTGTGACCGTGAAAGAAGGGCAGAGCGTATGCAGAGAACGCTGACCGCCCTGCCCACCGGGGATTTTGCCCTTTCGCCCCGGGCGCCCCAGTGGTCAAAGGCTTTGCCCCAGACGGTGGAGCCGGTGTCCGGCCCGCTGAGCTACCGGACCACGGTGCAGGTGCTCTATTCCCCCACCGGCCTTTATCTGCGGTTTTGCTGCGAAGACCGCCGCCTCAGCTGCTCCTGCCTCAAAAACATGGGCAGCCTTTACACGGGAGATGTGGCGGAGGCGTTTTTCTGGCCCCGGGAGGATCTGCCCGTCTATTTTGAATACGAGCTGTCGCCCCTGAACAAGGAGCTCTGCCTGCTGGTGTGCAACACCGGCAGTTATTACGGCTGGACTCCCTTTGAGTATCAGGGCCGGCGGCGCACCCGCCATTACGCCAAAGTGGCCGGGGGCGAACAAGCGCCTTTTGCCGGCTGCACCGGCTGGGAATGCGGCGCTTTTATCCCCTTTGCGCTGCTGGAGGGCCTGTGCCCGCCGCCAAAGGCGGGAGACCGATGGCGGGCCGGCTTTTTCCGGATCGACTATGACGAAGAGCAGCCGACCCATTTCGCCTGGGACCCGGACACCGGAAAAGAATTCCATCAGTTCCGCCGCTTCGGGACCCTCCTGTTCGGCTGAACCGGCAGGAGGAGAAGACCGCGTATGCAGGAGAGATCACCTTACAGGCTGAAGATCATTGTGCTGCTTTCGGTGGTGATGACGGCGCTGGTGCTGCTGAGCACCCTGGCTGCTTCGGCGGCGCTGCGCACATCCTTCCGAAAACAGTTTGAAGAAAACGGCCGCAACACGCTGGCGCAGCTGCGCTCTTCCGTGGAGATCATCCTCACCACCATGGACGATTCCCTGGTGCAGATGGCCATGGACTCGGAAGTGCAAAGCTTTGCCGACCGCTATGAGCTGTTGGACATCTTCGACTGTGAGGAGATCTATCAGCGGCTTTATCTGTTCCGCGCGGTCAACCGCTACATCGAAAAACTCTATATCCATTATTACCACGCCGGCATGGTGCTGGACCTGAACGGAAAGGACCCGCGCCTTGCGCCGCTGGAAACGCTGGAAGACTGCCGCAACATCGAGCAGGCCACCAGCCGCACGCTGGCCGCGCGTTACGACTATCCCATCACCCTGCTGAACCTGGCGCCGGAGGGCGAGCCGGCCATGCTGTATGTCACAAAGCCGGCGCCGCCCATCTCCTACACCCCCAGCGCGGTGATCGTGGTCACGCTGCGGCAGACCTATCTGCAGGAGATCCTGCAGGCCATTTCGCTGGACGACGCCTGCAACGTCTATGTGACCGACAGCGACGGGCGCTATCTGTTTGGAAAAGAGCAGCCCGAAACGGCGAAGCGCGGGGCGCTCTACACGGTGGAGAGCTTTGCGGAGGACACCGGCTGGACCTTCCATTACGAGATCCCCGAAAGCCTCATCGGCCGCAAGGTGGCCGACGCGACCCGCTTTTTGTGGGCGATCACCATCGGCATGATCGGATTTTCCGTGGTGGGCGTGTGGTTTTTGTCTCAGGAACTGTACAAGCCCATGCGGCAGCTCATCCAGGACAAGGAGACCGCGGAGCGCCTGTTTGAAGAAAACAAGCCGTTCCTTCTGCAGGACACCCTGCTGCGCCTGCTGGACGCGTCCGACACGCCGGACGCGGAGTGGCGCGCCAAGCTGCAGCGCTACGGGGCCGGGCCGTTGGCCGAGGGGTATCACGGGGTCATGATCCTGGCCTTTGAGCAGTTCGAGGATATGATCCGGACGAGCGGAGAAACTTCCCTTGAGCGATTCCTTCTCTGCCGCCAGCAGGCCATCCGGAACGCCGTGGGGGATCTGCCCCAGGTCACGCTGGAGATCCTGCGGGACCGCAGGCCGGCCAAGCTGATCTTGCTGGTCAGCCTCTGCTGCGAAAGCGAAGCCGAGGCCGCGGTGCGCCTGAACGAGACCGCTCAGCTCATCTTCGACACCGCGCGCCGCGAAGCGCCGCTGCCCGTTGCCATGGGCTGCGGCCGGCCGTGCAGCCGCCTGTGCGATGTGCACACCAGCTACGAGGAGGCGCTGTCGGCCTATCAGTACCGGGCGGTGGCGGGCAACGACCGTATCCTCTTTGCGGACATGCTGCCCGATCTTGCGGGCCAGGGGTTCGTTTTCCCCAACCGCCTGGCCCAGCAGGTGTTCAAGGCCATCCGCCGGGGCGACGACGCCATATTGCAGCAGCAGCTGGACGCATTCTTCCGCTGCGTGCGCCGGACGATCTATCCCGACAGCCGGCCCAGCTACGCCGCGGTGCAGTTTTTCAACGCCTTTTTGCAGTTTTTGCAGGAGCTTTCCATCGACGCGCACCTTTTCTTCCCGGACCTGCCGGGCGAGAGCGCGCAGCTGATGCAGATCGAAACGCTGGACGCGCTGGAGGAGTATTTCCGCCCCCTTGCCGCCCGGATCATGGAATATCTGCGCCGTCAGCGCGAACAGCCGCAGGAGCGGATGAGCCAGATCATTCTGGCGTTTCTGGACCAGCACTTTGCCGATGAGGACATCTCCCTGACGCTTGTGGCCGGCGAGCTGCATTTCAGCCCCTCGCACCTGGCCCGGGAATTCAAGGCGGACACGGGCAAATCCATCAAGGAATACATCACCGAAAAGCGCATTCGGGCCGCAAAGCAGCTGCTGGCCGATCCCGCGGTGAAGGTGGGCGACGTGGCCCGCAAAGTGGGCTATTCCAACGCCCGCTCTTTCATCAACATCTTCAAAAAATACACCGGTCTCACACCGGGAGAATACAAGGAGCAGCTATGAACACCATCATCTGCGAAGAAGGCCTGCGGCCGGAGCAGGCGGAGTTCCTCGGCAGCAAGCTGCTGATGGGCAACGGTTATGTGGGCTGCCGCGGCACGCTGGAGGAATACCGTGCCGAACAGCTCACCGCCCTCACCATGGCGGGCCTGTTCGACCAGAAAGACGGCGGCTGGCGCGAGCCGGTCAACGCGCCGAACCCTTTCTGGGTGCAGGCACGCTTTAACGGCACGCCGCTTTCCGTGCTGGACACACAGCCCGTCTCCCACCGCCAGTGGGTGGAGACCGACTGCGCCTGCCAGGGCCGGGAGAGCGATTTTTCCGCGGCGCGGGTCACGGCCCGCCGCTTTGCCCACAGGGAGCAGCGGCATATCCTGGCGCTGCGCTACACCGTGCAGGCCGCCGTGGCGGGGACCTGTGAGATGAAGATCGCCCCTGACCTTTGCGTCTGGGACATCAACGGCCCCCATCTGGAGCAGACGTCCTTTCGCCCGGAGGGCGGCGCGCTGCGCGTCACCGCCGTCACCTCGGAACTGGGCACGGCGGTGGACCTGGCCCAGCTGGTGAGCTGCAGCTGCGGCCGGACGGAACTGCGCGGCGACGGCTTTTACATCACGGCGGAACTGGCGGCGGGCCAGACGCTGACCGCGGACATATACGCCGCTTTGTACAAGAGCACCGACCCCGACGCCGCCGATCCGGTGCGCGCCGTTCAAAGCGCCGCCCGGCAGGGCTTTGACGCTCTGCTTGCCTCCCACCGCCGCAGCTGGGAGCAGCTCTGGCGGCAGGTGCAGGTGAAGATAGAGGGCGACGAACAGGCGGACCTGGCCCTTCGCTACAGCATGTATCTGCTGCTGGTGTCCACCCCGTTCCACACCGACCGGGTGGCCATTCCCGCCCGGGGCCTTTCGGGCCAGGTGTACAAGGGGGCCATGTTCTGGGACACGGAGCTTTACATGCTGCCCATGTTCCTGGCCAGTCTGCCCCAGGTGGCCCGGAACCTGGTGCGCTACCGGGTGAACACGCTGGACGGCGCCCGCGCCAAGGCCCGGGAATACGGCTACCGGGGCGCGTTCTATCAGTGGGAGAGCCAGGAGGACGGCCGCGACGGCTGCACCGAATACAACATCAACGACATCTTCACCGGCCGGCCGCTGCGCACGTATTTCCGCGACAAACAGATCCACATCAGCGCCGACGTGGCCTTCGGGCTGTGGGAGTACTTCCGCTGGACGGGGGACGAGAGCCTGCTTTTGGAGGGCGGAGCGGAGGTGCTGTTTGAGTGCGCCCGCTTTTTGTACAGCTGGAGCTACTATAAACCCGAAAAAAAGCGGTATGAAATGCTGGACGTCACCGGCGCCGATGAATACCACGAGCGGGTCAACAACGATTTTTACACCAACGTTATGACCAAAAAGGCGCTGGAGGCGTTTCGCGGCGCGGCGGACTATCTGCAAACGCACGCCCCGGACCGACTGGAAGAACTGCTGGACCGGCTAAACTTCCGGGAGGACCTGCCCGCCATTCTGGAGTTTGAGCGGGAGCTGTATGTCCCTTCGCCCGACCCGAAGACCGGCCTGATCGAGCAGTACGACGGCCACTTCCGCATGGAGGACCTGACGCCGGACGAGCTGCGCGCCAGAATTCTGCGGCCCAACGAGTATCTGGGCAGCCCGGTGGGCCTGGCCGTGCAGACGCAGGTCATCAAGCAGGCGGACGTGTGCCTTGTCACCGCCCTGTTCCCCCAGGAATATCCGCCGGAGGTGCGCCGGGCGAATTTCCGTTACTATGAGCCGCGCACCGAGCACGGCTCCAGCCTGAGCGGCTGTATCTACGCGCTGGCCGCGGTGAAGTGCGGCCTTGCGGAATACGCCTATCCCTACTTCCTGCAGGCCGCCACGCTGGACCTTGCCGGGGCTTACAAGCGCTATGTGGGGGATCTGTACATCGGCGGAACCCACCCGGCGGCCAACGGCGGCAGCTGGATGGTGGCGGTGCGGGGGTTCGGCGGCCTCAGCCTGCAGCAGGACGGCCTGCACCTGGACCCCGCCCTGCCCCAAGGCTGGTCCGGCCTGTCCTTCCCGCTGTGCTGGCAGGGCCTGCGCTGCCGCGTGCACATCACACAGGACACGGTGCGCGTTGAAGCCGACCGGGAGAATCCCGGCCCGCTGCGTCTGCAGGTCTGCGCGCTGGCGTGTCAGGCGGCGCCGGGCGAAACGGTGGAGCTGCCCTGTCCGAAGGAGGCAAAGCCATGAAACGCTATAAGGCTGTGTTTTTTGATTGGGACGGCACCGCGGTGGTGAACCGGAACGCCCCAGTGGACGAAGCGGTGGCAGCGATGGCCCCGCTGCTGGAAAAGGGCGTGCGGCTGCTGATCGTCAGCGGCACCACCTATAAAAACCTCGCGGGCGGCACGCTGCACGAGCGGTTCACGGTGCCTCAGCTGCAAAACCTGTATCTGGGCCTGGGCCGGGGCAGCTACAACTACGGATTCAATGCCGAAGGCCGCCGCGTCGAAGTGGCGGACCCGGGCGTCACGCCCCAGACTGTGCTGCGCATTCACGACGCAGCCTATCGCATTCACCGCATTTTGTGGGAGAAGTACGGCTATCCCACCGACATCATCTTCGACCGGCCCAACTACTGCAAGATCGACATTATGAACTCCAACTCCCGCAGTGAAAACCTGTTTTTGAGCGGCAACGAGGTGGAGCTGGCCCGTCAGTCGCTGGCAGAGCATGGCCTTGCCGGCGGGATCACCGATCTTCTGGCCCTCGCCCGCGGCGTGGGGCAGGAGCTGGGCCTGCCTTTGAAGGTGACCTGCGACGCAAAGTATCTGGAGGTGGGCGTGCTGAACAAGTCCGACAATGTGGACGCGCTGCTCTCCCAGGTGCTGTTCCCCCAGGGCGTCGCCGCGGAGGAGTGCGCCTTTTGGGGCGATGAATTTTTGAACCTGGCCGACGGGCTGGACGGCAGCGATTCCTTCATGCGCACCGCGCTGTCCGCGCCGGGGGATTTCTTCGACGTGGGCACTGTTCCCGGCGTCCGCCCCCCCTGGGTGAAGCATGTGGGCGGCTCCATCCGCACCTTCCTGGACTTTTTGAAAGCGCAGGGAGAGCTGTGAGCGCACGGGTGCGCTCGCTGGACGGGTTTTCCGGGGCGACCCTGTGGGCGCGGCTGCGCCGCGCGGCCGAAGACCTGGAACAGCACCCCGGCACCACGCTGCTCATCCCGCCGGGCGATTATCACCTGCGCCCGCCCTTTGCCCGCAGGCTGCGCCGCTCGCTGATGAGCGGGCGCCTGGGCGATGACCCCGAGGCGGTCATCTTCACCCCGTATTATCCCTACGAGACCGCGCTGCCCGTACACGGCGCCCGCGAGTGCGTCATCGAGGCTTCGGGGGCAAGATTCATACTCCACGGCCCCATGCAGGCGGTGGAACTGTCCGGCTGCGAAAACGTTAGCCTTCGGGGCCTTGCGGTGGATCAGTCTCCCAAGCCCTACACGGTTGCCCGGGTGGCCGGACAGGGAGCGGACTATGTGGACCTGCGCCTGCCCAAGGGCTGCGGCGTCACCGGGCGCACGCCCGCGCCCCGCATTGTGCCGACAGACGAGGCGGGGAGGTTTTTGCCCGGCTGCATGACGTCCTTTTCACGGACCCGGCTGGACCGGAACACGATCCGGTATTTCGGCGCGCCCGCTCTCCCGGCCTGCACCGGGCGCAGCGCCGTGCTGATCCACTCCTATCACTACCGCCCGGCGGTCTATCTGGAGCGCTGCCAAAACGTTGCCCTCGAGCAGGTCACCCTTCACGCCCAGTACGGGATGGGCCTGCTGGCGTACCGCTGCCGGGACGTCACATGCAAAAAACTTGCGGTCAGGCCGTCGGCGGGCCAGCCCGTTTCCGTCAACACGGACGCGTCGCACTTTTCCGCCTGCGACGGGCAGATCCTTCTGGAGGACTGCTTTTTTTCCTCCAGCGAGGATGACGCCGTCAATGTTCACAGCTATTACTATGACCCGGAGCCGCTGGAAGGGGCGTGGGTGCTTTTGCGGGTGAAGGCTCCCACATTCACCCATTCCCAGGTCATCGACGCTCCCCTCCCCGGCTCCCGGCTGGAGCTGTATGATCCCGATTCCCTTTGTCTGACGGACAGTTTCCGTGTGCTGGGATCCGTACCGGACCGGACCAGACTGGCCGCCCGGGTGCTGCTGGACCGGCCCCTGCCCCATCCGGGGCTGCTGCTGGACGCGGGCCTGCGGCCCCATTTGGTGGTGCGCCGCTGCACCTTTGAGAACATTCTGACCCGCTGCCTGCTCATCAAGGCCCACACAGCGGTGGTCGAGGACTGCCGCTTCCGAAACTGCCCCGGCACCGCCATCCACATCGCGCCGGAGACCGCCTGGCGCGAGGGCGGGGCGGCAAAGAATGTGCGTATCCAAAACTGCTCCTTTTTTCATGTGGGGTTCGGGGAATACGGCATCCACAAAAACGCCTCGGTTTTGTGCGTGGAGGGCGGGTGCCCCCGGCCGGCGCGCGCGGTGATCGGGCAGGTCTCTCTGCTCCGCTGCTCCGTGTCCAGCTGCCCGTCCTTCCGCCCGCAGGTGTCGCTCTCTTCGCTGGGGCGGTTCATAAAAACAACTGCCCGGCTGCCGGAATAATTTGTCCAGGAGGAGTCAGTATGATCGAATACGGCGACGGCCGCATTGCGGCGGGCGGGCACGCGCCCGGTGTGCTGAGCGCGGAAGAACGCGCGGTCATCCGTGACCTTGCGCGCCGGGTGTATGAGATCGGGAACGATCCGGTCCAGGCGCAGCGGCAGGCGTTTCACCGCCGGAACAACGCTTTGCGGGCCGAACGGCCCGCGCTGTTGTGCTTTCCGGAAGGCGCGTGGGACGAGCTTGTGCCCGCCAAACGCCTTGTCTGCACAGACCCTTTCTGGCGCGGATACGAGCTCTACCTGCGCCGGCTGATCTACCGCTGGGACTGCCTCCCGGACGATTTTGTGACGGAGGCCGCCCTGGGGGTCCCCCTCCGCGCGGAGCTGACCGGATGGGGCGTTTCGCCAAAACGCACCCGGCCCTCCGAACAGGGCGGCGCATGGCGGGGAGAACCCGTTCTTGCCGAGCTGCGGGATCGGCACAAGCTGCGGCCCGTCGGCCTGGTGACGGATGAGGCTTCCACCCTGCGCGCCTTTTCCGCGGTCGAAGAGGAACTGGGGGATGTGATCCCCGTTTATGTCGATCGCAGCTTCCGCGACGCGGACCCGCTGCTGCTGGAAACGGTCTGCGAGCTTCGCGGCATGGAAAATCTTTATTTTGATATGATGGACGAAGAAGACGAGCTGCACGCCCTTCTGGCCTTTTTGCGGGACAGCTGGCTCCGTCTTTATGATCAGCTGGAAAGCAGGAACGTTTTTTCGCCCAACACGGGAAATCAGTACGTGGGCTCCGGCGGGATCGGATTCTGTGATATGCCCCGGGGCGGCGCGGACCGGCCGCTCAAGAGCATGTGGGGCTTCTGCGAGTCGCAGGAGCTTGCCTCTGTTTCCCCGGAAATGTACCGGGAATTTGCCACCGACTACTATGTCCCCCTGATGGAGCGGTTCGGACTGTGCTGTGTGGGGTGCTGCGAATGCCTGGACGGCAAACTGCTTGACCTGGCGCGGGCGCTTCCCAACCTGCGGCGCGTGTCCGTCAGCCCATGGACCGATCTGCGCCGTGCCGCGCAGGAGATCGGCGGCACAGTCCTGCTCTCCTGGAAGCCGCACCCGGGCCTTGTGTCCGGCACGGCGTTCGACGAGCAGGCGGTAAAGGAGACGGTGGCCCAAGGGCTTTCGTGGTGCCGCGGAATGCCCATGGAGATCATTCTGAAAGATGTGCAGACCGTCCGCTGCGACGGCGGGCGTCTGAAACGGTTTCTGACCATCGCAAGGCAGGAGATGGAGCGTTCGGCATAAGCCGCCGGGCATGCACGGAAGTTTGCGCCCGGGCGGGGCTGCCAATGCCGGGCTTGACGCCGCCGGAAAAGCGCGGCCGGACCGAAAGCGGCAGACGCTTCAACAACAGGCGGGAACGGGGGCTCTCCCCGTCACCGCCAACTCCCGGGAGAGTTGTCTCCCGGGTATTTTTTTGCCTTGAATGAAAAACCGCATGGGTTTCTGACATGGAAAGGCCCTTCTCCCTTTGCCGGAGAAGGGCCTTTATGCAATCTTAACGCCGCAAAAGATTGCTTCACGCCTTCATAGGAGAAACAATGCTATGTTTTATCTTGAAAAACTTTGAGCGAAGGGCGGGAAAAAACCATGCAGGAATTCTTTGCAGAGCAGAAAAACGCCGCCGGCACGGAAAACCGCGCGCCGGGAAGGCTGAAGATATTTTTCGGCTACGCGGCGGGAGTGGGCAAAACCTTTGCAATGCTGGAGGCCGCCCATCAGGCGAAAAAAGAGGGCGTGGACGTGGTGGCGGGCTATGTGGAGCCGCATGCCAGGCCGGACACCCTCGCCTTGCTGAACGGGCTGGAGGCCCTGCCCTGCCGGGAGATGGGCTACCGGGGGATCAAACTCAGGGAATTCGACCTGGATGGAGCGCTGAAAAGAAGACCGCAGCTGATTTTGGTGGATGAACTGGCCCACAACAACGCGCCGGGCTGCCGGCACACCAAGCGCTATCAGGACGTGGAAGAACTGCTGGCGGCGGGGATCAACGTGCACACCACCGTGAATGTGCAGCACCTGGAATCGCTGAACGACCTGGTCTCCTCCATCACGGGGATCGCGGTGAGCGAGCGCATTCCCGACCGCATTTTTGACCGGGCCGACCAGGTGGAACTGGTGGATATCGAGCCCGGCGAACTGGTCAAGCGCCTGCAGGCGGGCAAGGTGTACCGCGAACGGCAGGCAAAGCAGGCGCTCCAAAACTTTTTTTCCGCGGAAAACCTCGCCGCGCTGCGCGAGATCGCCATGCGCCGGACGGCGGACCAGCTGAACCGCGCCGCCCTGTCCGAAGGCAAGGAAAAAAGCGCCCGGGCCGGGGAGCACATCCTCATCTGCCTCTCGTCGGCGCCCTCCAACGCAAAGGTCATCCGCACCGCCGCCCGCATGGCCGAGGCGTTCCACAGCGGGTTTACGGCGCTGTTTGTGCAAACGCCGGAAACAAAGGAGCTGTCCGGCGAAAACCTCAAGCGGCTGCGCGGCAACCTCCGCCTGGCAGAGCAGCTGGGCGCGCAGATCTCCACGGTCTACGGCGCCGACCCCGCCGTGCAGATCGCGGAATACGCCCGCGTCAGCGGTGTGACCAAGATCGTGATGGGGCGCGTCAACCACAAACAGAACCCGCTGACCGGCAAAAAAAGCCTGGCGGACCGTCTGATCGAGCTGACGGACCTGGACGTGTACATCATTCCGGACCGCCAGCCTCTGTACAAAAAATCCATGGCAAAACTCCGCCTGCCGAAGCCCCGGTTCACCTGGAAGGACACCGGGATCATGTTTGCCTCGCTGGCGCTTTCCTCCCTTGCGGGATTCGGGTTCTATCGGGCGGGCTTCAGCGAGTCGAACATCATCACCGTTTACATTCTGGGCGTTCTGCTCACCGCGGTGTGGACGACCGAGTGCTTCTACGGCGCGGCCGCCTCGCTGCTGAGCGTTGCCGCCTTCAACTTTTTCTTCACCGAGCCCCGCTACACCTTTCAGGCCAACGACCCCAGCTACCCGGTCACGTTTCTGATCATGCTCTTTTCCAGCGTCATCGCCGGCACCCTGGCCGGCCGCGTGAAAACGCAGGCGCGGGAGGAGGCCCAGAAGAGCTATTACACGGAACTGCTTTTGGGCAGCAGCCAGAAGCTGCAGGCCGGGCGCACGGAATGGGACTGCCTGCGGCTGACCGCGGAACAGCTGAACCGGCTGTTCGGCCGGCCTGTTTTGTATGCGCTGAACGAGGCGGAAGAAGAACTGTCCTTCCGGGTGGAGCCCGCGGACGAGACGGCGGTGCTGGCGGGGCTGGGCAGCGAAGAGCCCGAGGGCTCCTCCTTCCTGGAGTTCACCGCCCAGACCCGCATGAGCGGCGTGGACCTGCCCGACGGCACCCGGGTGCGCAAGGGCGCCTGCGACGCCATCGAGCAGCATGTCCGCCGGCAGGGCGGCACCGTCCCCGCCGACCTGCACACCCATGTGGAAAAGGTCTCCTCGCTGGGCGGCACGCCCCTTGTGGTCTGCGAGAACGACAGGATTTTGGGCGTCATCTATCTGAAGGACACCGTGAAGCCCGGCATGGCGGAGCGGTTCGAGCGTCTGCGCGCCATCGGCATTAAGACCATCATGTGCACCGGCGACAACCCCCTCACCGCCGCCACCATCGCCAAGGAGGCCGGCGTGGACGGCTTCGTCGCCGAGTGCAAGCCCGAGGACAAGATACGGGTCATCAAGCAGGAACAGGCCGAAGGCAAGATCGTTGCCATGACCGGCGACGGCACCAACGACGCGCCCGCCCTGGCCCAGGCGAACGTGGGCCTTGCCATGAACTCCGGCACCACCGCCGCCAAAGAGGCGGCCAACATGGTGGACTTGGACTCCGACCCCACCAAAATTCTGGAGGTGGTGGAGATCGGCAAGCAGCTGCTCATCACCCGCGGCTCGCTCACCACCTTCTCCATCGCCAACGACATCGCGAAATACTTCGCCATCATCCCGGCCATGTTCATGAAGTCCATTCCCCAGCTTGCGGTGCTGAACATCATGCACCTGAGCACGGAATACAGCGCCATCCTGTCGGCCTTGATTTTCAACGCCATCATCATCCCCTGCCTCATCCCGCTGGCGATGAAAGGCGTGAAATACCGCCCCCTGTCCTCCGGCAAAATGCTGGTCCGGAACATGATGATCTACGGCATGGGCGGCGTGATCGCGCCCTTTGTGGGCATTAAACTCATCGACACGATGATCACGCCTGTGCTGCTGGCCATGGGCATTTAAGGAGGTTTTCCCCAATGAGCGAAACAAACAAGAAGTCTCTGCTGTGCGGCGTCCGCCAGGCGGTGGTGGTGACGCTGGTCCTGCTGCTGTTGTGCGGCGTTGCGTTCCCCGCGGCGCTCACCGGCCTGTCCGCCCTGCTCTTCCCCCGCCAGGCGGGGGGCAGCCTCGTCACCGCCGACGGTCAGCCGGTGGGCGTGGCCAACGTGGGCCAGGACTTCACCGCGCCTTACTTTATGAAAGGCCGCCCCTCCGCCTGCGGCTGCAACACCTATTCCGAGGGCGCGGACGGCAGCAAATACTACAGCGACGGCAGCGAATACGCCGGCCTTGCCTCCGGCAGCAGCAACTATGCCCCCTCCAACCCCGCGCTGACAGAGCGGGTGGAGGCCGACATCGAAAGGTTCCTGGAAGCGAACCCGGAGATCAGCCGCGAGGACCTGCCCGCCGACCTGATGACCGCCTCCGGCTCCGGCCTTGACCCCCATGTGTCGCCCCGGGGCGCTGCGGTGCAGCTGCCCGCCATTGCCGAGGCCTCCGGCCTGAGCATGGAGCAGCTGGAACAAATCGTGGCGGACAACACCATCGGCAGGCTGCTGGGCGTCTTCGGCGAGGAGACGGTCAATGTGCTGGGGGTCAACCTGGACATCGCCCGGGCGATGGGCCTGGTGAGCGAAACGGAAAAATAAAGAACGAAGGCGGGAACGCTTTTTCCCGCCCAAGGACTTTGCGGAACATCCGCCGGGCCGCCCGAAAAGCGGCCCGGCGGTTTTTTTATCGCTTCTTAATCCCCCGCGGCGTATCTTATCCCCGGTTTAAACTTCTGCGGAGTATGATAGGGCCGTAAGGAGGAGACAGGATATGCTTGCGATCAGAAAATGTGTCTCTCGTTTTGAAAACAGGATCGACGCTTCCATGGAGCGTTTCGTTTTTCACCACAGGGTGCTGGGCTTCGTGGTGATTTTTATCGGCATGCCCCTGTTCGCCCTTGCGGCGGTCTGCCTGTGCACCATGTGCGTGGCGCTGCCCTTTGCCGCGGCGTTCGGCTGGATGTGACGCCGGCGTCTTAATGCCGTCTTAATACGCCGCGCGATATGCTAATCTTTCCTTTAGGCTGAATGTGGATAATGGTCAGTATAAAGAAGGGATAAAGACGTATTAAGACGCGGCGGCAGCCGGGAGCAGGAGCTGGATCTGGACGCCTGCCTGGCACGACGCCCGCAGCTGCTTCTGATCGACGATCTGGCCCACACCAACGGCGAAAACTGCCGCCACATGAAGCGGTATCAGGATATAGAAGAACTGCTGAAATCCGGCATTGACGTTTACACCACGCTGGACATCCAGCAGGTGGAAAGCATACAGGACGTGGTGCTGCCCATTCTGGGCAGCGCGGTGAAAGAGCGGGTGCCGGACCGGGTGTTCGACCGGGCCGCCGTCGAATTTGTGGACATCGAGCCGCGGGCGCTGCAGCAGCGGCTGTACAGCCAGAACAAGACCGGCCTGCCGGACGGCGGCGCGCTGCCCCGGCTGAACGCGCTGCGGGAAGTGGGCCTTCGCCGCTGCGCCGACCGTGCCGCCCTGTACGCAAAGCAGAGCCCGGCCAAAAAAAATTACCGGGCCCACGAGCACATCCTTGTGTGCCTTTCCGCCGCGCCCTCCAACGAGAAGATCATCCGCACCGCGGCGCGGATGGCGGGGGCCTTCCAGTGCGGCTTTACGGCATTGTTTGTGGAAACAAAAGAGTTCCGGCAAATGCCCGCCGAGGACAAACAGCGCCTGCGGGGGAACATCCATCTGGCCCAGCAGCTGGGCGCGTCCATCGAGACGGTCTACGGCGACGACGTGGCGGATCAGATCGCGGAATTTGCCCGCCTTTCCGGCGCAACAAAGATCGTGCTGGGGCGCAGCGGAATGTCCCGCCGGCCGCTGTTCAGAAGGAGCTCGCTCACCGAACGGCTCATCGAGCTAATGCCCGATCTGGACATCCACATCATCCCGGACAACAACCCCGCCAGCCGCTTCGCCCTGCGCCACCGGGAGATCATGCACCTGCCGGCGATCTCCGTGGCCGACCTGCTCAAGGTGGTGGGGATCCTCGTCCTCGTCACCCTGATCGGCCTGCTGTTTTATAACCTCGGCTTCACGGAAGCGAACATCATCACGCTGTATATCCTGGGGGGCAATGCTCGTTCCCATCTTCACCAAAAGTTCGGTGTGCAGCTTCATCGCCTCCGTTGCCGGCGTGCTCACCTTCAACTTCTTTTTCACCGTGCCCAGGTTCTCGCTGCACGCCTACGACAGCGGTTACCCCGTCACCTTTCTGGTGATGTTCCTGGCTTCGCTGCTCACCGGTTCCCTTGCCTCCAAGCTGAAATCCCATGCAAAGCATTCCACGCTGGTGGCCTGGCGGGCAAAACTGCTGTTCGAGACGAACCAGAACCTTCAGAAAGCCCGCACCCAGGAAGAGATCGTCTCGGTGGCGGCCGGCCAGCTTTTGAAGATATTCCAGCGGGACATCGTTGCCTACCGCCTGGACCACGAAAAGCTGGCGGAGCCCCAGGTGTTCTGCGTGAGCGGAGAGACCGCCCGGGCCGGCTATACCGGCGGCCGGGAGCGGGAGGTGGCGCAGTGGGTGCTGGCAAACAACAAGCGCGCGGGCGCGGGAACGGAGACCTTTTCCGACGCGCGCTGCACCTACCTGTCGGTCCGCACGGGCGAACAGGTCTATGGCGTGGTGGGCATTGCCGCCTCCGAAAAGCCCCTCGATTCCTTTGAGGTCAGCCTGTTGCTCTCGGTGCTGAGCGAGTGCGCCCTTGCGATGGAAAACCAGAAAAACATCGAGGAGAAAGAGGCGGCCGCCGTTCTGGCCAAGAACGAGCAGCTGCGGGCCAATCTGCTGCGCTCCATCTCCCACGACCTGCGCACGCCCCTCACCTCCATCTCGAGCAATGCCAGCAACCTTCTGTCCAACGGGGCCCTTTTCGACGAAAAGGCCAAGGAGCAGATGTATGCCGACATTTACGACGACGCCATGTGGCTCATCAACCTGGTGGAAAACCTGCTGTCGGTGAGCCGTCTGGAAGAGGGCCGCATGAACCTGCGCATGTCCACGGAGCTGATCGATGAGGTGGTGGCCGAAGCGCTGCGCCACATCAATCGCAAAAGCGCGGAATACCGCCTGAACGTGCAGAGCGGCGACGACTATATGCTGGTGCAGATCGACGCAAAGCTGATCGTGCAGGTCATCATCAACATCGTGGACAACGCCATCAAATACACCCCGCCGGGGTCGGAGATCGACATCAGATGGAAACGGCAGGGCCGCTTTGTGCTGATCTCTGTGGCGGACAACGGGCCCGGCATTTCCGACGAGGCCAAACCCCACGTCTTTGACATGTTTTACAGCGCGGCCAACAAAGTTGCCGACAGCCGCCGCAGCATGGGGCTGGGGCTGGCGCTGTGCCGGTCCATCATCAACGCACACGGAGGCGAGATCACCGTGACCGACAACGTTCCCCAGGGAACGGTCTTCACGTTTTCTGTGCCCGCAGGGGAGGTAGAACTGCATGAATAAACCACTGGTCCTGGTGGTGGAGGACGACACGCCTGTGCGCAACCTCATCACCACAACGCTGAGAGCCCACGACTACCGCTTTCTGACCGCGGTGAACGGGGAATCGGCCATTCTGGAAGCGTCTTCCCACAACCCGGAGATCATCCTTCTGGACCTCGGCCTGCCGGACATGGACGGCGTGGAGGTCATCCACAAGGTGCGCACCTGGTCCAACATGCCCATCATCGTGATCAGCGCCCGCAGCGAGGACACCGACAAGATCGGCGCGCTGGACGCCGGCGCGGACGACTATCTGACCAAGCCCTTTTCGGTGGAGGAACTGCTTGCCCGCCTGCGGGTGACGCAGCGCCGCCTGGCCGCGCTGCAGATCGGCACGCCGAACACGGACGCGGTCTTTGTGAACGGCAAGCTCAAGGTGGACTATGCCGCCGGCTGCGCTTTTCTGGACGGCCAGGAGCTGCACCTTACCCCCAGCGAGTACAAGCTGCTTTGCCTGCTGTGCAAAAATGTGGGCAAAGTCCTCACCCACACCTACATCACCCAGCAGATCTGGGGGCGCAGCTGGGAAAACGATGTGGCCTCCCTGCGGGTGTTCATGGCGACGCTGCGCAAAAAACTGGAAAAAGAGCCGGGCTCGCCCCAGTACATCCAGACCCACATCGGCGTGGGATACCGCATGATGAAGGTGGAGTCGTGAGGGGCATAGTCTGCGCGGCGGCCGTCAAACGGCCGCACTGAAAGAATGATCCGGCGGAAAGAAAAAGCCCGCGGAGCCTTTGAGGCCCCGCGGGCTTTTTGCGCGCCGTGAGCAGCGTGATGTTGAAACAAAGGGTGTCAGCGGGCAGCCTCTTCGTGTTCCAGCCCCTCCAGCAGACGGCGGCGGGCGGCCAGCAGCACCTCGCCGCTTGCGGTGTAACGGGTGGAGGAGGCGCAGACCTCTTGCGTCAGGGCCCGCACTTCATCGGGGTCGGTCTGCTGCAAAAGGCGCAGCAGTTCGCAATCCTCCGCGCCGCCCCGCTGGGCCTCGAAGCGCAGGCTGCGCCAGGGGCCGTCGGGGCCGGGGTAGACGATGTGGGCGTCCCCGGCGGGCAGCAGCGCGCCCTTGTGGGGGCAGCAGGCGCTGTGCCAGATGTCCGTGCCGATGTAGTAGTTGAAGCCCCAGTGGAGATAGCCGCTGAATTTTTCCCGGGCGGCCAGCCACAGCAGCCCCCGGCTGACGGTGAGAGGCAGGTCCATGGAGCGGTTCACCGCCCGCCCGGCGGGAAAGGCGCAGGTGTAGAACCACATCTCCTCCCCCGCCGCCTGCAAACGGCGGAAGGTGGATTTGTTCTTTTCCCAGGTGTCCAGCTTGGGCACCCACACGTCCACCCCGCCGCCCAGGTCCGTGGCTTCCACCGCGTCCAGAATGGGCACGCCGGGCAAAAACTTGCGGCACACTGCCGCCAGAATGCGGTAGGCCGCCGCGTTGTGCACCTGGGGCTCGTCTGCCAGCGCCTGGGCCATCCGCCCCTGCCAGCCGTTGTCCGCAATCACCTGCGCCCAGCGGTCAAAGTACATTCGAAGCTGAAAATAGCCCTCTTCGCCGGAGAGAGGCAGCTCCCCGTCCCAGAAGGGGTAATACTCCGGGTCGGTCCACTCCCGCCAGTGGGCCACATGGCCGCCGCAGAGCCAGGGCGCGCCCTCTTCCAGGGCAATGCGGCCCACTTCCTGCGCCAGGGAGAAATCGAACCCCACGAGCCGCCCGTTTTCCCTCACCGGCCGGCCCGAGGGCAGCAGGATGTGGGTGCAGCGCATGTCCAGCTGGGCCCGGATGTATCGGCGCAGCAGCCGCCGCCATTCCCCGGTGCCCTCGGCGGCCCCGTGCTGGGCGGCGATGTTTTCGTAGCAGAAAAAGTTGAGCATGCTGAAAACGCCCTCGCCGGGGCCGGGCACCCGGGCGGCCCAGACCCGGCACTCCACCGGGCACACCGCCCGCGCCCCTTCCCGTTCCACCGTCAGCTCGCCGGAATAAAGGCCGGGAGCCTGGCCGGAGGGCACCTCCGCGCAGAGGTAAAAGGCCGGCCCCGGCACTTCCTGGCCGAAGGCGCAGGGGGCCAGCGCGTCGTACACCTCAAAGGGCGCGGCGCGGGTCACATAGTCCCGGCAGGCGGCGTAGTCGGTGGTGGTCATCAGGGTGGGGGCGGTGTTCTCGTTCACCCCCACCGCCGCAAGGCGATAAAGGCGCACCGGCGGCCCGCCGGGGGTCTTCCAGCGGAAGGTGAGGCGGCACTCCCCGTCTTTGTCCAGCAGCAGCTGAAAGGCGGCGTGGCCGCCCCGGGGCGCGTCCAGCCTGGCCTGCCGGGGCCCGGCGAGGAGGCTGTCGGGATAAAGCCAGGTGCAGTCGTCGTAAACGCAGAAGTCCATTACGTTCGATCCTCCGTTTCCTCCGTGGCCGGAATGCGGATGGTCACCCGGGTGCCCCGGCCCACCTCGCTCTCACAGAAAAGGCCGTACTCCGCCCCGTAGGCCAGGTGCAGCCGCTCGTTGATGTTGCGCACCCCGTAGCCGCCCTTGGTGTTGGCGCTGGAGACGCTGGCGGCAAAGTTTGCCAGGCGGGTCTCCTCGTCCATGCCCACGCCGTCGTCCTCCACGGTGATGACCAGGTCCTGCCCCTGCCGGAAGGCGGCAATGCGCAGGCGGCCGGTCTTGTCCGGCTTTTCAAAAATGCCGTGGATGATGGCGTTTTCGATGATGGGCTGTAAGACGATTTTGATGATGGGGCACTGTTCCACCCCCGGCTCCACATCCCACTGGGTGTGCACCCGGTCCTCAAAGCGCATGTTCTGTATCTCCACATAGAGCCGGGCGTGCTTGAGTTCGTCCGCCAGGGGGATGACCTCTTTGCCCCGGCTCAAAGAAAGACGGTAGAACCGGGCCAGGGCGTTCACCATGCGGCTTATTTCCGGCACATTGTGGGCGATGGCGGTGCAGTTGATGAGGTCCAGGGAATTGTAGAGGAAGTGGGGGTTGATCTGGGCCTGCAGGGCCTTCAGCTCCAGGGCTTTTATTTGCTGGCCCTGTTCCAGCTTTTCGTCCATCAGGGTGTCAATGC
The DNA here is from genome assembly GCA_019114225.1 of Candidatus Allofournierella pullicola. GTDB lineage: Bacteria > Bacillota > Clostridia > Oscillospirales > Ruminococcaceae > Allofournierella_A > Allofournierella_A pullicola. Next base: position 49,661 of record DXFW01000022.1, on the reverse strand, counting down.
GGCCCATCATGTTGCTGAAGCTGCCCATCAGCTGGCCGATCTCGTCCCGGCCCTGGGGCGCCACCCGGGCGGACACGTCCCCCAGCTCCACGGCGTGCATGGTGTCGTTGAGCAGGTAGAGCCGCCGGGTGATGGACTGGCTGAGGCGGTAGGCCAGGAAGTAGGACGCCGCCGCCAGCAGCACCACCACCGCCAGCATTTCCATGCGCAGCTGGCGGCTGGTGCGGAAGATGTCGTCCTGAGGCAGGGCGGCGGCCAGGGTCCAGCCGCAGTCCTCCAAGATCACCGACTGGACGCGGCAGGGCCCCCGGGCGGTGTCCGCCTCCACCCACCCGGCGGAATCCGCCGGAAGCGAGCCGCTGAGCTGGGCCGCCCGCTCGGGGGAGGAGGCGCTGAGCATCTCGCTGCCGTTCAAAAGCAGCACCGTGCCGTTCTGGGTGATGGTGCTGCGGCTCACCGCCGCGTCCACCCGGTCGGCGGCGATGTCCACCCGCAGGATGGCCAGGGGCTGCTGCACGTGGTTGGGGTCGTGGATGAGGCGCATGAGGGAGTACCAGTGCTGTTCGCCCTCCGGCTGGTCGGCAAAGTCGGCGGGGCCGAACCAGCCCACGGCGCTGCCGCTTTGGAAGGTGGAAAGCCAGGCGCTGTCCCGCACCGTGTCCAGCGAGACGATGTCGGCGGAGTTGGTGTAGAGGTAGTCGTTGCTCACATACAGGCGCACCCGGTCCACCCCGGACATGGAGCGCAGGTAGGTGAAGGTGGTGGAGATACGATCCCGGTCCTCCAGACGCTGGATGTAGCTGGTGTCGGCAGGGTCGCTGGCCGCCAAAGCGTAGAGGGAGGGGTCCATGGTGAGGATGTCCGCCACCTGGGTCAGCCGGCCCAGCAGGTCCTCCACGGCGGTGTGAGTGTCCTCAAAGGCCTTCTGGGCGGCGGAGTAGGTCTGCTCCTCGATGACGGTGTTGATCCGGTGGAAGGCATAGAGGGTGAACAGCCCCAGCGGCAGCACCAGAAGCAGAAAAAAGATACACAGCAGTTTGCCCCGCAGGCCCACGTCCAGCAGCAGGCTGCGCCCGAAGGCGCGCAGTTTATTCTTCATGGCAGCAAAGGTTCTCCCGGTAAAGGCGGGGCGGAATGCCCACTTCCTTGGTGAACAGTTTTACAAAGTATTTGCCGTCGGCGTAGCCCACCGCGTGGGCCACCTCGTACAGCTTGCGGGAGGGGTCCGCCAGCAGGGTCTTGGCCCGCTCCATCCGCAGTTCGGTGAGCTTCTGGTTCACGGTGCGCCCGCTGTTCTTCTTGTAGGCGCTGCAAAGGTAAGTATGCACGAACCCCAGGTCCGAGGCCATGGCCTGCACGGTGAAGTCGCTGTCCGCCAGATGGGCGGCCAGGTAGCCGTCCACCCGGGTCACCAGGTCCTGGGCGTTGCTCTCCACCGCCTGGAAATAGGTTTGCATTGCGTCGGTGAGCGCCTGCCACAGCTGCCGCAGGGTGGGCTGTTTGGCGGCGGTGTAGAGCAGGTAGTCTCCCTGGGCGGTGACGGCGGTGATGTTGCGGCTCTCCGCCGCCGCCAGCAGGGCGAACACGATCTGGCAGTAGATGTTGCGCACCACCTCCGGCCGGGTGCCCTCGCAGCGGCGGATGTCCCGGTAGAGGCGGGCGGTCAGGTCCATCGCCTCGGCCTTGCGCTTGTGGCGGATGAGGTTGCCCAGCGCCGCGAACAGCGCCTTGTCGTAGACGTACACCTCACCGTTGGCGGGGGTGGAAAGGTCCCCGTCCTCCCCCCGGTAGAACACAAGATCCGGGTCCGGCCGCCGGCGCTTTTTCAGCTCCGCGGTGACCTCCCGCAGAACGGCGGCCACCTCCTCCAGGTCGATGGGTTTTTCCACATAGCTGGCGGCCCGCAGCTTGATGGCCCCTTTCAGATATTCCTTGTCGGTGTAGCCGCTGAGAAAGATGAACTGGCACTCGGGATACATCTCCCGCACCGCCCCCGCCAGTTCCAGACCGTTCATCCGGGGCATTTTCACGTCGCTGATGATGATGTCCGGCCGGTGCTGCCGCGCCAGTTCCAGCGCTTCGGCCCCGTCCGAGGCCGCGTCCACCCGCTCCACGTTCAGTTCTTCCCAGGGCAGACGGTCCCGCAGGATCTCCCGGGGCATTTTTTCATCGTCCGCCACAAGCACCGAAAAACCCACGGCGCTTCCCTCGCTTTCCTCGTTTTTGTTGATTACTACTATAATATAGACTGAATTTTCTGACGGTTCAATGGATTTTAGTGCAAAAAATGAAATTTTTCTGAAACACCATAATTTTTCCCTCCTATCATAATCGGCTCCCGTTGTTTTGCCCCGGCGGCTTTGCTACGATGGTAATGGACAAAAAACAACGCGCAAAGGAGGCCGGTCAGATGAAACACGGCAAACATCCCCTCCTCCGGGACCTGAAAGAAAACCGGGTCAAGTGGCTCATGCTGCTGCCGGCGGCCATCGTGGTCATCCTGATGTGCTACATCCCCATGGGCGGCATTGTGCTGGCCTTCAAGGAGTACAACTACCACGACGGAATCTTCGGCAGCCCGTGGGTGGCGTTCAAGAACTTTGAGTACTTCTTCCAGTCGGGCAAGGCGTGGAGCGTCACCCGCAACACCATCCTCTACAATCTGGCGTTCCTCTGCGTCAACACCTTTTTGCAGATCACCTGCGCCATCCTGCTCTCGGAGCTGGCGGGCAAGTGGTTCAAGCGGATCACCCAATCGGTGATGTTCTTCCCCTACTTCATCTCCTGGGTCGTGGTGGGGGCCTTTATCTACAACATGTTCAACTACGAGTTCGGCGCGGTGAATACCCTGCTGCGCTCGCTGGGCCTGGACCCGGTGGACATCTACTCCAACAAGGCGGTGTGGCCCTTCATCCTCATTGCGGTGAGCGCCTTCAAGAACGTGGGCTACGGCACGGTGATGTATCTGGCCAGCATTATGAACATCGACGGCCAGCTCTACGAAGCCGCCGACCTGGACGGCGCCAACATGTGGCAGAAAATACGCCACATCACCCTGCCGGGGATCCGGCCCACGGTGGTCATCCTGTTCCTGCTGGCCATCGGCACCATTATGAAGGGCGACTTCCAGATGTTCTGGCAGGTCACCGGCAACAACCCCATGGTGCTGGAGGTCACCGACGTCATCGACACCTACGTCACCCGCTCGCTGCTGCAATTGCAGGAGTTTGGCATGACCAGCGCCGCGGGCCTGTATCAGTCCACCTTCTCCTTCCTGTTGGTGCTTTTGGCCAACAAACTGGTGAAAAAGGTGGAGCCTGACTACGCACTGTTCTGAAAGGAGGCGGCCTCATGGCAAGCAAGACCAAAACCGGCAAAAAGCCCGTGGGGCGGGACCGGGTCGTGTTTGACGTGCTCTCGGTGGTCATCCTGACGGTGCTGTCTCTCTTCTGCCTGCTGCCCTTCTGGCTGGTGCTCAGCGGCTCCTTCTCCGACCAGACCTCCATCCTCACCCACGGCTACCAGCTCATCCCCGAGACCTTCTCGCTGGACGCCTACAAGACCCTGTTCAAAATCCCCGGCGACTTGCTGCGGGCCTACGGCGTGACCATCTTCGTCACCGTCACCGGCACCTTCCTGGGCCTTTTGTTCACCAGCATGGCGGCCTATGTGCTGGCCAGCAGCACCTTCCGCTACCGCTACCAGATGTCCTTCTTCTTCTACTTCACCTCCATCTTCGGCGGCGGCCTTGTGCCCTGGTACATCTTCAACACCAAGTACCTGCACTTCCACAACAGCATCATCGCCCTGATTTTGCCCATCCTCATCAACGTGACCTACCTGCTCATTCTGAAAAGCTATATGGCGGGCATTCCCGAGGCGCTGTATGAATCCGCCCGGCTGGACGGCGCGGGAGATTTCACCATCTACCTGCGGGTGGCCATGCCGCTGTGCAAGGCGGGCCTTGCCACGGTGGGCCTGTTCATCGCCCTCAACTACTGGAACGACTGGTACGACGCCATGCTGTTTTTGGACGAAGGGCGCAGCGATCTGTATCCCTTGCAGTACTATCTGAACAACATCCTCACCAAGGCCCAGGCCATCGCCCAGGCGGCCGCCCGCAGCGGCCTGCCCATGAGCGAGGTGCCCAGCGAGCCCATGAAGCTGGCCATGACGGTGGTGGCCACCGGCCCCATCATCCTGCTCTACCCCTTCCTGCAGAAGTATTTCGTCAAGGGCGTCACCATCGGCGCCGTGAAAGGCTAACGGTAAGAAGCCGTGCACAGCGGTGCGCGGCAGTGTATAATTCAATTAAGGAGGAAAAACCATGAAAAAATCAGCGAAACTGCTGGCCCTCGTCCTGGCCCTGGCGCTGGTGCTGACCGCGTTCGCAGGCTGCGGCGGCACGGGCACTTCCGGCTCCGCGGCGACCCCCGCCAGCACCTCCGGTTCCGGCACCGCCGCCGGCCCGGACATCTCCGAGGAAGTCACCCTCACCATGTACCTCATCGGCGACCGCCCGGTGGACAACGATCTGGTGTTCGAGAAGATCAACGAGCGCCTGAAGGAAGAGATCAACGCCACCATCGACGTGAAGTTCATGAGCTGGAGCGAGTATGAACAGAAATACCCGCTGATCTTCGCCTCCGGCGAGGACTGGGACATCATCTTCACCGCCGACTGGTGCTTCTACAACGCCCAGGCCACCAAGCAGGGCTTCTGGGAGATCACCCCCGAAGCGCTGGAGACCTACGCCCCCATGACCGCCGAGACCATGTACCCCGAAGCCTGGGAGCAGGCCAAGGTGGACGGCAAGGTCTACATGCTGCCCATGAACTATCAGGAGCTCACCGCCTATGTCTGGATGGCCCGGGGCGATTTGATGGACAAATACGGCATCGAATCTCTGGACACCTTTGACGGCGCCGAAGAGTACATGCAGGCCATCGTGGACAACGAGCCTTCCATGATCCCCCTGGACGTGGGCTCCGACTATGACCGTCAGTTCGTGTTCGACCTCATCTGGAACGTGGAGTCCAACGCCAAGGGCGACGCCCGCTACGCCGTGCTGTCTCCCACCAACCTCATCACCTGCGTGAGCGAGAACGACCCCGAAGCCAACGTGATGACCACCCTGGACACCGAGATCTTTATGAACACCCTGAACAAGGTGAAGGATTGGCGCGACCGCGGCTTCTGGAGCCGCAACGCGGTGGTCAACACCCAGAACAACACCGAGAGCTTCCAGGCCGGCAAGTCCGCTCTGGCCGTGATGAACATCAACACCGCCAAGAGCCTCTACGCCACCCTGCAGACCGAACACCCCGAGTGGGACGTGCGCGTGTTTGACGCCATGAACGGCGCCCCCGCCACCATCCAGTCCTACCTTGCCAACGGCATGAGCATTTTCTCCAAGTCCAAGAACCCCGAGCGCGCTCTGATGGCTCTGGACTACCTGCGCAACGACGAAATCTGCCACAACCTGTTCTGCTACGGCATTGAAGGCGTGCACTGGGAGGCCGTTGGCGAGCATGGCCTGAAGTCCCTGCCCGACAGCACCAACTACGCCTACGACAGCAACTGCAACTGGGGCGTTCGCAACGACAAGTATTGGCGCACCGTTGAGGGCGGTATCCCCAACGCCGAAGAGCTGACCGAGAACTGGAAGGCCACCGGCCGCAGCGGCCGCTACCTCACCTTCGTGTTCGACGACTCCGCCGTGAAGAACGAGGTCGCCGCCGTGAGCGAAATTTACAACTCCGATTACAAGCTGCTGCAGCTGGGCTTCACCGACGACCCGGAGGGCGACGTGGCCAAGCTGAAAACCAAACTGGAGGCCGCCGGCATCACTGCGCTGCAGGAGGCCTTCCACACCCAGGCCCTCACCTTCCTGGAGAGCCACCCTGTGGAATAAACCTGACCCAAACACCGGGGGGAGGCGGGCGTGTCCCGCCTCCCCTGTTTTGCTATCTTGAAAGCGGGATGGGAGTTTTTCTATGACAAGCTGTGAATTTTTCCTCACCGACAGTTTGGAAAAGGTGCTGCCGGACCGGCGGCCGGAGGAAGCGGCCCCCGGCACGCCCCGGCTGCTGAAAAACCAGCGCTGGGCCTTCCAGCTGGCCTACAGCTGCAAAAACGACGACTTCGGCGAGACCTCCACGCTGTTTTCTCTGCGGTGCACGGGCGCGGCCAAGGCGGCCCTGAGCCTTTTCCGGGTGGAGCTGGTCCCCTGTGACTATCCCTGCCACGGCACCTGGGACGAGGACTACCTCACCACCCGCCCCGGCCTGCTGCCGGACCTTTTGCGCCCGGCGGATTGGGAGGAACACTTCAAGGCGGTGCCCGCCCAGTGGCGCAGCCTGTGGTTCTCGCTGGACGCGGCGCGCCTTGCCCCCGGCCCGGCGGACCTGCGGCTGGAGGTGCTGGGCCCGGAGGGCGAGACTCTGGCGGACTTTGCCTTTGGGGTGGAGGTCCTGGACACGGCGCTGCCGCCTCAGACCCTGCTGCAGACCCAGTGGTTCCACGCCGACTGCCTGGCGGACTATTATCATGTGCCGGTGTTCAGCGAGGAGCACTGGCGCATTCTGGACCATTTCATGGCCAGCGCCGCCGAACATGGGGTGAACATGCTGCTCACCCCGGTGTTCACCCCGCCGCTGGACACCGCCAAGGGCGGCGAGCGCACCACCGTCCAGCTGGTGGACGTGGCGCTGGAAGAGGGCGAATGGCGCTTCGGCTTTGACAAGCTGCGCCGCTGGGTGGGCATGGCCCGCGCCCACGGCATTACCGAAATCGAGGTGGCCCACCTGTTCACCCAGTGGGGGGCGGAGTTTGCCCCCAAGGTGATGGTGCAGACCTCCCAGGGCCTGGAAAAGCGCTTCGGCTGGCACACCCCGGCGGTGGGCGGCGAGTACACCGGATTTTTGCGGGCCTTTTTGCCCGCGCTGAAGGCGGAGCTGGACGGCCTTGTGGGGCTGGACCATGTGTGGTTCCACATCTCCGACGAGCCCCACGACCACGAAAAGGAGACCTACGCCGCCGCCAAGGCCACGGTGGCCGGCCTGCTGGCGGGCTGCCACGTCATCGACGCCCTCAGCAGCTACGACATCTACCGGGAGGGCATTGTGGAAAAGCCGGTGGTCTGCAACGACCACATCCAGACCTTTGTGGACCATGGCGTGCAGCACCTGTGGACCTATTACTGCACGATGCAGGCGCTGGCGGTGCCCAACCGCTTCATGGCCATGCCCAGCACCCGCTGCCGCGTGATGGGCGCGCTGCTCTACCAGTACGATTTAGAGGGGTTTTTGCACTGGGGCTTCAATTTTTACAACGCCCAGCGCTCGGTGCGCCCCATCGACCCCTTCCGGGTGACCGACGCCGGCGAGGCTTTCCCCTCGGGGGACGCCTTCCTGGTCTACCCCGCCCCCGACGGCACCGCCTGGGGTTCCCTGCGGGGCGAGGCCCACAAGGCCGCCCTGCAGGACCTGCGGCTGCTGCGCCTGTGCGAGAGCCGCATTGGCCGCAAGGCCACGCTGGACCTTTTGAAGGACGTGGGCGGTGAGATGACCTTCACCGAATATCCCCGGACAAAGGAGTTCTTCGCCCGGCTGTGGCAGGCCGTGCTGGAACGGCTGGAGAGCGGAGAAGTCCGCCCCGGCAAATAAAAGAAATAAGCGGCGTCCCGCACCAAAGAGGCCCGGGACGCCGCTTTTGCGTTTGTTGCCGAAAGCCGGGGCAGGGCCGCCTCACCGGCAGTCCACCAGGCAGCCGGCGCCGATCAGGCCGGCGTCGCTCCCCAGCATGGCAATGCGCACGGGCGGCGGCTCCAGATGGGGGCTGGCGAAGGCGTAGCGCCGCACATACTCCGTGAGGGGAGCGGTGAGCACTTCGCCCTGGGCGCAGACTCCGCCGCTGAGAAGCACCACCTGGGGGCGGAAGATGTTCACCATGTCCACCACGGCCTCGCCCAGATGGCGCAGATACCGTTCCACCACAGCGCCCGCGGCGGCGTCGCCGGCCTGGGCCGCGTCGAAGGGGATTTTGCCGTCCATCTGCGAAAGGTCGCCCCGGCACAGCGTGTTCAACAGGCTGTCGGGCCGTGCCCGCGCCGCGCGCACCGCCTCCCGGATGAGGGCCGTGGCGCTGCAATAGGCTTCCACACAGCCCCTGCGCCCGCAGGTACAGGGTTCCCCCTCGCTGATGAGCATGGTGTGGCCCAGCTCCATGCCGCCGGGGCCGCCCTCGATGACCCGGCCGTTCCACACCACGCCGCCGCCCACGCCGGTGCCCAGGGTGAGCAGCACGGCGCTGCCGCAGTCCCTTGCCGCGCCCGCCAGGCATTCGCCCAGGGCCGCGCAGTTGGCGTCGTTGGAAAGGCGGACCGGCAGGCCCAGGGCGGAGCCGATGTGCTCTGCCAGCGGAACGTCCACCCAGCCCTTCAGGTTGTTGGAATAGAGCACCCGCCCCGCCGCCGCGTCGATGGTCCCCGGGCAGCCCACGCCCACGCCGGCGCACGCCCGGCGGTCAACGCCCGCTTGCTTTATCAGCTCCAGAACAAGGGCGGCCATGTCGTCCGCCACCGCCTGCCAGGGGCGCTGCGCCCCGGTGGGGCGCGACGCCTTGCACAAAAGTTGCCGCCGGGCGTTCAGCACGCCGGCTTTGATGTTGGTCCCGCCCAGGTCGATCCCGATGGTGTAACGTTCCATATCCTTCTCCCCTCTGCCGCGCTTCGGGCCCGCCTTGCCGGGCCCCGCGCTTTTCTTCGGTTGAAAAAAGCAGCGCCGGCTGCCTGAACTGCCAGCCGGCGCTGTTGGTCCTTATCGCTGCACGCGGCCGGAGCCGTCGCCGCCGGCCAGCTTTTCCACCTCCGCCACGGTGGCGAAGTTGTAGTCGCCCTCGATGGAGTGCTTCAAAGCGGAAGCCGCCACCGCGAACTCCACCGCCTGCTGGCTGGTGCGGCCCTCCAGCAGAGCGTGGATGAGGCCGCCGCCGAAGCTGTCGCCGCCGCCAATGCGGTCGATGATGTGCAGGTGGTACAGCTTGGAGAAGCAGTACTCGTTCGCCGCCACGTCGTAGAGCATGGCGCTCCAGTCGTTGTCGAAGGCGGACTTGCTCTCCCGCAGGGTGATGGCCACCTTCTCGAAGCCGAACTTCTCCGCCAGCTGACAGGCCACGGACTTGTAGCCCTCCTTGTTCAGCGCGCCGGCGGTGATGTCGGTGGCCTCCGCCTCAATGCCGAACACATCCTTGGCGTCCTCCTCGTTGGAGATACACACGTCCACATACTGGCACAGGCGGGTCATGGCGGCGCGGGCCTGCTCCCGGGTCCACAGCTTGCCCCGGTAGTTCAGATCGCAGCTGATCTTCACGCCGCGTGCCTTGGCGGCCTTGCAGGCCTCCTCACAGGCGGTGACCAGGTTCTCGCCCAGCGCCGGAGTGATACCGGTGAAGTGGAACCAGTCCACGCCCTCAAAGATGGCGTCCCAGTCAAAGTCGCTGGGGCTGCACTCCTGGATGGCGGAGTGGGCGCGGTCGTAAATGCAGACGCTGGGCCGCTGGGAAGCGCCCTTCTCGTTGAAGTAAATGCCCACGCGCTCGCCGCCCCGGACGATCTTGGTGGTGTCCACGCCGTAGCGGCGCAGGCTGTTCACCGCCGCCTGGCCGATGGCATGGGCGGGCAGCTTGGTCACGAACACGGCCTCGTCGCCGTAGTTGGCCAGCGACACGGCCACGTTGGCCTCGCCGCCGCCGAAGGTGAATTCCAGATGGTCCGCCTGCACGAACCGCTCGTAGTTGTAGGGCTGCAGCCGGATCATCAGCTCGCCAAAGGTTACGACCTTAGCCATTGCTCCGTACCTCCTTCACGATCTCCACGCTCTTCTTGCACAAATCAATGATCTCGTCCCACTTCTGGTTGTCGATGAGGTCGGCGGTGACCATGTAGGAGCCGCCGCAGGCGCAGATGGTGGAGCAGGAGAGATACTCCTTCAGGTTCTTCAGGGAAATGCCGCCGGTGGGCATGATCTTGAACATGGCGAAGGGCGCGGCCATGGCCTTGATCTTGGCAAGGCCGCCGGACTGCTCCGCCGGGAAGAACTTGAGCACTTCCAGGCCCAGCTTGAAGGCGGTGTGGTAGTCGGTGGGGGTGGTGCAGCCGGGGTAGACCGGCACGCCCTTGTCCTGGCAGTAGACCACGATGTCGGGGTCAAGGCCGGGGCAGACGATGAACTGCGCGCCCGCTTCCAGCGCCTCGTCCACCTGGGCGGTGGTGAGCACGGTGCCCGCGCCCACCAGCATGTCGGGCTGGGCCTCGCGCATGAGGCGGATGGCGGTGGCGGCGCCCGCCGCGCGGAAGGTCACCTCCGCCACGGGCAGCCCGCCCTCGCACAGGGCCGCGGCCAGCGCCGCCGCGTCCCGCTCGGGATGGTTCAGTTTGATGACCGGCACCACGCCGGTTTGGGCAATGCGCTGTGACACAGTATCCATGATGGGTCCCCTCTTTTTGTTTGCCCGTCGGGCAGGTGTTACTGAAGGCAGGTGCGGAGCACTTCCCGCAGAGCGTCCGGGTCGCCCTGGGCGGCCTTGCGCTCCCGGTCCCAGTTCAGGCCCCGGTACTTCTCGCAGGAAGGCGTGACGCGGATGTATTCCTCCATGTCGTCCAACATCTGCAGGCTCCACAGGCTGTCGTCGATCTGGGCGGTGGTGTACTGCCCGGTGCGCAGGGCGTGGAAGCCGAAATCGTCCTTGGCGTGGGTCTTGAACGCTTCTTCAATGGCGTATTCCGCCATGTGTGCGGGGATGAACAGCACGCCGCTGGGCGTGCCGAACACGATGTCGCCCGGCAGGCACACCGCCTGGTTGATACGGCAGGGGGTGTTGATACCCACCGCAACGCATTCCCGGATGGGCGTGGGGTCCATTCCCCGGTAGAACACCTGGGCGTTCTGGATCTTTTCCATCTGTTCGATGTCCCGCACACCGCCCCAGATGACCGCACCGCCGGTGCGGGTGCGGGCGGCGATGGCCGTGGTGAGGTTGCCGCCCACGAAGGTGCCGTTGTGGATCTTGTCGAACATGTCGGCCACCACCACGTCGCCTTCCACCAGATTGTCCACCACCCACTGGTTGCAGGTGCCGGCATAGCCCAGGCGGCTGCCCTCCTGCTTCACATAGCCGGCCAGGTCCGGCCGTGTGGGAACAAAGGTGCAGGTGACGGCGCGCCCCACCAGCTTTTTGCCGGGGTGCAGGGCCTTCATGTCCCCCGCGTACTGAAACTTGTACCCTGCTATGTAAAGAGGCAGCCAGATCTCCTCCAGCGTCATTCCCCGCAGGGTGTCCAGGACCGAATCGGGCACTCTGGGCCGGCCGTCCTCAAAGCGTTCCCCTTTCCATTGCGCGGTCAGCTCCAGAATGCATTGTTTGTTGTTGTATTCCATGTTTTTCCTCCGGAATTGAATTTCGAAACGCCGCCTGTGCCGCCGGTCACTTGATGACGCCGGGGGCGACCCAGTATTCATGGGGCGCTTCGCTCCACTCGGGCATGCCGAAGGCGCCCGGGTTGTAGACCCATTCGCCGGCGCGGATGGTGCCGGCGCAGCTCAGCCGCGCGTCGCCGCTGAGGGCGGCGTTGCCGCTGTCCGCATAGCGGAAGCGGCCGTGCTCCAGCCGGAACAGGGCGATGTCTGCGCAGGCGCCGGGCGACAGGGTGCCCACGCCGGGCAGCGCGAGCATTTGGGCCGGGGCCGTTGTGGATTTCTGGATCACCTGGTCCAGCGGCATGCCCATGCTCAGATACTTGGACAGGATGTGGTCCAGGCCGATGGCCGCGCCGGAAACATTGTCCAGATACAGGTCGGTGGAAAGCGTGTCGGGCGCAAAGCCCTGGCGCAGGGCGGGCACCGCGTTGCGGAACCAGAAGCTGCCGGCGCCGTGGCCCAGGTCGAATTTCACGCCCCGCTCCCGCGCCTGGAACAAAAACTCGCTCACATGGCCGTTTTCGTCCAGAACGGGGAACTGCTGCGCGTACATGTGGGTGTGGATGTCGCCCGGGCGCAGGTGCTTCAGGATCAGGTCGGGATAGGTGCGCTCCGGCCCGTTGGGCTGGAAGTCGGCCATGCAGGGCAGGCCGCAGCGCTCGGCCGCGTCCACCGCGCTGTCCACGGAGGTCCAGGGCTGGTGTTCGGCGTCATAGGGCAGGCCCACCCAGTAGTGGGCCGTCTTGATGGCCACCACCGTTTCGGGATAAGCCTTTGCCACCTCGGCGGCAATGCCGGGATGGAACTGCTTGTGATCCTGTTCGCAGTCCAGGTGCACCATGCCGGACGCCGCAATGTTCAGCATGGCAAAAATGCGCACCCGGCTGCGGTCGATGACCTGCTCTTTGAAAAGAGGAAAATCACGCCAGCCGCAGGTGCCGGCGTCCACCGCGGTGGTCACGCCGTGCTGGAAAAAATGCGCGTCGGGATGGATCGTGGGCAGGCTGTCCTCCGCGGGGGGGAAGAAGGGGTAGCAGTGGCAGTGGGCGTCCACCAGGCCCGGCGTCACCAGCAGCCCTTCCACATCGATCTCTCTGCCGCAGCCGCTCAGCCCGGGGCCCACGGCTTCGATCTTTCCGTTGCGCACCGCCACGTCCGCGACGGCGTCGATCTTGTTGGCCGGGTCGATCACCCGGCCGTTTTTCAGGATCATATCGTACATCATAACGAACCTCCGATCGCCAAGCGATCCAGTAAAATACACGAAGGAGACGCCATGGGCATTCTGCCCACGGGGTGCAGCGCCCCGTCCCGCCAGCGAAGAAAAACCACCTCGCCGCTTTTCTGGCAGGCGCAGGCCAGCAGGCCGCCGCTGAAGGCCGTCCAGCGGGGCCAGCGCCCGCCCACGGGCCATTCGCCCGCGGGAACAAGGCGGCGCCCCTCCACGGAAAACAGGGCGACGGTGTCCCGCCCGCGATTGGCCACAAAAGCGCCCACGCCCGGAACAAAGCAGCACCCGCCGGGATAATTTTCGCCGGCAAGGGCGGTGGAGGGCAGCAGGCTGGTCAGCTCCCAGCCGTCCCCGGCCGCGCAGAGCAGCCCGACACAGCCGGAGTTTTCCATCACCACGAGCATCCGTTCCCCGTCCAGCCGCAGAAGCTGGCGGGGGCCGCTGCCCGCGGGAAGGAGGACGCGGCGGGGCTCAGCGCCCCGGGCCAGCGCCTTTGGCGATGAGAAGAACACCGCGTCCGCCATCAGGTCTGCCCAGCAGACGGAGCCGTCTGCCAGCAGCGCGGAGCAGTGGGCGTGGCCTGCGGCGGGCGCCCAGTGCCACTGCAGATTCCCCTGCCCGTCGGTCTGAAAAACATCTCCCGAGCCGTAGCAGCAGCCCGCCAGGCCCTGCCCCGTCCACCGGATGTGGCAAAGCCCACGGCCGGGCACAGCAAACGCGCCGGCCCTGCGGACCGCCGCGCCGCGGATGTCCAGAATCACGATCTGGGCGCCGTGTTCCATCTCACAGCCGAGATACAGCTCGCCGCTGCCGCCCCTGCACATGCAGGAGGGGTCGGCCCCCACCCGCGCCTGGATCAGGACACGGGCGGCGCCGTCCGGCGTGACGATCCCCGCAGTGAAGTCCGGCCGGCCCGGGGCCGAATAGCCGGACGCTGCAAATGCGATCCCTGTCATGGCTTGATCTTGATGATCGCTTCCACTTCGCAGGGGATGTTGTTGTTGGGCAGGTTGCGCGTGCCCATCACGGTGCGGGCGTGGTAGCCCCGCTCCTCCAGCACGTCGGCAATGGTGTCGGAAAAGCCGTCCATCACCTTGTCGACGGCGCAGAAGCCCTCGCCGCAGTTGACCAGGGCGAACACCTTCACAAAGCGTTCCACCCGGTCCAGGGTGCCCAGGGTGTCCTTGAGCGCCCCAAGAATGATGATGGCGCACTCCCGGGCCGCCTGGTATCCCTGCTCGGGGGTCAGGTCCTCGCCGATCCGCCCCGAAAACAGCGGCTCGCCGGAGATCTGGTCCTCCGGCCCGTGGCCGGAGATGTAGATGAGGTCGTTTTCCTGGCGAAGCAGCACGATCCCCCGCTTTTTGCGGTATGCCGGCTCGGCGGGCTGGCCGTTCACCATGATTTTGTTGATCGTATCCATGATTTCACCTCTCAGCGGAGCTTGACGATCATTTCCACCACAACGGGCACGTTCATCGGCAGGGCATAAGCGCCCATTGCGCTGCGGGCGTGCTGGCCGCGGTATCCGAACACCTCCACCATCAGGTCGGAGAAGCCGTTGATCACGGCGGGCTGGCTGGAAAAATCACCGGCGCTGTTGACCAGGCCGAGCACCTTGATCACATGGTCCACCCGGTCCAGTTCGCCCACATAGTCCTTGAGCACGGCCAGCGCGTTCAGGCCGCACAGCCTTGCCGCTTTGTAGGCGGTGTCCAGATCCAGGTCGGCGCCCACCTTTCCCACATACACCGGCTGGCCGTTCTCGTCCACCGGCAGCTGTGCCGAAAGATACATCACATCGCCCACGATGGACGCGTCCACCACGCCCTTGCCCTTGCGGTCGCGCACAGGCAGCTCAATGCCCAGTGCTTCAAGACGTTTTCCTGTTTCACTCATGTTAGAAACCTCTTTTCTTTTATTCAGCCTTTCACCGAGCCGCTTGCGAGCCCGGCGACGAATTGCTTCTGGATCGCCATGAACACGACGATCACCGGCAGCGAGATCAGGGCCGCTGCCGCCATGGTCTGGCCCCAGTCCACCTTGAAGAAGGAGGAGAACTCATTCAGCGCAATGGGCACCGTGCGGCTGTTCATGGTGCGGGTCAGCACGTTGGCCAGCGCGAATTCGTTCCAGGAGGACACGAAGGCGTAAATACCGGTGGCCGCCAGCGCGGGGCGCAGCAGCGGAAGAACGATGCGCACCAGCGACTGGAACATGGTGCACCCGTCCACCATGGCGGCCTCCTCGATCTCACGGGGAATGCCCTTGAAATAGCCCCGGGCCATCCAGGTGACCAGCGGCATGCAGATCACCAGATGGGCCAGCGCCAGGCCGATCCGGGTGTCGATCAGCCCTGCTTTGTTTTCCATGTAATACATGGGGATCATCAGAACGGTGAGCGGCAGCATTTGGCTCACCAGCATGAACAGCGACAGCGCCTTGTTGCCGCGGAAGCGGAACCGGGCGAAGGCATAGCCTGCGCTTCCGCCCAAAAGCAGCGCCAGAACGGCGGCCGTGAGGCTGACCAGGAAGCTGTTCAGAAACGCCTGGGGAATGCTGCTTTCGGTGAGCACCGTCACATAGTTGCCCAGCGTTGCCTCGTAGGGGATCCAGTGCGGCGGTTTGTCGAAGATCTCCGTTGTGGGCTTGAGGGAGGTGCTGATGATCCACGCCAGAGGCATGAGGACCAGAAGCACCGCCAGAACAAGGAGCAGGTAGGTCAGCGCGTCGCCGGTGACCCGCCGGATCAGTTTTTTCTGTTTCGACGTCATGTTCAGTCCTCCCTGTTCAGAAACTTCACATACAGCACCGCAAAGACCATGGTGATGATGAGCTGCATCACCGCGCTGGCGGACGCCGAGTTGATGTTCAGCACCTTGAACTGGTTGTAAACCAGGATGGACAGCGTGGTGGTGTTATGTCCGCCGGAGGTCATGATCCAGATCAGCGAGAACTCGTTGATCGCCCACACCAGCGTCATCAGGATACAGATGAAGCTCACGTCCATCAGAAGCGGAAGGGTGATGTGGGTCATCTTTTTCAGCCAGCCGGCTCCGTCCAGCTCGGCGCTCTCGTACATGTCAGTGGGCAGCTGCTGCAGGCCGGCGGTCATCATCAGCATGACGTAGGGCGCGCATGCCCAGACCTGAACGATGATGATCGACAGCATTGCATACTGGGGACTGGTGAGCCACGGGATGTCCTTGGAGATCAACCCCAGGGAGGTGAGGATGTGGTTGATCATGCCTCCGTCGGTGGTGAAGAGCCACTTCCAGGCGGTGGCCTTCACAACGCCCGGGATGATCCACGCAATGAAGATGGCGCTGCGCCAGAACCCCTGAAAACGAACGGTCGCGCGGTTGATCAGCAGAGCCAGGGCAAATCCAATCACAAAAGAGAAAAAAACCGTCGCGAGAGTCCAGACGATGGTGTTGGAAATTGCCTTGGGGAACTGCGGGTTCCGAAAAAGCTTGACGTAGTTGTCCAGACCGGCAAATCCGCCGGCAGCCACCGCGTTGTCGCTGAAGCTCATCATAAGGATGTAGCACAGCGGATAAACGATCAGCAGCGCCGTGACCAACACGCCGGGCAGAAGAAACGGAAGCGCCCGTTTCTCGTCCCTTGTCAATGCAAAATGTTTCATGGTTTTTTCTCCTCGGATCCAGAACTGTTGCGGGGCCCGGGACCTCGCCCCGGGCCCCGCAGGCGGGTGTCAAATGTTTCCGTCAGGACTGCAGCAGCGCGTTGATGTCGTTGGTCATGCCCTCGCAGGCGTCTTCCACGGTCATGCTGCCGGAGACCGCGTTCTGAATGTATTCATACATGATGGGCTCCATCTCGCTCCAGCGGGTGAAGGTGGGCTCGGGACGGGAGTTGTTCAGCTGCTCGGCAAAGGGCTTCAGGATGTCGGTGGAGAACTTCTCGTCCTGGATGGAGGTCTCGCTGGCAGGGAAGGACTGGGTCAGGCGGGCCTGGTTCTCCGGCTCCACGATGTAGGCCATGAAGCGGGCGGCAGCCTCTTTGTTCTCTTCCTTGCAGTTCTTGGGCATAGCCACGCACCAGCCGTTGGCGGTGGTGCAGCCCATGCCGTCGATGCCGGGGATGACGGCGGTGGCGTAGTTCAGCTCGGGATAGTCGGCGTCCAGGGTGGCCGCGTCAAAGGGGCCGGTGAAGTTGAACGCCAGCTCGCCGGAGCCAAAGGCGTCGCGCATGGTGGTGTTGTCGTACTCAAGGCTGCTGGGAGAAGCCTGGCCGTTCTGCACGGAGCTGGCGATGGCGTTCAGCGCGCTCACCGCGGCGTCGCTGTTCAGCAGGCACTCGGTCTCGTCCTCGTTCAGCACGTCGCCGCCGTAGGTGTAGAGCTGCTGCACAAAGCGGGTGGCGGCGTTGGCCTGGTTGCCCAGAGGCCATGCAAAGCCGTACTTGCCGTCGGCCTTGATCAGGTCGCACAGTTTGAGCATTTCATCCCAGGTGGTGGGGAAGCTGTCGTAGCCGTACTGCGCCAGGATGTCCACGTTGTAGTAAATGCCGGAGCCGTCGTAGCGGAAGGGCAGGCCGTAGGCTTCTCCGTCCACGCTGGTGATGTCCAGGGCGGCGTCGATGAAGTCTTCCATGTCGGTGCCGGCGGCGGTCATGTGCTCGTTCAGGGGCTCCAGCAGGCCCTTGTTGGCAAAGGGCGCCACGTCGGTGAGCAGAACGGTCACGATCTCCGGCGCGCCGCTGGTGCTGATGGCCGTGGTGATCTTGTCCTTATAGGTGTCCCAGTCGGTGATGACCAGCTCGATGTGGATGTCCGGGTTTTCCGCCTCGAACTCCTCAACGAACTCGCGGCTGACCGCCTCGTCCCAGTTGGGGGTCCACCACTGGATGGTGGTCTGAGCGGCGGAACCGCCCGACTGCCCGCCGCTGGCGGGAGCCGAATCACCGGAGCCGCACGCGGCCAGAGACAGCGCCATAGCGAAACTCAAAATGCAAGCGATCAGTTTTTTGCCGTACTTTTTCATGGTTGCTCTCCTTTTCTTTTTATTATCGTCTTTCCCCGTGGGGAAATTCGGAACTTAGGATACGCCCTCCACGCCGCCGATGAGCGCCTGGCCGCGGCTGAGATATTCTTCCAGCAGCACGGTCAGGTTCGCCAGGCAGCGGGGCACGTGATAGGGGCCTTTGAGCGAAAAGCCCTTGCAGTCGGCACGAACGGTGCCGTCCCGGTGCAGGATCGCGTACCACTCGCCGTATTGGCGGTCGTGGAACGCCTGCTCCACATAGGCGGCCATCCGGGTGAAGTAGTCCCAGTGGCGCTCGTTTTCCAGATACAGCGCGCTGGCTGCCAGCGCATAAAGCGCTTCGGCCTGCACCCACCAGATCTTGTCGTCCCAGTCGGCGCGCCAGGCGTCGTACTGGGTGAAGAGGAACGGTTCCTCCGGCTTCGGGAGCGACACGTCCACGTGCTGGCAAAACCCGCCGTATTCCCGGTCGTAGGTCCGGTCGATGACCCAGTCCATCACCTGCGCCGCCCGGCGGATCCAGTCCGGCCGGCCCAGCGCCGCGCCCGCGTGGATGGAGAACCAGAGGGACTCCATGGTGTGGCCCGGGTCCACCAGCCTGCCCTCGCCCCGCAGCACCGGCTCCCCTTCCAGGGAGATGTATTCCAGCGGCGCGGCAAGGCTGTCGTTGGCAAAACGGTAGAGCGAATTTTCCACACAGTCGCAAAGCACAGGGTTGAAATCGTTTTCAAACAGGGCCCGGCTTTCCAGCGCAACGACCAGCGTCATAAAGTTGACCGCGTGCTTGCGCATGCCGGCGGGGATGTGCTCCACCGCAAGCACCGCCGGGTCCTGCACGTCCGCGAACAGCTGCTCGGCCAGCCGCCGTGCCAGGGCCCGTTCCGCGGGGTCGTTTTCCAGCCCCGCCGCCCGCAGATACTCAAACAGGCCCTTGACGACGAAGTGGTCGGTGAAGATGGAGGTGAACCCGTTGATCACCTGCCCGTCCCGGGCCATCATCTGGTTGAACCGGCCGTCCCCGCGGGAAAAACCGGTGTCCAGCTGGGCGCGGCCCACCCGGGCCAGCTCCAGCCAGCGGTCGTTGGGGCCGAACAGGCGGCTCATCATGGAGAAGGTGTAAAGGTCTCTTCCCACGAACCAGCCGGGCTTTTCGTCGCCGGTGCGGTTGCCGAAACGGTCAAAATCGTTGAAATAACCGCCGAACTCATGGTCTTCCACCCGCTGGGTCCAGAACGGCATCACGTCTGTCAGCAGCTGCTGGCGGAACGATTCCAGCAAGCGGCGTGCCTCGTCGCTGTGCCGGCGGTAAAAATCGCTGCCCTCCATAACGTGCCTCCTGTTGTCACATGCTTTCGCAAATGGTTTCCGTCAGCTGCGCCGCCACGGTGTCCGCTTCCCCGTCGGTCAGGTTGAGCGGGCTGACATAGACCGCAGCCCCTTCCAGGCCGATGTAGGTGTGCCGGGCGCGCATGGCCCGGTGCACGGCCTGCGCCTGCGCCGGACTTGCCAGATGGATGAACAGCCGGGGATAATCCTGACCCACCGGGCCGTGGTGCACGGTTTCCAGCCGTACCTGTTCCAGCTGTTCCAGCCGGACGGCGATCCGTCCGATCCGCTCCAGCAGACGGTGGCGGTTTTCCTCGTGGTCCAGTTCCACATACTGGCGCAGCGCGCTGTACAGCCCCACCATGGCCTCCCGCGAGGTCTTGCACCCGCGGCACACGCCGTGGTTGGGCGAGCCGAACCGGCGGCAGAGGTCGATCCATTCGCGCTTGCCCAGGATCAGCCCGCTGTCCTGGGGGCCGCACAGCGTTTTGCCGCCGCTGAAAATGACCATGTCCGCCCCCGCCTGGGTGTAGCGCCACAGGTTTTCCACCGGGGGAAGCTGGGCGGCGGCGTCCACCACCACGGGCACCCCGCGCCGGTGGGCCGTTTCGATCACCTGCTCCAGCGGCAGCGAGCCCCGCGCGTAAAGGGAGGAAGCGTAGTAGAACACGGCGGCCGTCCGCTCGGTGATCCGGCCGTCCAGGTCGAATTCCAGCGTTTCGTCGGCGTCGCCGATCTCCACGATCTTTGCGCCCGCCGCCTCCACCGCCTTGTCGTAGGCGTTGTGCTGGCAGTGCAGCTGGATGATCTCGTCGGGCGCGTCTTTGGTCACGGCGGGCAGCCGGGCGAACACGAAGGGATCGCCCCGGCAGATACACACCGCGGCGGCAGTGGTGAGCGCCCCCGCGGAACCGTTGGTGAAAAAGGCGTCCTCGTTTTTGGTGAGCTGTGCCGCCGCCTGCCCCAGGCGCAGCTGCAGCTCCTCCATATCCACGAACACCGCCGCGATCTGGCGCATGTCCTCCAGCGTGCGGGCCGACATCCGGCTGCCGCCGTACACCGTGTAGGTGTCGTGGGCGTTGATGTAAGGGGTGATCTGTAACTCTTCGATCACAGACATTGCGGGTCTCCTCTCCTTGTTCCGGGCTTCAGGGGTGCGCCTTTATGCTGGCGCCGCCGTCCACCATGATGGTCTGGCCGGTGATGTAGGAGGACATGTCGCTGGCAAGGAACAGCGCCGCGTTGGCCACGTCCTCCATGGTGCCCGGCTCCAGGGGCTGCATGCGGTCCAGCATGGCCAGGAATTCGTCCCGGTCGTGGCCGGGGGCGTACTCGTCGATCTCCCGCTGCATGTTGTCGCTCATGATCAGGCCGGGGGCGATGGTGTTCACCCGGATACCGGTGCGCGCATAGTCCAGGGCCATCACCCGGGCGGCGGCGTTCATCGCGCCCTTGGTGCCCGCGTAGACCATGAATCCCGGCATGCTCATCTCGCTGTGGATGGAAGAGATGTTGATGATGTTGCCGTATCCCCGCTCCAGCATGCCCGGAACGAACTGGCGCATGCAGCGCAGGCCGCTGAGATAATTGGTCTCCAGCAGGGTGGCCATGGTCTCGTCGTCAAAGAGATGAGCGGTGCAGTGGCGGTTGACGCCCACGGTGTTCACCAGGATGTCCACCCCGCCCCATTTCTCCAAAAGCTGCTTGCAAACGTTTTCAGTTTCCTCGGCAACAGACAGGTCACAGTGCAGCGCCAGACAACGCGGGTCGAAGCGCTGCAGCTCGGCCTGCGTTTCCTCCAGCGCCGCGTCGTCACGGCCGCCCACGGCCACCACCGCGCCCTGGCGGGCGAACAGAACGGCAATGGCCTTGCCGATCCCGCGGGCGCCGGTGGTGATGAACGCGCGCTTTCCCTCCAGCATTCTCTGATAATCCAACAGACATACCTCCATGTAGTTATTCCGGTTTGCACACCGTTTCCTGAATGACCAGTTTTGTGTGATACAGCTTCGTCACCGGGTCGTTCTCCCGGGTCTGGTCCAGAATGCTGCTGAGCAGGGTGACGCTGTCCACACCGATGTCGTACAGCGGCTGCTCCACCGAGGTGATCTCCGGCCCGCGATAGCGGTCGGGCAGCACAGTCTGGTGGTCGAAGCCGACCACGGAAACATCCTGCGGCACCCGCAGCCCGCAGTCCAGCGCGGCGCGGATGGCGTAGGAAGCGATCGCGTCGTCCGAGCAGAACACCGCCGTCGGCCGCTCGGGCAGGGCCAGCAGCCGCCGCATGCAATCATAGCCCGAGGCGTAATCCGAGGAGGTGCGCTGGATGTAGCTGTCGCGGATCTCCAGCCCGTGCTCCTGCATGGTGGCCACATAGCCGCTGCAGCGGTCCTGGGTGACTTTTTTGTTGGGGTTGCCGCAGATGTGGGCGATTGCCCGGTGGTTCTGGGAGACCAGATACTCCACCGCCTGCCGCGCGCCGCCCACGTTGTCCACCAGCAGCTTGTTGCAGCGAAGCTCGCTGATGTCGTTCTCGATCATCACATAGCTTCTCATCCGGCTTTCGGTCAGCGAATGGATCGCGCTTTCGTCGGTCAGGTAGGAGCCGTACATGATGATCCCGTCCACAATGCCGTTGGACAAAAGCCGCACGTATTTTTCCTTCATGGCGGCGTCGCCGTTCACCACGCTGCAGAACATGACGTTGTAGCTGGTGCGCAGGGCGCCTTCCTCAAAGCCGCGCAGCAGATCGTAGAAGAAGGGGTCGTGAAGATTGTTCACGATGATACCAATGCTGTTGGTCATGCGCTTGACCAGGCTGCGGGCCGCGTGATTGGGGTTGTAGTCCAGCTCCTTGATGGCCCGCAGAACCGCCTGCGTCTTTTCCGGCGTCACGTTGCCGAGATCGTTGATCACCCGCGAGACAGTCGCCGCCGATGTGTTCGCCAATTTAGCCACTTCTTTTATTGTTGCTGTCGGCACGAGGGATCACCCCTTGACAAAATTGATTTCGCTGTAGGAAAAGGCCCCGGAAATGTTTGAAATCGTTTTCATTCACCTGTATTATAGCGATACGCACGAATAATGTCAATGCCGTTGCAATATTTTGTCTATTTCGACAATCTGGCGAGAGATTGCTTGTGCATTTTGTGTCCCGGCGAAGGGGTCCGGCTGCCTGCGCAGCGCTGATTTGTATGGCAGAAAGAGGAGAAACGCGCCCTGGCCGCACAGCGGTCTTTTGCACATCAGCGAGGTGAGCGCCCGCTGAGCGCAGCCCAGCAAAAAACCGCCCCGTCCGGCAAATGCCGGGCGGGGCGGTCTGTTTTTGAACGGGTGGGACAAAAGCCGCCTCACACAAAGGGGTTGAAGAAGCGGTCGCCGTCCCAGAAGGTGATGATGAGGCTGGCGGCCAAAAGGCCCACGCCCAGCGCCAGCACCAGCCAGTCGCCCCGGGCGAAGGGGCGCTGCACATACCAGGTGCGCTTCTTGTTCTTGCCGAAGCCCCGCAGCTCCATGGCGTTGCTGATGGTGTCGATGCGGGACAGGCTGGAAAGGATGAGCGGCAAAAGGATGTTCACCGAGTTTTTCAGCCGGGCGCTGAGCTTTTCCTTGCTGCCCAGTTCCACGCCGCGGGCCTGCTGGGCCTGGCTGATGCTGTGGTAATCCCGCTGGATGTCGGGGATGTAGCGCAGGGCGATGGCCACCGAGTAGCCCACCCGGTAGGAAACACCGATGGAGTTCAGGCTGGCGGCAAACTCGCTGGGGTCGGTGGCGGAGATGAACAGGATGGCCACCGGCAGCGCCACAAAGTATTTCAGCGAGATGTTCAGGGTGTAGAACAGCTGTTCCCAGGTGATGGTGTAGCGCCAGAACAGGGTGACGATGACGTGGCGGGTGCCGTAGATCTCCACGCCCTGCTCCGGGCTGAACAGATAGATGAACACGTTGTTCAGGATCAGGAACACCAGCATGAACACCAGCATGAAGCGCACTTCCCGCAGCTTGATGCGGCTGGCCTTGAAGGCGGCGAAGCTCACCGCCATCAGGCCGATGAGCACCCGGGTGTCGTAGGTGATCATGCTGGCAAAGGTGAACAGCAGGAAAAACGCCAGTTTGGTGGTGCCGGTGAGCGAGTGCACAAAGCTCTTGCGCGGCAGATAGTTCAAAACGGTGTTAGCAGCCATGAGCGCGCACCTCCCGGTCAAAGTCGATGAACCGCTGGACAAAGGCCTCCGGCGGCTCGATGCCGCACGCTTTTGCCAGGGTGAACAGGCTGGTCTCCTTCAGGGCCGCCCGCTCGATGAGCGCGGGGTCGCACAGAACTTCGGCGGCGGAGTGGTCCGCAATGAGCCGCCCGTCGCTGAACACCAGCGCCCGGGGGGTGTATTCCAGCATCAAGTGCATGTCGTGGGTGATCATCAGAACGGTCACGCCCTGCGCGTTCAGCCCCCGCAAAAACTCCATGATCTCGGTGTAGTGGCGGAAGTCCTGCCCGGCGGTGGGCTCGTCCAGGATGATGACGTCCGGGCCAAGCGCCAGCACGCTGGCGATGGTCACCCGCTTTTTCTGGCCGAAGCTCAGGGCGCTCACCGGCCAGTTGCGGAAGGGATAGAGCCCGCAGATCTTCAGCGTGTCCTCCACCTTCGCGCGCACTTCGTCGGCGGCAAGGCCGCTCTGCACAAGACCCAGGGCCACCTCGTCGTAGATCATGGTCTTGGAGATCATCTGGTTGGGGTTCTGCATGACATACCCGATCCGCCCCGCCCGCTGGCGGATGGTGTCGCCGGTGATGTCCCGCCCGTCCAGCAGGATGGTGCCGGAGCCGGGAGCCTCAAAGCCGCAGATGAGCTTTGAGAGGGTGGATTTGCCCGCGCCGTTGCGGCCCACAATGCTCACCATCTCCCCCTTGCGCACGGCGAAGGAGATGTTCTGCAGGGTGGTGCGGCCCTTGGTGTAGCCAAAGCTCAGGTCTTTCACCTCCAGCAGCACCGGCTGCTCGGGGGCCGGGGCCGGGGCGGGGGCCGCGTGGTACCAGGCGCGCACCGCGTCCCTGTCGGCTTCGGTGAGCTTCAGCGTGTCCGGGTGGGCGGGCTTTTTGTCCGGCGTGAGGGTCACGCCGGCGTATTTCAGCGCCGTGAGGTAGAGGGGCTCGCGAATGCCCGCCTCCGCCAGCAGCGGCGAGCACAAAAGCTCGTCCGGGCGCAGGTCGGCGGCGATACGGCCTTCTTCCATCAGCACGATACGGTCCACGCTGCGCCAGAGCACGTCCTCCAGCCGGTGCTCGATGATGAGCACGGTGGTGTCCGTCTCTTTCTGAATGCGGTCGATGAGCTCGATGGTCTGCTTGCCCGCCGCGGGGTCAAGGTTGGCCAGCGGCTCGTCGAACAGCAGGATCTTCACCGCGTCCACCATCACGCCCGCCAGGCTCACCCGCTGCTTCTGCCCGCCGGAAAGCTCGTGGGGCGCAAAGCCCAGGTGACGGTCCACGTCCACCAGCCCCGCGGCGCGGGCCACGGCGGCGTGCATTTCTTTTTGAGGCACGCAGTCGTTTTCCAGCGCGAAGGCGATGTCCTCGGCCACCGTCAGGCCGATGAACTGGCCGTCCGGGTCCTGCAGCACCGTGCCCACCGATTTGGACAGGGCAAAAATGCTCTCCTTTTTCGCCTCCATGCCGTCCACCGTCAGGGTGCCGGAGGATTCGCCTGGGTAGCTGAAGGGGATGAGCCCGTTGATGCAGCTGGCCAGGGTGGATTTGCCCGAGCCGGAGGGCCCGGCGATCAAAATCTTTTCACCGGGATAGATGTCCAGGTCGATGTTATAGAGGGTGGGCCGGGCCTGGGCGCGGTACTGGAAGGTGAAATCCCGGAAGGAAATGATGGGGTCCATAGACAGCGCTCCTCGCAGTTTAAAAAATCAAAGGAAACGGGGGCAGGGCACTGCCCTGCCCCCGATGCAAAACGCACCGAAACGGCTTGCCGCACAAGCGTTCCGACGGGCGATGTGCCGGGAAAAAGGAGCTCACTCCTTGTCCAGCGAGCCCTTCTTGGCGATGGTCTTGCAGAAAGCAGCCACCAGCAGGCCGCCCACGATGACGGCGGTCAGGCTGTTGGCGATGGCGGCGAAGGCACCCTGGGTGAACACCTTGTCGGCGGGCTCGGCGTAGATGAGGATATCCAGGCCGGGAGCCACCAGCAGCCAGGAGATGGCGTTGGCCACCACGTTGGCCACGGCGAACAGCACCACCTTGCCCTTGCCGAAGTCGCCCTCAGACAGAGCCATCTTTTTGGCGGTCAGGCCCACGATCACGCCCACCAGGGTGGAGGCGATGACCCAGCTCCACCAGGGGCTGCCGCCCCAGGACAGGTCGATCAGGGTATGGCCGATGAAGCCGATCAGGCCGCCGGCCACAGGGCCGTACAGGGCGGCCAGCATGCCCAGAATGGCGTACTGCAGGCTGATGTTGGTGTTGGGGATGCCGCTGGGGATGGCCACGAAGCGGCCCAGCACAAAGAACAGGGCGGCGCCGATGCCCACCGCGACCACGGTCTTGATGGAAGAATTTTTCATGTTGCACACTCCTCACGTTATAAAACAAAGACTATTCACCGGCAAAAGGGACCGCCCCTTCTGCGGAGAATCAAAGGAAGCGCACCGCCTTATTCGTAGACGATGCGGGGCGCTTTGCGCAGGGCAATGCGCCAGGTGATGCCGGTGCCGATGTTGTAGGCCTTGGAGAAGCTGCCCTGGTTGATGGCAACGGCCACGCAGTCCAGGCTGTTGACGTAGAGCAGCGGCTCGCCCACGTTCACGTCGGCAAAGCTCTTGGCATAGACCATGATGTTCTTGTAGAGGGTGCGGGTGTCGTTGGCGATGGACACCTCCACCCGGCCGCCGTGCTTTACGCCAAGCTTGGCGAACATTTCCCGGGGGATGTTGGTCCACAGCGAACCGAAGCGCACATCCAGCACGTCGATGGTGCCGGTGATGACGTCGTTTTCAAACTCCGCCTCGATGACCGGCAGCTCGATGACGCTGTCCACGGGCACCTGGGGGCCCACCTGCTCGAAGGTGATGACGCCGGACGCCAGCCGCGCGCCGGTGTAGGCGTAGATGTCACGGCCGTGGAAGGTGTAGCTCTCGCCGGAATTGGGCAGCCGGTTCACGCTCTCGTCGATGATCCGGGCCTCCTCAATGCCGCACATCCGCTTGATGTGGGTCAGGGTGCCGTTGTCCGGCGTGATGATGTAGTGGCCCTCGGCGGTCTTGACCGCAATGCTGCGCCGGGTGGAGCCCACGCCCGGGTCCACCACGCTGACGAACACGCTGTTTTCGGGCCAGTAGCTCACCGTCTGGATCAGGCGGTAGCTGGCCTCCCAGATGTCGTACTGGGGAATGTCGTGGGTGAGGTCGAACACCCGCAGCTCGGGGCAAACGCCCTGGGCCACGCCGTACATGGCGCACACCGCGCCGTCGGCATAACCGAAGTCGGACTGAAGGATCAGCGGATCCATACTCGCAAACACATCCTTCCGATAAGACAAAAATTACATCTAAGTATACGCCTTTTTGAAAAGGCTTGTCAAGGCTGACGCACCGGGAAAAAAGGCGGCCTGCCGCCCTTTTCCGGCCCTCTCAGGGCCGTTTATCCCTGCCCTTTGGGCACGATCTTGCCGTCCCGCACTTCCACCTCGCCCAGTTTGTCCAGCACGTTTGCGCGCCAGTCCAGTTCCTCCTTGTCCTGAAAGCCGATGAAGAACACCGTCTCCACCGCCTCCCGGTCAAAAAAGTACATGCCCGCCGGGCCGGTGATCCCCTCGGGATACAGGCAGGCGGAATAGTCATAGACCTTGTCGCTGCCCGTCCGGGTCTGGATGCGCCCGCAGATCATCAGCCGCTTTTCGCCGCCCCTCAGCAGCACCACCGAGCCGATGGGCAGAAGGTTTTTGTACATGAGGCACCCTCCCTTTTTGGCGGCCGCGGCCGCCCCCGCTGCCTTTATTATACAGGCCCGCAAGCGCCGCCGCAAGGCGGCTCCCCTTGCACTTTGACGGGATTTTTTGTAAGATGGAGCCAGAACTTCTTGAGGGAGGAGAATCGGGAAATGAACGACGAAAAAATTCCGGAACAGGAGCGGCAGGCCTTCCTGCTGGACACCCTGCAAAAACTCCTCGGGCAGGACAGCCCCAGCGGCTTCACCCACAAGGTGACGGCCCTGGCCAAAGACATCGCCGAAGGTCTGGGTTTTGAGGCCCGGCTCACGGGCAAGGGCAACCTGGTGGTGAAGGTGCCCGGCCGGGAGAGCGGCCGCACCGTGGGCCTGTGCGCCCATGTGGACACCCTGGGCCTGATGGTGCGCTCCATCACCGCCGACGGCATGCTGATGGTCACCCGGGTGGGCGGCCCCCTAATGCCCACGCTGGACGGCGAATACTGCCGGATCTACACCCGGGACGGCAAGGTCTACACCGGCACGGTGCTCAGCCTCTCCCCCGCCATCCATGTGCAGGACGACGCTGCCACCCGCCCCCGGGACGAAAAGAACATGGCGGTGCGCATTGACGAAAAGGTGCGCAGCAAAGCGGACGTGGAGGCTCTGGGCATTGCCGCCGGCGACTATGTCTGCTACGACCCCAAGACCGTGGTGACCGAAAGCGGCTTTGTGAAATCCCGTTTCCTGGACGACAAGGCCAGCGCCGCCTGCCTGCTGACCCTGCTGTGGACCATGCACCGCACCGGCGCGCGGCCCCGGTTCGACGCCTTCTTCACCCTCACCGTCCACGAGGAGGTGGGCCACGGCGGCGCCACCCTGCCGGCGGTGGACGAACTGCTGGCGGTGGACATGGGCTGTATCGGCGAGGACCTGTCCTGCACCGAGTACCAGGTGTCCATCTGCGCCAAAGACTCGGGCGGCCCCTACGACTACGGCATGGTCTCCCGGCTGGTGCAGCTGGCGAAGGAACACGGCGTGGACTATGCGGTGGACATCTATCCCCGCTACGGCTCCGACGTGGCTGCCGCCTGGCACACCGGCATGGACGCCCGGGGCGCCCTCATCGGCCCGGGGGTGCACGCCTCCCACGGCATGGAGCGCACCCATCTGGACGGTCTGAATGCCACCCTCAAGCTGGCGGAACTCTATCTGGAACTGGCGTAAAAAAGCGACAAAAAAGCGGGAGCGGACGAACAGTCCGCTCCCGCTTTTTTGGCCGTGACGGCCCTTTGGAGAGAAAATGCCCTTTGGCCCCGCCGTGTTTGCCGCCGGCGGGGCGGGCGGAAATAACAGGTTCAGCGGCTTTGCTGCCCTTCGGCGCCGCCGCAGCCATGGCAGCCGCAGCAGCCGCCGGAGCAGGCCCCGGAATCGGGGCAGCCAATGCACTTTTTGCCGCTCTTTTTCGCCTTGTAAACATAGAAGGCGGCGGCAAGAACAACGGCGGCGATGAGACCGCCGGCAATGAGGTCGGCCATCATGCGGCGCTCACTCCTTTCAGGGCGTATTCCTTGGCCAGCGAGCGGTCAGTGCGCAGGCACAGCCAGACGAGGATAAGGGCAAAAACGGCCACGGCGGCAAGGCCGGGCACCGCGCCCGGGCCGAAGGCGCCGGTGGTGAACAGGGTGCCGAACTGATAGACCAGCACGCCCACCGAGTAGCCGGTGCCCATCTGCAGGCCGATCCCGGCCCACAGCCACTTTGCGCTCTTCATCTCGCTGTTCATGGCGCCGATGGCCGCAAAGCAGGGCGGGGTGTAAAGGTTGAACATCAGGTAGGCCAGGGCCGCCACCTTGGTGATGGCCAGAATGCCCGCCACCTCCGCGCCGGTGCCTTCCAGCATGGCCAGCTCGTCGGTGTCGATGAAGTTCTCCAGGCCCACGAAGCAGACGGCCAGGGTGCCCACCACGTTCTCCTTGGCGATGAAGCCGGTGACGGCGGCCGCCGCCAGCTGCCAGCTGAGCACGCCCACCACGGGCACCAGCAGAACGGCGAAGGGCGCGGCGATGGAGGCAAGGATGGACTGGTCCGCCGCCTCGGCCACCGTGAAGTTCCAGGTGAAGGTCTGCATGATCTGCACGGCGGTGTTGCACAGCAAAATGATGGTGGCGGCTTTCACGATGTAGGCCCAGCCGCGGCTGCACATGGCCTTGAAGGCGAAGAGCAGCGAGGGGATTTTATACTCGGGCAGCTCGATGATGAAAAAGCTCTTGCGGTTTTTGTAGCCGGCGACGCGGTTCACCAGCAGAGCGCCCAGGAAGATGAGCAGGATACCGGTGAAGTACATCACGAAGCTCACCCAGCCCGCGTCCTCAAAGAAGGCCCCGGCAAACAGGGCGATCACCGGGATCTTCGCGCCGCAGGGCATGAAGGGGGTGAGCATGGCGGTGGCGCGGCGCTCCCGCTCATTGCGGATGGTGCGGCTGGCCATCACGCCGGGGATGGCGCAGCCGGTGCCGATGACGAAGGGAATGACCGACTTGCCGGAAAGGCCCACCTTTTTGAAGATGGGGTCCAGCACCACCGCCACGCGGGACATGTAGCCGCAATCCTCCAGCAGGGCGATGAGGAAGTACATCACCATCACCAGCGGCAAAAAGCCCACCACGGCGCCCACGCCGCCGATGATACCGTCCGCCAGCAGGGCGGTGAGCAGAGGGTTCGCCCCCGACAGCTGGTCGCTCACCCAGCCCTGGAAGGTCTCGATCTGACCCACCAGCGCGTCGGCGATGAAGGGCCCCGCCCACACCTGGCTGATCTGGAACACCAGGAACATCACCAGGGCGAAGATGGGAATGCCCAGCCAGCGGTTGGTGAGCACCGCGTCGATGGCGTCGCCCCGGCCCTTTTCCCGGGTGAGCACCGTGCGCTGCTCCACCTTGCCCACCAGCTGGTTCACAAAGGCGAAGCGCCGGCGGTCGGCCTCTTCCACCGCCTTTTTGTCGGTCAGGTCCACCAGCCCTTGAGAATAGGGAGCCTTCTGGCCCCTGCCGTACAGGCCCGCCGCGGCGGCCACCACCTCCCGCAGGCCGGTGCCCGCGGTGGAGACGGTGGGGATGACCGGGCAGCCCAGGGCCGCCGAAAGGGCGGCGGCGTCGATGGTGGTGCCCTTTTTCTCGTTCATGTCGTTTTTGTTCAGCGCCACCACCACCGGCACCCCCAGCTCCAGCAGCTGGGTGGTGAAGAACAGGCTGCGGGAGAGGTTGGTGGCGTCCACGATGTTGATGATAACGTCCGGCTTTTCGTGGCGCACATAACTGCTGGTAATGCTCTCCTCCGAGGTGAAGGGCGACATGGAATAGGCGCCGGGCAGGTCCACGGCCACCAGCTCCTCCCCCGCGGGCGAAAAGCTCTTTTTGATGGGGTGCTCCTTCTTCTCCACGGTCACGCCGGCCCAGTTGCCCACCTTCTCGCTGCGCCCGGTGAGGGCGTTGTACATGGTGGTCTTGCCGGAGTTGGGGTTTCCGGTCAGAGCGATTCTCATAAGCGGTTCCTCCTGTCATGCTCAAAGCCCCGAAGGGCGTTCTATCGCAAACGCCGGATGGTTAGTTAAAGCTAACCACGGGGCGCGGCGGTCCGTAAACAATGGCGGGGGCAGCCCCCGCCTCAGACGCAGATGGCCCCGGCCAGCTGGTCGTCGATGGTGTAGCGGCCGTCCTTGATGGCCACCACGCAGCCGCCCTTCAGGCGGGAGACCACGGTGATGGGCTCGCCGGAAAAGCACCCCAGCGAGAACAGAAAGGCGTCCATCTCCTCGTCGTCGGTGTCGATGGCCCGGATGATGTATTCCCGGCCGGTGTCGGCGTTGTTCAGGGTCATGTGTTTCACCTGCTTTCGGCGGAACGCGCGGCGCAGAAGCACCGGCGGTTAGATAAGGCTAACTCCTTCGCGTTTGAAAAGCCGGCAAGGAGCCGGCCGAAAATGTTAGCCATCGCTAACTTCTACCTGATGATACCCCATCGGCGGGGATTTGTCAATCCCTTTTTGCAAAAAAAGGGGGAACGGCCCGCACCGCTCCCCCGAAAGGCTCATTTCACCTGCTGCTGGGTGATACAGTGGATGTTGCCGCCGCCGTAAACGATCTCCCGGGTGTACACCCCCACCGCCTTGCGGTCGGGGAACATGGCCTGCACCTGGGCCAGGGCGAGGGAGTCGTTCTCGTCGCCGTACTGGGGCACGATGACGCCGCCGTTCACGATGAGGAAGTTCATGTAGGAGGCGATACACACGTCGCCCTCCCGGCGGGGCAGGCTGCCCTCCACGCTGTCGATGGCAAAATCCGCCCCCAGGGTCACCGGCTTTTTGGGCAGGCAGAGCTTGTGCACCTTCAGCCGGCGGCCTTTGGCGTCGGTGGCCTCGCTCAGGGCGGCGCAGGCGGCCCGGGCCGGCTCATAGAAGGGGTCGGCGGGGTCGTCCGTCCAGATACAGGCCACCTCGCCGGGCCTCACAAAGCAGGCAACGTCGTCGATGTGGCCGTTGGTCTCGCCGGGGTCAATGCCGTCCTTGAGCCAGATCACCTTGTCCACATTCAGATACTCTTTCAGCTGCTCCTCGATCTCGCCCTTGGTCATGTGGGGGTTGCGCCCCGCGCTCAAAAGGCACATCTCGGTGGTGAGCAGGGTGCCTTCCCCGTCCACGTGGATGGAGCCGCCCTCCAGCACAAAGCCGGGCGTGTGGTAGCTGTCCACACCTTCGATCTCGCAGATCTTGCGGGCCACGGCGTTGTCGTTGGCCCAGGGAAAATAGCACCCGTCCACAAGGCCGCCCCAGGCGTTGAACTCCCAGTCCACCGCGCGCACCGCGCCCTTGTCGTTGGTCAGAAAGGTGGGGCCGCAGTCCCGGCACCAGGCGTCGTCGGTGCTCATCTCCACCACCCGCACCTCGTCGGGCAGCTGGGCGCGGGCGTTGGCGTACTGGGCGGCGGAGACCAGCATGGTCACCGGCTCAAAGGCGCTGATGGCCCGGGCCACGTCGGCATAGGCTTTTTGGGCGGGCTTTGCGCCGTCGCGCCAGTTGTCCGGCCGCTCGGGCCAGATCATCCAGATCTTTTCCTGGGGCTCGTACTCGCCGGGCATGCGGAAGCCGTCCTTCCTCGGTGTGCTCTGAATGCGCTTTGCCATAGGCGTTTTTTCGCTCCTTTCGCCCCGCGGGCGGGGTCTTTCTGCTATTTTATCACCGGGGCCGCGCCCGGCACAAGGGCAAACCGCCGCCGGAAAAATTTTTTTCAAAAAGGGGCTTGTTTTTTGGCGCGGGCCGTTGTAGAATGAAAAAAATTTGCAAAGGAGGACCCCCTTCGTGAAGAAACTGATCAGTCCGCTCGATCTGACCACGCAGGAGATCGACGAGCTCCTCGCCCTCGCCGACCGAATCATTGAAGACCCCCAGGCTTTTGCTCACAAATGTGACGGCAAGATCCTGGCCACTCTGTTTTTTGAACCCAGCACCCGCACCCGTTTGAGCTTTGAATCCGCAATGCTCAGTCTCGGTGGCAAGGTGTTGGGTTTTTCTTCGGCCAATTCCAGCTCTGCCGCCAAGGGTGAGAGCGTGGCCGACACCGTGCGCACCGTGGAGTGCTACGCCGACATCATCGCCATGCGCCACCCCAAGGAGGGCGCTGCCACCGTGGCCGCTTCCAAGGTGGACTGCCCGCTGATCAACGCCGGCGACGGCGGCCATCAGCACCCCACCCAGACCCTCACCGACCTGCTCACCATCCACCGGCTGAAGGGCCATCTGGACAACCTGACCGTGGGCCTGTGCGGCGATCTGAAGTTCGGCCGCACCGTCCACAGCCTCATCCGCGCCATGATGCGCTATGAGAACATCAAGTTCGTGCTGGTCAGCCCCAAGGAGCTGCAGGTGCCCGACTACATCCGCGACGACCTGGTGCGCTCCGGCTACGAGTTCGAAGAGGTGGAGCGTCTGGAGGACGCCATCGGCAAGATGGACATCCTCTACATGACCCGCGTGCAGCGCGAGCGCTTCTTCAACGAGGAAGACTACATCCGCCTGCGGGACAGCTACATCCTGGACAACGAGAAGATGAAGCTGGCCAAAGAGGACATGATCGTCATGCACCCCCTGCCCCGCGTCAACGAGATCAGCGTGGAAGTGGACGACGACCCCCGTGCCGCCTACTTCCGTCAGGCGAAGTTCGGGCGCTTCGTGCGCATGGCCCTCATTCTGAAAATGCTGGAGGTGGAGTAAATGCTGAACATTGACAGCCTGGAAAAAGGCGTTGTGATCGACCATATCGAGGCCGGCAGGAGCATGGAGATCTACCGGGTGCTGGAACTGGACAAGCTGGACTGCAGCGTGGCCATCATCAAGAACGCCCGCAGCAAGAAGTCTGGCCGCAAGGACATCATCAAGATCGAGGACCGCATCGACATCGACCTGGATGTGCTGGGCTTCATCGACCCCAACATCACCGTCAACATCATCGACGGCGGCCACATCATCGAGAAAAAGCACCTGCAGCTGCCCGAGCGTATCGTGAACGTTGCCAAGTGCAAGAACCCCCGCTGCATCACCAGCGTGGAGCAGGAGCTGGACCATGTGTTCGTGCTCACCGACGCCGAGAAGGGCGTCTACCGCTGCATGTACTGCGAGCAGGAGTATAAGCGCGGCTAAAAGCGGACGGCTCTTTGCCGCCCCGGCAAAGAGAGGACAACGGCTTTTCCGGCCTCCGTGTTTTGAACACGGAGGCCGTTTTTTGTTGAATCCTTTGGGCCCCGGCCCTCGTTTTATGGGCAAAGGGGCGGTTTTGTTTTCTCTTTTTTCACAAAAACGCCGCCGGGGGTGCTATAATAATACATTAGATACGAAGCAGCACCCCCGCGGCCCCCGTGCCGCCCGGCCCGGCCGGGTCTCGGCGCGCTTTGCCCGGCGGCGCTGGCTCAGAAAACACCCACAGGAGGGCCCCTTTATGCAGTGGACCGACATCAAGATCACCGTTCCCAAAGCCCAGGCGGACACCGCCGAGGCCATCGCCACCGGGGTGTCCGGCGGCGGCATTTACATCGAGGACTATTCCGACCTGGAAGAGCAGGTGGAGCGCATTGCCCATGTGGACCTCATTGAGCAGGACCTGCTGGACAAGGACCGCACCCATGTGACGGTGCACCTCTACCTCTCCCCCGACGAGAATCCCGCCGAAGTGCTGGACCTGCTGCGCGGGCGGCTGGAAGGGGCCGAACTGGACTACTCCCTCGCGGCGGACGGCGTGGAGCAGCAGGACTGGGAGACCGCCTGGAAGGCCTATTACCACGCCATGCCCATCGGCAAGCGCCTGGCCATCGTGCCCAGCTGGGAGGATTACCCCACCGAGCGCACGGTCATCCGCCTCGACCCGGGCATGGCCTTCGGCACCGGCACCCACGAGACCACCGCCCTGTGCCTCACCGCGCTGGACGAACTGGTCAAGGGCGGCGAGCGCATGCTGGACATCGGCACCGGCAGCGGCATTCTGGCCATCGCGGCCCTCAAGCTGGGGGCGGGCGAGGCCGAAGGCGTGGACATCGACCCCATGTGCGTGCGCACCGCCGGCGAGAACGCCCGGCTGAACGGCGTGGATGGCCGGCTGAAGGTGCTGGTGGGCGATCTGTCCGACAAAGCCACCGGCAAATACGACATCATCACCGCCAACATCGTGGCCAACGCCATCCTGCACCTGGCCCCCTGCGTGCCCGCGCTGCTGGCCGGGGGCGGCACCTTCATCGCCAGCGGGATCATCGACGCCCGGGAAGAGGAAGTGTGCGCCGGACTTGCCGCCGCAGGCCTCAAGGTGGAGGAAGTGCGCCGCCAGGGCGGCTGGGTGGCCATCCTCTGCAAGGGCGGGGTGTAAAATATGCCCCACCGCTATTTCGCTTCGGAGTTCACCGAGACCACCGCCGCCCTCACCGGGCCGGACGCCCATCACCTGGGCCGCGTCATGCGGGCAAAGGCGGGCGACGAGGTCATTCTGTGCGACGGCGCGGGCTTTGACTACACCGCCGCCGTCACCGCCGTGGCCCCCGACCGGGTGGAGTTCCGCCTTTTGGAAAAGCGCCCCACCGCCGCCGAGCCGTCGGTGGAAGTGACCCTTTTCGCCGGCTATCCCAAGCAGGATAAGCTGGAGTTCATCGTCCAGAAGGCGGTGGAACTGGGGGCGGCGCGGGTGGTGCCCTTTTTCAGCCGCTTTTGCGTGGCGGCCCCGAAAAAAGAGGACCAGAAGAACCTCCGCTACGCCCGCATTGCCGCCGAGGCGGCAAAACAGGCGGGCCGGGGCCTCATCCCGGCGGTGGAGCTGCCCCTGGACATCAAAGACCTGCCCGCCCGTTTTGACCAGTTTGACCTGGTGCTCTTTTTCTACGAGGGCGGCGGCCAAAGCCTGCGCACGCTGGTGAAAGACCAGAAGCGCATTGCCCTCATCACCGGGGCCGAAGGAGGCTTTTCCCCCGAGGAAGCGGAAAAACTCATTGCCGCCGGCGCGGTCCCGGTGGGCCTCGGGCCCCGCATTCTGCGCTGTGAGACCGCCCCGGTGGCGGCCCTCGCCGCGGTGATGACCCTGGCGGGCCAGCTGGAATGAGCCTTCGCGGCGCATAGCCGCGGCCCCTTTGTGGAACAATAGGGGTGGTTTTATACCACACATTGTTCTGCAAAGGAGCATCGTTTATGAAACGCATCGCAATGATGGCGGCGGCCTGCGCCCTGGCGCTGAGCCTCGCCGGCTGCTGGAACAACGACAAACCCGCTTCCAGCGCAAAGCCCACCCCCACCCCTTCCATGAGCAGCAGCGCTTCGGGCGGCTCGTCCATGGAGGGCGGCATGTCCGGCAGCATGGAGGACGGAATGGACGGCTCCGCCTCCGGCAGCATGTCCGGCAGCGGCAGCCTTGCCGCCAGCGAGGGCATGGGCAACAGTGCCGTCACTTCCGGCAGTGCCGGTTGACCGTATCCGCCGGCCCGGCGCCCTGGGGCGCCGGGCCGCACTCTTTGGGAGGAGCCTATGAACAAAAGCAAAAAACAGCTGGCTTCGGCGGCGGTGCTGGTGCTGCTCAGCGCGGCCTGTCTGGCGGCTGCGGTGGTGTTCCGCCGCGAGCTCTGGGCTCTCATCACCAGCCAGGCCGCCCGGGACCAGTTTGTGGAATGGGTGCGCTCCCACGGGGTGTGGGGCATGCTGGTGTTCCTGGCGCTGGAAGTGTTCCAGATCGTGGTGGCCGTGGTGCCCGGCGAGCCGGTGCAGATCATGGCCGGCGCGCTCTACGGCCCGGTGGGCGGCCTTGTGCTGTGCCTGGTGGGCATTCTCATCGGCAGCACCATGATCTATTACTTTGTGCGGGCGCTGGGGGCCAAAGCCGTGGACCCGGCGGTGCTGCACAAATACCGCTTTCTGCAGGACGAAAAGCGGGCCCGGAGCGCCTTGTACTTACTCTTCTTTTTGCCGGGCATGCCCAAGGACCTGCTGACCTATCTGGGGCCCTTCCTGCCCTTAAAACCCGGCCAGTTCCTCTTCACCTGCACCCTTGCCCGCTTCCCCGCCCTGCTGGCCAGCACCGTGGCGGGCGACAGCCTCTTCGAGGGCAACATCGTGCTGCCGCTGGTGCTGGGCGCGGTGGCCGGCACGCTGGGCCTGCTGTGTATCCGCAACGAGCAGCGCATTGTGGACTGGCTGCACCGCCGCCGGGACGAGCTGGCGCCCAAATAGATATCCCTCCGGAACAAAAAGCCGCCTTCGGGGCGGCTTTTTGACGGCCGAGGCCCGTTAAAAAAACAACGGCGGGCCTTTTCAAAGCGGGCCCGGATGTGGTACAATTTCCTAAGAAGCCACAAAAAGAGGAGTGTATGCAAGAATGGCTGAATACGTATTGTTCACCGAGTCCACCGCCGACCTGACGGCGGAACTCGCGCAGCAGCTGGGCGTGGAAGTGCTGCCCATGCTTTTTTCCCTTGACGGCAAGGAGTACAACAACTACCCCGACAACCGGGAGCTTGACCCCCACGATTTTTACGACGCGCTGCGGGCCGGCGGCATGAGCACCACCAGCCAGATCAACCAGGCCACCTTTGAGGACGCCTTCTCCCCGGTGCTGGAAGCCGGCAAGGACATCCTGTATCTGGCCTTTTCCAGCGGCCTGTCCGGCACCTACCATTCCGCCTGCCTGGCCGCCGAGGAGCTGCGGGAGAAATACCCCGAGCGCACCGTGCGGGTGATCGACACCCTGCAGGCCAGCATGGGCGAGGGCCTGGCGGTCTACTACGCCGCCACCCTGAAGAACGAGGGCAAGAGCCTGGAGGAAGTGGCCGACTGGTTCGACGCCAACAAAATGCGGGTGTGCGCCTGGTTCACGGTGGACGACCTGATGTTCCTCAAGCGCGGCGGCCGCCTCAGCGGCGCGGCCGCGGTGGCCGGCACCCTGCTGGGGATCAAGCCGGTGCTGCATGTGGACGACGAGGGCCACCTCATCGCCATGGAAAAGGTGCGCGGCCGCCGCGCCAGCCTGGACGGCCTGGTGAAACACTTTGCCGCCAGCGACGTGCCCCCCGCCGAACAGGTGGTGTTTGTCAGCCACGGCGACTGCCTCGAGGACTGCCAGTATGTGGCCGACCGCTGCAAGGCCCTGGGCGCGAAGGAAGTGCACATCGGCACCATCGGCCCGGTCATCGGCGCTCATTCCGGCCCCGGCACCGTGGCGCTGTTCTTCCTGGGCGCAAAGCGATAAGAAAAAAAGCCGCCGTCTCCCGCAGGGGGGGCGGCGGCTGTGTGTATCAAAGGAGGCGCAGGATGGGTTTTTCGGAAAAGACGCAGGTGTTTCTCATCGCCGCATGGTACAAGGAACTGGTCTCGGCCTTCGGCGAGCGGGGGCGGCGGGCCTTTGTGCTGGCAGTGAAGCACTACGCCCGCCAGCGGGGCGAGCGGATGGCCCAGCGGGCCGTGCGGGACGGCCAGGAGCTGAACTATGCCTCCTACTGCGCCTACTGCGAGTGGTCCCCTTCGGAGGAGACGCTGGCCTCCGGCGTCCTTTGCGGAACGCGGGTGTGCAGCACCGCGCCGGACTATGTCTATGAGGTGTCTCCCTGCGTGTGGTTCAACGCCTTCGTGGAACAGAACGCCCGGGAGGCGGGGCAGCTCTACTGCCGCTATCTGGACGAGGCCATCGCCCGGGCCTTCAGCAGTTCCCTGCAGTTCTACACCGTGGAGACCCAGCACTGCGCCGACCGGTGCGTGTTCTGCATTCGGGACGCGGGTTTTGGCCCCGGCACGGTGGTGCGGCAGCGCACCGAGTACGTCAAAGGCTTCGACTACCACTGCGCCCACACCTTCTATGCCTTCGCCGGGACCGCCGCCGGTGTGTTCGGCCCGGAGGGCGAAGCCCTCGCCGCCCGGGTGCTGGAGGCCTTTGAGGCGGAATACGGCGAAGAAATGCGCCGCCGGCTGGCCATCTTTGCCGGCGAAAACTTCGACCGCGCCTGAAAAAAGACAGAAAAAAGCGCTCCTCTTATGCCACCCCGGCGTTGGAGAGCGCTTTTTGTTTTGCCTTATTCCTTTTTCATCGAATTCAGGCAGCCCAGAATGCTCTCGGCGGCGCTGAGTTTCATGGCCTCTTTCTCGGCGAAGGAGGCGTCGGCGGCGCTCCACAGGCTGATGGAGCGCTTGGTGGCCAGGATGGAGCTGGCGCTCACGCTGAACTCGTCCAGACCCCAGGCCAGCAGCAGCGGCAGCAGCGCCGGGTCGGCGGCGGCCTCGCCGCACATGCCCACCGGGATGTGCGCCGCCTTGGCCGCGGCGATCACGCTCTTGATACTGCGCAGCACCGCCGGGTGGAACACGGTGTAGAGTTTCGCCACTCTGGCGTTGCCCCGGTCCACCGCCAGGGTGTACTGGGTCAGGTCGTTGGTGCCAATGCTGAAGAAGTCCGCCTCCTGGGCCAGCAGGTCCGCCACCAGGGCGGCGGCGGGGGTCTCGATCATCACGCCCACCTTGATGTCCGGGTCAAAGGCCTTGCCTTCGGCGGCAAGCTCGCCCTTCGCCTTTTCCAGCAGGGCCTTGGCCGCCCGCAGCTCTTCCACTCCGGTGACCAGCGGCAGCATGATACGCACGTTGTGCTTTTCCGCGCCCGCCTGCAGCAGAGCCCGCAGCTGGGTCAGATAGAGGTCCGGGTTATCCAGGCAGTAGCGGATGGCCCGGTGGCCCAGGAAGGGGTTCTCTTCCTTCTCCATGCCAAGATAGGGCACGTCCTTGTCGCCGCCCACGTCCAGCGTGCGGATGATGACCTCCCCGCCGGCGAACTGAGCCGCCACCTGGCGGTAGGCCGCCAGCTGCTCCTCTTCGGTGGGGGCGGCGTCCCGGTCCATGAACAAAAACTCGGTGCGGAACAGCCCGACGCCCTCCGCGCCCTTTTCCAGCGCGGCGGCAGCGTCCTCCGGGCGGCCGATGTTGGCGTAGAGCGCCACGGCCCGGCCGTCGGCGGTGACGGTGGGCTTGCCCAGATACTCCTTCAGGACGGCCCGTCGCTCCTCAAAGGCCACACGGCGCGCCTCGTAATCCTTCACGGTGCGCTCGTCCGGGTCCACATAGACGTGGCCCAGCTCGCCGTCCATGGCGATCTTCGCCCCGGGGGCGATGGCCTCCAGCGCCCCCGGCACGCTGAGCACCGCGGGGATCTCCAGCGCCCGGGCCAGAATGGCCGAGTGGCTGGTGGCGCCGCCCGTTTCGGTGATGATACCGGCGATGTTTTCCCGTTTGAGACCCACCGTCATGCTGGGGGTCAGGTCGTGGGCCACGATCACCGTGCCCGCCGGGGCGGAGGCCAGGTCCTGGTCCTCCCGGCCCAGCAGGGTCTTGAGCAGCCGGTCCCGCAGGTCGGCCACATCGGTGGCCCGCTGGCGGGTCAGCTCGTCCTCCACCGCGCTGAACATGGCGATGAAGCTGCCGCACACCGCGTCCACCGCGGCCTCGGCCACGGCGCCGCCGTCGATCTGCTCGTTCATCTGGCCCACCATGAAGGGGTCGGCCAACATCATGATCTGGCCGGAGAGGATCTCCGCCGCATGCTCGCCCACCTGGCTGGTCATGGCCTGGGCCATGGCGGCCAGCGCTTCGCTCACCGACTTGGCCGCTGCGGCCAGCCGCGCCTTTTCCTGCTCGGCCCCCGCGTACTGCACGCTGGACCAGTCCAGCGCCTGGGTCTGCACCACCAGCGCGGTGCCCAGCCCGACGCCGGCGCACACGCCCGTTCCCTTCAGCATGAAGAACCTCTCCTTCCCTTGTTGTGTGATTACTCGCCCAGGCCGCTGTCGATCAGACGCACGGCTTCCACCAGGGCGGCCTCCTCATCGGGGCCGCTGCACTGCACTTCCACCTCGGTGCCGCATTTAATGCAGGCGGCGATGAGGTTCATAATGCTCTTGGCGTTCACGGTCTTGCCGTTGGCCACCAGGTTCACGTCGCTGTCGAACTTCATCATGGCGTTGGCGAACATGCCGGCGGGACGCATATGCATGCCCATGGGGTTGACGATCTTGGTTTGTTTCGAGACCATTTTTATTCTCCTTTATCTGTTTTGATGAAAGCGGGGGACGTGGCGGTCCCCCGCGCGGATCAAAGGGTTCAGGCTTCCTTGTTCTTCTTCAGGGCCGCCAGCATGGCCATGCCCACAACGCTGCCCGCCACCAGGCTGATGACGTAGCCCAGCACGTTGGTGACCACGGGGAAGACGAAGATACCGCCGTGAGGAGCCATCAGGCCGCAGCCGAAGACCATGGAGAGCGCACCGGCCACCGCGCTGCCCACAACGCAGCTGGGGATGACGCGCAGGGGGTCGGCGGCGGCGAAGGGAATGGCGCCCTCGGAGATGAAGCACAGGCCCATGATGTAGTTCACCACGCCGGACTTGCGCTCGTCGGCGGTGAACTTCTTCTTGAAGAAGGTGGTGCACAGGGCGATGGCAATGGGAGGCACCATGCCGCCCACCATGACGCTGGCCATCATCTGGTACTCGATGGCGCCCTGGCCCGCGCCCGCCGCAAGGGCGGTGGCGATGGCGCCGGTGCCGGTGACGTAAGCCGCCTTGTTGAAGGGGCCGCCCATGTCAATGCTCATCATGCCGCCCAGCACAGCGCCCAGCAGGACCTTGCTGGTGCCGCCCAGGCCGGCCAGGAAGCTGGTGAGGCCGGTGTTCAGCGCACCCACGATGGGGCCGAAGGCGCACATGAACAGGCCCATGAACAGAACGCCCACCACGGGGTAGAGCAGGATGGGTTTGATGCCTTCCAGGCTGCGGGGCAGCTTGTCGCACAGCTTTTCAAAGGCCAGCATGAAGTAGCCGCCCACAAAGCCCGCCAGCAGCGCGCCCAAAAAGCCGGAGGCAACGGGCTCGGCAGTGCCGGCGATGGTGGCGAAGCTGGTGCCCGCGGCGGCCATGCTGCCGCCCACGAAGCCCACCACCAGGCCCGGACGGTCGGCAATGCTCATGGCGATGTAGCCCGCCAGGATGGGCAGCATGAAGTTGAAGGCCACGCCGCCCACGGTCTTGAAGAAGGCGGCCACGGGGGTGCCCATGCCGAAGTTGGCGGCGTTGTTGGGGTCAAAGGTGTCCAGCAGGAAGGCCAGGGCGATGAGGATACCGCCGCCGATGACGAAGGGCAGCATGTGAGACACGCCGTTCATCAGGTCCTTGTAGGTCTTGCGGCCCAGGGACTCCTTCGCCGCGGAGGCAGTCTCCACGGTCTCGGCGCCGCCCTGGTGATGGTAAACGGGAGCCGAGCCCGCCGCCGCGCTCTTCACCAGTTCCTCCGCCTTGTGAATGCCGTCGCTCACCGGCACAAAGATGACCGGTTTGCCCTCGAAGCGGGCGGTCTCCACGTTCTTGTCGGCGGCCACGATGATACCGTCGGCCGCGGCGATCTCCTCAGCGGTCAGGGCGTTCTTCACGCCGCCGGAGCCGTTGGTCTCCACCTTCACGGTGATGTTCAGGGCCTTGCCGGCCTTCTCCAGGGCCTCGGCGGCCATGTAGGTGTGGGCAATGCCGGTGGGGCAGGCGGTGACGGCCAGCACCCGGTACTCCGCGCCCGCGTTCTTGGCGGCTTTGGCGGCGGCCTCTTCGGCGGTGTCCACCGACTCAACGCCGGGCACGCCCACCTCGCCGTACTTGGCGGCTTCGGCCTTGTCGATCACCGCCAAAAACTCCTCGGCGGTCTTGGCGGCCCGCAGGCCGGAGGTGAACTCCGGGTCCATCAGCAGCACCATCAGGCGGCTGAGGATCTCCAGGTGCAGGTTGCCGTCCAGGGGGGCGGCGATCATAAAGAACAGGTCGCTGGGCTGTTTGTCCATGGCGCCGTAGTCCACGCCCTGGGTGAGGGTCATGGCTGCCAGGCCGGGGTTCGACACGGCGTCGCTCTTGGCGTGGGGCACGGCAATGCCCGCCTCGATGGCGGTGCTGCTCTGGGCCTCGCGGGCCAGAATGGCCTCCTTGTAGGCGTCCTTGTCCGCCAGGTGGCCGCCGGCGGCCTGCAGGCCGATCAGGGTGTCGATGGCGCCCGCCTTGTCGGCGGCCTGACCGCCCAGCAGAATGCTCTGAGGTTTCAACAGGTCTGTGATGCGCATGGTGTTCCTTCCTCTCTCTATTTTAAAAGCTGTGGCTCTGCCCGCTTTGGGTCAGCGATGGGATGGCGCCGGGCGGTTCCGGCGCGGGGTGGATTCGCCAAGGGCCGGGGGTCTGCCCCGCCTCAGCGCTGCAAAAGGGCCTCGATCTCGGCCCGGGTGGCAAGGGCGTCGGAAAAAGCGGTGGCGCTGCCGC
Organism: Candidatus Allofournierella pullicola; assembly: GCA_019114225.1. Classification (GTDB taxonomy): domain Bacteria; phylum Bacillota; class Clostridia; order Oscillospirales; family Ruminococcaceae; genus Allofournierella_A; species Allofournierella_A pullicola. The sequence goes on along the minus strand of DXFW01000022.1, from coordinate 6,856 downwards.
AGGCGGAGCCCAGGCGCAGCGCCCAGGCGTAATCGCCTTTTTCCAGCCAGCCGGCGATGAAGCCGGCCACCATGGAGTCGCCCGCGCCCACCGAGTTCTTCACCTTGCCCTTGAAGGCTTCCAGCCGGTGCACGCTGCCGCCTTCATCCAGCAGCAGCGCGCCGTCGCCCGCCATGCTCACCAGCACGTTGCGGGCGCCCTTTTGCTGCAAAAGGCGGGCGCATTCCACGATCTCGGCGTCGGTGTGAAGGGTGCGGCCGAAGATCTCGCCCAGTTCGTGGTTGTTGGGCTTGATGAGGAACGGCTTGTAGGGCAGCACCTTCACCAGCAGTTCGCCGGTGGCGTCCACCGCACAGAGCACGCCCTTCGGGGCCAGTTTTTCCAGAATGCGCTGGTAAACGTCGCTGGGCAGGCTGGAGGGAATGCTGCCCGCCAGCACCAGCACGTCCCCGGCGGTGAGGCGCTCCAGCTTGTGGAACAGCTCCTCCAGCGCCTGCGCGGGGATGTGGGGGCCCTGGCCGTTGATCTCGGTCTCGGCGGAGGCCTTGATCTTCACGTTGATACGGGTCAGGCCCTCGTTCAGGCGGATAAAATCGGCGTTCACCCCCCGGCGGGCCAGCCCCGCCTCCACGGCCTCGCCGGTGAAACCGGCCACAAAGCCCAGGGCTACGCTTTTGAAGCCCAGCTGGCCCAGCACGCAGGAGACGTTGATCCCCTTGCCGCCCAGCTGGATGTCCTCGCTCTGGGTGCGGTTCACGCTGCCCGGCTCAAAGGCGGGCAGGCGCACCACATAGTCCAGCGCGGGGTTGAAGGTCACGGTGTAGATCATTGGTCAGGTTCGACCTCCTTGATGATGGCGTGTTTTGCATAAACTTTGTCCGGCAGGCGGTCGGTGATGATACAGCCCCGCTCCAGAGGGGCCACCGTCACCGCCGAAACGCGGCCGAACTTGGAGGAATCCGCCAGGATGTAGCTCACATAGGACTGGTCCATGGCGGTGGATTTCACCAGCGCTTCCTCCGGGTCGGGGGTGGTGTAGCCCTGGTTCAGGGCAATGCCGTTCACCCCCAGAAAGGCTTTGGTGAAGTTGAAGCGGCCGAGGCTCTGCACCGCCGCGGCGCCCACGATGGCCTCGGTGCCCGGCTTGAGCATGCCCCCCAGCACATAGGCCTTGAAGCCCTTCTGCACCAGTTTCTGGGCGTGCATTACGCCGCTGGTCACGATCACCGCGCCGCCCGGCTGCAAAAAGTCCAACATCATCAGGGTGGTGCTGCCCGCGTCCAGAAAGACCACGTCGTCCGGCTGGATCTGCTTTGCGGCGTAGCGGGCGATGGCCTGCTTTTCGGCCACGTTCAGCTGCTCCTTGGCGCTCATGGCCGCCTCGCCGGAGTCGAATGCCTCTTCCCGGGCCACGGCCCCGCCGTGTACCTTGTTTAGTTTGCCCTGCCCGGCCAGGAGTATCAGATCCCGCCGGATGGTGGATTCAGAGGCGTCCAGCGCCTGGGCCAGTTCGGTGACGGTGGCTGCCCGCTTTTTCTGCAGCAGCTCCTGGATGGCCGCAAACCGCTCCTCTGCCAGCATTCTCCTCACTTCCTTTCTTCTGCCTTCACTATACCACGTCAAATAATCAAAATCAAGCAAAATCATTCACGACAGCGCACAAATTTGGCGGCAGGTTTTGGTCAATGTGAACAGTTTTGGCTGAATTATCCCCCAAAAGGGCCGATTTTCCCTTGATTCGAGCATAAACTTCCAAAAAGTGAGCGCATTCGCGCGCGATAGAACGCAAAAAGGCCCGGCGCACAGGCGCCGGGCCGTGAAAGATGAGATCGTTCTGCCGTTCAGTCCGCGGCGGGGGCGGTCAGGTCCTCTTCCAAAAGGCGGGCCTTCACCTGCAGCAGGCTGGACGCCTCGGTGGAAAAACACCGCACGCCCTGCCGGGCGTAGCGCACCACCTGGTTGGGGCTGCCCGCGTGCACTCCGCAGATACACACCGGCGCGCCGGCTTCGGCCGCCGCCTGGGTGACCATGCCCACCAGCCGGTGCACCGCCGGGCTGCGCCCGCTGAAGAAGTCAGAAAAGCGGCCGTCCAGACGGTCGGCGGCGTAGGTGTACTGCACCAGGTCGTTGGTGCCCACCACCAGAAAACGGCACCCGGCGGCCAGGATGTCCGGCGCCAGCAGGGCGGCGCTGGGGGTCTCCACCATGCAGCCGAATTCCATCTCTTCGTTGAACACCACGCCCCGGCGGCGCAGGGTGCGGCGGGCCTTTTCCACATGTTCCATGGCCCGCAGCCAGTCCTCCGGGCCGCTGACCATGGGGATGGACACCCGCAGCGGGCCCCGTGCTCCTGCCCGCAGCAGGGCGCACAACTGTTCCTCAAACATCTGCGGGTGGGCCAGGCTCATCCGCAGGCCCCGCATGCCCAGGGCCGGATTGGGGGAATCCTCGGTGAGGCCGGGCACGCTTTTGTCGGCCCCGATGTCAAAGGTGCACACCGTCACCGGCTTGCCGTTTGCCGCCTGCAGGCAGCTGAGGTAGAAATAATACTGCTCCTCCTCGCTGGGGATACGGCCCGCCATGATGGAGAACTCGCTGCGCAAAAGGCCCACGCCCTCGGCGCCCGCCTGCATGGCCAGTTCCACGTCCTCGGGGCCGGAGCAGCTGGCCATCAGGGCCACATGGGTGCCGTTCTTGGTGCGGCAGGGCCCCGCGTCCAGGGCCGCCAGCCGCTTTTTCAGGATGGACGCGCCCACGATCCGCCGCTGGGCGTCCTTGCGCACGGCCTCGTCCGGTTCCAGGATGAGGCGGCCGTTGTCCGCGTCCAGCACCGCGCCGCCGGCGTAGTTCTGGCCCAGGAAGCCCGGCCCCAGCTGCACCACGGCGGGAATGCCCATGGTGCGGGCGATGATGGAGGCGTGGCTCTGCTCGCTGCCCTCGGCGCAGGCCACCCCCAGCAGCATGCCCCGCCCGATGGACACGATGTCGCTGGGGTAGATGTTTTCGCTCACCAGGATGGAGGGCGTGTCCAGCCGCAGCAGGGTGCGGGGCCGCCCGTCCAGGATGTTCACCACCCGGCGGCAGGCGTCCAGCACGTCCACCGCCCGCTGGCGTATGTACTCGTCCTCGGCGTCCTCGATCCGCCGCGCAAACAGCTGCGCCGCCCGCTCCACCGCGGGGGCAGCCCCCGCGCCGGCGGCGATGTAGGCCGCGATCTCCCGGTTGAGGCCGGGGTCGTCCAGCATGACCTGCTGGAACAGGAAGATATCCTTGTCGGTGCCTACGGCGGCTTCCTCCAGAAGGCGAAGTTCGTCCTTTGCCAGCACCACCGCCGCGTTCAGCAGGGCCTGTTCCCGGCCGGGGGTCAGCACCACCCGCTCCAGGCCCGGCCCGCTGTGCTGCAGCCGGCGCACCGGACCCATCACCAGGCCCGGCGAGGCTGCTGCGCCCTGATATGTCTGCATGGATGCTCCCCCTTTCTTCTGAAACCGCCCCGGAAGGGCGGTTTACTGCCCGGTGAGAACAAAGCGTACCAGCGCCGTCAAAAACTCGCCCGGCACCGCCGCGGACACCGCGGCCTCCACGGGCCGCCAGCCCGCCTCCTGCCGGAAGAGCGGATAAAAGCGCGCGGCGGCGTCCGCGTCGCTTTGCTTCAAAAATGCGTCGCACAGTTCCTCGGCGGTGTAGACCCCCACCGGGTCCACCCCCGCCAGCTCGCAGGCCCGCTCCAGCGGGGCCAGCGCCCGTGCCTGCTCGGTGGTGCACCAGCGCTCCATGGGGCGCAGTGCCGCGCCCTCCGCCAGCGCCAGGGAGGGGCTGCGGCCGATGGCGGCCCGCAGCAGCCGGGCGTAGGGCCGCACGAACCGCTCCGCCAGCTTTTTGTCCTCCCCCGCCCGCAGGGCATAGGCCACGCCCGACAGGCGGCCGAAGGCGCGGTAGCAGTCCTGATAGCCCAGGGCGATGTTCCGCTTTGCGCAGGCGGGCTCAAAGCGCAGGATGGGCCCCAGGTCCCAGTAGCTGCGCACGCAGGTGGTGGGCAGGCCGGTGAGGTTGGGCAGGGTCACGCCCACGCCGTCCACATCCACCGCCAAAAGTTCCTCGGCCCCCATCCGGGCTGCCAGGCCCAGGGGCATGTTGTCGGAATAACCGCCGTCGATGTATTCCTCCCCGTCGATGGTGCGGGGCCGGAAGGCGGGGAAACAGGCCGCCGAAGCCAGCATATAATCCGCCAGGCGTCCCTCCGGGATCTCCTCCAGCGACAGCTTCAGGGGCTTCAGGGTGTTTTTCTGCACGGTCACCAGGCCGTAGCGCACCGGCGCCGCCCGCAGGGCCTTTTCGTCCACCACCCGGCGCACGGTGGCCTCCAGCGGGGTCACGTCCATGCCGCCGTGCTCCACCGCCGCCTGCACAAAATCGCCCCAGTCGGCGGGGCGGCCGTCCGGCGCGGGCTCCATCACCTGGTCGTCGCCGATGGTCAGCCACATTTCCTGGGCCAGCTCCCAGTTGTCCAGGGCGAAGAGCGCCCCGTTCAGGCACCCCACCGAGGTGCCGGTGATCACGCCGGCATGCCAGTCCAGCTCGGAGAGGGCCTTGTAGACCCCCACCTGATAGCTGCCCTTGGCGCCGCCGCCGGCCAGCACGAGACCTTTTGTCATTCTGTTATCCTTTCCGGGGCGGGCAGGCCCGCCCCGCGGAACTGTTCTTTATTATACCATATTATACCACGGATTTATGACGGAACAACGTCCAACCCGCCGGAGGGAGAAGGATAAATTGACAAAAATCAGAGCGGATTTTGCAAATTCTCTTGCCCTTTGTGAGAAAATGGTCTATAATGAAGCAACAAACAGTGCGTCGTCCGGTAGCCTGCCGCGGAATGCGGCAGGCTGTTTTACACCGGAACGCCAAAATCAAAGGAGGGTCTCATTTTTATGAACGCGATGGTCCTTGTGGCGGCGGGCGCGGTGCTGGCGCTGGCCTTTGCTGCCACCATGTTCCGGTGGGTGAAGGCGCAGCCCGTGGGAACGCCGCAGATGGAGAAGATCTCCAATGCGGTCAGCAGCGGCGCCACCGCCTACCTGAAGCGGCAGTACAAAGGCGTGGCCGTTTTCTTCGTGGTGGTGTTCTGCATTCTGCTGGCAATGGCCGCCCTGGGCTTCTTGAGCTACTTCACCCCCTTCGCCTTTGTCACCGGCGGCTTCTTCAGCGGCCTGACGGGCTTCATCGGCATGAAAACGGCCACCATGGCCAACTGCCGCACCGCCAACGCCGCCTCCGACAGCCTCAACCGCGGCCTGCGGGTGGCTTTCTCGGCGGGCAGCGTCATGGGCTTCACCGTGGTGGGCCTGGGGCTTCTGGACCTGTCTTTCTGGTATTTCTTCCTGCGCTTCTGGTACACCACCGTGGACCCGGTGACCAGCACCGAGCTGCTGATTCAGAACATCACCTCCAACATGCTCACCTTCGGCATGGGCGCCTCCAGCATGGCGCTGTTTGCCCGTGTGGGCGGCGGTATCTTCACCAAAGCCGCCGACGTGGGCGCCGACCTGGTGGGCAAGGTGGAAGCGGGAATTCCCGAAGATGACCCCCGCAACCCCGCCGTCATCGCCGACAACGTGGGCGACAACGTGGGCGACGTGGCCGGCATGGGCGCCGACCTGTATGAGAGCTATGTCGGCTCCATCGTTTCCACCAGCGCCCTGGCCGTGGCCGCGGGCTACGGCGTGAACGGCGTCAGCGTGCCCATGCTGCTGGCGGCCCTGGGCGTTCTGTGCTCCATCGTGGGCAGCTTCTTCGTCAAGACAAAAGAGGGCGCCAGCCAGAAAAACCTGCTCACCGCCCTGCGCACCGGCACCTACATCTCCAGCGCGCTGATCGCGGTGTGCGCCTGGTTCGCGGTGCACTGGCTGCTGCCCGCCGAGCATGCCCTGGGCGTGTTCATCGCGGTCATCAGCGGCCTGGTGGCGGGCGTTGCCATCGGCGCCATCACCGAGTACTACACCTCCGACACCTACAAGCCCACCCAGCGCCTCAGCGCCTCCAGCGAGACCGGCAGCGCCACCGTCATCATCAGCGGTCTGTCGCTGGGCATGCTGAGCACCGTGGCCCCCGTGGTCATCGTGGGCGTGAGCGTGCTGCTGAGCTACTTCTGCGCCGGCGGCGCCACCGACTTCAACATGGGCCTTTACGGCGTGGGCGTGAGCGCCGTGGGCATGCTCAGCACTCTGGGTATCACCCTGGCCACCGACGCCTACGGCCCCATCGCCGACAACGCCGGCGGCATTGCCGAGATGACCCACATGCCCGCCGAGGTGCGTCAGCGCACCGACGCGCTGGACTCCCTGGGCAACACCACCGCCGCCACCGGCAAGGGCTTTGCCATCGGCAGTGCGGCTCTGACCGCCCTGGCCCTCATCGCCAGCTACATCGACAAGGTGCACCAAATCAAGCCGGACATGGCCCTTGACCTGACCATCACCAACCCCACCATCCTCATCGGCCTGTTCATCGGCGGCATGCTGCCCTTCCTGTTCGCTGCGCTCACCATGGACGCGGTGGGCAAGGCGGCCCAGAGCATTGTGGTGGAGGTGCGCCGTCAGTTCTCCACCATCACCGGCCTGATGGAAGGCAAAGCGGAACCCGACTATGCCCGCTGTGTGGACATGTGCACCCGCAGCGCCCAGAAGCTCATGCTGGCCCCCGCCCTGATCGCGGTGATCGTGCCCGTTGTGGTGGGCCTCATCCTGGGCGTGAACGGCGTGGCGGGCCTGCTGGCCGGCACCACCGTCACCGGCTTTGTGCTGGCGGTGATGATGGCCAACTCGGGCGGCGCGTGGGACAACGCCAAGAAGTACAT